>JARGNR010000001.1:86150-205678 GCA_029212405.1 Saprospiraceae bacterium
AGAGCAAAGAAACCTATAGTTGCACTAAAATCCGAAATGGACTAAATAAACTGTAAATCGAGATCAAATTCTCATTCTGTCGCTTTTCCCGCCATTTATATGTGCCTTAATGACATCACATATAGATAATTTAGTATATTTGGAATCAAATTGTTGAATAAATCGTATTGATCACATGTCAAAGTTAGCTTCCAATCTCAAATATCTCAGAAAAAAAGAAAAACTATCTCAAGGCGAATTAGCAGATGAGTTTGCTGTAGCCAGAACTACAATGGGAGATTATGAAAGAGGAAAAACGGAACCTAATTTAGAAATGCTTGTAAAAATCTCAACAAAATTTAATGTACCCATCCATGATTTAATTCTTTCTGATTTGAGTTTTGACGAATTAGAAATTACGCGGAACGATGGATTGAGGGTATTAGCAATAAGTGTTGACCAAAATAATAAGGAAAACATTGAACTGGTTGATACCAAAGCTGAAGCGGGATATTTAGACAGTTTTAATGATCCTGAATATATCCGTGAACTACCCAAAATATCTTTCCCTAATATTCCACAAGGTACATTTAGAGGTTTCGAAATACACGGAGACTCTATGCTTCCTATGGAATCAGGGAGTATTGTAATATGTTCTTTTGTGGAGCACATTCATCAGATAAAAGATAATAAAACCTACATATTGGTAAGTAAGGAAAGTGGATTGGTATATAAACGAATCAAAAACATTCCTGAACAGCAAAAACTATTTCTAACTTCAGATAATGAAGCCTACCTCCCTTATGAAATAGAATACTCTGACATTGCTGAAATATGGCAATATTATGCGCATCTAAGTTTCTCAGATGCCAAATCGACATTTAACTATATACTGGAGGAAAAACTTGCTGATATTCAGAAAAAAGTAACAGACCTTCACAATTCTATGGTCTAAAATGATCTAGATTATGGCATATCTTTAATTGCCCAAAGATACAAACAAGCTAGAGAACGGTATGGTTTCCATGGCTTAGCCACCGTCTCCATCTTTTCAATTAATTCCTTTTTATCTGCTTGTATAGCATACAACTGTTGTATTCCTTGTTGAATTCCTAAATCGTTGACGGGTAAGACATCCGTTCGTTTGAGCACAAACATAAGAATCATTTCAACTGTCCACTTACCCACTCCTTTAATTTGTGTGAGCAAGGCAATGATTTCTTCGTTCGTTTTTTTTGACCAATTGTATTCAAATAGATTTTTGTCAGTAAAAAAGGCAGCAACATTTTTTACATATTGTGTTTTCTGTCCAGACAATCCAACAGAGCGTAACTTGTTAGTTTCCAGCAAGAGTAAGTACTCAGGATCAGGGTATTGATTTTCAAATAAATTTAAAAATCTTCCTGTAATGGTATTGGCAGCTTTAACTGATAATTGTTGAGATATGATAGATTTTACAAGGCCTAGATAGACATCCTCGTCATAATGCCTAGGAGGTAAATCAATGGCATCAATCACAGGTTTCAAAATAGGATCTTTTGATAAATGAAGTAGTGCCGTTTTTAATCGATCTCCTTCTAGCATTCTAGTTTTTATGAATTTATTATCTCGTGACTGTGTGTCATTTTGACTGCTTCTTGTAGCATTATGGAAACAGAACAATACTTTTCCATAGACATTTCTACCGCTTTTTTAGCTTTTTCAGGTTTCACATCACCATATATAGTATAGTGCAAATGAATATCGCTAAAAACAGCCGGAACTGCGTCTACCCTATCACCTTGTACATCCACCTCAATACGATCGAAGGGCTGTCTCATTTTATTTAGAAAGATCTCAACATCAATTGAACTGCATGCTGCTGCAGCCATTAATACAGCTTCCATTGGAGAAACAGACTCTTTACTGCCACTAAATTGAAGACTTTGTCCTCTATCATTTGTGCCTTTAAAGTTCAATTCACCGTGCGTAGATTCTACCCTTATCTTCAATTTTATTTCAGTTTTAATTATTTTATCTTTTGTGCATATTCAACAGGAGGAATCTCAAGATCTCCTGTAAATGAAGGTACAAATATTTTAATAGATTCGGCATCATAAGGATCTAAGTCAACAAAAGTCCATGTTTCACCCTCATCATTAGAATTAGCAAGGTAATATGCGATTCTTGCGAATTTATCTTCCCCAATCTTAGTTATTACATGTTGAGGAATAATCGCATGTAGGTCTTCTCCTCCTAGCATGATTTTACTCGGCTTTTTAGGTGTAATAGAAATATATTTCATTCCATTAGCCGTCATAGTATGGTAGTGTTCTTTTGATATTTTAACCATTCTTTCTTTACCACCTGCGAGTTTTACTACAGAAGGTATAATCATATCGGTAAACAATTCAAAATCATTAGCTAGATACGCGGCATTGTACTTTTTGGCATCTCTAATCATATTTTCAACCTGAGATTGGGCATGAACATGAAGAGAGAGTATCCCAAAAATAAAGACCATATATAATTTTCTTCTCATTTTTATTTTGTCTATTGTTTAATCATGATCTCATATGAGCAGTGATCACCAAATATTAATAGTGTTGAGTTCGATACTTTTTCCGTAAAACATTTTTGCTGTATCTTCAAAAGATGATGTATAGTCAGAGACATAAAATTCATTTTCTTTCTCTTTTCCATTAGACAACAATCCTTCTTTCTCTAACATGTTTTTGACGAAATTTGCAACCACATCTGTACTATCCAACACTTGGACTTTATGATTAAAGAATTCTTGAATTTCCTTTTTTATCAATGGATAATGTGTACATGCCAATAAGAGAGCATCAATCGACTTAAATTGATCTTGTCCCAAATAGGTTTCGATTACAGACTGACTAATTTCGCCTCTAAAGAAGCCTTCTTCTATCATGGGAGCAAGAAGTGGCGTTGCTAATGAATGTACTTTAGAACTTTGAAGTTTGTGTTTAATCTTGTCTCTATAAATATTGGATCGAATTGTGGCTTTAGTTGCTATTACTCCGATTTCGCTATATCCTCTATCCACTACAGCAGAAACCAATGGATCCACAACATTCACAAAAAGCACATTACCGTCAAAAAATTCTAAGAGTGTATTATAAGCAGCAGAGGAAGCACTATTACAGGCAATCACGATCATTTTGCATTGCTGCTCTAATAAAAATTTACTAATCTTGAGCGCATAAAATCTTATAGCATCTGCTGATTTATCACCATAGGGAAGATGGGCTGTATCCCCAAAATATATTAGATGTTCATTAGGAAGTACATTTTGAATGGCATTGGCAACCGTCAAGCCACCAATACCAGAGTCAAATATTCCTATAGATTTATTTTGAGCATCAAGATGTTGTATCATACGTTTGATAACAACAATGTTATATTCCTAGTTTCGCTTTTACTAAAGCACTTACGTCTGTTCCTGGATCTGCATATAAAACTAATCCAAGACTAATATCAAAAATATACGTGTACCCATTATCCGTGGCTACTTCCTTTATCGCGTTATTTATTTTTAATTGAATTGGAGATAACAACTCGTCACTCTTCTCCATAATCTTTTGCTGGCTAGTTTGTTCAAAAGTAGCTAATTTCGATTCTTCTTCTTTCAATAAAGCAGCTTCCGCCTCAAACTCTTTTGGTGCAACTGTTCCATCAGTTTGCTTCTTTTGAAGAGCTGTATATTTTGCTTGAAGCGTTGTTATCATATCTTGCCCCTTTTTCTGCAATTGTTTCTTCAGTGTTTCGATTTTTGCATTCGCTTCTTTAACTTCTGCCATTTGACCGATCAACTCTTGTGAGTTAATGTATCCAAACTTTTGAGCTTGAACAGACACAGTGAATGCTGCAAAGGCAACAAAAAATAGGAGTGATTTAATTATCTTATTCATCATATAAAAATTTAAGTAAGTGTTCTGATTTAAGTTGATTTTATTCTTTTATTTTATTCCTAATCGCTTTTTAACTTCGGACGTTTTATCGTATTCATCGGTCACAAAAAGTAATCCAGCAGCTCCTCCTTTATCAAATATTAAGTCATACCCTCGATCTGAAGCAAAGTCCTCAATTGCGGCAAATACTTTATCTTGTATAGGTGAAACTAATTCTTGACGTTTTACAAATAGATCACCTTCTGGTCCAAATCTATTTTTTTGCATTTCTCTTACCATCTTCTCAGCCTCCATTATTTCATCCTCACGTTCTTTTTTCTGCTCTTCATTTAACAGCACTTGCTCCGCTTGATATTTATTATAGAGCGCTTTAATTTTATCATATTCTTGCGCAATATCTTGTCTCCACTCTGAAGCTACTTTGTCAATCTCCTTTTCTGCATTCTGATAATCAATAAAACTACCCAACACTTCATTTATGTCCACAATTGCAATTCTTTGAGCAGAGATGGTGCTGGCCATAAATGCCATCATGGTGAATGCTACTAATAATCTCTTAATCATAGGTCAAATTTTTTATTTTTTACACACATTTGAAAATTAGTCATTCTCAAACTGTTCTAATAATATGGATATCAAGGAATAAACGATGAAAACCCAGTTTTTTGGACGACAAATTTAATATTTCTATCCGTCCTTCATATGTTATGACTGCGAAGATGAATTAAAAGTTTCTATTGTTAATATCAGAAATACCTCGTCTCAAACATAACTAATTGATATTCTGTTATTTACATATTAATACAGTCAAAATTTTCAAATTTTATTAACCTTTTTTTAACCGACCTTTTTTTACACATTCCTCTAAAACAGGTCAAAAATGTGTTATTTCTTATTTTAAATCAGAATCATATTCAATAAAATCACCCAGAAAGGCACATTTTTTTTATTCAACGTATTTTTTAGTTGCATAACTTATTTATTCGTTTTACATTTGCCCTATGGCAAAGAACCTCTATATCATTCTACTATTTTTACAAATAATGTCTCTCAGGGCTCAATCACCTGAAACAAATGCATTTGAGCACTTTACTACTGGAGACTATTTGGAAGCCATAACAGATGCAGAAACCTGTTTTCAAGAAGACACAACAAATGTTTCCTGCATTGAGATTTTGGCTAATTCATTCAATAGACTTGGAGATCAAGCTGCCGCAAAAACATATTACCATAAAATAGAAAAAATAGACTCAACGAACAGGAATGCATTTGCACAATTAGCTTCCATTTACGAACAACAACAACGCATACCTCGGGCTATAAAGTATTATACCTTACTCAACAAACTAGACCCTGAAAATCCAATTTATTTTAGAAAAAATGCAAAGTTATACAAGTCTGTAAATGACAAAAAAGAAGCTTTTCGATTATATGCAAAAGCCAACAAATTAAATCCCAAAGATGTCATTTCTCTTAAAGGGTTAGCTGAGTTATGTGTTGAGAATAATCAAACACTCCTTGCTGATAGTCTTTTAAGAAAAGGGTTACGAATAGATACAGACAATGTAGGTCTCTATTATTTATTTTCCAGATCAAAGTACAAACAAAAACAACATGATTCTGTCACGTTGATCCTTCAAAAAGTAGCAGGAAAAGTGGATTTAAATAGTTATTACAATAAATTACTTGGTTTTTCCTATTTACAAATAGATTCTGTGGATTTGGCCATTCAAAAACTAAGTATGGCATTGGTTGGCGAAGAGCAATCAGAAAAGTTACACTTCTATTTAGCAACCGCCTTTGAAAAAAAAGGAGAAATTAAAGGGGCATTGGATCATTATGAAAAAGCAGTAAAATTTGGTCGAAGTCCAGACTTAGACATGTATCACAGAAATACGGCAAGGATAGCGAATAATGAAAAACAATACAAAAAAGCCATTTCTCATTATAAAGATGCGTACAAATATGGCAATGATCCTGTTGTACTATACTATTTGGCTAGTATTTGTGACATCTATTACAAAGACAAATCGATAGCGATTAACTATTATAAAAAATACATAAAATCTAAGCATAGAAATAAGGAATATCAAGCATATGCAAAAAATAGATCCCGGTATCTAAAAGAAATTCAACATCAATCAAATTAATGCCCATGAAAAGACTAACAAAAGCAGAAGAAGAAATCATGCAATTGTTCTGGGATCACGGACCCAGTACTGTCAGCGCCCTGATACAACATATGGGAAGCCCAAAACCTCCGCATAGCAGTATTTCCTCCATTGTCAGAATATTAGAAAAGAAAGAATTCGTGGATCATAAAGCATATGGTCGTACCTATGAATATTTTCCAATAGTCGAGAAGTCCACCTATTCCAAATTTTCTCTTAGAAGATTAGTAAGTCACTATTTTGAAGGGAGTATGAACGAGCTTGTATCATTTTTAGTAAAAGAAGACGACATATCTCTTAATGATTTAAAAGAGTTGACCAAAAAATTTGATGGTCAAGAAATTGACGCACCATCCCCTAAAAATTAAACGAAGCTATGATGACTTATTTATTACAAGTAAGTACATGTTGGATTCTATTCTACGGTATTTACATTCTATTTCTTCAAAAGGAAACCTTCTTTAACATAAACCGATTCTATTTGCTAGGATCACTAATTCTTGGACTATTTATTCCTCACCTTGGAGGCTTTCTACCTGAAAATCAAACATCTACGGAAGTCATATACGCAATGAATCAGGTCAGTGCTGTGGAAATAATCTCTCATCCAGAAACCGTCACATTTCCATTTACACTAATTGATGTGCTCTATGTGGTTTATCTACTTGGAGCCCTATTGGTTCTATCCCGATTTCTCTATGGTCTCTCAAAGATTTATTTCATATTTAAGGGCTCAAGCAAAACTACCTACGCGAATTATACACTGATAGAATCTGATAAAATTCACTTGCCTTTTTCATTTTTTCACTTTGTTTTTATCAGTAAAAAACTTCCATTACGCAAGGATATAGAAAAAATTATACAGCATGAAGAATTGCATGCAAGTCAGTGGCATTCTATAGATATCATAATCTTAGAGCTACTGCAAATCTTTTTTTGGTTCAACCCAATACTCATTTTTTATAAAGCTGCATTAAGACAGTCACATGAATATCTTGCTGATTCTTATGTCACGAAAAATCACTCAAGAAATAGCTATGGCCAGCTATTGCTAAGGCAGTCTACATCCGGACTTGAGATTGCCTTAGCTAATCATTTTTTTCATTCACAAATTAAAAAACGTATTACAATGATGTACAAAGAAAAATCTAGACGCTCGGCTATGGTCAAGTATTTAACAGCAATCCCAGTTTTGATTGGCTTACTTGTTTTATTTGCTTCAAACAGATCTACCGAAGAGAATTCAAACGAACTCATTACAGAAATTTCTACTGATTTAAATCTTAATAAAAACACCAATCCTTTTAATGGTAGAAAAATTATCCAGAGAAGTATACCCAAAAATATTACAGGAACAGGGACTATAACCGTAAATGCTTCTGCGAATAACAAAGGGGACATTACGTATGCCCAAATAGATGTATCAGAAACTACAATTGAAGATCGAGTAGACCAGAAAAAGGTCTTAAAAGCGGTCAAGTCCTACAAGATTGAAGCTGGAACATCTACTACCGAAGGTAAACTGATATTTAATTTTGGTGATTCAGATACAAAACTATCTCTTTCGACTGCTTCCCAAGATTTATTTGGTCTTAAAGATCAGCTTTCTCAATTGCAAAATGCCCAATCGGACCCAATATTTAAAGTGGTAGAAGAAATGCCTAGATTCCCAGGTTGTGAAGAAAGTTCTGGGACTGCAAAGGAAAAGGAGAAATGTGCTAAAAGTAAAATGCTCACTTTTATTTATGAAAACTTAAAGTACCCTAAAAAGGCAATAGAAGAAAACATTGAGGGCATGACAGTAGTACAATTTGTAGTAGAAAAAAATGGTGAAATTTCGTTAGGTGAAGTTCTTCGTAAAATCGGAGGCGGATGTGATGAAGAAGCATTACGAGTAGTGAATTCCATGCCAAAATGGATACCTGGGAAACAAAAAGGCGAAACAGTAAGAGTAAAATATACATTACCCATCAAGTACAAACTTGAAGGACCAATCACACCAAATCCAATAACAAAACCGACTGCCAAAGTTATTGCACTTGGTGAACGATCAACAGAAGTAAAAAAGGAAGAATTTAACCTTACTCAAAAAGTATTAAATGATATTTATAGTCAAAATAAAGAAGTGTATTCGGAGGTGGACAATATGCCTCTTTTCTCTGGCTGTAATGCTAAAGGGTTGAGTTCTGATCAGCAAAAGCAATGTTCCGATCAAAAAATGCTTGAATATATTTATACACACATAAAATACCCAGCAGAAGCTCGAAAAAAAGGAATTGATGGTAAAGCAGTAGTGTCAATGATCATTGAGAAAGATGGTTCTGTTTCATCAACAAAAATCATAAGAGACCCAGGAGCAGGTACTGGAGCAGAAGCAAAGAGAGTGATAGACAATATGCCGAAATGGACACCTGGAGTACATTTAGGCAAAAATGTAAAGGTGCAACTAGTAATTCCAATACAATATAAACTGGAAGGAGAGAAAGAAATACCGGTCAAAGCAAAGGAAAATAATAAACTAGAGAATAGCAATGTGGTTGAAGTAGAAACTGTGGTCAAAGTAGATCAACTTCCACTTTTTCCAAACACATCAGATGAAAAAGAATCAATCAGTGAACTATTAAATTTTGTATTCAGTAAAGTCAAATACCCAAAGAAAGCTAAAATGAATAAAATAGAAGGGATGGCCGTTGTGAAATTTGTCGTTAATGCAGAAGGGGGAATTCAAAATGTAAGACTTGTAAAATCGCCAGGTTGGGGAATTGATGAAGTTGTATTGGATCTTATGGAAAAAATGAAAGACATCGATACTCCTTGGACACCTGCGGTCAAAGACAAACAAACCGTAAATTACGAATATACTTTTCCTGTAAAGTTTAAGCTACAAGATGAAGAATTGGCAAAGGTTCAATCTAGAAACTTAGAGATTCAAGAAATTAGTATTCGTCCAAATCCTTCAAATGGAATTTTCAGTTTATCCTTCCAACTTAGTGAAGAACATCCAGTCGACATACTATTTTATTCAGTAAATGGCCAAACCATTAAAAAAATAACAAAAGTGGACCCAAATTTTGCCAGAACAATTGATCTATCCGAATTTAGAGGTCAAAATATTTTCATGAATATTATTCAAAACGACAAAGTATTTAGTGATCAAATAAGTATCAAATAAGAACCAAATACGTAATTCCATTTAATTCAAAAGTCCAATAAATCACACAATTTATTGGACTTTCTCATTAAAATAAGTTAACTTTTATAAAAGGATATTACATTTATTTGGAATAGTAAAATTAAATTCTCTATTTTACACATTATACTATTACATAATATGTATCAATCTTATTTATAATTTTTTAACTCTAATTTTCGCTCTTTTGAAAGACAGTTATATCCATCAAGGCCTACGATCAAAGTTGATAACAACTTTAAGAAGTAAAGGAATTAAAGATGAGAGAATATTAAGTGCCTTTATGCATATCCCTAGACATTTATTTTTAGATAGTGCATTTGCAAAATGGGCCTATACCGATGTTGCATTTCCGATTGACTCTGATCAAACGATATCGCAGCCTTATACGGTGGCTGTTCAAACAAGTTTATTGAAAATTAAGGGGGTAGAAAAGGTGTTAGAAATAGGAACGGGAAGTGGATTTCAAGCATGTGTATTGTCCTACCTAGGAGCTAAAGTCTACACAATAGAAAGGCAAGAAAAATTATTTCACAAAACAGTTCGACTACTCGACAAATTAGGCTTTGGTAGGATCAGGACTTTATTAGGAGATGGATACAAAGGAGCTCCCCGATTTGCTCCATTTGACCGAATTCTAATCACTTGTGGAGCCCCTTTTGTTCCACAGGATCTATTGGATCAATTAAAAATTGGTGGTATTATGGTCGTTCCTTTAGGAGAAGGAGACGTTCAGAGAATGATTCGAATTACCAAAGTATCTCCTACTAAATTTGAGCAAGAAGACTTTGGAGCTTTTAAATTCGTACCCTTTTTAGAAGGAGTGAACAGGTCAAAAAAAATATAGCTTAAAAGGATATATAATTGTATGTATACAATTTCTCTATTTTATTCGTTTATCTTGAGTTGAATCATTGCAATTATCCGACAAGCTGATCACCAATTATGAAGTATTTCGTTCTCTTCTCATTATTCTTTCTATACCTCCAACAGAAAAGTATAGCTCAAAATGTTGATGAAAATAAAGTCGTTACGGTAGAAACCTTCGATTATAATTACGCTAATGGTATACTTAAGGAAATCACTGAAGATTCAGTCATCATTGAAACTATAAACTTTGGCAGACTTGCTTTTACCAAAAAAAATGTAAGAGCAGTTCACGATGGAGTAATTTCTAGATATTTTAATCATATTCCAAATTCTAGTGTACCCTACTTTGTACAAACTGGAATATCAAATGGTGAGGCGAATCACTATTACAAAAACTACTATATTTTTGGAAATGAATTTAATTTTGGACTGACGGAGAAGTTAAATCTTACAGCTGGATTTGAAACAGCCTCATTAGTCTTTGATTCTGGTAATTCATTTCCAATATTACAATTTGGAACAAAGTTGAACCTGTTATCAGAAAGAAACTTTCACGTTGCACTTTCATCAAAATATTACTTCAATAGTGAAGGAGGTATATTTATGCTGAGTTCCCCAGTCACTTTTGGAAATAAGCGCACCAACTTCACTCTATCACCGAATTATTTAAACTACGATGGTTCAACAGAATATACAATATTTTTAAATGCAAGTATTGGACTATTAAATAAATCAAGATTCGTTGTTGATTACATTCGGATTGATGATGAAACAATAGTCACCCCAGTAATCGAAGTTTTATTTAGAAGTGGTTTTTCTTTATCTCTCGGAGCAATATTAGCAGAAGATGGATCTGTACCCAATATCTCTTTTAGCATCCCTTTTGGTAGATGGAAAAAAGGATTTAGAAAATTTTAAACACTAAAAAGTTATCGTAACTCACATCTTATCCTATCTCCTATCTTTTTGATTTCCAGAGCATTTTGACTATCTTTACTTTTGATATTGGGGCTTTTTTTATTTATGGATTAGATGATTATTTTTTGTTATACGTATATCGTTGATGCGTATTGACTTCTCTCATTTCGTCGTCTTATTCCAAATAATTTAATTTTTAGTTCAAAACATGTAGATCTAAATAAGTCCTCGATACAGTAATAAATAACCTGAATGGCACACCTTCAAAAATATTTTAAAAAATATTTTTCGTTGAAAAAACCTATAACAAATAAACATTCAAGGGTTTATAAAATTTATTTACTATAAGAATACTAAGTAAGAGTGAAAATTTAAGAAATAGGCATAATTTTTTCTCGATTCTAAAGATATGGAACAGGAATTTACAAAGATTTATTTTAAGACAATTATTCAAGGCAGATTAGAATTTGGTACTGCAAAAAGTTATGAAAAAGTAAGCAAGATGTTCATCTTGAGGGCTGAAACATATTTTAAGAACCAAATAATATTCACTGCAGAAGAATTATTTGATGAAGACAAGTTGACACTAGAAATACCTAGATATGTAGGTCAAATTTCTGAAAAAGTATATAAAAATACAATTAGTCTATTGGATTACTGTTCTCAGTTTGCTGTTGCAGGTTCTATTCGAGCTTGGATGTCTGAAGGTGGTAAAATCATGCATTATAACTTGATGGAACCTACCAGTGATAAAGCAGCAGTACGATCCTTTTTAAAAGGAAGAAAACTTGTTAAAGAAAAAGGGAGAGAAGAAGAAGCAATTGCAGCACTGAGCAAAGCGATAGAAAAGTACGATCGACATGCTCAAGCATACGAAAGAAGGGCTAAAGTCTGTTTTAGAATGAAAAATTATCATGATGCAAAACGTGATTATACGAAAGCAATAAATATTGACCCAACTATCCCTACCGCTTATTTTGGAAGGGCTAGAGTACATGTGCTAAACAAAGATTGGGAGCTTGCAATAGATGATTTCAACAATACTTTAAAAAAATCGATTGCACTTCAACCCATTTACTGGAAATCAAGAAAATTAAAAGCGGAGTGTCATATTAAATTAAAACAATGGGATCTTGCTGAATTTGACTTAAAACTGTATTCAAACAGAAAATTTGGCCCTGATGATATCAATAATAATTATGTAAGATGGGCCTTGTATCAATATGGACTTATACTCAATAGAAAAGGAGAATATAATGATGCACTAATACAGTTCAATAAAGCATTGGATATTCCTCCACATAGTAAATCAGATGTAAAAGATGCTGAAATTTTATTAGTAAGAGGGTTAGCAAAAAAAGAGGCAGGTAAAAATGGATATATTAAAGATATCAAAGATGCTGCTAAACTAGGAGATAAAAAAGCCAAAACACTGTTAGGTGAAATGGCATAATACTTTATGTTTTCAAATCCAATGTCTTGCAAAGTGCAACTTTCTGAAGTGTTGCCATGTTCACTTTCGTATAAATAATAATTATTGAATCTGTACATTGTTTTAAGGTATGCATGACATAGAACCCTATTATAAGTGGCGAGAATATTATATTGCGTCGGAAGATAGCGACTCTCCTTTTCATGGAAAGGCGTACGATGAATTTACATTCACCAACAAAATTTATAATTATTTCATCCATCCTCAATGGGATGACTTTGGTTCTCAGACTTTATACATGAAAATCCTTTTCGTAGATTACGCAGAGGGTTTTGCAATGATTGAAATGATAGGAGAATGGAATGATTGCATCAACAACGATATTATGTTCCTCAAAAGAGAAATTGTTGACCATCTTTTGAGAAAAGGAATTGATAAATTCATTATCTTTTGTGACAATATCCTAAATTTTCATGGAGATGATGACAGTTATTATGAAGAATGGTACGAAGACATCAATGAAACTGGAGGCTGGATATCCTTTATTAATTTGCAAGACCATGTACTTCAAGAAATGGAAAACTTCAGATTACAATACTACATTAATCTTGGTCCAAACTTAAGTAATATCCATTGGAGGTATAAAACACCAGCCATGGCAATTCGACACGTTATTGAAATAATGAATTCATCCGTAAAACAATTAAGGTATTGATACATAAATCAGGATTTGTAAACATAATTGGTAAGCCTAACGTAGGGAAATCTACACTTATGAACGCTCTTTTGGGCGAAAAGATGTCTATCATTACAAGTAAGCCGCAGACAACTAGACACCGAATTCTGGGGATTTATAATGACGAAAACCATCAGATAATTTTTTCAGATAGTCCAGGTTTAATCGAAGATCCTTCTTATGGAATGCATCAATCAATGAATAAATTTGCCTATTCAAGTTTTGAAGATGCTGACATTCTATTGTTTGTTTTAGACTTATTTGAAGACTACACTGGTGAAGAAAAGGTATTTAATTTACTTAAGAAAAGTGAAGTCCCTAAATATCTGGTTATCAATAAAATTGATTTGGATAAAGATGATCGTCTAAAGCTCTTGAAAAAAAGATGGGATAATAGAGTCCAATTTGATAAAATTTTTGAAATATCTGCCCTAGAAAAAATTGGATTAGAAGAGTTAAAAGAAGCAATTTTCGAAGAGCTTAAAGAAGGACCTGCTTACTACCCAAAGGATCAGTTAAGTGATAAAAATACGAGGTTTTTTGTGAGCGAAATCGTTCGTGAGACAATCCTTCAATTATATAAACAAGAAGTACCCTACTCTTGTGAGGTGATCATTGATCAATACAAGGAATCAGAAAAAAATGGCAAACCTTTCGCGCACATTTATGGGACCATTTATGTATCTAGAAAAACTCAAAAATCAATCGTTATTGGGAAAGGAGGATCAGCAATAAAAAAGCTAAGTACGGAGGCAAGAAAAAAAATTGAAGCTTTTGTAGACCATCCAATTTTCATTCAAATGAATGTTAAGGTTAGAGAAAACTGGAGGGACGATGAAAGACAATTAAAGCATTTTGGATACTAAATACTTATAAAAAAGGTATGACAAGAACATCATCTTGTCACACCTTAAGCAATATGGGGATTTGATTCCCCAGAACCAATCTATAAGTCGTCTATTCTTATATTTTATTTATTGTTGTGTTGTTTTTGACTTTTCTACTAATTCAGCATCTCCATACAAGGTTACACTATGTCTTTCATGTGGAGGGCATATAAATGATTCGGAAGCGTAAAATGAACTGTTATTATAAATATTACCCTTCACTTCTACGTTATTTGCTTTGTATTGTTCTGCTGTCACAACCGACCCATCTAATACATTTATAGTCAAATTACTTCCAGATCCTAAAAGCACCACATCATTTGCTCCTCCTATATTACAATTCAAATTCTCCACATCCACATAAATTTTGATATCTGTCATATACCTTTCACCGCTAAAGTTTAATTCCATACTTTCTTGTTTGAACCCTTCAATTTTCAAAGACCTAACTTCTTTAGCTTGTAAAAAATTTAATTTTGGTGTTACGATTTCAAGTTGAACTCGATTGCTTAACCAACCATTCACGATCAAACTGGTTGTGCCATCTGTTTCTACTTTCTCAATTTTTTCTATTTCTGTTTTAGGGCCCTTTAGTAGAATTTGTGGCTTATTACCATAGGTGATCATAGTTGCAATTCTCCCATCAATATTTAGATTTTCTAATGATTTGACATCGATAAAACGTTCCGCTCTATACTCTTTGTCCCACCCTACAGATGCTAATCCTTTATCCGTCATTGTCCACACATACTTTTCTAAATTCTTTGGTCTTATTCCATCTCTAAAATCAATACTTCTCCAAACTATATCCGCAATAGATTCATCAAATTCAATATTTTTGCCTTCAGGAACATGCACAACAAACTCCACGCGTTGCCCTCTGAATTTACTACCCCTTTTGATTTTAAAACTTTTAGGGATCTTAAGAGAGTTTTCATTAAAGTTATGATCTATCTCCATGGACTTTGTCAAATTTTGTGCATCAACAAATGTCTTCCCATGAGAATGCATCCTTGTCTCTAATATTATCTTATCCGTAGTACTTTTTACAATATCAAAACTCACATTTTGATTCACTAACCCCCCTCGCGTATAAATTAAATCTGGTAGTTGGACCAAACCTAAAGGCTTGTTATACTTTGTAGCTAATTCTGAAATCTTCAATATTTCCCCACTATCAACATACTCGACTCTTTCATTCAAGTCCGCTTCACTATTAAAACTTATTGCTGTCCCGAATCCTGATAGAACAGCTATTAAAAAGGATGCCAACCACCCGAGCCGCAAGTTTGTTCGCCACTTTGCAGGAATTCTATATGATGAAAACCAACGAGTAATCAACAACATTAACCCTAAAATCGGAATTGCTACTGTGCTAAATACAGCCAGTCCACCAATGGTAGAAAAAATAAACGGCGATGGCCCTAGATAATTAAAAAATGGAAATAGGTTTATGTAAGAAATTATCCAAGCTGCCCAAAGGACTCCTAAAACCAAGAGCATAATGCCTAAGAATAAGGAGAAAAATGGTTTTATTATGGCTTTGAGTAGTTTTACTATACTCAATACTAATTTACCTATTAAAGAAATCCCTTTCGATATGGCTCTTCCCGGCGAAAAGGATCTCGATCTAAACTTTTTTTTTTAGATCCCAAGTCCTTACTAATTTCTGTGATCTTATCAGATAACTCGTTCAATTCCTCTTCAACAGTTCTAGCAATATTTGTTACAGTAGCTGGTTCTCCTCTCATTTTCAATTTATCTCCAGCTGTTTTTGCTTCTGGAACTATAGCCCACAGTATTGGATATATTAAAATTGGAATACCTGCAAAAAATATTAGTGCTAAGAATATCAAACGAATCCACATAGGGTTTTCTATTCCAAAATAAGCCGCAATTCCACCACACACTCCACCAATCACTTTCTCTTCAGGATCTCTAAAAAATCTCTTGCCTGTTTTAATATGGCGATATCTATCTTTGAATGAAGAAGATCTACTTTCTTGATATTCCTCTTCATACTCATCGTCATAAGGTTCTGCACCAAAATCCTCTGGCCTTCCCATGACTTTTATTACAGCATCCAATTCTTTCATAGATATTATCCCTTTACCTTGCAAAAACTCCATGAACAATTCTGCCATTCTTGCTTCGATATCATCTAGTATTTCATCACAGCCATCGGAATCAGCAAATCGTCTTTCAATAGCTTTTAAATACCTCTTAATTTGTTCGTGAGCATCAATATCTATAGTGAATGGATACCCTCCTAGATTTACATTTCTGATCTCATTCATTTGTTGTTAGTTTTATAGTTGACTGATTAACGGCATGATTTAACTCATTCCAAGTATCCAACAGGCCATCCAGGAATTGCTTTCCTTCGTCTGTTATTCTGTAATATTTTCTTGGTGGACCCGCATTTGACTCTTTCCAGGTATAATGGAGAAGGTTGGCATTTTTTAGCCGGTTTAGCAGTGGATATAATGTACCTTCTACTACTATCAATTTAGACTCTTTCAGCTTTCCAATAATATCTGATGGATACGCTTCTTTCTCTGAAATGATAGATAATACACACAACTCCAATACCCCTTTCCGCATTTGTGCCCTCGTGTTTTCTATTTTCATAATTATAATTTAAACATTTACCATTAACTATGATTGGTCCTGCTCAATGTTAGATAAACATGTTTTATTGCTTATTTAATTACAAACAACATTTCAAATTATGCTCAAATCAATTTCTTTGTCCAAATAACCTACTAAGTTCACCTCCTTAGAGTTAGAATCTAGTGTTTTATTTGTCTTTTGAATACTAAAAGAATGTATATAATTTGTCACTGCACAGCTTATCAAGGCAAGTAAAAAAATCAATAAATATCTTTTGAATATCACGACTTGTTAATTTGAAATGTAGTTAATTAATCAAAATCACAATACAAATATAAAGAAAATATATAGTACCATGCAATACATAGTACTAAATTTTAACACAGTACTATATGAAACAATAAAAGTCATCGATAAACGGCACTGAAAATTCAATAAAGGAAAAACCATATTTTAGAAGCAAACACTTCATCGTTGTCTTGTATGTACATTATCTATTGCCTCTCACTGAAAATTCATTCAGGCTTGTTGTTGTGGGTATTGATGTCGACTTACTATTGATCTTGATATAAAATAAATGCCAATAACTTGGACAACCACTCCTCTTCCTTCTCTATCATAGGATAATGTCCACATTCTTCAATTATGGTTAAGTGTGAATTCTCGATAATACTATCTAATTTGAATGCCATGCCTTTTACGGCCACAGGATCATTTGCAGCCCAAAGTATATGGACAGGTAAATTAGATCCCTGAAGTGCGCCTATCCATTTATCATAATTTTCATATCGCTGATCTATATAGCGTGTAATTTTGGATAATACTTGTTTTCCATTCTTAGATATTAATAGTTCCCAATGTTTATCAAGAAGGTGCTTATTATATCTTTTTCTATCGAACCAAATATTCTTCATATTTCTATGAAATGTTTTTGAAGAACTCATCCTCGCCACTAAGGGTCCAATCCATTTATTCTTTAATAGTCTTTGAATTAGTCTCAGCTTAGCCATATCGATGAGCATTGATCCATTACATAAGGTAAGAGAGTTTATCTGAAAAGATAGTGATTTCGAATTATACCGCGACAAAACTTCAGTAGCCACACTAGTTCCATAATCATGAGCAACAATATGGACATTTTTTATATTCAAAAATTCATACAATCCAATTGCAATATCTGCTTGTATGGTAAGTAAGTAATCGTTTTCAATTGGTTTATCTGAATGACCAAAGCCTAAATGGTCATGTGCAATAACATTGTATGTGTCTGGAATTTTTGATAGAATAGCACTATAGTCCAATGAACTTGTAGGATATCCATGAAGAAAAGAGATCCACTTGTCGGATTTTCCACTTACTATTTTATAATGAATATCTCCAAAAATAGAACTATTAGTACATTCTTTATATCCTTTAGATTGTATCGTCAAAACATAAATTTTATTTAATTTTCCAAAAGTTGTTCAATTTATAGCATCAAATTAATTATCTTTTGCAAAATTTTCTTCACCCATACTAATTA
The DNA here is from genome assembly GCA_029212405.1 of Saprospiraceae bacterium. Lineage (GTDB taxonomy): Bacteria > Bacteroidota > Bacteroidia > Chitinophagales > Saprospiraceae > CAJXUU01. Next base: position 104,383 of record JARGNR010000001.1, read on the forward strand.
ATTTTATGGCACAATATACAATCAATGTAAACGGCACATCGCAGACAGTGGAAGTAGATGCAGATACTCCATTACTTTGGGTTCTTAGAGACAATCTCAATTTGGTAGGAACTAAATATGGATGTGGGATAGCACAATGTGGAGCATGTACAGTGCATGTAGATGGTGTGGCCACAAGATCCTGTGCCACTCCAATATCAAAAGTAGAAGGCAAAATCACAACCATTGAAGGCTTATCAGAAAACGGAACACACCCTGTTCAAAAAGCCTGGAAACAAGTTGATGTACCTCAATGTGGGTATTGTCAAACTGGTCAAATTATGACTGCTGTTGCCTTGTTAAATGAAAATAAAAACCCATCTGATGATGAAATCAAGAATGCCATGCATGGTAATCTTTGTAGATGTGGAACTTATTTAAGAATTAGAGAAGCTGTAAAAACTGCCTCAAAGCTATAATTATGGAAAACAGAAATAAATTGAATAGACGATCCTTTTTCAAAATTTCTGCTGTTGCAGGAGGTGGAATGGTATTGGGGTTTACATGGTTGACAAGTTGTAAACAACGTGAAGAAGTCATTAAACAACTGGAACTTCCTTCTGAGTGGTATGATATAAATGCATACCTTAAAATAGGAAATAATGGGGTTGTAACTATATTTTCACCTAATCCAGAGATTGGACAAAATGTAAAGACTTCTATGCCTATGATTGTGGCTGAAGAACTGGATATCGACTGGAACAACGTACTTGTTGAACAGGCTGGATTAAATTCAGATGCATTCAGAAGTCAGGTTGCTGGGGGTAGTAATTCCATCCGAACCAATTGGGAAACATTAAGGAAAGCTGGTGCGACTGCTAGACAAATGTTGATAAATGCCGCAGCAAAAAACTGGGAAATCGACCCATCAGAATGCACTACTGAAAATGGTGTTATCACAGGACCTGCGGGACAATCGACAGGCTATGGGGATGTCGCTTCAATTGCTGCAAGCATGGAAATCCCAGAAGAAGTTCCGTTAAAAGACAAAAAGGATTTTAAATTAATTGGGCAGACTACTGGTAAAGGAAATGTAGATATTGATAAAATTGTAACTGGAAAACCACTCTTTGGAATTGACACCAAGCGAGAAGGGATGCAATATGCAGTTGTGATGAGGCCTCCTGCTTTTGGTCAAAAACTAGTATCTTTTGATGCAGAAGAAAGTAAAAAGGTAAATGGTGTAAATGATGTTATTCAATTTGGAAATAAGATAGCAGTATTAGCGAATGGGACATGGCCTGCCATGAAAGGTAAGTCACTACTATCGGCTGAATGGGAGGAAGAAACAAGTGTGGAAAGTACCAGTGATCATGATGAAAAAATGATTGCATTATTTGATACCGATAAAGAACCAATGAGAAATGACGGAGATGTGGACAAAGCATTTTCCGAAGCGGATGAAGTGATAACTAAAGTATATGAATCACCATTTCTACCTCATAGCTGCATGGAGCCCATGAATTTTTATGCAGATGTCAGAGAAGATGAAGTGGTAATGCATGGACCCATACAGACCCCCGCTTGGGCAAGGTCTAGAGCTGCAAAAATATTAGATAGAGATGAAAAGGAGATTAATGTTGGTATGAGTCGAATGGGTGGAGGATTCGGACGAAGACTATATGGTGATTTTTCTGATGAGGCGGCAGAAATTTCTTCGTTAGCTAAAACTCCAATTCAATTGGTCTTCACTCGAGAAGATGACATGAAAGCGGGTACCTACCGCCCAGCAATAAAATACAAGATTGAAGCATCCATCAAGGACAAAAAAATTACAGGATACAAATTATCAGAAGCTGCAATAAATAGCAACATGTATGGTTTAATTCCTCATTTTTTTCCAGCTGGAGCTATTCCAAACTTAAGAATAAATGGAGATGCTTACCAAAGTAATATAACAACTGGAGCATGGCGGGCTCCATATACTAATTTCCTTGCCTTTGCAGAACAAAGCTTTTTTGATGAATTGGCAGAAAAATTAGGAAAAGATGAAGTGGACTTAAGGATGGAATTACTTGAGAAGGCAAAACCTGCAGCTGAAGCGGATGAAAATATTAAATATTCCCCACAGCGATTACAAGACTGCATTCAACTCGTCACTGAAAAATCAGGATGGGGTAAACAATCCAGCGATGTTTATCAAGGAATTAGTGTGTACTATTGTCACAACACTCATGTGGCAGAAGTAGCAGATGTCGTCATGAAGGATGGATACCCTGTAATACAGAAAGTGACATGTGCTGTAGATTGTGGAATTGTTGTAAATCCATTGGGAGCTAGAAATCAAATTGAGGGAGGAATTATAGATGGTATTGGTCATGCAATGTTTGGAAATTTAACTTTTGACAAAGGAAAACCATCCATCAAAAATTTTGATTCGTATCGGATGATCCGAAATGCAGAAGCTCCAGAAATTGATGTTCATTTTGTAGATAGTGGATTTGACCCTACGGGTCTTGGAGAGCCATCTTTGCCGCCAGCTGGTGGAGCAATTGCCAATGCGATATACAAAGCAACTGGAAAACGAATGTATAAGCAACCATTTGTTCAACATACAGATATACTTGGATAAGCTTCGCTATGCAATAATTATTCTTGCTGCAGGTGGTTCTAGAAGACTAGGACACCCTAAACAAATGGTAGGTTGGGAGTCCTCTACCCTACTTAATCATACGATTAAACAAGCAAATCAAGTGTCAAATTCAGATGTTTTTGTAACACTAGGTGATTGTTTTGATGAAATACATTCTTCAATCAAAGAAAAAGTACATATCATCTTTCATCCAGAATGGTACCATGGCATGGGGTCAACCATATCCTTTAGTGTCTCAAAAATACAATTGAAAAAATATAAAGGAGTAATCCTTAGTGTTTGTGACCAACCCTACATTTCGACTGATAATTTTGTGAATCTAATCAATAAATTTGAATCAAGCAGTGCTAAAATAGTGGTTTCAGAATATAGAAACGGTCAAGGACCTCCCACATTATTTTCTCAAGAGATTGTAAAAGACTTAATGAAGATTAGTGGTGACAACGGAGCAAAATCCATTATAAAAAAGTATAAAAATGATGTAGTGTCGACATGTTTTTATGGAGGCGAGATTGACATAGATACAGTAGAGGATTTAGAAAAACTTAAAGGAAGTAAGGAATAAAAAGTTTTAATCCCCTTTTTTCAACTTATTAATAGTTTTATCAAAGTATTCTATACAACTCTCACAAATTTCGAATGTCACATTTAGTTTCTCAGATATAAGTTTAGAACTCAATGCTTTATCTACTTCAATCCAGCCTACAGTTTCATGAGGATAGACCCTATTGCAATTGCTACACATTGGAGTTCCGTTTTTTAACCCTAAATAAAAAACTTCTCGCGCAAGAGCTTTTTTCCTAGAAATCTCTCTTAATAAACAAGTACTGATTTTAAGATAATTATTAGGCTCTGGTTCTATGGACATGTTCATAAACTTCATCACTTGAGCATTGTCACATCTAAAATTTATGTCCACTGCTTTCTGTGTAGCTCTTACTCCCTCGAACAACTGAAAATATAAGTTCTTTAATTTTTCTGCCCCAATAAAGCTCCAAATAGATTTACCATGTACCGAGTACTCTAGATCCGCTGCATCACTTTGTTTCGCAAATGAATCCCACTCTGAGTTTGTGCTGATCACACGATCAGTCTCATCAATGGTATAGGTGAGGATAGGATTCATTCAATAAAATTACAAGTTTCTAGCTAATAAAAGAACATGTAAAATACAAATAAATCGTACTTAATTCCATTAATTTGAATTGGTTACAATAATTTAACGTTGAAAATGGATTAGGCACGACACAATAATATATTGAACTCCTTAAAATTCAGCGCTTCCTGGATACCTTGGAAATGGAATCACATCTCTTATATTTGCCATTCCTGTAACAAATAGTATCATTCTTTCGAACCCTAATCCATATCCTGCATGAGGACACGTTCCAAACCTACGAGTATCCAAATACCAAGACATTTCTTCCTCAGGAATATCCATCTCCTTCATTCGACTTAGCAGCACATCTAATCGTTCTTCTCTTTGAGATCCACCAATTATTTCTCCAATACCAGGAAATAGAATATCCATTGCTCCAACTGTCTTGCCATCTTCATTCAATCGCATGTAAAACGACTTTATATCTTTAGGATAATCGTAAAGAATCACAGGTTTTTTAAAGTGCTTTTCCACTAGGAACCTTTCATGTTCAGAATGCAAGTCTGCCCCCCACTCCTCAATTACAAATTGAAATTTCTTCTTTTTGTTAGGCTTACTATTCATTAATATTCTAATGGCTTCCGTATAGGATACTCTTTCAAAGTCGTTAGCCAAACAAAATTCTAACTTCTCAATTAAAGCCATTGGTGATCGTTGATGTTGTGGCTTTGACTTTTCTTCTTGTTGTAATCTATTATCTAAAAAATCTAAGTCCTCTCTATTATGGTCCATTACATATTGAATAATATATTTTAGCATATCTTCAGCTAAATTCATATTATCTTCAAGATCGCAAAATGCTACTTCTGGTTCAATCATCCAAAATTCAGCCAAATGTCGAGAGGTATGAGAATTTTCAGCTCTAAATGTTGGTCCAAATGTATACACTTCACTCAACGCTAATGCCCCTAATTCTGCCTCCAGTTGACCAGATACAGTCAAATTGGTTGCTTTTTCAAAAAAGTCTTGTTTATAATCTACTTCTCCATCCTCCGTTTTAGGAACGTCATTTAATGGTAAAGTTGTCACTTGGAACATCTCCCCAGCACCTTCAGCATCACTACCAGTTAAAATAGGTGAATGCATATAATAGAAACCTCTATCATTAAAAAACTTATGAATGGCAAAAGAAGCACTGTGTCTAATTCTAAAAATTGCACCAAATGTATTCGTTCTGAATCTTAAGTGAGCTATTTCTCTCAAAAACTCTAAGCCATGTCTTTTAGCTTGTAATGGGTATTTATCTGGATCCGCAAGACCATGGATTTCAATTGTTTCCGCTTGAATCTCTATTCTTTGACCTCGGCCTTGAGATTCAACAACCTCTCCACTTGCGGAAATTGCTGCACCCGTAGTGATACTTTTAATAATGGATTCTTCCATATTTTCAAAATCAACTACAATCTGCATATTAGAAAGACATGAACCGTCATTCAGGCTTATAAAACGATTTTGTCTAAAGGTTCTTACCCATCCACTAACGGTAACTTTCTCACCAGGTTGCCCTTCCTTGATTAAGTGTTTTATTTTAACTCGCTTTGACATACGTCGGAATTTTTGATTTTTGAACTCGCAAAGGTAGTATTCAACACTTAATTTACTACTAGACTATTTAAAAAATTCCTATTCAAATCAATATTTATACTAATCTGTGATCTAATTGTAGAAAAATTTAAAAATTTTCAATAAAAAATCCCCTCCATAGTATCATGAAGGGGACTGCTAGTTAGTTAATTAGCTATTATTTACAAATAGTAATGACAGACATTCTATTGTTTAATAAATTTCTTGGTGACTACTTCATCTTCGGTATGTATAGAAATCAAGTACACCCCTGGCTGGAATGTTGTAACATCCAATTTTGTTTGAGTTGCATTTACATTTCTACTTGCCACAACTTTTCCTGTAATATCTAGTACTTTCATAGATTGAATAACATCTTCAGACTCAATAGTCAGATCTGTAGAAGCTGGGTTTGGATAAGCATTAAATCCATCTTCATCCAAGTCTCTTCCAATTTTGGCTTCATTTCCAGATCCTACTTCTCTTATCGTTTGAGTAGGCCCTTCTGCGATTCTTGCTCCTGATCCAATTCCTGTAATCGTTACAGCATCAATATATACTCTATCCGCATTTCCACTTGCATCACACTGGAATCTAAATTGTGCATTAGAAGGGAAATTGTAGTTAGCAGAATTTACCGTTACCGTTGCAACATAAAAACTATTATTTGTAAAGCTAGTTCCGCTTGCATAGGTTGCTACTGTACTCCATGAACTTCCATCATAATATCTTACAAAAAAGTCTTCACCAGTTTCCATACTATTTGGATAGAAATAAAATTCTATTTCCAGTGAATTATAACTGCTTACATCATAAGATGAAGATGTCATTGCTGATGCAGTCCCAGAATTATCTCTAATTCTTATGGAGTAACTACCTTCCCAAGATCTTGTCCCTGAGTATCTGTAACAATCAGAACCACCGTCTTGCCAGCCGTCCCATCCTGACTCAAAGAAATGTGCTAAAATCACATCATTTCCTCCTCCACCACAAGGTGCACAATCAGGTCCACCACAATCTACACCAGTTTCATTTCCATTTTGAATACCATCATCACATGTTGGGCAAGCTGCACAAGGTCCACCGCAGTCAACTCCAGTTTCTCCTTGGTTTTGAATTCCATCGTCACACGTTGGACATGCTGTACAAGGTCCTCCACAATCGATACCTGTTTCTCCTTGATTCTGAATTCCATCATCACATGTAGGTGTAGTACCACCACCAACACAGAAATTAGTTGTTTCTGAAGATGCAAATGATCCTCCACTTGCTACTGAAGTACTTCCATCTGATACATCATATGATCCATTTCCATAGGCACAACAAATACCATCTCCATAGGAATCAAAGATGGTGAAATCATAGCACCCATCCACCAAACATTCTTCAATCACTAATGTTGAACCATCAGCCTGGCCTGCATATGTTCCACCTGAAGCAACTACTGATCCTCCACCGTTGGTAATTTGCCAGCTTGTTTCTTCTGGATAATTGTCAAAATTCAATGTTATCGTAACTAGGTTATCATCACATCCTGGAGGAGGTGGTGGTGGGTTTCCATCTCCACATCCATTACTACTTAAAAGGCTTGCTCTGAATCCACCTGATCCAAATAAAGCTTGCATTCTATTTTTCTGTCCTAAAGTGTACAAATTCATACATCCATCATCGGAATAATCCATATAGTTTTGCACCATATCAGTAGATCCGCAAGAAACATGTGTTGGTGTACATCCGTAATTTGGTCCATCAGAAGTAGGTGTATCTGATACAAAATCATCTACTCCACAACCTCCATCTCCCCAGATGTGTCTTAGGTTCAACCAGTGTCCTACCTCATGTGTAGCTGTTCGACCCAAATCAAATGGTGCAGTAGCTGTACCAATTGTTCCAGTATATCTATAATCGCATACTACACCATCTGTAGCAGCTGCACCTCCTGGGAATTGTGCATATCCAAGAATCCCTCCTCCGATATTACATACCCAAAAGTTTAAATAATCACCTGCCGGCCATGCATCCTTCCCCCCAGAAGAATTAAATTTTACAGCATCATTTGTTCCAAAACCGTTTACAGATGTGCTTGTTCTTGTTATTCCATTGGTCGCATTTCCATTTGGATCTACTGTAGCCAAACAAAATTCAATTTCAGTATCAGCTGCTTGAGACCATGTGCCATCAGCATCTGAATTCAGTCTTCTAAAATCATCTGTCAATACGTCTAATTGGGACTGTAATTGGGCATCCGATATATTTTCAGAAGAAGTACGGTAAACGACATGAAAAACAACAGGTATGGTAACTACAGCTCTCTCCGAATTATCGGCATTGTGTTTGATCCAATTTGATGTATGATTTTCAATGTCTTGAAGAACTTTTGCCCGCTCAGGGTTTTGTTCAATTTCCTGGTGTAAGTGGTCCATAGATCCACACTGTCTTTGTCCGTAAATAGACATGCATAGCAAGCTACCTACAAAAACTAGTAAGAGTTTTTTCATAGAAAGATTTAGGTTGGTTAAAAATAAAATTCTAAGAGGGGGTGTTTCTTAACTTCGATCGCAATGTACTTTAAATATTGCTAATTCATAAAAATTACATAATTTTTTTTACCCAAAGTAAGAATCAGTCAATTTCATTCTACCCATACGACTATGTGCAAAATTAAATTTCATTCAGAATTAGTTTGGCCATTTGGGATGGCTTCGTGTGGTTAAATACCAGTAACATAAGGGTTAGAAAATCTTATAAGAAGGGTTTCTATGCAATGTGTGCAAATAAAATTTTCGATAATTTAAATTTGGCAACAAACATGCCAATAATTTACTCCTTCTTTTTTTACTCAAAGTATAATTCGTCAAGAAAGGTTAATATGATGTTTATCGCAACATATATTCATTCCATAATTTATAACAGCTACTCTCTCTAGTAGCATTAATTCTAGAAATTAAGTGGTTTATCTTAATTATTTCAGTGCTGTATCCAAATCATCAATAAGATCTTCAACATCTTCTATGCCCACACTCAATCGTATTAATGAATCAGTAAGTCCTACCTTCAATCTTTCTTCTCTTGGCACACTAGCATGTGTCATTGTAGATGGATGTCCTATCAAAGATTCTACTCCTCCCAAAGATTCTGCCAATGAAAAGTATTTCGTTTTAATCATTATTTCATTTGCTGCTTCGATGGTATCATTTTTTAAATCGAAAGAAACCATTCCTCCAAAATCTTTCATTTGTTTCTTCGCTATATCATGATTTGGATGAGATTCAAATCCAGGATAATAAACATTTGCTATTTTATCATTCTTACGTAAAAAATCTGCAATTTTTCTTGCATTTTCACATGCTCTTTGAACTCTAAGGTGCAAAGTCTTTATTCCTCTCAATACCAAAAAACAGTCTTGTGGTCCAGGTACAGCTCCAGCAGCATTTTGAAAAAAGTGAAGCTTATCTGCCATTTCCTGTGACTTCACCACTACAGCACCATGGACTACATCAGAATGGCCTCCCAAATATTTAGTTGCAGAATGAATAACCATATCTGCCCCTAAATCTATAGGGTTTTGTAAGTATGGGGAAGCGAAAGTATTATCAACTACCACATTCAAATCAAAACCTTCAACCGCTGTACACACCGCTTGTATATCTACAATATTCAACATCGGATTCGTTGGGGTCTCTATCCAAACCAATTTAGTCTTATCAGTAATATACTCTTTAATTGAATTCGCTGTTTCTAATGCAATAAAACTGAATTTAATACCATAATTGGCAAATATTTTAGTCATTAATCGATACGAGCCACCATATAAATCATTGGTAGCTATCACTTCATCCCCAGGAGTCAACAATTTCAAAATAGCATCCATCGCTGCCAAACCGCTGCCAAAACATATTGCATCAACCCCATTCTCTAAATCGGCGAGATTCTTTTCCAATGCGCTTCGAGTAGGGTTCTGAGATCGTGCATATTCAAATCCTTGATGTACCCCTGGGGAAGACTGGACATAGGTTGAAGTTTGATATATTGGAGTCATAATAGCCCCTGTTGCCGGATCTGGTTCGATTCCTGAGTGAATTACCTTTGTTCCAAATTTCATAAAATCAATTTAGTTGATTTCCAAAGATATAGTAATGATAGAATTTTGGTTAATGTTATTAATATTTACTCTCAACACTTCTTCAAAGCAGGCACTTCCTTATTTTAACCATTCTATTTTATCCTGAATCGGTTTGCGTTGTCCAGGAATCAAAGTTGCATTTGTATATCCCATGTAAAACAGGCCCAAGCATCTTTCATTTTCAGACAGTCCAAGAAAATCCTTTGCATTGGTTATGGATGCTGGACTACTCCAATAGCATCCTATATTTAATGTGGTGCAAGACAGCCACATGTTTTGAACTGCACATGAGACAGCAGCAATTTCTTCCCATTCTGGAATGGTTACATTTGGGTCATTATACATACATATCGCTATCACACACCCAGACTGAAGTGGTTTTCGAAGCGTTTTCTTGAGTTTTATTTCAGAAAATTTTTCTTTGGGAGTGTGTTTTGAGTAATAGTCACCTAAATAAGAACTCAATTTATGAAGACTCTCCCCTTTAAATATTTTAAATCTCCACGGTTCTGTCTTTTTATGTGTAGGTGCCCAATTTGCATTTTCTAAAATCTGGACAATCAATAGATCAGCAATTGGCTTATCAATATACATATTCGGATAAATCGCTCTTCTTGCTTTGATTAGACTTGATAATTCTTTAAAACTCATTTCTTCAATTGTTCGTTATTTAAGTAAACGTCAAAATCCAAGTACAGTTTTGAATCATGCTATTTCATTTAACAAGATTTAAGATGGGCCTGAAGTAGGTTTTTATATCGCCACACCAACATTTAGACTATCATAAAACAATTTTTAGACTAATCTAAATTTTAATATATTTGCACAAAACCTGCATGATTATGCATTTATCCACAGCAGAAGAAAATTATTTAAAAGCCATCTTTAAAATTTCCGAACGATCGGAGAAAAGTGCTAGCACAAATGCAATTGCCAAACAATTGAATACAAGTCCAGCATCTGTCACTGACATGTTAAAGAGACTATCCGAAAAAAAATTCATTAATTATGAAAAGTATAAAGGGGTCACCTTAACAAGTGAAGGCAGTAAAAGCGCAACACAATTGATACGAAAACATCGGTTATGGGAGGTGTTTTTAGTTAAGAAGCTTCGATTTACCTGGGACCAAGTGCATGAAATTGCAGAACAACTGGAGCACATCCAATCTAAAGAATTAATTATGCGCTTGGATGCATTTCTCGACTATCCAAAATTTGATCCGCATGGTGATCCTATACCAAATGCAGATGGCAAGTTTACCATTCGAAATCAGTCCCCTCTCACGGATATGTTTAAAGGTCAGACAGGCAGCTTAGTGGGAGTTAAAGAACATCAATCTGATTTTTTACAATACTTAAATTCACAAAACATTCGCCTCGGAAGTGAAATCTTAATTCTAGAAATTATGGCATACGACAAATCAATGCGAATAAAATTAGATCAAAAAAGAGAGATTGTAATCACCAACATGGTAGCTCAAAACCTATTGGTTAAGAAACTTTAAAAACTATGAAAACGCAACTTCTTATTCTCTTAGCCTTCCTTTTTACATCTGTTTCCTCTGCACAGAATAGAATCAAAGTGGTTACTTCTGCCTCTATATTTAAAGATATGACAGAGAATATCGGAGGAGACAAAGTAGATGTCTATTCTATTGTTCCAATTGGAGGCGATCCTCATTTATATGAACCAAAACCATCGGATGCACAACTTATAAAATCAGCTGAATTAATATTGGTCAATGGCCTAACGTTTGAAGGATGGATTGCCAAACTAATTGATAATTCCAACACCAAAGCACCAACAGTAACAATTACGGAGGGAGTCGATGTGATTAAAAGTGACACCTATGAAAATGCAGCTGATCCACATGCATGGATGGATGCCAACAATGGATTGGTATATATTAAAAACATAAAAAATGCACTCATCAAAGCAGACCCTGCAAATAGTGCGATCTACCTTAAAAACTACCAAACATATTTAGAAAAAATAAAAGCATTAGATGCGTACATACTAAAATCCATTCAGAAAATTCCACGAGAAAAGCGAATTCTGGTTACTTCTCACGATGCATTTGCTTATTTCGGTAAACGATATGGATTAGAATTAAATGCACTGAAAGGGATCAGCACAGAAGCCGAAATTCAAACCTCTGACATGGTCCGAGTCAAAAATAGAATCAAAGATTCTGGTGTTCCAGCCATTTTTGTAGAAAGTACTATAGACCCTAAAGTCATCCAACAAATTGCATTAGATAATGGCGTAAAGGTAGGAGGAGAACTTTATGCAGATTCTCTTGGTGAAGAAGATTCTGAAGGAGCCACTTATATTACTATGTTAACATATAATACGGATGTAATTGTAAATGCGTTAAGTAGAGAGGTTTTTGCTAAAAATAAAGGAAGCAATACCGCTGAAGACACCAACTTCTTTGTTTATTTTTTATTAGCTCTTATTATGCTCGGTGGCTTAGGTTTATTGATCTCAAGATTTAATGGACCTCGAGTAACCACGGATAAATTAAACTCAATTGCTATTGGCGAAACGATAATAAGTGTAAAAGGTGTTTCTGTCAGTTATGAACGAAAAAGAGTACTAACCAATATTTTCTTAAAAATAAGCAAAGGTGGATTATACGGGGTGGTAGGTCCAAATGGTGCTGGTAAATCAACACTATTCAAATCTATTTTAGGTTTGATTGAAACTAATTCAGGAGAAATTGAAATTATGAATCATCCTATTGAGGAGGTCCGTCAAAAAGTGGCATATGTACCTCAAAAAGATGATGTTGATTGGTCTTTCCCAGCTACGGTATTTGATGTGGTATTACAAGGTAGATACCCCTACAAAGGGCTTATTCAAGGGACTAATCAAAATGATAGAGAAAAGGCGATGAATGCTCTTGAAGAACTTGGAATTTCCGAATTAGCAAATCGACAAATAGGCCAACTTTCTGGAGGACAGCAACAGCGAGTATTTATTGCCAGAGCTCTTTGTCAAGAAGCTGAAATCATCTTTTTAGACGAACCGTTTGTAGGAGTTGATAATTTAACTGAAGAAAAAATTATTCAGATATTAAAAAGACTTGCTTCGGAAGGAAAAACATTATTGGTGGTCCACCATGATCTTTCAACCGTTGAGCAATATTTTGACAAAGTCATTCTACTCAACCAACGGCTAATAGCGTATGGAGATACAGATACAACTTTTACATCAGAAAACATGTCAAAATGTTATGGACCTCAATTATCAATTTTACATAAAACTGGGATGTTTGAGTAATTAAATCAAGATATATTTTGTTAAAAATATCATAGAACTAGAATATACAAGTTTCTACTTATTTGTGCTGTTCCAATTTACAATTTCTATGTCAACTGACCAAGATTATGCGAATGATGAAGTAGCATCTTAAAACCGAAAGGAGTGGGGCTATTAAAATATGAACTTAATATTTATTCACCATGGGGAGATCATCTAAAAACGTTGAATCCAGTAATAGATGGAGAACCTGTTGATCACTGGGATGGGATTTATCAAGGCAGCCCCGTTCCTATGGGAGCTTATCCTTGGTAAGCTATTGTTTATTTTAGCGAAAATGACAAAAGGGCCTTTTCAGGTACTATTACCATAATATGTTAATCAAAAAATATATCGAACACCATCCCTTTTATGAAATGTAGATAGCCCACCAAAAGTATACTAGGTCGCATCTAAGAAATCAAAGACGCGCTGCAGTTCATCTTTTTTGAATTGAAACCAAGAGCAATTAACGCTCTATTATCACATTTTCAAAAAGGATATTTTATGAGAAAGAGAAGAAAAATGCCTGAGCTCAATGCAGGTTCGATGGCAGATATTGCATTCCTATTGTTAATATTTTTCCTTGTTGTTACCACAATTGCAGAAGATAAAGGGATACCAGTCATCCTTCCTGAATACTATGAAGGTGAACCTGGACCGATGGCTGCTCGAAACGTTCTAAAAATTCTAATTAATGGAAATGATGATGTTTTGGTAGAATCTATATTAACAGAAAAGGATGAAATTAAAGATATTGTAATAGACTTTGTTACAAATCCCAACTTGGATGAAACCAAACCTTTACAAACCAACAAAGCAATAATATCTATTCAGAATGATGTACATACATCCTACGAGACATATGTTCAAATTTACAGTAATATTCATGAAGCATATGCCTTTCTGAGAAATTCTATGGCGCATGAAATCTTTCAAAAAGAGTATGCACAACTTCCTGTAAGTGAAAAGAATACGGTCTTAGAAAAATACCCTCTAAAACTATCAGAGGCAGATCCATTTTTAAACGCAACAACTACCGACCTATGAGATGGAAGAAGAAAAAAAGAGAAAGTCCTGAAGTATCTACAGCTTCTCTTCCAGACATCATTTTCATGCTTTTATTTTTCTTTATGACAGTAACAGTATTAAAAACAGCATCCGCTAAAATGACAATAGAACTACCTGCTACTGAACAGTCTGTCAAAGTAAATCATGAGGCTTCAGAATATAACATTTATGTGAGTTCGAATAAAAAGGAAGAGGACCATAAAATTCAAATCAACGAATACCTTGTTACTATGCATCAATTGGACGATATACTAAAGAATATTGCCAGTCCTCTCTTGGATTTTGAGAAATTAAAAGTTCCAATTTATCTAAGGGTAGATAAAGAAGTGCAAATGGACTTAGTGTATGACGTAAAACTTCTTTTAAGAAAACACGGTCTTCGAAAAATAAACTACATCGTTAAAAAGCAAAGCAATTAAAAATGAACGGGTATAGTCTTTGACACTATACCCGTCCTTAAATATTACTTAAGCATCTCTACTAAATAAATTTATATCGCAATCCAATATAAACTATCCGTCCCTGTACGGGGCCCCATATCAAAGAACTATCAAAGTATTCATTGAATGGATTTTCATTATCGAGTATCGCATTTTCTTGTCTATAATCCAATATATTCTCGCCACCTAAATAAATATCGAAACCCGTTCTAATGGTTTTAGTAATCTGAGAATTAAAGGTCATGAAAGAAGGACTCTCCGTATCAAATCTAAATTCCTCAGGATTTTCATTGGTATATGGAATACGCTTGGTACTTTGCCAATTCGCAGTGATGTCATATACCCATCCTTTTCCGATTTCCCAACCTACATTCGCAAACGCACGTTGTTTTGAGATTAAAGGACGAATTTCTCTACCGCCTTTAAAATCAGTTTTCGGATTATTGTATCTATAGGCAACTCTTAAATCAAAACCTTCATACAATTCAGCATCAACTTGTGCTTGAATACTGTGAGAATAAGATTTCCCCTCCAAATTATAGAAATGTACTTCTTGTGGATTTATATCATAATCCACAATCACTTGATTGGTAAATGTTGTATAATAATAATCAACACCAAAGACCGTAGATCTTCCATTCACTAGAAACTCTTTTGTATAATTTGCACCAAAATTCCATCCAGTTTCCTTTCCCAATCCATAAGGAGTATCAGGATCATTTCCTTCAATAACTATTGTCCTATTGCTAGCAAAAAGTCCAATATTTTCAGCAAAAATTGAGGCAGTTCTTTGACCTCTTCCTGCAATAAATCGAATCGAGGCATTTTCTTGTGGATTGTATCTCATATGAACTCTTGGTGTGAAAAACGCACCGAATAAATTATGATAATCTGCTCTAGCACCCAAAACCAACGTCCATTTATCATTGGGCACGTATTGATATTCAGAAAAGACACCTATTAAGCCTTCATTTCGTTGAAAAAGGTCTTGTCCAACTTCCTCATCAAAATCATCGTATTGATAACTTCCTCCGAATTTAATATTGTGTTTTGTATCCTTTATTATTGTTTGGTAGATCAAATTCGCATAGAGGCTAGTTTGTGTGCCATTGTACACCCTGTTTCCAAACATTGCATCTTGGTCATGATAACTTGCACTCAATTGTAGCCCAATACTTGCATATGGTCTATCCGTAAAAATCTTACCTATCTTGGACCAAGCTTCAATACGTTGGGTTTTAACATCGGCTCTCCATCGCTGCCCATCAAATGGACCTTCAGAAACGGGTTCAATTTGACCAGATGATTTATCAATGGAGGTACCTTTCACTCCAAACTGCGCAAATTTTCCATCTTCTGATCTATATTTCCATCTATTCATTGCAATCAAATCAAGACTTTTAGGCATATCCTGAAAGTTATCTTGATTTCTGTCTTGCACATTTTCAATAACTTTCCCATGAAGTAATAAAGCTGTTGACCACCTGTCATTAATTTTTGACGCATGATTCAAATTTGCTTCGAACCTTCCCGCTCTATTTGCAAAAAGATTCAAATTGAGTTTTTCACTCAGCTCAGGCTTTTTTACTTCAACATTAATTTGTCCCGTCATACTTTCAGGTCCATTCACAACAGATCCAGCACCCATATTTAATTGAATACTTTCAATCCAAGTACCAGGAGTAAACGAAAATCCATATAGTGCAGCTAGCCCTCGTATATAGGGCATATTTTCCCTAGTCACTTGAACATATGGTCCAGCAAGACCTAACATTTCAATTTTTTTAGTCCCTGTAACCGCATCCGTAGCTCCAGCGTCTACTGAAGGATTCGTTTCAAAACTTTCTGAGAGATTACAACATGCAGCTTTGCACAATTCTTTTTCTCCTATCGATAAAACTTTAATTGGATCAATAAAAGACACCTCAGTCGATTTTCGTTTATGAACAATCTCCACTTCATCCATTATGAAGTTGGTCTTCATAATAACAGAGACCACGGACTGACCTGCCATATCTATGGTATCATTTGAATATCCAGTATAGCTTATTACAATTAGTTCAGAAGTAAGATTTTTCGGTTTGTCAAAAGTAAAATACCCCTCTAGGTCTGTTGATGTACCCTCAAGTGTTTCAGCCAAATATACATTTGCACCAATGAGAGGTTGTAACTTTCCTGAAGCATTCTGCTCATAAATCATACCTGACAGTTTCGATTTTGTATCATCCACTGTTCCTCCCATCTTTTCAAAGTCAACTTTAAACTTTTCGACAATTTCATTCTCCAACTCACTATTTTCATCTATCCTATACTTACAACATCCATGCAAATTGTTATAGACTTCATCCGAACTTTTCATTTGATCGGTATCATGACCAATAGAAATCATTTTTTGGTGTAATTCAGATTCTTGAAAAAGGCCGTTTGCGTAAGTTATGGTCAATTGGTTTTCTACCATGTCCCAGTTTGCAGACGTTACTCCTATTACTTGTTTTGCATTGGACTCAATTCTTTCTTGACACATGCCACAAGCTCCATATACTTTGATTGACATTTCTTGTCCAAAACCAATGAAGCAAAGAAATACAAACCCAATGCTCAATATAATTCTTAAATGTTTCATTTTTCATACTCTATTGCACCTCTAACAGAGGATGCTTTTTAACAAAATGGCATCACCCCTACTTATTGGGTGTACCTATCCACTACTATGCGTATAAAAAAATGGCTGGAGGGTGAAAAACAGAAGCTAAATAATCAGCTCGATAGAAGAAAGAATAGTCAAATTTGATATCAGAAAAGTCACCAATACTTACTTTCTGCGTAGAGAATTGTTGCAGATATGCAATATGTAGACAACAGGTACAATCACAATTGCCACTTTTACAGCATCCTTCCTCTTGCTCTTCTTCATTAGAAGATTCACATTCTTTTGTTTCTTCATCTAGGCTCGGAGAACAACATGAATGTGAAGATGTTACTCCATTTATAGCTCCAACTGCACCTACAAAAAAGGCGGAGGCCTTCAGTGAAGTCGAAAAAATGATTAGAGATAATATGAGAGCAATACTTTTCACAAATGCAAATATACAGTATTCTATGGATTGATAAACTAAAGATATGTTAATACACGGTTGGGGATAACTCAAAAAAATGCAGTTCCCTTTTAGTTGGAAACTGCATTATTCTTTATACTTATTAATTAAATGAGATTTATTCCTTTATGTCAATAGAAATAATCTCATCGCCCATACCGATACTGTTAACAACAGCTTGATCTGCATCACTTTGTACTTTTCCAAAAACAGTATGTTTTCCATCTAACCATGCGGTAGGAACATGAGTTATAAAAAACTGACTTCCATTTGTGCCAGGACCAGCATTGGCCATTGAAAGTACACCTGGAGTATCATGTCTTAATTCAGGGTGAAATTCGTCACCAAATCTGTATCCTGGACTGCCCGTTCCCGTCCCCAGCGGGCATCCACCTTGAATCATAAAGTCAGGAATAACTCTATGGAATTTTAAATTATCATAAAAACCAGCCTTTGCCAATCCTAAAAAATTAGCAACGGTATGTGGAGTTTTAGTTGCAAACATATCCAAATTGATATCTCCTTTGCTCGTCTTAATGGTAATCTCTACATCCTTGGTATAATGTGCATCCCCAATCAAGTTGATCATTTCTTCTGGGACTATTTTGTCTAATGCTGACATAATGTTATTGTATTTTATTTTGTAAGGTGCAAATTTGGTGAAAATCAAGGAATATTTAGTCATAGAAAATCAAAGATCTTCCAGATTTACATGTAATTTCCTAAATGAGAGTTGATCGTTTTGGATTTATACGTCACTCCGATTTTCGAAAGGCACTATTGTACCCACCTCTAAATAATCTCTAAGATTATTTAAAAGCAAAGCCCAGCAATAGCTTGTTCGTCTATAATGATGGTTCGTTTCTTTCCAATCTTTATGATAAAACTTTAGACGTGTGGTCTCCTTGTCAATACTTTCAACTTCAAATCCAAAAGTGGTATAATCCCAATCTGCATCACTTTTAGTCATGGTAATGGCAAAGGATTTATCAGACACACAATGGGTCACTTCTCCGTACCAGTCAAACTCGTCAGTGAAATATAAATTGTACTTTGAACCTTTCTTGGCAACACCAGAGCATTTGTTTGTCCACCAATTATTTAAGTGTTTAGGTTCGGATATGGATTCAAAAACAGACGAAACGTCGGCTTTTATGTGCACGTCATGTAAAATGGTATGGGGCATAATTATAGGAGTTTGAGTTGTTAAATTACACTGCTAAATTGTTTTAAAAACCTACTGTCGTTTTCAAACAATAACCGAATATCGCTGATATCATACTTCTGCATTGCAGATCGTTCTATACCAATTCCAAAAGCAAATCCAGAATACTTTTCTGAATCAATTCCGCAATTTTCCAAAACATTAGGATCTACCATTCCGCATCCTAAAACTTCTAACCAGCCGGTTCCTTTAGTAAGTTTTTTAGCGGTTTCAGTATCTGTCCCCATCCACACATCCATTTCTGCACTTGGTTCTGTAAAAGGAAAATAACTAGGTCTCAATCGTATATCAGTTTGCGGCCCATAGACTTCTTTTGCAAAATACAATAGTGTTTGTTTCATGTCCGCAAAAGAAACATTTTCATCAATGTACAGTCCTTCAATTTGATGAAATTGACAATGGGATCTTGCAGAAATGGTTTCATTTCTATATACTCGTCCAGGCGCAATAATTCGTATGGGCGGTTTTTGAGTTGTCATTACCCTTGCCTGTACAGAAGAGGTATGCGTTCTTAATAAATTGGTAACTGAATTCTTCAAATAAAAGGTATCCTGCATATCTCGAGCAGGATGATCTTCCGGAGTATTCATTGCAGAAAAATTGTGCCAGTCGTCTTCAATTTCCCTTTCTTCAGCCACGGTAAATCCAATTCTTTCAAATACCTCAATCAAACGATTCATAACAATTGAAACAGGATGTCTACTTCCTACAAATTCATTCCCAGCAGGTGCAGACATATCTAGATCATTTACAGCTTTCTTACTTTCTTCTCTTTCGATCTCTGACTTGGCTTGATTAAACTTCAATTCAGCTTCAAGTTTAATACTATTTACCTGTTGACCAAATTCTTTTTTTCTTTCGTTAGGAACATTTCTAATCTCTTTGAACAATACATTCACTTGGTTCTTAGTCCCTAAATACTTTCTCCTAAACTGTTCGAGAGAATCTGAATCAGAAAGATCTGCTGATTTAATATCTGCCAGCATTTCTTCTATTATTCCAAATACATCTGTTGTCATTGTTCTTTATTTTCTAAAAATCCAATCCTTATCTTCCTAACTCTTCACTACGATTGAGAATCTTGTCTACATCAATTTATTCGAGCGCAAAGTTATTAAAAAGCATTATCAAAAAATCAATGATTTTCCAAATTCGTATAAAATTAACACAAACGTCATTTTCGGACATTTAAATCAATGAAAAAACACAGGACTATTATATTTATATCTAACTCGTTATCAATCCTATACAAGTCTATAATGTCTAGAATTATTTGATTTTCTTATCATTAAGAAACTTATATTTCTCACGATATGATGTCATTTCGGGTTTTGAAAGAGAAATTCGCATAAATTCTGACTCTTTAACTTCAAAAAGTATTGCACCATCAAAACGTAACAAAATGGAGTGACCAGGATAAATCCAATCGTTCTCATCCTTCCCAATTCTATTACAACCAATGGTATAACACTGATTTTCAATAGCTCTTGCTTTCAACATTACATCCCAATGATTGATTCTTGCTGCGGGCCAATTGGCCATATAAATGATTACATCTGGAGGGGGTAATGGTCTTACATTTTCTGGAAAACGCAAATCATAACATACTTGAGGGAGTAATTTCCAGCCTTTAAATTCGATGAGTTGGGTAGAATATTTGATGCTAAATGCTACATTTTCTCCACTAGGGCTATACAAAAATTGTTTATCATACCTTCCTATAATCCCATTTGGAGAAATGAGTAAAACACGATTATAAAACCTCCCATCTTCCTCGATCGCCAATGACCCAATTATTGAAACATCATTCGATTTTGAGATTTCAATAAGCTCATTTACTTCGATTCCATCTTCACGGATACCTGACAATACGGGATTCATACAAAAGCCAGTAAGAAACATTTCTGGTAAAACCACCAAATCTGGTTTTTCATCCAAGGAGATGATGTGATTATGGATTATCGAAATATTTTTTTGAGGCTTTAACCATTGGATATCAAATTGAAAAACATTGACAGAGAGTTCGTATAAATTTTCCATTTTTCAATTAGATCTTTGTTACAAAATTATTAATTCCCTATACATCTTTTTGGATCTCCCAATAGTTTTGATTTTCAATTTCATCAAGAATAGCAAGATAATTTTCATATCTAAATGGAGAGATTTCTTCTTTTTCCAAGGCCTCTTTTACTGCACAATTAGGTTCATTCCGATGCATACAATCTCCAAATTTACAATCCTTCGAAAGTTCAAAAAACTCCCTAAAATTGTGGGCTACATCCATCTCTTCTAAATAATTAAAGCCCAACGTTTTAATTCCTGGAGAATCAATTATTTGCCCTCCAAATGGCAATTCAAATATCTCTGCAAATGTGGTTGTATGTTGTCCTTTTCCGGAATAATCTGATATTTCTTGTGTTTTTAAATCCAGTGTTGGCGTAAGACTATTAATTAGTGTTGTTTTCCCAACTCCGGACTGTCCTGATATTAGACTTAATTTTCCTTTTAATGCTTCACTAAGATCATCTAATCCTTCTCCAGTAACTGTTGAAGTAAGAATAGTATTATATCCAATATTCTCATATACTATTCTCAAGTATTCAAGAAATCTTGTATCCTCTTCATTATTTAAATCTGCCTTATTAAATACAATGGTCACAGGAATATTAAAGGGCTCAGTCATTAATAAAAATCGATCTATAAATCCCACTTTCACACTAGGTTGCCTCATAGAAACGATAACTATAGCCTGATCAATATTACTCGCTAATATGTGTAAAAAATGCTTTTTCCTTGGAGATTGACGCAGGACGTAGTTTCTTCTTGGTTCAATCTTTCTGATTGTCCCTACCGTTTCCTCTTCACTTTCGATATTCACTGTAACTCGATCTCCAACTGCAACTGGATTCGTAAGCTTCATTTTACCTAATCGAAATTTTCCTTGTATCCGACAGGCAACCACTTCTTTGGAATCTAACAGTACATCGTACCAGCTTCCCGTAGATTTTATAACTATACCTTTAACAATCATAGTTGCGCTTATGATAGGTCAGATGAAAATTCCGCTTCGTGGACTGCAGAAGCCATGTCAATGATAAGTTGTGGATCCTTTTCGATGGCATTACCTACCACAATAACATCTGCCCCAGCTTTTACATTATCATATGCTTTTTGAGGTGTCCGAATTCCTCCCCCTACAATCAATGGAATATCGATAGCACTGCTCACTGCATCTATCATAGAAGTGGTTATCGGATTCTCTGCCCCTGATCCAGCATCCATATACATCAGTTTAAGTCCGAGCATTTCACCTGCCATTGCAGTACAAAGTGCAATATCATTTTTATTAGATGGAATTGGTGTGGTATTACTCATATATTGGACGGTAGTAGATATCCCTCCATCTATGAGCATATAACCAGTACTCATAATTTCAAGTGGACTAATTTTCAAAAAAGGCGCAGTAATTACATGCTTACCTATTAAAAGGTCTGCATTCCTACCACTTATTAAGGAAAGAAATAACAATCCATCTGCTTTATAGCTCAGTTGAAATGAATTACCCGGAAAAAGAATCATAGGAATATCCGACGTTTTCTTGATGTTTCCCAACACCATGTCCAGCATATCATTCACCACAAGGCTACCACCAATGAAAAAATAATCAACGTTGGCTTGATTAGATAATTCCAGTACTTTCTCAAGTTTCTGCAAACGCATATTATCAGGGTCAATAAGGACCACAAATTTTTTTTTGCCTGTTTGCTTTGCCTTTAGAAAGCTTGCATAAAGTTTATTATCCATCAACGGCTTGTTCTCTGATCTATTAAAGCATCAAAAATAAAACAATAAACAAGAACATCATCTACATATCTCAAAAGGATTCTATTTAGATGTCTAAGTCAATAATATCTCCAGCCTTCAATTCGTCATTGTTGTCATCTGGTTTCTTCGAAGTACCGATTGAAGTGTTTATTTGAGCAGACTGGTTAAACAAATCTCCTTCTGGCTTCACCTCTTCCTTTTTATCTTCCTTTTCTTCTTCCACTTCTAATTTTGGTGGGTTTAAATGCTGAATCTTCAAAATTTTGTATTCCCCTACTTTGTTCCCCATTGCTTTCCATCCCTTCACATCAATGAAAGAAGACAAATTTACTTCTTCTTCTTGTTTTACTCCTCCTGACTTGTGAGAGTACTTTACAATTGGGTTCGGTGAGGTAGTCGCAAAATATAGTTTACTTCCAGAGCTCTCTGAGATGAATGGATATTTTGTGTCCATTTTTTGAGTTTCAATCTCAAATCGTTTGATCATGGTCCATTCTTTTTCTCCTTCAAAATAGACCACACTGATTACTGTTTCACTATTGGATCTTGCTACTTCTACTACTCGACCAACATCATATTTTTTGTTGAGATCCAATTCATTAATCTCATAGGTGCCATCCTTATACAAGGCAATTACATTATCTCCAGTATCAAAAGCTCCTAAAAAGATACCTCTTTCCGCTGTATTTAACCTACCACTGACCTCATCCATCCAGACTTTAATTGCCCCTAATGATGACTTTCCAATAGAAATTTGCGTAATCTTTCTTACTGGATATTTAGTTACAATGTTTCCTCCTGCTCCTCTTCCTTTTATACCAATTTCTCCAAAATCAAATTCAAACACTTTCTTTTTTGCAGAACAACCTGGAGACAGTTGCACATTTACAATTTCGGATTCTCCATTTGGATTTACCGTAAAATAATGCAACTTAGACCCTTTGGCTCCTTTAGTAAGGTCATATGTTTTGTCCCTAGTAATGGACTTTACGTTGAATCGTTTTGCCATGGACCGACCTGTAGTTGCATCGACGTAAATCATGTTATATGTGGTTCTTTCATCTCCTTTTTTCCAAACACTAGCGTGAATGATATTCTTTCCCACAAACACTTTATCAGAAATTCGGACGACCTTGAATGACCCATCTTTCATAAATGCAATAACGTCACTTATGTCTGAGCAATCCATTACAAATTCATCCTTCTTCATTCCCGTACCTATAAACCCTTCTTTATAGTTGACGTACAACTTGGCATTGTTAGCTACCACTTGTCTTACTCTGATGGTTTCAAAACTTGCAATTTCAGTTCTTCGTTCTCTCCCCTTCCCGTACTTGGTTAATAAATTATCAAAGAATGCAATAGCGAACTCTGTCAAATGGTCCAGATCATATTGCACTTGCTTTAATTCTTCTTCAATAGAAGCAATATTTTCATCCGCTTTAAATGAATTATACTTAGATATCCGCTTGATTTTAATCTCTGTTAACTTGGTAATATCCTCTGTAGTAATATCCCGCATCATCTTCAATCTGGCATCCCCCGGCTTTGTATCTGAAGGAGTAGCAACAAACTTTTTCAAACCAAGATCAATAGCCTCTAATACCTCTTCCCAACTTTCACATTCTTCTATATCTCGATAGATTCGATTTTCGATAAAGACCTTTTCGAGACTGGCCATGTGCCATTTCTCCTCCAACTCTCCCTTTTTGATTTCCAATTCCATCTTCAAGAGCTGCTTGGTCTGCTCTGTTGATATTTCGAGGATATCACTTACCGTTAGGAACTTCGGTTTATTATCAACAATGACACAAGCATTTGGGGAGATACTTACTTCACAATTGGTAAAAGCATACAACGCATCTGTTGTTACATCAGGAGATATTCCTGATGCCAAATCAATTCTCACTTCTACATCTGCAGCTGTATTGTCAACTACCTTTTTAACTTTGATTTGCCCTTTATCATTGGCTTTTAGAATACTATCAATGAGCGAGTTTGTTGTTACACCATAAGGCAACTCAGTGATGGCTATCGTATTCTTATCAATAGATTCAATTTTAGCTCGAACTTTTATTTTGCCGCCCCGTTTGCCATCATTGTACTCCGAAACATCTACCGAGCCACCCGTTTGAAAATCAGGATAAATCTTTACTTTTTTTCCTTCCAATATTTTTATGGAAGCCTTGATTATTTCAATAAAATTGTGCGGCATTATTTTCGTAGAAAGACCTACTGCAATCCCTTCAACTCCTTGAGCTAAGACCAGAGGGAATTTTGCCGGAAGTGTGATCGGTTCCTTGTTCCTTCCATCGTAGGACAATTGCCAATCTGTTGTTTGCGGATTAAATAAAACCTCTAAGGCAAATTTAGTCAATCGCGCCTCGATGTATCTGGCTGCCGCGGCTGAATCTCCTGTACGAATATCACCCCAGTTTCCCTGACAATCGATCAGTAAATCCTTTTGCCCTAAGTTCACCAAGGCTGCACCAATAGCTGCATCACCATGAGGATGAAAGGCCATTGTTTGTCCAATAATATTTGCCACTTTATGGAATCGTCCATCATCCATTTTTTTCATGGAATGAAGAATCCGACGTTGTACAGGTTTTAGACCATCATCAATGTCTGGAACAGCACGCTCCAGTATAACATAGGATGCATAATCGAGAAAGTACTCTTTGTACATTCCTGTTAACGTAGTTGTTGAATCGTCTGATCCATTCTCATTTTCTAAAGTCACATCAATAGCCATCTTACGCTCTGCTTTATTTAATTAGGGGTAAAAATACATAAAAGAAATTTATAATATGAATATCGCACTACTGGATATTTGAACAATTTAGATAGCTTGCCTTCCCACATCAATTCTTATCTTCATGTCAATGAACATCGTAATTGTGAGCCACGATATTTTGAAATAACTATTTAATAGTGTAATACACTTGAAATTGGATTTCCTAGGAATTCAAAAACATTGGAAGCATTCATTCCAAAACCCAATACTATTTTATATTTTCGGCAATCATATTAAAAGTCAACATATGCCTAGAAAAATCAGAATGGGAATGGTAGGTGGAGGTAGAGGTGCCTTTATCGGAGCAGTACACAGAATGGCTGCCGCATTAGATGGACAAATTGAATTGGTTTGTGGCGCATTTAGCAGTAATCCTGAAAAATCAAAGTTATCAGGAGAAGATTTCTATTTAGATGCTTCACGTGTATACGGGACGTATCAGGAAATGATAGAAAAAGAAAAGCAATTGCCAGCTGATGTTCGGATGGACATGGTGAGCATTGTCACTCCAAATCACATGCATTATGGACCTGCAAAAATGGCATTAGAAAATGGGTTTCATGTTGTCTGTGACAAGCCTCTTGCATTTGACATGAAGGAAGCGTTGGACTTAGAAAAAACAGTTCAACAAACAAGTTTAGTCTTTGCATTGACCCACAATTATACTGGCTACCCGATGGTCAAACAAGCCAAGCAAATGATCAAGCATGGAGAATTTGGTTCCATCAGAAAAGTTGTAGTTGAATATCCACAAGGTTGGTTATCTACCTTACTTGAAAGTACAGATCAAAAACAAGCAGCTTGGAGGACAGATCCTACAAAATCTGGTAAAGCAGGAGCTATGGGTGACATTGGAACGCACGCTGAAAACCTAGCAGAGTACATTACTGGATTAAAAATTTCATCTCTTTGTGCAGACATCAGCACCTTAGTTGAAGGCCGACAATTAGACGATGATGGAAGTGTTTTATTGAGATTTGATAATGGTGCAAGAGGAATACTATTTGCCAGTCAGATATGTGCAGGAGAAGAAAATGCACTTACGATCAGAGTTTATGGTGAAAAAGGAGGACTGCATTGGTCACAAATGGAACCCAATTCGTTGATTGTTCGATGGTTGGATAAACCTACTGAAATCCGAAGAACTGGAGTTGGGCCGCTTTACCCTGAATCAGAAGCGCATACGAGAATTCCAGCTGGTCACCCAGAAGGATATTTAGAAGCATTTGCAAATATTTATAAAAATGTAGCCAAGTGTATTCAAGCGCGAATTGCCAATACAGAAGTGGATCCGATTCATAATGATTTCCCTACGGTTTCTGATGGAGTTAGAGGAATGTTATTTATCGACAAGGTGATTGAGAGTGGAAAAAGTGATAAGAAGTGGATATCAATGGAGGATTGATAGGTTATCGTTAAATTGAATTGATTGGAATCAGAATACGAGTTAAAGTTATTCCAATTCAGAAAAAAATAAAACATGAAGACAATTAAAGGACCAGCTATATTTTTAGCACAATTTATGGGAGATGAAGCACCTTTTAATACTCTTGAATCCATATGTAAGTGGGTATCAGATTTGGGATATAAAGGAATTCAGATTCCAACTTGGGATAGTCGTTGTATAGATTTAAAAACTGCTGCTGAAAGCAAAACCTATTGTGATGAATTAGCTGGTAAAATCGGTGAATACGGATTAGAAATTACCGAGCTAAGTACGCATCTTCAAGGACAATTGGTTGCTGTCAATCCAGCTTACGATAAAATGTTTGATGCGTTTGCCCCAGCGGAAGTTCATGGAAAACCAAAAGAACGGACTGAATGGGCGAAACAACAGGTAAAATATGCAGCTACAGCTAGTAAACATCTCGGAATTTCAGGTCATGCTACGTTTAGTGGATCTCTACTATGGCATACGATGTACCCTTGGCCACAAAGACCTAATGGTCTTGTAGAACGCGGCTTCAAGGAGTTGGCAGATCGATGGCTACCTATTTTGAATCATTTTGATGAATGTGGAGTAGATGCATGTTATGAAGTTCATCCAGGTGAAGACTTACATGATGGCATCAGTTACGAAATGTTTTTGGAAGAAGTAAACAATCACCCAAGAGCTTGTCTTCTGTATGATCCCAGTCATTTTGTGCTTCAACAATTGGACTACTTGGAATATATAGACATCTACCATGAACGAATTAAGGCTTTTCATGTAAAAGATGCAGAATTCAACCCTACTGGAAGAAGTGGGGTCTATGGGGGATATCAAGGATGGGCGAATAGAGCAGGTAGATTTAGAAGTCCAGGAGACGGTCAAGTGGACTTTACTGGAATCTTCAGTAGGTTATCCCAATATGGATTTGATGGTTGGGCAGTCATGGAATGGGAGTGTTGTATCAAATCTCCAGAACAAGGCGCCCAAGAGGGGGCCCCGTTCATTTCGAATCACATCATCGAAGTCACGGATAAAGCATTTGATGATTTTGCTGGAGCGGATGTGGACAATGATTACTTAGACAAACTGTTAGGGTTATCATAAACCGCATCAATTCTGTTGTATATAGAACTATTTAGTCCGTCTTTGGCTTAGTATTGAGTGAATAAATAATATGATTGGACAACATCTTTTAGTATTACTTACTTTATTTTTAACTAGTGTAATCCGTCCGGAGGCGCACGAGTTTCATATGAGCAGAACTACTGTCAATTATGATACTGAGGAACGTGCAATTCAAATCTCTACATCTATTTTTATCGATGATCTTGAATTGAGTTTAAAAGAACTGGGACATGATTCGTTGTTGATCTGTACTCGAAAGGAAAAAGAGAATGCAGAGCATTATATCCATACTTATTTAAAGGAAAATTTGGTTATTCAAGCAGATGGAAAAGATTTAGCCTTTACATTTTTGGGTAAGGAGCAATCCGATGACCTCAGCGCTGTTTGGTGTTATTTAGAGGCATACGATGTAGGCTCATTCAATACATTATCCATCACCAACACCATTCTTACCGCACAATTTGAGGATCAGAAAAATATAACAATGGTACAAGTTGATAAAGAACGAATTGCTCATCTTTTATTTACTGTAGATAATACTGCTGAGACTGTAGAAAAGTAGCTTATCATGGATTTTTTAAAAAAGATATATATATTTCCAATTCGATTATACCAATGGTTTATCTCACCCCTTCTTGGCCCTAGTTGTCGATATACCCCAACTTGTTCGCATTACATGATCGAAGCAATTTTCGAGTGGGGAATATTTAAAGGCACATGGCTTGGACTCAAGAGAATCAGTAGATGTCATCCTTGGGGAGGGCATGGAGAGGATCCGGTGCCACCAAAAGGTAAATCATAAAAATAGATTATTCATTTTTTCACAAAAGTTGAGCATAAAAAAAGCTTGTCATTCTAAAGTATGACAAGCTTGTATTTTAATTATTTTAGGTATCAGTTCACAGTTATTTTCTGCTTAATAGCTTTCTTCTTTCAGGACCCGTAGAAACCATAGAAATTGGTACCCCTAGGTACTTCTCTAATGCATCTAGATAATCCTTAGCATTAGAAGGAAGCTGATCAATAGAGGTCACCTGATCTAAACTTTCTTTCCATCCTTTATGCGAAATATATTCTGGAACCAACCCATCTATATTAATATCAAAAGGCAGTTCATTTGTTATCTCACCATGAACATTATAATTTAAACCTACACCAATATTTTCAAAATCATCCAACACATCCAGTTTGGTAATTACGACCTGTGTCACACCACTCAACATAATGGTGTACAATAATTGAGGAATATCAATCCATCCACATCTTCTTGGCCTACCAGTGGTCGCACCAAATTCATGTCCAACAGCTCTTAATTTTTCACCATCAGCATCATCCAATTGAGTTGGGAAAGGTCCAGAACCTACTCTTGTGCAATACGCTTTCACAATACCAATAACTTCTCCAATTTGAGATGGTGCGATTCCCAATCCATTACAGACACCTGCTGAAATTGTATTGGAGGAGGTCACAAATGGATATGTACCAAAATCAATATCCAACATCGAACCTTGCGCACCTTCTGCCAATATTTTCTTTCCCTCTTTTATGGCTTTGTTTACAAGATACTCTCCATTAGTAAAATTCAATTGCTTGATTATTTCGATGGATTCAAACCACTTTTGTTCTTCTTGCTCTAGATCAAAGTCTATTTCTGGATATAATTTGATAAATTCCATGTGCTTCACTTTGAGCGCATCATATTTTGCTCTGAAGTCTGGTGTTTCAATATCTCCTACTCTCAACCCATTTCGACCGGTTTTATCCATATATGTAGGGCCGATTCCTTTTAATGTACTTCCTATCTTTTCTTTACCTTTTGCAGATTCAGATGCTGCATCGATATATCTATGTGTAGGAAGAATCAAATGTGCTTTTCTAGAAACAAATAGCCTGCTTCTATATTCGATGCCCTCCTTATCCAAGTTATTTAATTCTCTGACCATCGTGGTAGGGTCAATGACAACACCATTTCCAATAACGTTGGTTATGTTTTGCCTAAAAATACCAGAGGGGATTGTATGAAGTACATACTTATTTTCTCCAATTATGATGGTATGACCTGCGTTTGGTCCGCCTTGAAATCTACAAACCAAATCATATTTGTCGGCTAGATAATCCACTATTTTACCTTTGCCTTCGTCGCCCCATTGGAGACCTAAAATTACATCAACTGCCATTTTTGCTTTTTGCAGAGTTATTCCTCAAGTCCAATAAACTAGCTTTCTTAATATCTAAAACTTGTTATTGATGGTCTTTGCAATTCTACAAAAAACCCTGTGTGGAATTTAAAGATCAAAATTATAGAATTGTACAGATATATCAGAACATAACAGTCGATATATTTATATTTTTTAATATGTTTTGATGAATTTTAAGTTCTGGTGCAGAAAAACTCAAAATATCCTTGATTTGAACGTAGAATTCTCAGCGTATGGGCCCTCTAAGTTTTGTAAAGGGCATAAAAAAAGCTTGACCAAAATAAATTGATCAAGCTTTATACCTGGTTTATAAGGTTTTTGGATTCTTAAAAATATGTATATCTGTTATCTGTAGGTTTAAATTGTTCTTTAAGAGCATTCATTAAGCTGAATCCAACTCTTCCTCTATTTGAACTACTAATTGATCTCTTTTGAGCGATTACATTTGCTGGAACAGTCCCTTCAACTTTAGTATTTGTCTTTACAACATATACCCCGTTGTTTCCAACAATTGGACTTGAAACACTACCTTCTGCCATGGAAAAGGCATTGGAAAGCACCTCTGGCTCATTTCCTAATCCTGTAACGGAAGATGCAGTAAAAGCAACATCAGTAGCTGATTCTACAGTAGCATTAAATGCACTTGCGATAGAATTCAAATCAGATCCACTTACTTGAGAAGCAATCTTATCTCCCTTCAGCTTATTCATAACCAATATTTCTACATCATCTCTCACATCTTCTACTGCAGCAAGACCTGCATCATTTATTTTTGCTAATCCTACAAGCACATACTTGTTATCATAGTAATTTATAGGATCTGAATACTCATATATTACTGGAGACACCTCTCCCACTTCTGTATCATTATCAAAGGCCCATTTGATGGCTTCTCTTGAAGACTCACCGCTTCCTAGCGCACCTAATTGATAATCATTCATTTTTAATGGAGAAGTTTTCTCAATGGTCACATTTGCCATCCCCTCTACTGCTTTCTTTACTGCATCAAACGTACTGTTGGAAGAAATCACCTCATCCACTTTATCATATACCATATTTTGCGTTGTAGCTGAAGGAACAATCGCTGATCTTATGATGGCTAATTTATATTTTGGATCTCTTGAATCAAAAATTTGTTTTCCTACTTTTATTAAATGAATTCCATACTGTGTTTGAACAGTATACAAGCCACCTTCTTTTCCGTATACAAAACAAGCATCATTAAATTCAGGAACCATCTTTCCTTGCGTAAATCTGTCCAATTCTCCTCCTCTTGCAGCAGATCCAGGATCTTGACTGTTATTGGTAGCAAGATCAGCAAACTTGGCATTTCCAGATTCAAATTCATTTCTTAAACTATCAATATACGCCCTTGCTGCAGCAAATTCAGTTGCGTTTCCTGGCGTGGCAGTTCTCAAGATATGACTCGCATCCACTGAATCAGGAATTACTTTTTTATCTGTCAATTTAGCAATGAAATACGCTCCATTATCTAAATATGGACCAAATACTTCACCTACTTCCATTTGCGTAACTCCTTCTTTCAAATCTCCAGTTAAGTCATCAGCCTTGGAAAAGAATGGACTATAAAACCCTTCGTTACTTACGGTAAACAATGAATCTTCTGTAGTCCCGTTTCTACTTTCAAATTTCTCAGCAATATTTGCTAATTCACTGCTAATATCAGTAGAGTCCTCAGTAGTAGCTACCACTTCAAAAGAAGCATACTCCATAACTCTAGTTTCAACATCATTTGTATATTGAAATGCATTTTCGGTCAAGTAAGCTTTAATAGCTTCATCCGTAACCTCAACATCACCATCTTCAATAAAATCAAACGGTATTTTTACAAAATCAAAACTCGCTTTTTGGGATGTTCTCAAACCGGTGTTTTCGGCAAAGAAATTAGGCGTGTAGATTGACTTTGAAACTAATGCATTGATTTTATCTTGTTTTGCGGTCTTTATTATTTGTTTTTGAAGGTATTCCCACTTCATCGCAAAATCGGGATTTAATTCGGTACCTGCCTCTAAAGCCTGTTTTACACCTAATAGATTTTGCATGTCAATTTGACCCGTTTGTGGGTTTCTGTAGACTTGCTGTATTACTGGACTCAAGTTCGTACCAAACTGCAAGTCTTTCAACTCATCAATACTAACACTCACACCAAGGTCCTCTGCTTGTTTATCAACTATTCCTTTTTCTATCAAATAATTCCATGCTCCATTTTTACCAGCATAAGAATCTGTACTTCCACTAAACAACGCTTGTTCTGTTTTTTGAAAATCTTGATAATTGATTTCACTTCCTGCAATTTCACCTATAATTTGTTTGGGACCCATTCCCCCTTGATTTCCTGCATTTACCATGTCCATAATAACAAATGCTGCCAAGGCAAGACCTAAAACAAGCAACACAAACCAAAAGTTATTCCTAATTTTTCCTATTAACGCCATTAGTTAGATTATTTCATTAAAACTCAACTAGCTAAATACCAACTAGTTACGAATATTTTTAGATTTTTTTTCTTCAATTATTATCAAAAGAAGGGCAAAGGTAATGTATTTCAGGCTATTTTCAAATGAAAGACAATTACTAAAATTTGCAATTTTATTTGGAGATACGAAAAAAGGGTATAAATTTGCACTCGCTTCCGAAAGCATGGAAGGTGCCTTAGCTCAGTTGGTAGAGCAATGGACTGAAAATCCATGTGTCCCCAGTTCAAATCTGGGAGGCACCACAAAAAGCCTCAGCGTTAATTCGCTGGGGCTTTTCCATTTCATACACAACCTCATTAAAAACTTTTTAGCCAATCTTTCACTTAATTAAATAGTACTTTTGAAATATTGAATCCAAAATAGTTACTTTATGATTTTAGAAGCCTGCGTCGGAAACTTAAAAGAGGCAACCAATGCTCAACAACTGGGCGCTCACCAAATTGAGTTATGCGATCGATTAGATTTGGATGGCACAAGTCCATCTTTATCTACAATTGGCGAAGTATGTGAACATTTAGATATTCCTATTAAAATAATTGTAAACCCCAATCCTTACAATTATGTATATACACCTACGGATATTGAAAAAATACTTTTATATATTAATCAAGTCAATAAATATTCTGTTGAGGGTATCGTATTTGGTGCATTAACTTCTGATGGTCACCCCGATTTGAGTGCAATTGAACAAATATACAATAACACCTCCCTTCCTATCACTTTCCACAAGGCTATCGATACATCTAAAAACTTACAACAAAGCACAAAAATGTTGTTGGATCAAGGTCTGATTAAATTTATTCTTACCTCTGGAGGCAAAAAAACTGCCGAAGAAGGAATTGACGAACTATTGAAATTGAAAAACATCGTAGAAAAATCTTCCATTTCTTTGATTGCTGCTGGAAGTATCACATCGCATAATTTACCACTATTGCATTCAAAATTGAATTTATCTCACTATCATGGCAAAAAAGTAGTTGGAAACTTGAATTGACTCAGTTTAGATTAAATCAATCCAACTTTCGACCAGTTTTCCAGATTGTTCCAATTCTGCTTTCTTGGCCTTGATCTTTTTACTAAATTTCCAACATGTGGCCAATCGTAAGTCTACAATTTCAGATAGGTCTTTTGAGACAAGACTTTCACCATGTTTATTCACCAAAAAAAGTATATAAAATCCTTTTAATATCGGAAAATGAATCCTGTGAAATATCGTATTGGAAGTGACAGACTCGTTTGTTCCACATTTTGTGCATCTTCTAGCTTTCTCTCCTTTTCCATTTCCGTACTTTGAATTATCACATTTGATACAATTAAAGCCATCTCGCCATTTCAACTCTTCCAACAACGTATAACAAACTTCATCAGAATCAAAATATTTTTTGAAATCATAGAAGGGGATCGTATTTTGCATGATCCTCAATTCATTTATTTTCTCAACATCACTCTTCAATTCCTGGTTCTCCTGATTCAATTGTAAATTCAAGTTCACAATCTCATCCGTTTGCTCTTTCAACTTATCATTTGCAGCAAGCAATTCAGCATTTTGAAGATGGATGATTGAATTTTTTCGCTCCAGCTCTTCCGTTTGCTGGGCTACTTTCTCTGCAATTTCTTCATTGACACGATCTTTAATACTATTTAATTGCTCCAACTGAGCAATGGACCTTTTACGTTCCGATTTTCTGGATTCGTTCAAGTAAAATATTTTCCTGAATTGTGAATAGGTCAATGAAAGCGTAAGAGCAACTACGCCAATATGAGGGGCAAATTGAATAATATGATTTGCATAAGAAGCTGTCAAAAATGGAAGCAAGGTATAGGTAAGGTTGGATAATATTACAAATGCGAATCCTATTATAAACGCAAATACCGACTTATTTCCATTTCGATATGTATCTACACAACAATAAATCATCATAAGGAAAGGAAATAAGTAGAAAAAATTATGAATAAATAACTCTGGAACAAAAACAACAAAGCCATACCCCAAAAAACTCACAAATACACTAACAGAAATAATCCTAAAATAGCGATTATTGGTATCCCAAGCCTCGATTACCGACAAAACCAATGCCCCTGTGGCTAAAATCAAAGCGACAGGTAACAAGAGCAGTAAATAAAAATTCACTCGAGGACTCTCCCCCCAAAAGTATTGAAACCCACCACCATCTATATATAAAAACACCAAAAGTGAGGTAAAGGCAAAAACACTATAGGTCAAATAAATACTTTCAGAAAAACGAAGCCTCATCACCAAACTAAAAAACAAGGCCAAGATAATCACCCCATATGCTGCACCAAACAGACCTGCCTCCACATATGAAGCTTTCAAAAATTGATACTCCGTCTTTACTTCAAATGAAAAAAAAGAAGAATGAGTTGATCTTATTTTAACAACTATTTCCACTATACCTTCCTGAGGGAGCCTAAAGGTTGGTTTTCTGTAACTCACTTCTCTGTTGTTAAAAGCGTGATTGGTACCAACTGGAGTCTTTGTTTTTAGGACCCCATCCATCCATAATTCCAAGTGATCAATTCTATTATCAGTACAGGTTAGATATAAGTTTTTAGGACTATTAGATAAATCAAGAGAAAACTTCAGCCAATAGGTGAATCTCCTTGCTCTTGTTCCTTGCAAATAATAATCTGGCTTATGGAACAATTCCCGTCTAATGATAAAATCATCATATTTCAACTGTGATGAAGAATCAAGAAATTGCTCCATTTCAGAAACATGTATCTTCCTGTAATCGCTTACAACGGCAATCGGATCAGAAGCAAATAAATGCACTGAATACAAAATAAACACTAGTATTTGCGCTCCCAATTTCAGAGACATAATTAACCGTGACTTGTCTACTAAACGGTTACAATATACTTTGATCTGTGCACAATACCCGTCTGAAGATCCATAAAAGTACATTTATTTACTCCTAGTACACATTCAAAACACTTTAAATATGCTATATTTCAGTGTTTTACAAGCAGATTTTGTAAACGACTTGAATTTATCAATTATAAAATTTAACTTAGAGTTTAATTTTTAATAAAAACACTACCCATGGCTGTTAGTACAGAAACAGAAAATATACTAAATGGAGGAGAATTTATAATCCGCTCTTCTAAAACAACAGATACATTTTGCCCTGAAGACTTTACAGAAGAGCAAAACATGATTCAAGAAACTGTTGAAGACTTTAATGCTTCTGAAGTTTTTCCGAATA
Organism: Saprospiraceae bacterium; assembly: GCA_029212405.1. Taxonomy (GTDB): domain Bacteria; phylum Bacteroidota; class Bacteroidia; order Chitinophagales; family Saprospiraceae; genus CAJXUU01. The sequence goes on from JARGNR010000001.1 coordinate 140,097, forward strand.
TTGAAAAAATAGAGAAACAAGAGAATAACATTGCTGCAAGTTTGCTTGAAAAATTTGGAGATTTGGGTCTATTAGGAACACATATGCCAGAAACATATGGTGGTATGGACATGGATTTCAACACGAATACTATAATCGGAGAAGCAGTAGGACCATCTGGTTCTTTTTCCGTGGCATACAATGCGCATACAGGAATTGGAATGTTGCCCATCCTATATTTTGGAACACAGGAGCAAAAGGATAAATATCTCCCCAAATTGGTTACAGGTGAATTCAAAGCATCCTATTGTTTAACTGAACCATCTAGTGGTTCTGATGCTTTGTCTGCGAAAACCTCCGCGGTTCTTTCTGAGGACGGATCAGAGTATGTTTTAAATGGACAAAAAATGTGGATAACCAATGCTGGATTCGCAGATATATTTACAATTTTTGCTCAGGTAGACGGTGATAAATTCACAGGATTCATCGTAGAAAGAGAGACTGAAGGATTGACATTTGGAGCGGAAGAAAAAAAATTGGGAATAAAAGGATCCTCTACACGAATGGTCTTCATGGAAAATGTTAGAATACCCGCATCGAACTTACTGGGTGAAATTGGAAAAGGACACCATATTGCTTTCAATGTACTCAATACTGGAAGATTCAAATTAGGGGCTTCCGTTTTAGGTGGATCAAAAAAAGTACTCGAACAAAGTATCATTTATGCCAATGAACGGGTACAATTTAAGCAGCCCATCAGTAGTTTTGGAGCCATACAGCACAAAATAGCGGAGATGGGAATTCAAAACTTCTTATCTGAAAGTGCCTTGTATAGAACTTCTCATTTAATAAACGAGAAAATCAAGTCGTTGAAAGAAAATGGAGAAACCTACAGTGATGCCAAACTAAAGGCCGCAGAAGAATATGCGCTTGAGTGCAGTATCATAAAAATATTGGGTTCAGAAGTATTAGATTATTGTGTAGATGAAGGAGTACAAATTCATGGAGGAATGGGCTATTCTGAAGAAGGGCATATTGCTCGTGCGTATAGAGACAGCAGAATCAATCGAATATTTGAAGGCACCAATGAAATCAATCGAATGGTTATTATCAACACCATTCTAAAAAAAGCAATGAAAGGTCAACTTGACATTGTCACCCCAGCTTTAGCGGTACAAAGCGAACTTCAGAATCAAACTACAGACACTTCTTTATTCAAGGAACCCTTTGAACTGGAAAAACAAGCAGTCCACAACTTCAAAAAGGTTTTATTGATGATCTTGGGGAGTGCAGCTAAACTTGCGATGGAAGGAAAGCTGGATCTCAAAAAAGAACAGGAACTTTTGATGAATATGGCCGACATCGTGATTCACATTTTTAGTGCCGAATCCGCGCTATTAAGAATACTGAAAATTGAACAATCCGGTAATCACCGAATAGATATTGAGGTGTACTCCAAATTAATAAAGACTGTTTTTTATGAAACCAGCCACAAAATATATAAATCAGCTTTAGATGCAATTGCTGGATTCATAGCTGAAGAACAACAAGAAGGCTACATTCAGGGGTTTAGGAAATTTACAAAATATCCTCTTCAAAATGTAAAATCAAACAGAAGAGCAATAGCAGAGTTGATGATTGAAGCAGGCGAATATTGCTATTAATTTAATCTTAAGATTTGTAATTCGATTCAAAATAAATGCGAAAGTCATGAGAGTGGCTTTCGCATTTTTGTTTTCACTTAAACAAAAAAATCCTCTTTCCGATTAAGAAAAGAGGATTTTTAAATATGTTTTACTTCGTTCTTTTAATCTTCTGCGAATGATTCATCAACCATTACTCTTCCACAATGCTCACATGCAATGATATTTTTCATTACACCTATTTCGATAATTTGTTGAGGAGGTATTCTATTAAAACACCCACCACAAGAACCTCTATTGACTGTTACTACTCCTAATCCATTTCTATAGCTATTGCTAATTTTGATATACGATTTAAGCAATCTATCTTCAATGTTCTTTTTTGCTTTTTCAGAAGCTTTCTTCAATTTGTTTTCCTCTTTCTCAGTTTTGCTTATGATTTTCTCAAGCTCTACCTTCTTAGTATCCAAATCACTTTTCTTGCCATCTAATCTCTCCTCAGCTTTGGCTAATGCTTCATCCTTAAGCGTTTTGCCATTCTTTGTATCATTTATCTTCTTCTCAGATAATTGAATTTCAAGTTTCTGAAGTTCAATTTCCTTTGTTAATGCATCGTATTCTCTATTGTTTTTTACATTATCCAATTGAGAGTTATATCTTTCGATCAATGCTTCCGATTCTGCTATATTGGCCTTATGATTGCTTACTTCTGCATCAATGGCTTCGATGCTTTCTTTCAACTTTGAAATTCTTGTTTCTAGACCAACTATCTCATCTTCCAAGTCGCTCACTTCGATAGGTAATTCTCCTTTCAAAATTTCTATCTCCGCCAACTTAGAATCAATTTGTTGTAAGGCATATAATCCTTCTAATTTCTCTTTTACAGACAGTTCTTGTGTCGCCATATATCTTCTAATTGTTATAAATAATTAACAGGATTTGTATTTATTTCCGTGCAATGGGCTGCAAAGGTACTAAATTTTCTACTTATTAGTTCCTGTAACAAGTTGATTGTGAATTGTTCACTTTCATAATGTCCAATATCTACGATTACAATCTTGCCATTCGCATCAAAAAATTCATGATACTTGTAATCAGATGTCACAAAAACCTGCGCTCCAGCTCGAATGGCATCCTTTAGCAAAAAGCCCCCTACACCCCCACAAACAGCTACTTTAGACACTTTTTGTTCTAATAATTGGGTATGCTTCAAAACGGATACATTCATTTTTTCTTTTAATGCATGTAAAAAATCTGTTTCGTTTATTGACGTTGGTAATTCTCCGATTACTCCAGATCCAACAGCTCCTTTCGATTGATCAATTTCGTTTTTTATTACAATGGGCGTAATTGCTTCCAATCCTATCCGATTCGCTATTCTTTCATTTACACCATTTGTAATTACATTATCCAAATTTGTATGTATCGCTAAAATGGCAACATCATTTTTAATTGCCTTAATTATTGCTTTTTCTACATAATTGGCCCCATTAAATCGTTTCAGCCCACGAAAAACAATCGGGTGATGTGCTACCACTAAATTTGCCCCTTTTTCGATGGCCTCATCAATCACTTCCTCTGTGCTATCCAAGCACGTAATTACCCCAGTACACCTACTCTGTGGATCTCCTACAATAAGTCCAGCATTGTCATACCCTTCTTGATATTGAAATGGCGCTATGACATGAAGAAAATCATAAATTTCTTGAATAGTATTCGCCATGGTTTTTGTTTTTTAATGAAGTGATTTATTAATAATTGCACTACTAGAATATCCTTCTACAAAATCAATCGTTTTTACCTCCCCATTGTTCTGCAATACAAAATCAGCTCCAACTATCTTATCAATTGTGTAATCGCCCCCTTTTACTAAAATATCTGGATTTACCAATTCTATCAATTTTCTGGGCGTATCTTCTTCAAACACTATCACTACATCTACTGCAGCCAATCCAGCCAATACCGCTCTTCTACTTTCAATATTCTTTACAGGTCTCCCTTCCCCTTTTAATCTACGTACTGAATCATCTGAATTCAATCCAACTACTAGAACATCTCCTAGATTACGCGCTTCTTCCAAATAAGATATGTGCCCCAAATGCAATAGATCAAAACATCCATTGGTAAAGACAACCTTTCCTTTTCCTTGTCTTAGACGATCTATATGCTCTACTGCATCCTTTACATCAACTATCTTATTCTTAAAATTAACCATTCTCTTCTTTTTCAATCAATGCGCCTCTAACCAATTTTCGCCTGTATCCATTCCTACAAGAATAGGTACCGTTAACCCTGGAATCGCATTTTTCATTTCTTCCTCTACCATCGCTTTTAGCTTTTCCAATTCCGGCTTATATACATCAAACACCAATTCATCATGTACTTGGAGGATCATCTTTGAACTATAGTTTTCTTCTTCCAGCTTTTTCTGGATATTGATCATAGCTATTTTGATCATGTCTGCTGCTGTACCTTGAATCGGTGTATTGATTGCCATCCGCTCTGCATTACTTCGGGACAAGCCATTCTTACTGTTGATATCCCGCAAATTCCTTCTTCTACCAAGCAAGGTTTTGACATATCCATTTTCTCTTGCAAATTCAATTGTCTCATCCATATAGCGCTTCAACCCTTGAAATTGTTTGAAATATTCAGCAATCAATTCTGTAGCTTCCGTCCGCTTAATATTCAACTGCCTCGATAAATTTGTTGCCCCAGCACCATAGGTAATTGAAAAATTAACAGTTTTTGCATTCCTTCGTTGGTCCGCAGTTACTTCATCATAAGGCACATCATACACTTTTGCCGCAGTAGCTCGATGAAAATCATTGCCTTGCAAGAAAGCTTCCATCATTGCTTCGTCTTTACTTATTTCGGCGATCAATCTTAATTCAATTTGAGAATAATCTGCCGCTAACAAAATATGGTCCTTATCTCTCGGCTCAAATGCTTTACGAATTTCTCTTCCTGCTTCATCACGGATGGGTATATTTTGCAAATTGGGATTGTCTGAACTCAACCTCCCCGTTGCTGCTCTTGCCTGATTAAAATTACTGTGCACCCGATTTGTCTTTGGGTTGATCATCAAGGGCAGTGCATCTACATACGTAGACTTCAATTTCGAATATTTCCGATAGGTCAATATTTTATTTACTATCTCATGATTCGGTGCGAGCTCTGTCAACTTTGCCACATCTGTAGAGTATTGACCCGAACTTGTTTTTCGCCATCGATATGGAATTTCCATACGCTCAAATAATACTTGCCCTACTTGTTTAGGAGAACCGATATTAAATTCAACTCCCGCATCGGTGTATATTTCCTTTTTGATGTCAAGAATTAAATTCCCCAAGGTCACTGAGTATTCATTCAAAAAGTCCTTATTGATACGTACTCCTTCAAACTCTACAGCAGTCAATACTTTGATCAATGGAGCCTCCAAAGTATTGTACAAATCATAGATTTCATTCTCCTTCAACATTTCTGTAAAGGGAGCTTTTAATCGCAATGTCATATCGGCATCTTCCCCAGCATATTCTTTCACCTTTTCCACATCAATATCCCGCATATTCAATTGATTCTTTCCTGCTTTGCCTATCACATCGGTAATCGGCACCATTTTATAGTCCAAATATGATTCTGCGAGATAATCCAACTTATGTCGTAAATCTGGTTCGCACAAATAATGTGCAATCATGGTATCAAAGAACTTTCCTCCTAAGATAACTCCATACCATCTCATCACTAAAGCATCGTACTTTATATTTTGCCCTATGATTTCAATATTTTCATCTTCCAGTACTCCTTTAAATTCTGCACAAATTGATTTCGCCACATTTTGATCCTCAGGAATAGGTACATAATAAGCTATTCCTTCTTCAAACGAAAATACCAACCCAACCAATTCTGCAAGATTTGCATCTATATTTGTTGTCTCTGTATCAAAGGAAAATGCATCCAATTGTTCCAACTTTTTCACCAGCTCAGCTCTATCCTCTTGGGTATCGATTAACTTATAGTCATGCTCCAATGTCGTAATATCTTTTTTAGCGACGGAATACGACTTTTTCGTTTCTGCAATCTCCTTGGATGTCGCATTGGAATAGGACGCAAATAAATCTCCTTGTTGACTTTTGGGCTTTGACTCTTCCCCTTGACCCAAAATTTGATGCGCCAATGTTCGGAATTCAAGCTCCTTAAACAATTCTTCTAGGGCTTCTTTATTGAATGATTCTACGACATACTTTTCAGCATCAAACTGGATTGGAACATTAAGATCGATTGTGGCCAATCGATAGGACAATCGAGCCTGTTCTGCAAAATTCTCTAAATTCTCTTTCTGCTTTCCTTTGAGTTGGTCAGTACTCGACAAAATTCCTTCTAAAGAATTGAACTGCTTTAATAACTTCACAGCCGTTTTAGGACCAATTCCAGGCACTCCAGGAATGTTATCTACACTATCGCCCTGTAATCCTAACACATCAATCACCTGCAGCACATTTTCAATATCCCATTTCTCTAAAACTTCTTTCTCACCTAAAATGTCTACGCCATTCCCTTGTCTTGAGGGCTTATACATAAATATTTTTTCAGATACGAGCTGCGCATAATCCTTATCAGGGGTTACCATATATACATCAAAGCCTTCTTTTTCAGCTTGTTTTGCCAAAGTTCCTATAGTATCATCCGCTTCATAGTTGGGAACTTCTACTACGGGGATATTAAACGCCTCTACAATTTGTCGAATGTAAGGCAAGGCAATAACAATATCTTCTGGAGTAGCATCTCGATTGGCTTTATACTCTGGAAAGTATTCGTGTCTAAATGTTCCTCCTTTTGGATCAAAAGCCACCGCGATATGTGTTGGGTTTTGATTCACCAACAAGTCCCACAACGTTCTCACAAATCCCGTAATTGCGGAAGTATTCACGCCTTTAGAATTAATCAACGGCCTGGTAATAAATGCAAAATGGGCCCGGTAAACTAATGCATGTCCATCTAATAAAAAAAGCTTCTTATCCGCCATAAAATGTATAATCGTTTGTACAAAAAGCTAATGTACGATTGATAATTAATAAGGTTTAATTAATATTGAAAAATTAATAAGACATAATTTGATTCCATGTGCTTCTATCGCTTTTCTAAATACTATCACCGTTTCTTTTATCTGCCCGTTTCAACCTTGACTACTTTTATTTATTAGAGTCTTAGTTATTCTGACAACTACTCATTATTGGTACTGGATTCATCTCACACAATTTTCATAACAGATTGAAATTCCTGATTTAATAACTAGGCAAAACATAAATAGCAATATTTAATGAAATAATAAACAAGTTGAAAATCAAAACAAAAAAAACCGAAAACTAAATTCATAGCCTTCGGTTTTCCTTTCAAAGTTGTTTTCTCTTTACCTATCTAAAGGAAGAAAACATAAAAAAGAGTAATACCACTAACATTGAGCACGCCAACATCAACCTAGCATCTAGTTGACGACTCTCGTCTTCATGTCGAATCATTGAGTTTTGGTTTTAATTTGGTCAGAAAGCTTGAGTTCGATCCTTCCAAAAATTTATTATTGCTGTTGAATTGATTCCTTGAAAATCTATTTGAATTAATTGAGTGAATTCATGTACATAGAAAATTCAAGTTCAAATCAACATCCACTCAAATGCCAATATGATGCCATCAGAAATTTTTATAATGTGTTATTTATACCATTTTTACCCATCAAAAATGGGGTAGGATATATGTATAGTTTATGATAAGATATTAAGGGTTAACAATGAGTTCTTTTTGTATATACATTCTTTTTAATGTGAATCATAGTAGCTTTTTTTATCATTTGAAAATTACCTAAAATACCGTTTTATAACTTTTTCTATTAAAGATTCGATGTATAGGTACATAGTTAATTAGGAGTCAACACCCGTCCTTCTAAACAAATTAGCCAAAAATCTGTTTAACAATAGCGTTTATTAAGCTAAACAATAATTAAGAAGATGTCAAATACAAATACACAAGTGGAAAAGTTAAAAGTCGGTGATGCAGTTCCTCATTTTTCTTTACCGAATGAAAAAGGCGAAATCGTATCAAGAGAGTCTCTACTAGGCAAAAAATATATTTTGTTTTTCTATCCAAAAGATGATTCACCTGGATGTACAAAAGAAGCTTGCAGTCTAAGAGATAATTTTAAAATTTTCAAGAAACATGGATATGAAATCTATGGTGTAAGTCCAGATAAAGAAAAAAAGCACCAAAAATTCATTGACAAATATGAATTCCAATTTTCATTGTTGGCAGATACCGAAAAGGAAATGATCAATACATTTGGTTATTGGGGACCAAAAAAATTCATGGGAAGGGAGATTGTTGGGGTGTACCGTACCACCACTGTTATTGATGAAAAAGGAGAAATTATAGCCATCATTGATAAGGTAAAAACAAAAGAACACGCACAACAATTGATTGACGCATTAGGCCTTTAACACATTCATCACAGGCGCGGTGTACTTGAATATAAAGCGATAAAGATAGCAGCCATTCTCTCCTCGAGTGTAATGGTTTCTATCATATAATCCGTAATTATCCAATCTCTTGGATCTGTAGGATGTTCAGAATACAAAACCAGTTCTCCATATTCTCTTTCTTTCAATATCCATTCATCTAATCGATTACCATACAAGGTCTTTATGGTAAATGACCGTTCTTTGGTTGAAATTTTCCACTCGGTAGGATCACCAGGCCAAACCTGTTTTATGCTTACCGACAACTCATCGGACCGCAGCTCCCAAAACGATGGATTATTTTTATACGTTTGTTTGATTGTGCCTTCAAAATCCTCAATCTGGTATCGCCACTCTGTAAAATCATTACCTATACCCCACACCAATTCCAATTCTCCATCTATTTCGAGAGAGTCCATTTCCATTAGTATTTCCCACGATCGAAAGGAATCATTAAATTCCGTATGTAATTCCAAGAAGTACTGACCTGGTAAAGTTATCGGTAAACTGTACAATAGAAGTATAAAGAAAATTACTCTCATCTAAGTATAAAACGTTATCAGACTCTAAATGTCACTTTTCATGAAACAAACTGTCAAGATATAACGTTTTGCAAACGAATGGCTTATTTCAAGCAGAATTTGAGTCATTTTAGTACTTTTAGCATTGCAAATTCTATTTCTATGAATTTAGTCAACTCAACTAATACGATTCAATATATCTATATGAGAATATTTCTTATTCTTTTCATTGCTGTAATTTCTTTTGGCTTGACCGCTCAAGACTCCAGACTCGCTCATCAATATTATCAATCTGGTGAGTATGAAAAAGCAGCCAGTATGTATTTGAAGCTGTTTAATAAAACAGGTAAAAACGATTATTATTTCAATCGCTATATTGAGTCTTTGATTGCTATTGAAGAATATGAAGAAGCGGAAAAGGGGATTAAAAATCAAATCAAAAACAGACCCAATGATGTTCAGTTGTATGTTACGTATGGCAATTTGTACGAAAAACAATTTGACACTGAGAACGCAGAAAAACAATACAAAAGAGCGATTGAGAATATGGAGCCTGATGTAGGCCTCATTAGTAGAATTGGAAGTTCTTTCACAACGCTAGCCAAATACGATTTGGCCATCGAAGTATTTGAAAAAGGAGAAAAGTTAATCGATCGACCCAATACCTTTTCTTATAATCTTGCTGGTCTTTACCATAGAAAGGGAGATACAGAAAAGATGATCGAAGCCTACCTCAATAGTGTAGCTCGATTTAGAAACAACATCAATAATTTGATCAATACATTTCAACGTTATTTAGAGGATGAAGGCTATGTTGAATTGCAGAAGCAATTGTATGAACGTATTCAGGAAGATGACACGGAAGATCTTTATAATGAGATATTAGCTTGGACTTTCATCCATCGGAAAGAGTATAAAAAAGCATTCAGACAAGCCAGAAGTGTAGATCGAAGAAATGATGAGAATGGAGGAAGAGTTTTTGAAATTGCCGACATAGCTTATAATGACAAAGCATATGATGTAGCCATCCAAGCCTATCAATATGTAACCGATACTAAAGGAGAAAACTCCAGTTATTATCTAGATGCAAAACGAGGCTTATTGAATTCAAAGAAGAAAAAAATAACAGGAAATTACGATTACACGAAAGAAGACTTAGTGAGTCTGAAATCGGAGTACAATTCTTTCCTTGATGAATTTGGTCGCAATCGTCAAACTGCCTTATTGATGTCTGAATTGGCCGATTTTGAAGCATTGTACCTCAATGATCTGGATACCGCCATATTTATCCTCCAAGAATTGATTGGATTTGCTGGTGTAGACAAATACATTGTAGCCAATGCAAAATTGAACTTGGCCGATTATCTCTTGATGCAAGGAGATGTTTGGGAGTCTACCTTATTGTATAGTCAGGTAGATAAAGACATGAAAGAAGGAGTATTGGGTGAACGGGCTAGATTCCGTAACGCCATGCTATCGTATTACCGAGGAGATTTTGAGTGGGCCCAAGAGCAATTTGACATCCTCAAAACAGCCACCTCCAAGCTCATCTCTAATGATGCCATTGATCGTTCGGTCTTTATTATGGACAACCTAGGATTGGATACAACTGATGTGCCTCTCAGAATGTTTGCCATCTCTGACCAGTTGATTTTTCAAAATAGATTTGACGAAGCATTTGACAAGATGGACTCTATCTTAATATTATTCCCGGAGCATGGCTTGGAAGATGATATTTTATACAACAAAGCCAACATCTTCAAAAGACAAAAGAAATACGATGAGGCCATTGCTGCTTATGACACGATCATTGTCAATTATCCCGAAGAAATAAGGGCCGACAATGCTTTATTTGAATTGGCTGAATTGTACGAGAAGGTATTGCTCAAGCCAGAAAAGGCTAAAGATTTGTACGAAAAGCTTTTCTTGGATTTTTCTGGGAGTACATTTGCGATTGAGTCTAGGAAACGGTTTCGGATATTGCGAGGGGATGATGTGCAGTAGTCTAGTTGGTTATTGCAGACAAAATTGTTGATGTAAGTAGAAAATACAATTCTACATTAAAAAATAAATTAGGGGAATTCAGAAATAACAGGATTATACCCTTTGAGGACAACTGAGGAGCTTGAAAATAAACGAGGGCAAAAAATGGCCTTATTCAGTTTAGTATTTTGGACTCCTATTTTCTGTTAAAAACTCAAAAGTGTTTGAGGAAAGTAAATGATTGTTTGAAAGTATACATTCCTGTAAATCAATACATTTCTTTTGAAAAATCAATCTTTAATCCGAATTTTTTGAGAGTAAGAAAATAGAATTTTCCGCCTATCACTAATGATGCCTGCTCCGCCTTAGCGGAGTTCCTTCTTTTATTAGCTATTTGGCCGCACTGCGCTGACGCTGCTTGTCCCGTCTTACGAAACAGGCTACGTTAGTGAAGGGAGGAAACGCCCGTCATAACGATGACCAAATGAGTTGAAAAATAGATTACCCTGTTTTTTTGCGTAAAAAGCACTAAAAATGGGGTATTCTTTTCAGAAGTAACATGCGAAAATAGTCGTTATTTAAGGGAATTAGCTTTTTATGAACACCCCTAAAATACATACCATCCAACAAGTAAATCGTATAAGTAAAAGTCGAATTTTTATTGCTTAATAAATTTTTCAATCCTTATTTCCCCAGATGCATTATTCCTAAATTTCATAAAGTATATACCTGAATTCAAACTTGATATATCGACGTTTGAATCTTCAACTTTTTGAGTGAACTTTCCCAAAAAATCTATGATCTCAATAGTAAAATTCAACATATCAATATTTTCTATAAATATTCTGTTGTATGCAGGGTTGGGATAAATAAGCGGCAATTCAACTTCTATATTCACTGATGCAGTAAGTATTTCTCCATCACAATTCTCATCAATGTTATTATCCGGAATTGGGAACTACTGTGAGGAGCTGACCGCAGTCGTCATATATCATGACAAGTCTCTGCGACAGCAGTGACGTGAGCCAACGAAGTGCTCTGGCAGGATATATGATGCAAGGGAACCCGACGAACACCGCTTCTCTGCTTGCGGGTGGCCTTTGATCTTTGCGATTGATTTTGAGTCAAGCAGATCAATGAAACAATCTTTTACGACCGTAGGGAGTAGGCTGCCTATTTAACTATGCTCCTTGAGCAACCTTGCTCTTATTGATTCTGATACAAAACCATTTAATGAGGTATTTAATTCCATTGCCTTAATAGCTGCATCTCGATGTAACTCTGATGAAATACGAATATTAAAACTGCCTTTAAAAGGCTTCTCTGGTTTAATATCTGATTCTTTACAATCCCTTAAATATTCATCAATTACACCTTTAAAATCAGCTTCTAATTCTGTTCCTGTAGAGCCTTCATAAGACAATAGACTTTTAATTCCTATCACTTTTCCAAAAAGCAATTCATCTTCTTTACTATATTCAATTGTACCTGTGTAACCTTTGTATTCTAAATGTTTCATAAGCCTAATATTTCTTTGACTTGCTTTAATTGATATCTCTTTAAAATCCCTGTTGGATGAGGTTTATGCATATATATCGCAACGCCTTCTTCATTCGTAAATTTAACTCTCGATCCTGATTTCTTTCCTTTCTTAACTTCAACAAAACCAAAGTATCCAAGTAGCCTTACCATCTCATTATAATGAAAGTCGGATGGCATACTTAAGAACCTGACTATTAATTTATCTTTCTTAGACACAACACAAATGTAACTATATTTAGTTGCAATAAACAACAATTATTTCAGCGGATGAGCTACAGCATAATCCAGTAACTGTACATCTTGGATGGGAACTGCCATGACACTTGGAGATAGAAGTATACCAGCGGTTACCGCCATTGAAGTTGCCGCATTCGTAAAACTTATATTTCTAAATTTAGTATGCATTTGTACCCGTGTATCTTTTACAAAACATCCATCTGATATGGCTTCACATAATTGTTTACTTTTTTTCGCTCCTCCTTTCTTAATGCTACCGCTTATCTTGTCAAAAAATGGTTTAAAACCTTTGTTACTTTTTGAAAGGCAATATCTCTAAATATTCGTAGATGTTCATATAACCGATATAATATAGTAGATTTAATCTGAGTGGTTAAATTCAGGAAGTTTAACCCTTCCTTCATCTATATCTTCTTGGTAGATAATTTTACCATCTAGTAAAATGCCATCACTCCTTACTTGATTTACATGGTCATAAAGCGTTATTTTTCCCCCTAAACTATCCACAGTTTTTTTTACACCCCTAAAAAAACTGTTAAATCTCGGTGTTATTTGATACGAAACAACTCTATTATTTAAAGGAATATCAAGTAAAGTATAACCCACTTCATTATTCTTTTTTGTACGAAAAATTTCATCAAACCAAATGTTACTATTTGATGAAAAAGATATCTGCAACCTATCAGACCAAAAAAAATCAACGTTAATTTCTGTATACTCGATGGCTCTTAAATAATCAATATCTACAAGTTCTAAGTTAGAACTGACCATTTTTGTTTCACTGTTTTCAGCATTCAATTCAGGAATTAATATCCGTCTATGCTTATTCAAATCATTTGATAAAAAATACTCCCATTGAAATAAGTCTAATAATTTCAAGTAATAACTTTTATTTGAAATAAAGCATTTTCTCCGTTCTTCCAAATATTTTGCAATAAAATTATTATAGTCCACAAACTTTATTTTTTCAAAAAAAAGTATACCATAAAGTTTCCCTAATCTTAGTATATTCTCATCAAAATCTAATATTTTATCCTTGAAATCTACCGACGTTACAGGAATTTCTATCTCATATTTAAATGATTGATTGTTAGAAATAAAGTCTATCCAGTGCATATCCTTTTCTTTATTGTATTATAGAAACTACAGTATTTTCAACTTTGAAACGATGTAATCCAAATTCATTAACTATTTGTATCTCATGCAACCTATGAAAGTCATCAATCAACTTGTTTACATTACCATTTGCATTTATATAGTTTTGTAGTCTTACTTTCAATTCTAAAGCTGACTTACCAAAATCTGATTGACTTAAATCCAATATTTTCACTTTAGCTATTCGAATGTAACCAGAAGGCGCAGGTTCAAATTCATCTCTAAATTGCTTCGCAGCTTCCTTAATTTTATCCGTCAATAGGGATGGTGATGATCCTACTGGTGACTTAAAGTGAATAGCCTTCTTTTCTATTTTTTCAATTATATCAATGGAAAATTCTATTCCATTAATATGTCCCTTCTCTAGTATTACATCTCCACCTTCTTCTAAAATTTTGATGGCTTCATTAAGTTGTTCCAAAAAACCAGGATTCGGTGGACTATTTGAGGGCTGCATCTTTATCGCCATTTCTTTAAGATACTGTGATGTCTTATCACTATCTGGAAATTTAAAATTTGGGGATGATATTGCCTTATACATTTGACTAAAAACATCTGTATTAATTCCTAATGAACTAAAATCATTACTATGTTTTCTTGCTTCTAATAAATATCCTGAAAACTTGACATAATCAAGATCTGTTACATTAGGGAATTTAGTTTTAAATTTGATAATGATTGATGATGCTAACTCTAAGTCTACCTTTGTAAATCCCTTGGCAAATAATTCTAGACCCTTTTCTAATATATCAGTATTAGTTCTTATCAAATATGGTGCATTTTTCAATGCCTTCCACGCCTTCACCCCACCTTCCCCCAATTCCAAAGGAATCCACTCAAAGTCATCCATGAACTGATCGAACAAATCTACATCATCCGCCTTCATCTTCTTCAACTCAGCAATAGCAGATCTTGCAGGGTTACTTTTTGGAAGTCGTTCTAGAAATTCTGCATCATCCATCCAATTCTTCACATCCTCTTTCTTATAGGCATTGTGCACCACCATTCCTCTTTCTCCGACTAGAAAGTTATGCAGATCTTTGACCTCTAGATTGTATACCCTCTCTCTCCCTTCTTTCTTTGTGTTTCTTACAACTGTCGCTGTCCCTGTCTGTGTCAATACGTCCTCACCTATGGTCAATTCTCCCGCTGCCTTCCAATCGCCTTGGGTCACAGAGTATATTGGATGTGGATACGTCACTCCTATTGATTCTCCATGGTCAAATTCTAGGGTACATATCGCATCGGAGGTATGTGTCAAAAAAGATAATTTGGACTTGTCCTCAATTTTGATATCTACCCCAACATTATCATAAAAGGGCAAAGCCATTACTTGCACCATACACATTACCCAGCACAATAGCATCAATGGTAGGATGAACGTTGTTTTTTGTAATTTTAAAAAACTAAATTTAGACATTAGTACAAGATACTAATAAAACATATTCTAAAAACTAGAGTTCGATTATTATTGCAAAATAGAATCCAAAGAAAGCCCAATAGACAAGGCAATTTATTTAGGTGTAAGAGGGATGGATATTGTGAAATTCTTTGGGTTTTACGAAGTAAAAGTCGAATACACTATAATTTATTATTGAATTGTGTTTGATTATCATAGACCTATATGCGCTAGAATAATCGAACTCAGGTTAAAAGGTTTAGAAGTATCTTTTTTAAATTTAAGGCTATGACTCAAAAATGAATTTTTCTTTATTTGAATCTATTCGCTTAGAAAAGCCACTTAACAAATTGACTTACTCTTTGCCATTTCCTATACTTGAGTAATTATTTCACCACTTTTTTGATTAAACCTTCCTCACTTTTAGTAAATACTGATCTTTATTAATAACTACATTTTTGGAATAGTTTACCGAAGTTGGTTTTGCACTTGATTTAAACTATTTAAAAGATTCTACTAGAAAAGATAAAATTTCAATCGTCTACTTCAAATTCACTTTGCATGCTCACGAAACATTTAGTAGCAGCACCCATTGAAATACTGTGTTTTAAATGTAATTTCTTAATAAAGCTATATTATCATTTGCACTTGTCAAAAAATCTATTCTCCTATTGGTCTCTTTTCCTTTATTTGCAAAAATAAAATCGCGTATTTCTTGATCAAAAGATAATAGCCTTATAGTATTCAAAGTGAACATTTCTGTATTATCCATCCACCCAGATTCATCTATAAAAAAGTCAATAGTATTCCATTCTGATTTTTCAATATCAGGCATAAAATAAGGATACCAAATTCCAAGTCCTGTATCTATACTTAATTCAAGATATTTTCCATATCGAATCTCCAATCTTACTTCTAGTGGCTCATTACAACCTATTTCATTTTTATGATATAGATGTACTCTATCTTGATTAAGAAGTGGATAAAACACATCATTCGTAAATACTGTATCTAGCTTTATTTCTCCTTTAGCATCATAATAAGCCATCTTTACACAGGCATTATAATCAATCATTTTATTCACAAATGAAAAATGACAAGCCGTAACAAAGGCATCTCCTTTCAATTTTTCCTTAAAATTAGAATTATCAAAATCATTCCTCCTTATAAAATCTAGCCACATTTCTATATACTCATCCCCTACATCTTTTGTACCTGTTATATCTAATATCTTAAAAATCTCATATTTCCTACCACTAGCTATTACTCTTTTCATCAGATTAATATAAACATCAATATCATAATCCTCCTCGTTTATACGATAATTAAAAATAGCCCTAGATTGTGCAATACTCCAGTAGTTTTTTTTCACAAGTCAATTTTATTTCCTGAAATTTTATTCAAACCATTATTATTTATTATTAAAAACTCATCTAACCCATTAAGTTGGCCTTGTACCCAATATCCTTGAAAATTAGCTGGTCCATCTTTATTATAGTTTCTAAAATAAGTTTCTAGTTGTTCCTCTGTATAATTTATTACAGCATTATCTTGATTATATATTTTAATCACAATTTTCCTTAAATACCCTATGGGAGGTGCTTCATCACCATTAGGTTTTATTTGTTTAACCGCTTCTATTGCTAACCCCCCAGTTTTGTTAATATTTGTAGAATTTACTTTTTTACATTGATATCCACTTGGGGCTGGCCCAGTACTAGTTAATACGTCTGGCGAATTGGGAGCATCCAATAGCACTTTTTCATCTTTTTTAGCCATAGACAAAGCCCACTCTATTTCAAAATCATGTCCTCCAATTTCGAAAGGATTCCCTCCATCAATATTCATTGATTTAACTTTATTCAAAACTCCTTCTGCATTTTCTAGCAAATATTCACCATTAGGTTTTTGTAAAGATATTAAGGAATTAATATCATCCTGGAATTTAGAAAACTCATCTAAGCTAGAGAATGCTTTAATTTTCATCATCTTAAAATGGTGTTCCATTATTATAGCTTCGTCTATATTTCTAGTTGCAAACCCATCTGCAAAACTTAGAACTTTTATATCATCTACTTTTACTAACAAGCTTAAATTTGCATTACTAAACCCCTTACCTTTCAGAAAGTCTATTTTAGCAAGTGCATCAATATTCTTTGCTAAAGAACTTCCGGCCTTCTTCGCTATCTTCCACGCCTTCACCCCACCTTCCCCCAATTCCAAAGGAATAAACTCAAAGTCATCCATGAACTGATCGAACAAATCTACATCATCCGCCTTCATCTTCTTCAACTCAGCAATAGCAGATCTTGCAGGGTTACTTTTTGGAAGTCGTTCTAGAAATTCTGCATCATCCATCCAATTCTTCACATCCTCTTTCTTATAGGCATTGTGCACCACCATTCCTCTTTCTCCGACTAGAAAGTTATGCAGATCTTTGACCTCTAGATTGTATACCCTCTCTCTCCCTTCTTTCTTTGTGTTTCTTACAACTGTCGCTGTCCCTGTCTGTGTCAATACGTCCTCACCTATGGTCAATTCTCCCGCTGCCTTCCAATCGCCTTGGGTCACAGAGTATATTGGATGTGGATACGTCACTCCTATTGATTCTCCATGGTCAAATTCTAGGGTACATATCGCATCGGAGATATGACTAAATAAGGCCGTTACTGGCTTAAAGGTATAATTATCTCCTAGTTCGCTTTCCTCTTCATCAGCCGCAGATGGACGCTTTTGAGGAATGATATGCTTTATAGAGGTGATTCTGAACGGCCCATGGATATTCTGCTCTGGGAGATGCAGTTGGACGATAGCATCGACGTGATACCCTTTTTGTTGGATCCACTCGCTATGGAGGGCCATTTTGATTATCGACTCACTTTCTTCACTTTCCACATCAGCCTCAAACTCTTCAAATACAACCTCATTCCAATCTATATCATTGATCTCATATTCGTCTCTTGCTCTTTGTTGATCTGAGGTGTATGGATCTTTGTCAAGTAAGCCCAAATAAATATCATTCTCGATGCTACGATCGGAATCTGCATTTGCTGTTAATCCATACCCTGCATTCACAGTTGTATGAGCTACAGCATAATCCAGTAACTGTACATCTTGGATGGGAACTGCCATGACACTTGGAGATAGAAGTATACCAGCGGTTACCGCCATTGAAGTTGCCGCATTCGTAAAACTTATATTTCTAAATTTAGTATGCATTTGTACCCGTGTATCTTTTACAAAACATCCATCTGATATGGCTTCACATAATTGTTTACTTTTTTTCGCTCCTCCTTTCTTAATGCTACCACTTATATTGTCAAAAAATGGTTTGAGTTTTTAGTTCCTTTTGTAAATGCTGACTACCCAAGTCTATTTTCCACCCCCCAACTCGTCCATCGCCAAATACGCCATCAACCCCGCACCAATCTCCAATGCCCGTTCATCGATATCAAAAGTAGGAGTGTGAACCGGTGATGTAATCCCAAGCTCACTATTTCCAGTGCCCAAACGATAAAAACAAGAATCCACTTGCTGTGAATAATAAGAGAAATCCTCCGCCGTCAAACGAATGGGCAATTCTACTACATTAGATTCGCCCATGTAAGCCACCATAGCCGTTCGGACACGGTCTGTCAACAACGGCTCATTGATCAAGCATGGATAACCTACTAAGATATCGACCTCACAACTTCCTCCCATACTCTCTGCCGTTTTTTCAGCAATACGGGTGATCAATTTATGAGCTTCCATCCGCCATTCCTCGTCCATTGTACGGAACGTACCTTCTATTTTTACCACATCTGGAATGATATTCGTCGCACCCCCTTCACTATTAATCTTTCCAAAGCTCAACACCCCTGGAATATTAGGATTCATATTTCGGGCAATCACATCTTGCAGTGCCGTCAAAATCCTGGCACTCATCAAAACGGTGTCAATACAATTATGGGGTAAGGCACCATGACCACCTTTCCCACGAACTGTCATTCGGATTTCATCAGCAGAAGCCATATACATGCCTGATCTATACCCGATTTTACCCACTTCTAAAGGAGGATGAACATGTTGCCCAATTGCTGCCTCTGGGATTGGGTTTTCTAATACGCCTTCTTTGATCATTACACTGGCCCCTCCAGGCAATTGTTCTTCTCCTGGTTGAAAAATACATTTAATGGTCCCTCCGAATTCACTTTTCAGATCATTTAGGATGTGCATCGCTCCGAGTAAGCATGAAGTATGCACATCGTGACCACACGCATGCATTACACCATGATTTTGGGAAGTATAAGACGTCTCATTCTTTTCGATGATCGGTAATGCATCAATATCTGCCCGAAGCATGATGACTTTGGATGATTTTTGCTCACCTTTAATGATGGCCACAAGTCCTGTGCCGCACCACCCGTCCGTATAGTCCACCCCAAGCTCATCCAATATACTTGAAATATACTTTCCCGTTTTTACTTCTTTGAAGGACAATTCAGGATGCGCATGCAGATGATGTCGTATAGATTGTATTTTTTCAAAATACTCCCTGGCTTTGGCTTTCACCACTGTTGATATATCGTTCATGATGTCAATCGATTTAAGTTTTTAAAGAGTACTTCCAAGTCTTTCCATACCGAATAATCTCTAGCGTAATACATATTTTCTACTTGATTATCGTCCTTCTCGCCCACGGGTATAGGAATAACACCTTGACTTAACTCCGGTAAATTTTGATACGATTTTATTCCTCCATTATAACCTACCCATGTTTGTATACCCAACATCGTAGCAAAGATATTCTTATACAGCATTACCAATTTAAAACTATTTAAGAAAAGTAAAATCGGACTTATTATCAATAAGAGGACACTCATTGAAAAATCAAATATCCTTTTTACATGTTGATAGTATCCATCTGCCAAATTGTACTGAATATTCACATTGTACAATTCGCCTGAGGTATTTTTTGAATTACTCCCCAAAATACTTAGACTGTCATCTCCTGCAATTTTAAACGACAACTTCGTATCCAGAATCATCATTTGCTTCATGATTTCCTTCATGGGTAGGCTTTCAGAACTGAAAATAATCTCGTCTGCTTTTAATACTTTAGCCAGTGGTCCCAACTCAGATAAATCATTCAAATAGTCCAATTCTTTCTCAGCTCCTTCCACAGGATTTACAATTCCAAGAATGTTTGACTTGACACCTGCTTTTTGAATAGCTTCTTGAATGGTAGCCGCAATTCCGACATCGGCTACAATCAATATATTTTTAGACTTCTCGGTATTTGACGTTCTGTTAATTAATAAGGAAGTGACGCTTGTAATAATAAGACTGATCATAGTCCCTGCCAAAATGATTAATCGGCTCGATCTGAATTCGTCGGGCAATAGTGCATACAAAATCAATATACAGACAACTCCTGATAGTACTCCCATCAATCGTTTCCTTATCGATGGTTTTTTATAATATCCAATAAACCAGAATACAAATGCCCAAATAAGAGCATATCCACCTATATTCCAGTTTATACTGCTGCCTTCATAATAATTTGGGTTTTTAAAATAAAATTCAGCCCACAGATAGGAAAAGCCCTTTAATGCTATCCCTATCAATATTCCATCTAGTATTGGGTGGATCAACTGAATCACCAGTCGCTTCAGACCACTAATCATTGCACGTAATGAAATACCCAAATGCAGTAATTTAGCAAACCACTTTCCTTTCCTGCCTGTATAATGTTTTTCAACATAAAGGGCCATGGCATTATAAAATGTCTTTACATAGCTCAAACTAGATTTCTTAGTCGATTCTCCTTTATAGTGAATAATGGCCGTATTGGAAACATAATGAATCTTGAATCCTCCTTCAATAATTCTTCGACTCCAATCAATATCCTCTCCGTACATAAAGAACCGTTCATCAAACATTCCCACTCGATCAATTGCAGATTTTCGTACAAACATAAATGCACCACACAAAACTTCAATTGAATGATTTTCATCTTCACTCAGATGCCCCAGTGCATATCCGTTAAATATTTTGGATGAAGGAAATAATGCGGCCAAACCGGTTAATTTTGCAAAAGAATTCCATACCGTTGGCAAAGCTCGTTTTGATTCTGGAAGGAAGTGTCCTGATCCATCAATCATTTTGACACCCAATGCACCTACTTCCTGGTGGGTCTCCATGTATGCAAAGCAAATTCTTAAGGTATCTTCTTGGAGTACTGTATCTGGATTAAGTATGAGCACATGTTTTCCTTGTGCAACTCGTATCGCTTGATTATTGGCAACTGAAAATCCTACATTCTCTTCATTGGCAATGAGGTGGACATTTTTAAAATCCGAGCGCACCATTTCATTCGATCCATCAATAGAAGCATTATCAACCACAAACACTTCTATACTTAACTCTTCCGTTTTAGAATTATACACCGACTCCAAACATCGTTTTAAGAAGTGTCGCACATTGTAATTAACAATAATTATACTGATATCCTTCTTCATTCAAGTCTACTAGTGCTCTGATGAATACGGGACCCTTGCCACAATTGACCTTCCCAATGTAAGTTCGTCTGCATACTCCAATTCTCCTCCAAAGGATACCCCACGAGCGATGGTACTAATTTCAATATCGTATTTCTCCATTTGTTTCGATAAATAATAAATGGTCGTGTCGCCTTCAATAGTAGGACTGATGGCCATGATTAGTTCTTTTATTTCTCCAGTTTTAGCACGTTCTTCTAAACTTTCGATGGTCAAATCCCCAGGTCCTACTCCATCCATAGGAGAGATTACTCCTCCGAGGACATGATACAATCCATTAAATTGGGTAGTTTCTTCAATGGCCATTACATCCCTTACTGACTCTACTACACATACCAATTCTTTATTTCGTTGAGGTTCTTTACAGATTTCACAGGTATTGGCATCAGAAATATTAAAACATATCTGACAGTAATTGATATTATTCTCCAGATCCACCAAGGCAGATGCAATCTTTACAGATTTAGAAGTGGAATCTTTTATCAAATGCAAAGCCAATCGCAATGCAGATTTTCTGCCAACGCTAGGGAGTGTAGCTAATGCTTCGACTGCATTTTCTAATGTCTTAGAAGAAAACTTCATCTTCTTATTTGTTTTTTAAGATGGGTAAAAGTACGAATACATCAAACAACAGAATAATATCTAGAAGGTTGATCTCATATTTAGGCATAAAAATGGTCTATTTCATAGAAAATGTAAACATTTTGTGAAATCTAGGCATTTCAATTAGTTGATTAACTTCTAAATCTTAAATTTGACTTCTTAAAGAAAACTGAAAGAGAAAAATATGGCTGAAATTATAAGAATGCCTCGGTTGAGTGACACCATGGAAGAAGGTAATATTGTCGGATGGCTTAAATCTGTAGGCGACCAAGTTGAACCAGGGGATGTATTGGCAGAGGTAGAAACAGACAAAGCAACAATGGAACTAGAAAGTTTCCAAAGTGGTACATTGTTATACATTGGACAAAAAGAAGGCGCTGTACCTGTAGATGGGATTATTGCAATTATTGGTGAGAAAGGAGAAGATTACGAAGCGCAATTAAAAGAAGCGCAATCTGCAACTGCTGCACCAGCTGAAGCAGCACCAGAAGCAACCAAAGAAGCTCCAAAGGCGGAGCCTGCCAAAGCAGCGGCTCCAGCTCCAGCACCTCCGGCACCCGCTACCTCTTCTTCAGACAACGAAGGAAGAGTAAAGGCATCTCCACTTGCCAAATCAATGGCGGCAGAAGCTGGTATAAACATAGGATCCGTTCAAGGCTCTGGAGAAGGAGGAAGAATCGTAAAAAAAGATATTGAAGAATACATTGCTAATGGAGGTGCTCAAGCACAATCTTCAGCAAGTGCCCCTGTAATTTCTCTCGATCCTGAAGTACAATATGGAGATACACCTGTGACTCAGATGCGAAAGGTCATTGCCAGAAGATTGGGTGAAAGTAAATTTACTGCTCCTCATTTCTACTTGACGGTAGAAATCGATATGGGTCGATCAATTGACGCAAGAAACGAACTGAAAGCCAATGATATAAGAGTGTCATTCAATGATTTTGTTGTAAAAGCGTGTGCTATGGCACTTAGAAAACATCCATCTATTAATAGCAGTTGGATGGGCGACACCATACGTGTTCACCAAGATATCAACATTGGTGTGGCGGTTGCTGTTCCGGATGGATTATTGGTTCCAGTGATCAATAATGCAGATCAAAAGTCCATGACTTACATCAACCAAGAGGTGAGAACCTTAGCAGGAAAGGCAAAAGACAAAAAATTGCAACCGGATGAAATGTCTGGAAATACCTTTACCATTTCTAATCTTGGAATGTTTGGAATCGAAGAATTTACAGCAATTATAAATTCACCTGATTCCTGTATCCTTGCCGTAGGATCTATCATTCAGAAACCAATCGTTAAGAATGGAGAAATTGTGGTAGGTAATATAATGAAAGTGACATTGAGTTGTGATCACAGAGTAGTAGACGGTGCATCTGGAGCACAGTTTTTACAAACATTGAGAGGAATGCTTGAAAATCCAGTACGAATGCTGGCATAAGCTAAAAATAAAGCGCTGTGAATATGATTTTCACAGCGCAAAATCATTTTAAATGAAATACTTAATACTTGTAGCGATCATTTATGGAATTTATAGGTTTACACAACCTAAGAAGCCATTAATGAGAGGCTCGAATCATTTGGATAAGGAAGAAGACGATGGGGAGTATACAGAGTATGAAGAAGTAGACTAACACCATGACAGACAAACATCCAATTTCCGATTATATTCTTGATCACAATAATCAATACATTATAGCTGCAAAACCTGCTGGCCTTCCTATCGTACCAGATAAGACTGGAGATTCTAACCTAAAGAATATTCTTGAGGCGTATAGTAAACATAATCTGCACATTATAACTCGAACAGATAGACCAGTAAGCGGTTTATCTCTGTTTGCAAAGAGTCAAAATGCGGCAAAGGATCTCAGCGCACAATTGAAGGAAGGCACTATTTCCAAGTCCTATTTAGCGATAGTGGAAAAAGCTCCTTCTCCAGATAAAGGCGAATTGGTGCACTACTTGTCAAAGGGTAAAAACAACAAGTCTATTGTAGTTGATGAGAATCACAAGAATGGTAAAAAAGCTGTCCTTACGTATTCTACCGTTGCCCATTTAGACAACTATACTATCTTGAAAGTTGAACTAAAAACAGGGCGTTTTCATCAAATTAGATGTCAATTGGCACATATTGGCTGTCCAATTAAAGGAGACGTAAAATATGGTGCTAGAAGAAAAAATAAAGACAGAAGTATTTATTTGCACGCTTATGAACTATCGTTTGACCATCCTGTAACCAAAGAAAGAAAAGAATATTCCGTGCATCCCAACCCCAATGACACGTTGTGGAACATCACAAATAGTCATCTAGAAGAAGAGTAACCTCATAGAATGTTATAAGTGATTTAGAATTCTATTATTTAAAATGATATAGAATTCCAATATTTATAATATCATCTGAATCATCTCCTAATCCAATATCATAATACGGATATAAACGGAATCCATCCGCTATCCAAAACAACATACCCAACTCGACATATTCTTGATACAATGCTTTTGTTTCTTTCACTGGATACGTTTTGACTCCTTTGATACCAGCATACGCAGTTAACCATTCCGTGAATTCAGCATCTAAATTGACCGCAAAATCATTGGATAAATCTCCACTTTGCTCATCAATAATAAAATTGTAATTACCGGTTATCTTAAAGTTGCTGGTTAATCCTTTTCTAAACAAGATATTTAAGGAAGGCATCAATGGATTATTTGAAGGATCCATAGTCAAATTAAAACTTCCAATGACGGAAAAACCCGGCAAGTATTTTGACTCCTTATTCAAATAAGCTTTGAGTCCTATACTTGTCGACTGATCGGTTATATCACCAAAAAACGTATCTGCCTTATTCCCATTCCAAGAAACTTGCAATTCGTAATTTTTCTTTATACCATATCTCAATAATGTACTGGCCCCTGTCCTATTGAATGGTCCTCGTTTTGTGAAGTCGAAATACGTTTCACTTTGCAAGGCTTTTTTCCCAACAACTTCCAAGTCCCAATTATCTAAGGGTTTGTTTTGAGCCTGTACCGAAGAACTGATTCCGAAGATCAATAAGAAGAAAAACATAAAAACACATTTTTCTAGTCGGTAATATGGATTAAACTTCTTGCATATGAGATACTTCACTATTTTCCTTTTAACTTTACGAATTTTATTACTGTTACATTAAGTACGGTAATTTAACAAATACGAATGTATATTTTTAGTATGACGAAACAATACTTTTTGAGCCTAATTTTAATTATGTCAATTTCTACGACTGGATTTTGCCAAAATCAGGACGAAGATGCACTTATAATTAAGGATATTCACAATTATACCTTGACTGAAGCTCAATGTTATGATTGGCTTACTCATCTTACCACGGAATGTAAAGGACGACTTGCAGGTAGTGCCAATGCAGAAAAAGCAGTGCAATATACCAAGCAAATGATGGATACAATGGGATTCACCAAAACGTGGTTACAGCCGTGTTCTGTAAAAAAATGGAATCGAGGCAAACCCGAACAGGTTCACATCAAATATGACGGCAAGAAAGTACAATTGAATGCTTTGGCTTTAGGAAATTCAATCGGCACCCCTGAGGAAGGAATTCTTGCGGAAGTTGTTGAAGTAAAAAGCTTGGATGAGGTAGAAAAATTAGGGAGAGAAGGAATTGAAGGTAAGATAGTTTTTTACAATCGCCAGATGGATCCTACTCAACTCCGAACATTTAATGCCTATGGTGGAGCGGTAGATCAAAGAGTTTGGGGAGCTTCGAAAGCAGCAGAATATGGTGGTTTGGCTTCTATAGTACGTTCTATGACATTACGTCAAGATGATTACCCACATACGGGTACACTCGTTTACAAAGAAGATATTCCACAGGTGCCAGGATTGGCGATCAGTACCAACGATGCAAATATGCTCAGTGCTTTACTCCAAAAGCAAAAAGTAATGATGAGCGTATGGACCAATTGTGCTCCAGGTGAAGAGGCTATATCATACAATGTTATTGGAGAAATCACCGGAAGCGAATATCCTGATGAAATTATTGTTGTAGGAGGACATTTGGATGCATGGGATGTAGGCGGTGGAGCCCACGATGACGGAGCAGGTTGTGTCCATTCTCTTCAAGTGATCCACTCTTTAAAAGGTATTGGTTATACTCCTAAACATACGATTCGTTGTGTTATGTTTATGAATGAAGAAAACGGCCTTGCAGGAGGTCGAGAATACGCTAGAGTGTCGAATGAAAATGG
Source organism: Saprospiraceae bacterium (assembly GCA_029212405.1). Classification (GTDB taxonomy): domain Bacteria; phylum Bacteroidota; class Bacteroidia; order Chitinophagales; family Saprospiraceae; genus CAJXUU01. Next base: position 166,455 of record JARGNR010000001.1, read on the forward strand.
TGAGTTTCACTTGGCTGCTTTAGAGTCAGATGCCGGCGGGTTTGTCCCTCGAGGATTTAGTTTTGATGCAGATGCAGAAGTATTAAAACCTTTTTACGCTAAGGTGAGCAAATGGTTGCCTCTATTAGAAAGCTATGGTTTATATTTTACAACTGGAGGTTCGGGAGCTGATATAAGTCCTTTGAAAAGTCAAAAAGGTTTACTCATTGGGTTAAGACCTGATTCTCAACGATATTTTGACTATCACCACACCACCATTGATCAAATTGACGTGGTTAATAAACGTGAACTAGAATTGGGTGCTGCTGCTATGGCATCTTTGATTTATTTAATAGATAAATATGGTTTGAAATGATGTATTTTAGTGAAAAGAAAGATGTAGTAACTATTGGAGCATTGGATTTTGTTCTCTATCTCAGTGCTCGAGAAATTCAAAATAAGATAAGAGAAGTTGCCAAGCAAATTGAGAACGACTATGCAAATGAGAATCCACTATTCTTAATTGTTCTCAATGGAGCATTTATGTTTGCTGCCGATTTAATTAGAAATTTGGACATCGCCTGTGATGTAGATTTCGTAAAAGTATCTTCGTACAAAGGATTGGCTAGTACAGGTAGATTGGATGTTAAAATTGCTAATGAAAAAGAATTAAAAGGGAGGCATGTCATTATATTGGAAGATATAGTAGACAGTGGTTTCACGTTAGATCAATATTTACCGATGGTACAAGCCCAAGATCCTGCATCTCTGAAGGTGTGTACTTTATTAGAAAAACCTGAGGCTAAAAAGTTTGAAACGCAAGTGGATTATACGTGTTTTAAAATACCAACTAAATTTGTCATTGGCTATGGACTAGATTTTGATGAAGCTGGAAGAAACCTTCCTCACATTTATCAACTGATCGATGAGTATAGATAAACGAGAAATGGACATAGATCCGATTTTACAAGATGCATTGCTTACAATCCGTTCTGTATCCGATTTTATAGCATCTCATGTGGACAAAGTATCCACCAATGACATTGAAGAAAAAGAAATGAATTCATTGGTCTCTTTTGTTGATAAAGAAGCCGAACATCAATTGGTGAATGGTCTATCCAAATTAATCTCTTCGGCAGGATTTATCACAGAAGAAGATACTGAAGATCAAAAGGGAAAAGAATATACCTGGATTATTGATCCATTAGATGGTACCACTAATTTTCTAAACAAAGTCCCACATTTTGCAATTAGTGTTGCTTTGCAGCGTCATGGTGTAACTATACTTGGAGTAGTGAAGGAGGTGAATAGCGGAGAAGAATGGACCGCCATTCAAAACCAAGGTGCATACTTAAATGGAGCTAAAATTAGCGTAAACTCAAAACCATTTAATGATATTCTTGTCGCTACAGGTTTCCCCTACTCCAATGAATTCGATTATGATGCCTATTTTAAAATATTGAAACATTGGCTCACGCATACCAGAGGCATGAGGAGGCTTGGTTCAGCAGCATTGGATTTGTGTTATGTGGCCTGTGGCAGATTGGGCGCGTATTATGAAGCTACGCTGAATGCCTGGGATGTAGCTGCAGGTGCCTTAATCGTGAAAGAGGCTGGAGGAATCGTTTCCGATTTTATGGAAGGAGATGACTATCTTTATGGAAGAGAAATATTAGCGGCAAGTCCAACGGTATATTCTGATGTCCATGCTGTGATAGCATCTCACTTAACTAAAAACTAAATCATGCCTTTAGAACCAGGAGATGTAAAAAAGAAGAGCGCCAGTTATATGAAGTATGCTGGACTGGCTTTTCAAATGGCAATCATTTTTTTCATCGGAATTTATGGTGGTAAAAAACTAGATGCATATTTTGGACATGAAACCCCTGGCATAACAATCTTTTTAATTTTCTTTTTATTTATCGGGTATATGTATAAACTGTTCCATGAGTTGAAATAGCCCTTCATTCCCCATCTTTTTCGTATCCTATCTGATCCATTATATAAATTCAAAAAACCATGGAAAAAGAAACTTTTTATAACAATATAGAGCAATCCGCGAATTATATACGCAAACAAATAGAAGGAAGGAATCCAGCTACTGCCATCATGACGGGAACTGGTTTGAGTAGTATAATTGATGACCTTACCCATGCCATAACCATTGATTACAAAACTATACCTCACTTCCCACAGAGTACCGTTCAGAGTCATCGAGGCAAATTAGTGTGTGGAAAATTAAATGGAACCGAAGTCCTGATTCTTGCAGGCAGGTGGCATTATTATGAAGGGTATAGCACAAAGGAGCTGACCATACCCATTCGTGTGGTTAAACATCTAGGAATCGAAAACATCTTGTTCACCAATGTATCAGGCAGTGTCAATGAAAATTATAAGGCAGGAGATTTGGTCATTATCAAAGACCATATAAATTTCATTCCAGATCATCCTCTAAGGGGATATAACGACCTACGACTTGGACCAAGATTTCCAGACATGCTGCACACCTATGATGTAGGAATTCGTGAAAAAATAAATCATATCGCTACTGACATGGGCCACACGATACATGAAGGTGTCTACTTTGCATTGCAAGGACCGAGTTTGGAAACTCCTGCAGAATATAACTTCATTCATATTGTAGGAGCGGATATGGTAGGTATGTCCACCGTCCCTGAAGTTATCGTAGCCAAACATACCGGATTAAAAATTGGAGCAGTTTCTATTATTTCAAATGTGTGTTATCCTCCTGAAAAAATTACAGAAACGACCATTGAAGAAGTCATAGAAGTAGCTCATTCCGCCTCCAAAAAGCTGAATGAAGTGCTCACAAAAGTGGTGTCAGAGATATAAAATCAACCGTTATAGATCCTATCTATATCATTGGCATATTTCTCTCTAATTACTCTACGCTTTAGTTTCATAGTTGGAGTCAATTCCGTTTGCTCTCCGTTTGGTCGGATTGCTTCCCATGTAGTGGGCAATACTTTGAATTTTTTGATTTGCTCTACATGGCTGAAATTCGGATTTACATTTTCGATACATCCTTGATAACAGGCTGTCACTTTTTCATTACCGCATACTTCCTCTAGATTTGTCCATGGCACATCATTGTGTTGGCACCAATCTTTTAATGCTTCTTCAGCTGGAACAATCAATGCAGACACAAACTTCTTCGCATCACCAACTACCATTACCTGTTCAATCAGAAAATCTTCTTTTAATTTACTTTCAATAGGGGCTGGCGCCACATATTTCCCTCCAGATGTCTTTAATAACTCTTTTTTACGGTCTGTAATTTTGAGGTATTGTGTGCCTTTAGGTCCATCTACCAATTTGCCAATATCTCCAGTTTTGAACCACCTTTTTCCATCAATTTCTGTGAATACTTCCGCAGTCGCCTCTGGCTTATTGTAATATCCTTGCATAATATTGGGCCCATGAACAATAATCTCTCCTTCTCCATCACCATAGGCTGCATCACTGTCATCAATAATTAATTCTACACCATCAATAATTGGACCTACACTTCCCACTTTTGCAAAACCATCAAATCTATTGACCGATATTGTTGGGGAAGTTTCTGTAAGGCCATATCCTTCTAAAACTGAAATTCCAGCTGTAGAAAACACCTTGATAATTTTTACTGGGCAAGGAGCTGCGCCAGTTACTATTCCTTTTATATTGCCTCCAAGTGCTTCTCTCCATTTTGAAAAGATTAGTTTATCTGCAATTTTTCGCTTAAAACCCGCCATTCCACTGAATGTCTTTCCATGCTCATGTTCATCCGCCAACGAAAGTGCCCAGAAAAACAGTTTTTTCTTTAGTCCTGTCAAACCAAGACCTTTATTGTAAATCTTTTCGTATACCTTCTCCAATAACCTAGGCACAGTAGTAAAGAAATCCGGTCCAACATTTTTAAGGTCTCCTTCTTCACCTCCAAGATTATCTGTTCCTGTACAATAAACAGAAACACCAGCATCAGAATATCCGTATATACATGCTCTTTCAAAAATATGACAGAAAGGTAAAAAGCTTAGGACTTTACCACCTGGGCTTAATGGAAATGACTCCAATGTTGTATCTACTACATGAGAAATATTACTATGAGACAACATCACTCCTTTGGGGTTGCCTGTTGTTCCTGATGTATAAATAATAGTCGCTAAATCACTAGGTTTAATAGATTTCTTTGAACTGTGAACAGCATCTAAATTTTCTTCACTCATCAAATCTTCAAAATAAGGTCTTCCTTCCACTTTGTCAAAGGTAAAAATGTGCCTCAACAATGGAAGGTCATTTTGTGCTGCATTTACTTTATCCCATAAATCCTCTGCACCTACAAAACAAGCTTTCACGCTGGAATCGTTGAGGATATATACATATTCATTGGCACTTATCGTTGGATATAAAGGCACGTTGACAATTCCCAAATATTGAGTTGCCAAATCTACGATGTACCATTCTGGTCGATTTTTATAGGCGACCATAGAAATCTTGTCTCCTTTCTTAAAACCAAGAGTGATTAAACCAGAAGCCAATTTATGGGCCTGATCTATCAAATCGCTTGTACTCCAAAACTTCCACCCGTTTCCTTCCTTTCTTCCAAATGCTTTTTCTTGAGGAAATTTTTCCTTTTGTCTTTCTATGTAATCAAATAATCTGGTCTCCATAAGATATATATTTGTAAAAGCTGCTAATTACTAAATTATTCTTAAGTATAAGAGATAATTATGAAATTTTGTTTTCTAATTTGTAGGAATTCACAAGATTTATGTAATGCAAATGTCCAATTCTTAAGGATTTAGATATCTTACGTTAAATGCAACGATAAGAACGATATCATTTTACTATAAATGAATCTATTTAGATATAGGTTATTATTTAACTATTACTATGAATCAAATACCTTATTATTTCGTAATCACTTTTATCTTATCGATCGGAGTGCAAGACACTCAAGCACAAAGTATAGATGGCTACATTGGATTAAACCTTAATCGCTTTTTTGACACAAGCAAAGATGATCGTCCTTATAATAGATCTGTATATAACTCAAACCCAAATCTAACATTTGGTATTAGTTTTAATGATATTTACATATTTCGTGACCCTATAGATTTTTCTATTAATTTTGAACGATATGGAGGAGAAGTATCAGGAAGAACTGGAGGGTTAGGAGGTGGCACTTCAATCAAAGCTACAACATATAAAAATGTAGTATCTCTTATTATTTTACCGTTGAAGTTTCGATTGGGCTCTTTCTTTGAATTTAAATATGGATTAAATCTTGGTATGTTACTTTCAGAATCCGTAGAGGGCACACGCACCACTTCTGCAGGAAACAGTCCTACATCACAAAGCTTACAAAAGGATCAAGTCCCTTTTAATTCAAAATTAAATTTTGGATTGATTGGACAAGTAAAATACCTAATTCCAATTTCTGAAAAAATAACGATCCTTCCTTTCTATCAATATTATTTTGGACTATCAAAGGAATTTAGGAATTTTCCAAAAAACACAAAATCTATGCGTCACTGCCTAGGGTTTATGGTTCGAAACAACTTATAAAAACCTCTACACAATCTCGCCACCACAACTACTTCCTGCTCCAGCTGTGCACCCATAACAATGTTGATTAAGCACAATGGATCTGGCATTAAGTGCATCCATATCAAAATCATCAATATGCTTGGAGTTTGCATCTACTTTCAAGTCCAACATTTGATTAAAATCACAGTCATAAATATAGCCATCCCAAGAAACGCTCAATGTATTTCTGCACATCAATCCGTCAATAGTATTTGGATTAAATGCGTCTACCAATTCATGCATATAAGACTCATAATTTCCAGATTCTAGCAAATAATCAAGAAATCTAGATACAGGAAGGTTTGTAATTGCAAAAAGACTATTAAACTCTATATCAAATCTGCGTTTTAATTGACGCTTGAATTCGGCTTCTAATGAGGCTTGATCTCCAGGTAAAAATGCTCCAGAAGGGTTAAACACCAAATCCAGTTGAAGCCCGCTTCCTTCTTTCCCATACCCAACTTCATTTAGCATTTTCAGAGCGGCAATACTATCTTCAAAAACTCCATCCCCTCTTTGATTGTCTGTTCTTGTCTTTGTAAAATAAGGAAGGGAGGATACTATATGTACATTATGTTTAGCAAAAAACTGAGGTAAATCCGCATACTTGGGATTAGCCTTAATGATGGTCAAATTGCATCTATCGATAACCTGTGCACCTGCTTCTGTACATGCTTCTACAAACCAACGAAAATGCGGATTCATTTCTGGGGCTCCACCTGTAATGTCTACAGTTGGTATCTCATATGCTTTTATAATCTGAAGACATTTGTTTAATGTTTCTCGGTCCATATTTTCGACCTTTCGGTCTGGCCCTGCATCTACATGACAATGTGCGCATGTCTGATTACACAACTTCCCAATATTCAATTGAAAAATATCAACTGACTTTGGTTTTATTTGTTGCCCGACCTTCTCCGAGAATTGTTCAAACTTGTGATCTACCATCTCTTTTCCATTCAGTACCTGAAGTTGCATAAAGGTATCTGAAAGTGCATGGTTGGTTCGTTTTAAAGATTTTGTCTTTTGTTTTACTCCCATGCTTGGCTTACATTAATTTTTCTTTCACCTGATTCATCATCATTACACTATTCGCAAGAGTTGCACCTCCTTTAATTGCTGCAGCTACGTGCACCGCTTCCATCATCTGTTCCTCATCAGACCCTGTAGAAAGACAGCCGTTGGTATACGCATCCATGCAATAAGGACAGTTTATGGCATGAGCAACTGCAAGTGCAATTAAATTTTTCTCTCTTTTTGTCAATGCTCCTTCCTCAAAAACAGAACCATACCAATCAAAAAACTTACCTCCCATTTCTTCTTGAAACTCTACTATATTTGGAAACTTCTTAAGGTCTTCAGGCTGAAAATATCCTTTACTCATTTGTTTTTTAATTTAAGTGTAAAAATAGATTGAAACTTTTCTAGCAAATGTGAAAGCTAGGACAAATTTAGCTTTATTGTTGATTTTCCAAAGAAGTCATGCTCAAACTATAAACGAATCATCTCTGAAATAAAGTTTAAACGTTAATGAAAACAAACACAAAAACAGAAATTGGGTTCATCGGTTTTCAAATCTGAGGAATTTCAAACATTCTACTCAACTAAAAAAATACGACCGCTTTTTCTATCTTTTGCAAAAAAGCATAAAACTTTGTACCATTACCCAACGAAATAACACATGTCCTCGTCTATCAGTATAAAAAACACATTATGAATAGGTTTGCCTCAGCTATCATCTTATTTGTCTTTATAATTGCTTCTTGTTCAGACAACTCGGAAGGAGAAAGAAATGACTTACCTTTTAAATCAATTACATTTCGTCAAGTATGCGGATGGTGCGTTGCTGGTCAAAATATTGCAATCACGGAAGATCAAATGGTACGATATACTAAGTCTTTTCCTTGCACCCCAGAAGATAATATTGAAAAAGAGCGCGCATTGTCAGAGACTGAAATTCAAGAAATCAATGAAACGTTCAATTTAGAAACACTACTTTCTATTGACTTGAACCAGTGTGGAGAATGTTACGATGGATGCGATGACACCATCACTTTTGAAGGGTTAGATGGAGAAAACCATTCCATTAAATATGACCAATTTGATAATTATCCGGAATTAGAAGAAATAAAATCTTTTGTAGTAACACTTGAAACAATTAGATCCAGCTTTTAATGTGCGTTCGATTCGTATTGTAAAATAGAATTTATAGAGAAATATAATTGCTATAAGTAAACGATCCCAGATTTTTGACTACATTTTCTTAATATAGCTCAATACATCATTGTATAATCCTGATTGATTGGCAAAGGTCGCGTAATTTTTGGCTGTATTAAACCAATCGACCGTAGATGCACGGTGCTTTTCAATCGCCTTTACTAAATCTTTGGTTGTTATTGGTTTGGGTATACCCGTCTCCAAAGCTTCTTCCAGTTTTGATTCTATGGCAATGTCTACTATTGCATTGATGTCCGCACCTGAATAGTTCTTTGTTTTTTTAGCTACTTTTTTGTAATCAATGTTTTCAGAAGGCTTGTCTTTTAATTTCAACTCCAGTATAATCTCTTTGCTCTTCAAGTCAGGAGGCGGAACAAAAATGATACGATCAAATCTACCCGGTCGTCTAAAAGCGGAATCCAAATGCCAAGGGGTATTGGTTGCACCAATAATCAAAAGTCCTTCATTATCGTGCTGGATACCATCCAATTCATTTAAAAATTGATTGATCACTTTTTTACCGGCAGATTGCAACATGTCTGATCTTTTTGCAGCCAAGGCATCTATCTCATCAAAAAACACGACACAAGGCGTATTTTGCCTTGCTTTTGCAAAGATGTTATGTAGATTTTTTTCACTATTGCCATGCCACATATCCAATATATCATTCAAACTGACATTGATAAATGCGGCATTGATTTCACCTGCTGTAGCTTTTGCTAAATACGTTTTACCACATCCTGGAGGTCCGTATAACAATATACCTCCACCTATTTTTTTGCCATATGCGGCATATAATTCTGGATTACTGAGGGGCTTTATAATCTTTAAATCAATCTCCTTTTTGATGGCATCTAATCCTCCAACATCAGAAAAATTCATGGAAGGTTTCTCTAAAAACCCATCATCTACTGCCTCTGTATTTCTCACTTCTTGCACCCTGAATGCTCCATCCAATTCTTCATCATTCGCTTCAGGATCAACTAAAAGAACCATTTGATACAATTCTTTGGCTCGTTCAAAGTTTTCCTCTTTTAAATACGCCTTTGCAAGTATAATTTTTCCGTTTGTGGACAGTTCATTCGCATGATCCAAGTCTTCCAAAATGATAATACAAGCCGATGTTTTATTCTTTTTTAAATATATACCTGCAAGTAATTCCTTGCCTTCTACATTCCGTGGATCATATTTTAACAATAAATTCAACTGGTCTTCTACTTCAGCCAGATAATAAGGTAGATGTTGCATTTTACGGATCAACATCATTCTCAGATACACATTCTCAGGAGAAAGTGCTACAGCATTTTTCAACTCTTCTATTTCTGGTATCATTAGAAAAGAATATAATTTACAAAATTGGAATAATTGATTTCATTTTGGAAGTAAAAACCAATTAGAAATTGATTTAGTCTTCTACTTCACTTTTCACTAACAGACGGAAACCATTTCCATGAATATTGACAATTTCAATATCCGAATCCTCCGCAAGATATTTTCTAAGTTTTGTTACAAAGACATCCATACTTCTAGCAGTAAAATAATTGTCTTCTCCCCAAATCTTCTTCAAAGCTTCAGAACGAGGTAAAACATTATTTTTATTCATGCAAAACATTCTCAGCAAATGTGCTTCCTTAGGAGAAAGTTTTTCTTTTGTTTTCTCAGCTCCACCATTATACGTTAATATTCTGAGCGGATAATTAAAGTGGTAGCTTGCGATCTCAAACTCTTTGATTTCTTCTTTTGGATCAGGAGCTTTTTGCGTTCTTTTTAAAACCGCCATCACTCTGTACAAAAGTTCTTCTGAGTTAAATGGTTTCGTGATGTAATCATCCGCACCAATCTTAAATCCTTCAAGAACATCTTCTTTCAATGTTTTTGCCGTCAAGAAAATAATTGGCATTTCTGTATTTTCTTCTCTTATGTCTCTTGCCAAAGAAAACCCATCCTTTTTAGGCATCATTACATCCGTAATGCATAAGTCATATTCCCCTTTTTTAAAGGCTTTTAACCCTTCTTCTCCATCGGTTGCCAATGTGACGTCATATTCATGCATTTCGAGATATGATCTTAATACATCTCCAAAGTTTTGGTCGTCTTCAACTAATAATATTCTATATGCCATTTTTAAAAATAAAGGTTTGTTTTAATGATCTTTATACTGGTTTATGGGGTAGGTAAACTGAAAAAGTACTTCCTTTTCCTAATTCACTCTTAACATTTATTGTGCCATTATGGGCATCGACGATAGCTTTTACATAACTCAGCCCCAGGCCAAATCCCTTTACATTGTGGATATTGCCCGTATGTGCACGATAAAATTTTTCAAAAATATTTTTCACCTGATCTTTGCTCATTCCAATGCCGTTATCAGAAATATTGATGACGATACCATTCTTTTTGTTGAATGTCTCAATAGTAATTTCAACTTCTTCAGACGAATACTTTTCTGCATTGTCCAATAAATTATGAATAATATTACTAATGTGAGTGGAGTCAGCCTGAATTACCTGGTTATTTGCTTTCAAATCAGTCCGTAATATACCATTTCTTTTTAAAATTTTGAGATTCGTATGCTCAGCCGCTACTTCTATCAATTGATGAACATCTATATTACTCAATTTCAACTGAAAATCTTTCTTATCCAGCATCGCCATTTGCAATACTTTTTCCACTTGCCCCAACATCCTCTTATTTTCCTGTTTTATGATATTGGTAAATCTCAATACCTTATCGTCATTCCCCAAAATCATCGGACTTCCTATAGAATCCGCAGCCAAAGAAATTGTGGCAATGGGTGTCTTAAACTCATGAGTCATGTTATTGATAAAATCCGTTTTCATTTCTGAAATCTGTTTCTGTCGCAAAACGATATAGATCACATAACCAAAACAAAATAATACCAAGCCTGTAAATAGAATACTCATCACCAATGAAGGAATAACTGCACTCCATAAATATTGGTTTTTTGCAGGGAAGTAAATTTTTAAATATCCAGGTATAATATCTTTTTCAGTATCGCCACTGGACGGAGCAACTGGTGAATTAAATAATGAAATCTGATAGGGACTATTATACAATTCATTTCCAGTTTTAACGGGGCTACTTGAATTTCCAGAAGAAGTAATTTGAGCCGTATAATTCCCATTCATTATTATAAAACTCTGTACTTCATTAGAATAAACTCCATAGTCAAAATCGAGTTTGATTCCCTGCTGATCAATTTCATGATTGATGTACGTATCCAATTTATCCTTGTCGATACGCTCTAAAAATGTCTCTGGAAATATGAAGATATCTCGCGCCTTTAGATCATTGTTAAGCTTCTTTAGTTCAAAAGGAGTTTTGTCTCCCTCGTATAATTGATCATAATATTTATTCGGTTTAAATAACCTCTCCTCCATGTTTCTGTATGCATAATTGTCATTTTGAGCGTCTTCCAATAATCGCTCTTTTACTATTCCAAGGGCTATGGTAACCTTATCATCAAAATTCTTTTTATCCTGATCGATTGCTGTATCAAACCAAATCATTTGAATTATACCTATTCCGATCATCGAAATGGCCATAACCCCAATAATTATCCACATTACTCTTTTCTTCATCAGAAGTTATTCGTTAAAGTGATAAAACTAAACAATACTATTTAATGTTAAACATCCCTAGCTGGTTTAACTGTGATTTAACGTCAAAAATAATATCTACTTTCAGAATTTAGTTTTTAGGAAAGTAAATTATAACTGTATTTGTTCCATATATTTCTAAATAAAAGCAGCTACAGTCAATATGCTTTTTAGCCCTAATGCTATTGTAATTGCCAAAATAAGTAACCCAAGCGCATTTTGCCAATTGCTATTTCTGTGGTGAGTCATCACGGATCTTTTATTTACAATCCATAACAAAAAACCAGCAATGACAGGTAGTAAAATCCCATTTGTCAATTGGGCATATTTAATTACTTCAATAGGTTTCAATCCTATACTAGAAAAAACAACACCGATGGCAAGAATCGACATCCATATTATCCTGAATGCATTACTCTTCAAATTGTTGTTTAATCCCAATAATTCAGTACATACATACGCCGCAGCTAAAGGGGCAGTAATAGCAGAGGTAATTCCCGCAGCAAATAACCCCAATCCAATAACATAACGCGCAGCAGGACCTAAAACATTTTCCAGACTCACTGCCATATCCAAGGCATTGACAATGCTTAAACCGCTTTCATGTAAAGCACTAGCCGCAATAATTATCATAATAGACACTAATCCTCCCAATCCAATTGAAATGTACAAATCCCTTCTTACATCTGAGAGGTGTGCACTTCCTCCCCATTTTTCTTTGACCAATGATGCATGTAGAAATAAGTTATAAGGGACTACTGTAGTTCCAATAATTCCCATTACAGTTAATGTTCCGTCATCAGGAAAAGATGGAATAAAAATGCCCTTTAAAATCTCAATTATAGAAGGTTTGGTAGCAATGGCAGCAATAAAAAAAGTAAGACTTAAAATCAGAACGAGAAAGATTAAGCTTCTCTCAATGATTTTATATTTTCCGATATACAACAATACAAATGCAATACATCCAATTAAAAGACTTGATAGATTAAACCCATTCATATTCAAATCAACATGCATGGCTTCGACACCCAATATGGCTCCTGAAATATTACCAGCTTCATAGGCTGCATTCCCAATTACTATCGCAGATAATATCAACGCTGCACTTATAAATTTAAGAAGTGGTTTTGTAGTCTCGTTTCGAATGATTTCAGCAAGACCTTTATTCGTTACCAAACCAATTCTTGCGGCCATTTCTTGCAAAACAATGGTAGCAACGATAGAAAAAACCATGGCCCATAACAAGTCAAAACCATGTTTCACCCCTGCAAGCATGCATATCGTCACTGTACCAGGACCAATAAATGCAGCCGCAATGAGCGTTCCAGGACCTATTTTTTGATACCATCGAGACATGAAGGAGCGCTTGATTTGATTAAAGTAAATATATGAAAATAATAGAAAATAAAAGTTGGGTTAATCCGCTTGATCGTTAAAGGCCTTTTTCTTCCTTTTCCTCCAACACTTGAACTTGAAGGATTTCTATCTTGGTTTCAGAAACGACCTCAAATAGAAACTTGCATCCATTCAAAACTAACTCATCTCCTTGTTCAGGAATGGTTTGTGCTGTCATTACAATATAACCAGAAAGTGTGTGAAACTCTCCATCGGGAAAATTTAAATTCTCATACTTCTCATTGAGATAGTCGATTTCTAATCTTCCAGAAAAACGATAGGTATTGTCAGATAAAATTTCTTCGATGTATTCTTCGTCATCATGTTCATCTTCAATTTCTCCAAATATTTCTTCTAGAATATCTTCTAATGTAATTAATCCAGCTGTCCCTCCAAATTCATCGACAACACATGCTATAGACGTTCCTTCTTTAATAAATTTCATCATTAAATCTTGAACATTCATGGCCTCAGGCACATATGAAATAGGCATGATCAGCTTTCTAAGTACCGTAGGATTATCAAGTAATTGTTGATGATGAATGTAGCCAATTACATTCTCAATATCTCCATCTTTGACGATAATCCTTGATAACTTGGCATCTATAAATGTGGCCAACAAATCGTCAATTGTATCTTTCTTATCAATATGTATAACTTCATTTCTAGGAATCATACAATCTCTGACTTTTACTTGCTTGAGGTTTAACGCATTCGTCAATATTTCTTTATCTATTGCTTCTTCTTCAGAAATAGAGTCATGAATATAGTGCTCTAAGTCTATCTTAGTAAGCACATTCTCTACTTCATCAATCGGAATCTTAAAAATTGATTTCAATAGAATATTTGACAAGCCAGTCATGAGAGATGCCGGAAATATAAGTAGCCATTTTAAAAAACTAAGTACATAACTGAATCTATATAAAATTTCATTGGCGTATAATCTAAATAGTGTTTTAGGTAGAAACTCACCAAAAATCAATACGACTATAGTAATGATCAATGTTACTGCTACTAGTAAGACATTTGAACCTGGGCCCAGATATTGTTCTAGCCATGGTTCTATCAACTTTGTCATGAAGATGGTAAAAATGACCAAGGCAATATTATTCCCAACCAACATCGTACTCAAAAAACCCTTAGGCTTCTCGTAGAAATTGGAAAGAATTTGACCTCTCCTATTCCCCTTATTCCTAATTACTTCTATACTCAATTTATTTGCAGAAACAAAAGCAATTTCAGAGCCTGAGAAAAAAGCAGACAAAAGTAAGGTGATAAATATTACACTCAAGGTCCATATCATGCAACAAATATAAAGCTATTTAAACAAAATAGGTAAGATCAACTTGGTATGATAGAACAAGATTTTAATCGTTCCATCTATATGTATCGACAGGCAAGTCAGCCAGATCCAAAATTCGATCTACCACGGTAAGGGCAATTTCTTCTAATGATTGGGGATTGCTGTAAAAGGATGGAGTTGCTGGGCAAATAATGGCCCCTGCCCTTGTCAATGCAGTCATATTCTCTAAGTGTATCAAATTGTAGGGTGTTTCACGAGGCACAATTATCAATTTTCTTCTTTCTTTCAAAATGACATCTGCGGCTCTTGTCATCAAATCATTGGACAACCCAACAGCTACTCTCGAAAGAAGTCCCATAGAAGATGGACAAATAATCATGGTATCGTATCGAGCTGATCCAGATGCAAAAGGTGCCATAAAGTCTCGTTTATCGTAAAAAGTAAAAGGATAATTTTTTTTATCAAATGTCCCTATTTCAATTTCCCAATTGACCACCGCGTTTTCTGACATCACTACGCCCACTAGTACATTTTCAATCGTAGCCAATTTGTCCATTAATAATTTGGCATATATTGAACCACTTGAACCTCCGACACCAAGTACAATTTTCCTTTTCATTTCGTTGCAAAGTTAAAGTAAAAATCCACAGATTGAACCAGCGCATACAATTCACTCTAATGTGGATTATTTTTTAGAGACTGTATGTGTAGCCTACCGTTACACCCAATCTTTGAGCAGTGGTAGAATAATTATTTGCTGAATACATATTAATTAACTGTCCTTGAGCGGTAATGTTAAAGAATAATCCACTTTTGTTGGTTATTGAAAAATTATATCCTGCTTGTAGTCCAATACTTACATTAAATCTGTTAATATCTGAATAAGAAGAGAAAGACGTATTGTTGACAGCATCAATTTCAGAGTGATTTGATTGAACAAATCGAATAGATGAAGAGGCAAATGAAATATATTGCGGTCTTGCAACCAACCCAAAATTGAAAAATGATTTTTCATTTCCTAAGCGATAATTCAGCCCAATAGGTATCGATACAGAAAAGAATTTATGATTTGTGTTAAAGTCTAAATTGACATTTGATTCCTCCAATTGCAAACTATTTCTTGTTCTACTCAACCTCAATTCAGTCTCTGTATTTCCAAAAGCAGTTGGGAGACTGTGAGCAAAATCAATATACCCTAAATTTCCCTCAATAATTTCTTGGGATACGTCATACGGCAAGGTTATATCGTATTCGGTTGTATAACTTGTGGACTCAATTCCAAGACCTACACTAAAATCAAAAGAATTTGAAATAGGTTGTGAAAATATTATATCAAGACCAACTCCAAAATTCCCATATTCCTTATCTATCAATTCTGTTAGTGCAGATGTTTGCACCCCATTTGTGTTTAATATTCCTTGCGATACGATCGGTAGTACGGCAAAATAAGGCTTGGGTTTAGTCGTTTGTTCATCCTTTGTATTTATGGGATAAAGAATGATACGGTTTCTACGAAACACTAAAGGTTTAAGCTTTGAATTTAAATTGGGTAGTGTCTTCTGTATTTTTCTAACATCTGTTTCTACATTTGAAGCTAATGATTGCTCCTTACTCCTTCCATTAGTTTCACTATTGATCTTTTCTACTTTACCTCTATTATTTAGGACAAAATCCTGATTTTTTAATTTGGTATAGTTACTATATTTTTTAGGAGGAAAAGACAAAATTGGGTTTTGATTAACATCATTTGTTGATATAGAAGATGTACTTTCCAATAATTTGATTGAATTAGATTGATTAACACTTTGAGGAACCTTTGTCTCTTTCGTTGTGCTAGGTAAGACTTTTAGATTTTCAGACGATTTCAGTTCCACAATCTCTTTTTTCAAATCTGCATTCTGAAAATATAGGTACCCAGTAAAGAGTAAAGAAACGAGTAAAAAATTGATCAATACAAATGGAATAAATCCAAATCTTGATCTTTTTTTTGCGAACAACTCTTGCTCAACATTTTCCCAGACTTTATCACTTGGATCATTCCAGCCTTCATTTTTGATTGAACCTGGATCAAACTTTTGATTAATATACTTTTCTATGTCTTCTTTGTTATTCATTTATGTTAAACAGCTTGAAGTATTTTTACTTTTGATTGCATGAGTTGTTTGGCTTTCATCAATTGGGTCTTGGAAGTATTGGGTGATATTTTTAAAATTTCACCTATTTCTCTGTGCGTATATCCTTCTATGACATATAGGTTAAATACCGATCTGTAACCATTTGGAAGGCTTTGAAGCAAATTAACTACTTCTTGTAAACCCATCTGAGCAAAAACATCCATTTCGTAAGCAAGACTTCGATCAGGAGACTGATCATTTAAATCATCAAATTTCAACCTCTTCTTTCGCAGAAATTCAAGATTTGTATTCACGAATATCCTTCTAATCCAACCATAAAAAGTACCTTTCTTTGTATCGTAAGAATGTAATTCTCTAAAGACTTTAACCCAGCCTTCTTGAAGCATATCTTCTGCATCTTGTTTGCATGACATGTATCTCATACACAGTGTAAACATCTTCACCTTATACATATTGTAAAGTTGCCTGTGGGCAAGACGATTACCGTTTTTACATTCTGTGATTAGGTTCAAGATTTTAATAGTTGTATTCATTAACTTATATGCAGTTCAGTTCAAAAAGGTTGTCTTATGTCAAACCAGAAATTAAAATTTGAAAAAAAATTAAATTTTAAAATGCGCTAAGCTCAAGGAATACAATGCGTTTGAGGCCATTTTGTTTAATATATAATATTTTTTATTAAACAAAAAGCAACCATTTTGATTTCTACTGCATATAAGTAGATGTTGCCACTAGTGCAATTTGCTTAGGCCCATTATTTAAAATCTTAAAAAAATAATTTATGAAACTTAGACATTTACTCTTTTTTATGTTGTTTTCCGTGTTTGCTACAGCGCAAACAGTTGTTGACATTATTGTCAATTCAGAAGATCACAATACTCTAGAAGCAGCTGTAATTGCAGCTGGATTGGATGGTACATTATCTGGAGATGGTCCATTTACTGTTTTTGCCCCGACCGATGATGCCTTCGCTGCATTACCAGCAGGTACAGTGGATGCATTGCTTGCAGATCCTCAAGGTGCCCTAACCGACATACTTTTATATCACGCTGTAGCTGCTACGGCATTATCTACTGACTTGTCAGATGGTCAAATGGTAACTACCATTAATGGTAATGATGTAACGGTTACCATTAATATGGATGGTGTATTTATCAATGACGCACAGGTTACTGTTGCTGATGTTGTTGCAACTAACGGAGTTGTTCACGTAATCAATGCAGTATTGTTACCTCCAGCTCAAGTTGACCTACCAATTAATTTTGACGACGAAAATGTAAATTATGCATTGGGTGATTTTGGAAACAACTTTTCTTCGATAGTTGAAGATCCTACGGATGCAGAGAATATGGTTGTTCAATCAACAAAACCAGATAACGCTGAACTTTGGGCTGGAACAACAGCTGGAGTTGATGGATTAGCGAGTCCAATTCCTTTTACTGAAGACGAAACTAAAATGACTGTAAGAGTGTGGTCTCCAACAGCAGGCACACCAGTCCTCTTAAAAGTAGAAGATGCTGCAGATCCAACAATAAGCGTTGAAACATTAACGAATACTAGCGTTGCTATGCAATGGGAAACTATAGAGTTTGACTTCAGCAATGAAGCTCCAGGAACTGCTGCTATAAATTTGGATAATACGTATGATAAAGTATCAATCTTCTTCAATTTTGGTACCGATGGCGCTACTGCTGGAGAACAAACTTACTTCTGGGATGATGTTGAATTTGGACCAAGAGTATCCGTTGTGGATGTCGTTGTGAATAGCCCAGACCACACTACTTTAGAAGCTGCTGTAATTGCTGCTGACTTAGCTGGCACTTTATCAG
The DNA here is from genome assembly GCA_029212405.1 of Saprospiraceae bacterium. Taxonomy (GTDB): domain Bacteria; phylum Bacteroidota; class Bacteroidia; order Chitinophagales; family Saprospiraceae; genus CAJXUU01. Next base: position 184,525 of record JARGNR010000001.1, read on the forward strand.
GAAATGGACCTTTCACTTTATTTGCACCTACGGACGATGCTTTTGCTGCACTTCCTGAAGGTACGGTAGAAGCATTACTTGAAGATCCTCAAGGTGCTTTGACTGATATATTATTGTACCATGCTGTTGCCGGCAAAGCATTGTCTACTGATTTGTCTGATGGACAAACGATTACTACAATCAATGGAAAAGATGTAACGGTAACCATTAATATGGACGGTGTATTTATTAATGATGCGCAGGTCACTGTAGCCGATATAGAAACTGATAATGGAGTAGTCCATGTTATAGATGCGGTACTACTTCCACCTTCAAACACCGTGGTAGACATCGTGGTAAATTCAGAAGATCACAATACATTAGAAGCAGCTGTAATTGCAGCAGATTTGGCAGGAACACTATCTGGTGCCGGACCATTTACATTATTTGCTCCAACGGATGATGCATTTGCTGCACTTGGACAAGAAACAATTGATGCTCTTTTAGCAGATCCTTCAGGTGCTTTGACTGATATCTTATTGTATCATGCAGTTGCAGGTACAGCATTATCAACAGATTTATCTGATGGACAAACGATTACTACAATCAATGGAAAAGATGTAACGGTAACCATTAATACGGATGGTGTATTCATTAATGAAGCACAAGTTACCGTAGCAGATTTAGTTGCAGACAACGGAGTTGTACATGTTATTAACGCGGTATTATTACCTCCTCCACCATCAGTATTTGACATCATCAAAGATAGTCCAGATCATACAATACTTGAAGCAGCAATAATTGCAGCAGGATTGGACGGAACATTGTCAGGAGGCGGTCCTTTTACAATTTTTGCTCCGAACGATGCGGCGTTTAATGAATTGGGTCAAGAGACGATTGATGCGCTTTTAGCAGATCCTTCAGGTGCTTTGACAACGATTCTTCAATATCATGTAAGCAGTGGAGCTATAGGATCCGGTGATTTGAGTGATAGATTAATAGGTACAGCAATCAATGGATTCGACTACCTAATCAACGTAAACGGAAATGGAGCTTTTGTAAATGACAACCAAATTACTGTAACTGATTTGGAGGGAACAAATGGATTAGTGCACGTAATAGATGGAATACTTATTCCAAGTACTACCGCATCCGTTATTGCCAATTCTACAGATTTCAGTGTACTTGCAAATGCACTAATTGGAACAGGTTTAATTAATGCTTTAAACGACCTAGAAACAAAAACAACTTTATTTGCACCCACTAATGGAGCTTTTGTAAATCTTCCTACGGATATCTTAGATGCATTAGCTGCAGATCCGGAAGGAAAATTGACCAACGCATTGTTGTATCACGTTACCGCAGGTAGAACATTTGGTGATGAGTTGTCCGATGGACAAATGTTGACCACCCTACTTGGAGAAACTGCAGATATTACGATCAATGCAGATGGTGTTTTTATCAACAATGCACAAATTGTTTTTACAGATTTCTTTACAGGAAATGGACTAATCCATATAATTGATGCGGTATTATTACCAGCTCCTTCTACTGTAATGGATGTAATCATTCAGTCAGATGCACACAATACATTACAAGCTGCAATTGAAGCTGCAGAATTGAGTGAAACACTTCAAGGAGAAGGAACATTTACAGTATTTGCACCGACTGACGATGCTTTTGCAGCACTTCCTGCAGGAACTGTTGAAGCATTATTAGAAGATCCTCAAGGTGATTTAACTGATATCTTACTCTACCATGTATTGGGATCAGTAGTACTTTCTACAGATTTATCTGATGGAGCAAGTGCAACTACACTTAATGGTGCAGATGTAGGTGTAAGTATTGTAGACGGCAAGGTATTTATCAACGATTCTGAAGTAGTAGTAGCAGATATTCAGACGGACAATGGAGTTGTACATGTTATAGACATGGTATTACTACCTCCTGTTTCAACGAACGAAATTGCACCTACAGAAGCATCGGTATATCCAAATCCAGCGAATGATAAAATAACGATTGAATTTGTTGAAGAAATTTTTGATAACCCAACGCTGACCATGGTGAATGCTGATGGTCAATTGGTGAAATCAATTCCAAACTTCAGATCAAATTCAACTTTAAATATTGATGATTTACAAAATGGAATATATGCATTAATCATCACGGATGGAACGAATGTATTGACTAAGAGAATTACAAAAATACAGTAATGTTAATTCATGTCTAAAAACCATGCGTTGTAATTTTTTATCGTTTTAAATAATTAGGCCGCTCAACTTCACTTTGTTGAGTGGCCTTTTTTCCAACATCACATATTAAAACTTGTATTTATACAGATGGCAAAAAAAATAATTGAAGGCTTAACGGACAGAGATATAAATCGCATTATTGAAATGGCATGGGAAGATAGAACTACTTTTGAAGCGATTGAGTTTCAATTTGGCATCTCCGAAAAAGAGGTAATCCAATTGATGAAAAAAGAAATGAAACTGAGCAGTTGGAAATTATGGCGAGCTAGAGTTCAAGGGCGAAAAACCAAACACCAAAAACTGCGAACTTTTTCAGAAGGTCGTCACAAATGCTCTAGGCAAAATCATATTTCAAATAATAAAATATCCAAAAGGTGACTCGTATCCACTCATAGGTTTTCTCCCCACTCTTGGTAAAAAACAATATTTCTAATCCAATTCTTTTTGGCTCTGATATTCTATTTCTTAAATGAATTAGGCGCTTTGATTTTAAGAGGTAAAATAGTTTTACATTCTTTAATAGCTATTAATCCACCATCTTTCAATAGTCCATCCATGGTGTCTAGAATAGTTTCATCCAATTCCATTGGAATCTTATTTTTAGGATATTGGTCAGCCACCCACAATACATATTCCTTAATCGTTTTGAGTCCATCCACATTCAGAAATATTTGTTGGGGCCATGGATCCATTGTGATCATTCGTGGTGCATCTCCTTTATCATCAATTACAAAAACCATATTCTCATCCAACCAACCCCATTGCATAGTTCTGACAAAATACTTGTCCTTTAACTCAGAACGTTCCAACTTTTCAATACTTAGGGCTTCTTTCAGTTTACGTCTGAAAAAGTAAAACATCTGGCCTATATTTAGATTAATTCAATAATTGAAACTATGCACTCTTCATTTATTATGTTGAAGTTGTCTAATTAAAAGGTCATTTATCGTCTTGGTATTAAAGTAGTTGGATAGGCTACAATACTTTGATTTCCATTTTTACTTACCGTGGACACCCCAAACAAATAATTGTCGATGACAATATTCTCAAGTGTATACTCAGTCACATTCCCTACAAATTTGCTGTGATCCCACGTAGGTGAAGTGGTATCTCTCCAATGGACAATATATCCCAAAATGTGATCATCTTCTACAGCATCCCACTTGAGTTTAGTAGAAGGTTGAACGGCACCGCCAATCATTAAACCTGAAGGGGGAGGTGGAGACCATGCTATGGAGGCCAAGTTGATCGCATTCACTGCAGTCAATTTGGCACAGTAATCAAAATCAACTCCTTCTAATACATCACCATAATCAATTCCATTTTCCGTTCTTATATCTTGATGCTGCCTATTGTAATTTTCATGGGTTTCCATGATCCGTATTCCTGCAAACCCTGCATCATTAAACGGCCTATGATGCCCTCCTCTACCAAAACGATCCAATCGATAGATCATTTTTGGGTTCATTTCAGGCATATATTGTGACGTAGTTCCATAAACATATCTTGCAAGTTGTCTACTAGGGCCATCCACTTCTCCTCCGTAGAATCGCTTCCAGATTCTCTTTTGTTCATCTTCGTTGGGACTGTTGGCTTCTGAGAAAATTCGAAAACTCCGATTATCAATAACTCCATCAATACCATGGATATTTCCAATCATATCGTTGTTTAATATACCTATGATATCCCATTCATTTTCGACAGCTTTGGCAGCCATAATTTTTCCACCAAAAAGTCCTTGCTCCTCACCAGAAAGCCCTACAAAAATGATACTAGTTTCGAAGTTATATTTTGACAATACACGTGCAGCTTCCATCACTCCTGCCATTCCTGAAGCATTATCATTTGCCCCTGGACTATCGTCTACACCATTTAATGGATCTGAAATTCTACTATCTATATCCCCTGACATGATGATATATCTATTGGGGTATTTTGTTCCTCTTTTAATTGCAAGTACATTGACAATCCATGTATCGTTGGGTATTCTTCTAGATTCTCCTTGTTTGACCTCCCCTCTCTGAAAACTAACTTCTAAACACCCTCCGCAATTCTTTGAAATGACATCAAACTCAGACTTTATCCATCTTCTAGCTGCACCAATCCCTCTTGTGGAAGATGTAGTATCAGAAAGAGTATGTCTTGTGCCAAAATTTGCTAACCGAGTGATATCATTCTGAAGTCGATCAGGAGATACATCATGGATAATGTCATATAATCTAGAATCTTGGATCAATGGTGCATCTTGCTGAGCATATATAATGCTCCATCCAAGTGCTACCATTAAAAGAGAGAGTGTGTATTTCATTAATTGTATTTTTAACATATAGAATCTAAAAATACAATTAATACACTTATTTCAAAGCCGCTTATTGCATGTGCTACCTAAGTAGAGTCACATTTTACACTCACATGCAATAAACTGCTTTTGCTGGTACCGTATGATACTATGAGATGATTTACTTTGCTAATTTCTCTACATTGACCATTTTTATGGCCTCGTCTAAAGAAATTTTACCGCGGTTGTACTTATGAAGAGTAGATTTCTTCACAGAGAACTTCATGTATCTAGGAAAGTCCTTGCAATCTTTGCACGTAGTCATATTGATCTCAAACAATAACATTTCTTCTGAATCCAGATTTTTTAAAGTCCTTCCGTAATTCACTAAATTTTCTTTGAAATCAGCTTCAAATTTTGGAAGAAGATCCATGACATGTTGGTTTCTTTGATCCAGTGTTAGACCTTTTTTACCTATTGTAGGCATTGAAAAAACATTATTGTCTTCATATGAAGAATAAAACTTCATTTTAACGATAACTCCAAAATTGGACAGTTTGCTATATTTCGGCATTCGTTCAGAGTAATAGGTATCCGAAAGATCCTTTTTATATAATCTATTGAACATGGCGCTCAATGTTTCTAAATCTGCATCTTTTTCATAGCTCATGACATTCTCCGTAACCTGCACTGCTTCAAAAAATTGTTCTCTACTTATATTGCCTTTTCTCAATGCATTGATCTTATCCACACCTACTTCTATTATCAACTCGTTATCAGCTGCTGAACCATTATTATACCCCATTATAGTTTGCACTTTAGGTTCTTTTCCTGATTTGACAAAATATGCATCATCGATAATAACATGTCCTCCAGGAAAATTAGATCCTCCTTTACGGATTGATATTTTGTCATTGCCATCCAATTGGCCAATAATTCCAGCATAGTCCGCTAAAAATGCCTTACTATTCTCAATAAAGTGTTGATGTCCATTTTCAATGGTTTCAGCGACCACCACATCTTCGTCTTTGCTAATTCCTTTGGCTTTGACTCCTTCTACTAATTTGACTTTCGCCAAAGAACTTCCCGATACGGTAAAGATTACTCCATAGTCTTTTATGTAGTCCGCTTCAATATCTTTCGAACTGAAATTAAATCTATGATAATCTTTAGAGCTTGGTGAAATAATGACTTTTAATGCATTTTCGGCAACCTCAAGATCTCGATGCATTCGATCTTCATCAAAATTTTGTGCCATAGTTGGTGTAGTAAGCGCTGCGATGAAAAATATGCTTAATAAATGTTTCATTTGTTTTTGTTTAAATTCATACCCTATACCTCCCTATTTCATAATCATAGTGAATAAGTGGTCGCGGATAATATAAAGTGGTTAATAACTTTTCAGCCCAGGTTTTTCTTCTGTAATAGAAGTTAATAACGCGTTGGTCTGATACTGTTGATTATTAATAGCCGTCGCTATATCACTGAATGCATTCTGTATTTTATATTGATCTTGTAGTCTATTATTTTCGACAAATTCCATCATTCCTGTAAATGAATGCTCTAATTCTTGACGTTGGTTGTCTTCTATACTTTTAATCATGGTGTATTGCTGATCCAAACTCTGATTAAAAACATTTTCTAATGTAGCAATATTAGATTCATTCTGATTACCAATTTGGGTAACTGCAGTATTGATTTTCATCAAATCAGAATTCATTTGATTCTTAAATGCTGCCAACTGGCTATTTTGCTTGCTAGCATAGTTCTCAATGGCTTTATTCACAATGTCATCTACAGTCTGCTTATTTAAATTCTCAATCACCGGTTCGCCAAAGCTCAACATCAACGTGTTATTTTGTTGTGTCAGTTTCAATCCAGAAAATTGTAGAAATAAAATAAAACCTACAAATGAAGCTGCGTATTTCAACCAAGATGGAAACGGTATCCGTTTTTGATTCCCAGTACTATGTATTCCAAAATTGGCTTTTGATTCCCCAATAGCCGAATCTTCTACATTTGGTTCAAATTCCGGCAACGGAATCTCCTTGTCTCCCCACACTTTTAATTGACCTTTAACCAATCTCATATCTTCCACTTGCTGCTTCAACAATGGATTATCATCCAACTGCTGTTCAAATCTCTTTGATTCCTCCGCAGTCATTTCTCCCGATAGATAATCGATGATGTTCATTTCCGATGGATCAATGCTTTTCATAATGTATATCAATTTGTGCTCTATTGAGCTTTAAAGTTTTTTTTAGAGCGTTTAACCCATAATACATTCTCGACTTTACTGTATTCTCTGATGTATTCAAAATTTGAGCAATTTCTCTAAATTTCAACCCTTCATATTCTTTCAAAATTATTACTTCTCTCTGTTCTTCCGGGATAGTCAACAATGCTTTTCTCACACGTTGAATTGCTTCATCTCTTTCTAAAATTTGCAACGGATCCCGTTCATTGGCTTTTTGTGAATAAATCACTTCTAGAGGTTCATGAAACTTTTGCTTTCTCAATAAAGTTCGACATTGATTGGCTGCTATCCTAAATACCCATGGTGTAAAACTTGACAATTCTCTCAGTCCATGTATATTCTTCGTAATGGATACAAAAGTTAATTGACTTACCTCCTTAGCCATTTCTACCTTACCTGTAAATCGCAATGCGTATCGATACACATAAGGATACCAAATTTTGGATAATTTTTCTAAAGCTGTCCGATCTCCTGCTTGTATTTCCTTTAATAAAAGCTGTAATGTCTGCTCTTCGTTCAAAGTTTCGTTGTTTTCAATTAATAGAGAACATGCAGATTAAAAAAGTTTTACCCAGCCGTAAGTTTTTTTATCTGTACCCCCAAAAACGTTAGACGAAATGACTAATAGGATCGTTTGATCATTTCTATTTGCTCCAAAAAAGCAATTTTAATAACTCCGCAACGCCCAATATGAATAAAACAAAACCACAGCACAATGCGATCCAACGAAAGCTTAAAATTGCAAAATCTTCGTGGGGAGCCGTATAAGGTTGTCCTGGAGTATAATATTCTCCTAAGAATACCGAAGGATTAAGATAATAGCCCAAAACTACACACAGTAAACTGAAGATGATCTTCATTATCGAACGAACTGTTTGGTCTTGAGTTGTCATTTTTTTTAAACGTAAATTTCAATACAATGTTATGTGCTATACAAAAGCACTAAACTAGGTTTTCATCCAAATAATCCCCTAGTTCATTGGTTAAGGCATAAAATCTATGCAGCCGATCAAGCACTTTTTCTAGTCGGGGTGCATTTTCTTCCTTGGTTTGAGAAGAAGTAATCAAATCCACCGCACGTTTAAAACTATTGGCTAAATGATTGGCATCTGCTTCTCTTTGAAGTCCATAATAATTGATATGACTTGCGGCACATTCCACATGATGAATATAGACATCCGCCAATTCATGGTCAAATATTGAAATTAGGGATATCTCTTTGAGCAAGGCATTGACTTTTGATAATCTTGATCGTGTTTTTCTTCGCTCGTATAATCTACTAATGCTTTTTTTGGTCTTGTCCAACAGTTTTTTCCTGTCGTCCAATGTACCAAGTTCCATGGCATAATACTCTTTGATCGCCTTGTACTTGGTATATAATTTGTCCAACTCTTCTTTCAATTCTGTCTCCGTCATAGAATCCAGAAATTTTGTAAAACTTGTCTTTCTCAAGTGCAATAAATTTTGATAGTGTTATTCTAAGACAAATTAGACATAAATGTTTATGAAAAAAGCCATTTATTTGAAGCTTTAAAAAGGCATATCATCGTCTCCATCCAAAAATTGGTCGTCTCCATCTTCGTAATAGTCGTCATCTTCATCTTCAAACTCAAAATCGACATACTTATCAAGGTAAAGCCGGTTTTTCTTTCGAATTTTTGATGCCTTATTAAAGAATTCTCCACATTCATAAATATCAAGAATTTCGTTATCCTCACTTTCTATGAATACGATATCAATGTATGATCGAGACTTATTACCAATAAAGGTATATCCTTTAACTCCACAGCTGCATCCATAACATTCTCCCCGCTCTTTCAATAATTGAAAATCTCCCATTTGAGAAAACTCCCAAAACAAATCACCTAATTTCCTAATAAACAAGGATTTAGAAAAATCTTGAAATGTATACTTGTCGTTGAGTAAGGTGGAAACCATATCTACATCCATCTTCGTGATAAAATGAATTACAGCATCCAACTGTGTTTTTAAAACGGGTCGATTAGTCATACGCGTCTTATTTTAAGTGCCTTCGGTTATTGCAATATATTAAAGAAATTTAATATATCAACCTAAAAGATATTCTTTTCCTTTATCTAGAGCATTTCCAAACAAGTTATCTCCTTATATTTTTAACTTATTTTCATTTTCAAATTTATCTAGAGCAAGTTGTATTAACTTGGTAATCAGTGCCTGATATTTTAAGCCTGAATGCTCCCATAATTTTGGGAACATACTAATCTGAGTAAAACCAGGAAGTGTATTTACCTCATTGACAATAATCTCTCCATTGGTTTTTAAAAACATATCTACTCTAGTGAGGCCACAACATTCCAGATTGATATAGGTATCGATTGCAATCGTTCTTGCTCGTTCCGTTTCCTCTTCTGTCAACTTTGCAGGAATCTCTAGGCCCGCTCCATCGTCATCGATATATTTGTTTTCAAATGTATACCATTCTGTTTTAGGTAATATTTCACCTATAACGCTGGCTTCCGGTCTTTCATTACCCAATACGGCACATTCTATTTCACGCCCCGTAATCTTTTCTTCTACAATCACCTTGGGGTCATATTCGAAGCCTGTTTTAACTGCTTGAATAAAATCTTCTTCATTATCTACAAAAGAAACACCTACAGACGAACCCAAATTTGCGGGCTTAATAAACAACTCTCCTCCGATTTTTTGTTTTATTTCATCGTACTTCAGATGTTCGTTGTATCCCTTTCTTAATGTAATAAAATCCGCAATCCCAATACCTGAATCTCTCAACAACCTTTTGGTTACATCTTTATCCATTCCAGCAGAAGAACCCAAAATCCCACAACCCACACAAGGCAATCCTGCTACTTTGGCCAAGCCTTGAATGGCTCCATCTTCTCCAAAAGCACCATGCAATACTGGATATAAGACATCAATTTTCGTAATACATTCTCCAGTGGCTTGATCAATAATAGAATGATCCCCTGAATTTTGACTTAAACAAATGGTGTTTTCAAACTTTGGAAGTGCAACTGTTTGTGCATTTCCAGGATTACTCAGCTGTAATTCACCATCAATATAATGCCATACCCCAGTCTTATCGATCGCTAATAACACAACATCAAATTGGGACCTATCTATATTGTCAATCACATTTCGAGCTGACAAGAGTGAAATATTATGTTCTGGTGATTTCCCCCCAAATACAACCCCTATTTTTAATTTATTGCTCATTTTCTAATCCTTTCGCATTTAGTTTTTAAAACATATTAAATCAAAAATAGAAAAATACCTTTTGCAGAGGAGGTAAAATGAATATTCGATAGCATTATTTGACTAATTGTAAGCGATTCTAGTTTATCAAGCCCTCTACAGCGAAGTAAAAAATTGAACAGATTCCCATTTATTTGCCATCAATAATCTACTATATCTCTGTCTACATCTAACATTAGTGGATAAAATTTAAAAATACATTACATTTGTGCCAAACTAAAAAACGAAACATGTCAAACGGATTATTAGCTGGAAAGAGAGGTATCATATTTGGAGCCCTCGATGAAAAATCAATCGCATGGCAAGTAGCTGAAAAATGTGTTGCTCAAGGAGCAAAAATTACTTTAACCAATGCGCCTGTGGCACTAAGGTTTGGAGGCATTCAACAACTTGCAGAAAAAATAGGTGCCGAGGTAATACCTGCCGATGCAACAAGTATTGAGGATTTGGAAAACTTATTGACAAAATCACAAGAAATATTAGGAGGTAAGATGGATTTCATGCTTCACTCTATTGGTATGTCACTCAATGTCCGTAAAAAAAGAGAGTATGACAATATCAACTATGATTGGATGCAAAAGACATTTGACATTTCTGCTATTTCATTCCACAAATTGATGCAGACAGCAATGAAAATGGATGCTATGAATGATTGGGGTTCCATACTTGCACTAACTTATATCGCCGCACAACGGGTATTTCCTGACTATAATGAAATGGCTGAATCCAAATCCCTATTAGAGAGTTTTGCTAGAAGTTTTGGATACCATTGGGCGAAAAAAGCGAATGTAAGAGTAAATACAATCTCACAATCACCTACTATGACAACAGCAGGGAGTGGAGTAAAAGGGTTTCAAGAATTTTTTGACTACTCAGACAAAATGTCTCCACTTGGAAACGCAACTTCCGAAGCATGTGCGGATTATTGTGTAGCTATGTTTTCAGATTTGACCAAGATGGTTACTATGCAAAATTTATATCACGATGGAGGATTCAGTAATATGGGAATGGCTCCTGAAGTATTAGGTATGTAATTTTAATGGGTATCCTAATAAAAATAATAAGGGTTGTGCTAATTATAGTACTGCCCTTTTTTATTTTAATCCGAGGGTCTGCCTTCATCCATAACAGATATGATCTTGGACCATGGATTTCTCTTACTGGTGGTGCTGTAATAACCGCTTTCCTTCTTTTTATTTACATGACTTTCGTGTACAAGAAATTCACCAAAAAATTTGGAGACAGTGATAATTTAAAGCGTAGAAGTCTATTTGCCTTTGCTTTAGTCGTGTTATACTGTGGGTATGGCCTATTTTTCATTTCCTCCGACAACTTTAAGAATCCCTCATTGAAGTCAGAAATTTCAGATCTTCACCCTATTTTGAGAATGGGTGTAAGCACGTTTATTTTGATCGATAAAGATATGATTATCACAGATGCCAGTCGTGTTCCTGAAGATTACCGAAAAATGGGTCTTAAGACTGCAAAAAACTCACTGCATTACAAACAAAAAGACGGATATGCTTACGCATTTGATCTAAGAACCAACAATAGACACGAATTTAGAAATAAACTCATGCAAATCTATTTTAGGGTCTTGGGGTTTAATACCCTTCGACATGTGGGCACTGATGATCATCTTCACATCAGTCTAGTATGCCACTACAGGAAAGGAGCAAGATAAAATTAAAAAAAGTAAACTTTCTACTTGCAACTATGTTTCACTTACGTTACATTTGCAACATTGTTTCATTAAGTTAATTATGATAAGTAAATTTTTCGGATTAAACTTAGATTTTGCTGGAGCTGCTACAGCTAGTATCTGTGCACTTCACTGCGCTGCATTTCCCGTACTATTGTCATTGGGCATTATTACAGGATCAACGCATAATCATATATTTGACTGGACGTTGATGTCAATAGGGATTCTAATCGCAGGATACATTTTGATCAAAGACTACTTGACTGCTCACAAAAACATGCTTCCGATAGCTATTGCAGGAATTGGTTTTATTGTATTGTTTACAGGAATAGAAACTCACGGAGAACACTTTTACCTTAATATAATAGGCGGTATACTTATAGTAGCCAGTCACTATGTTAATTGGAAACTATCACATTCCAATAAAGAAATACGTAGGACTTAGTTTATCAAAAGTCTTACAACGATGTAATTGGTTTATCGTAAAAGAGGTTAAAGACGCCCGTTTTTAGCCTCTTTACTTATAACCTACTGATAAGACCCATCTGATAATTTATTTCTTGACTACCTCCCTCGTACAACCAGGCAATTTTGATTATACAAACTAATTCAATATCTTATGTTGATATAATTTTATTTTGAAACAAATTAAACCTCTTGCAAAAGAAAGAGTCATACAACTGTACAACAAAAAAAATCAATATGAAACGGTTATTAATTTTTAATCTAGCAATCATCTTATTTCTTGGTAGCAACTCAATATTCGCACAATCAGAAGATGACAAAACAGGATTATTAGGTGACAATTTTAGTTTGGAGGGTGCTTTAGATATGTTCAAGAATGCTGCAAATCTCGAAGCATTCGAAGAAGCGCTCAATAGTGAAAACAACTATGTCAATAATTTGGACCTAAATGATGATGATGAAATCGATTATATCAGAATTGAGGACAACATGGAAAATGACATCCATGCCATTGTATTGCAGGCATTAATTTCAGAAGATGAAGTTCAGGACATTGCGGTTATTGAAATAGAACGTACAGGTGACGAGTCCGCAACGCTGCAGATTGTTGGAGACGAGTATCTTTATGGAGAAGATGTATTTGTGGAAGCATTTGAGGAAGAAGGCACTTCATCAGGCAAAGGAGGACCAAATGCCGATTCTAAAATTAGTAGAATTGTAGTCAATGTATGGGGATGGCCATCCGTACGATTTGTATACCGACCAAACTATGTGGTTTACAGATCACCATTTAGATGGAGACATTACCCGAGAACATGGAGACCTTGGAGGCCTTTATCTTGGACTGTATATCATGGAAAAAGGTTTCATTACAAAAGAAACTATAGAGTCGTACATACACGTAGAGTTGTAAACGCTAGAAAAATTTATACCCCTAGAAGAAAAAGCTCCTCAACAGTAGTGAAAAAATCAAAAACTGTTACTCGGGTTCGAACCAATAATAACGGTAAAAAGGTTGCCACTAGAAATAAGACCACAACCAAAGTAAGGAAAAATAAGAATGGCAAGGTAAACGCTAAAACAACTAAAAAATCTGCTAAGGTTAAAAAAGGGAAAAATGGGAAAGTAAAAACCAAAAAGACAAAAACAAAGAAGGTTAAAAAAAGAGGCAATTAAACGCTTCATTCTATTCTAAAAAGACTCATTTCAAACGGTAAGAAATGGGTCTTTTTTATTAAAACTATCGCTTACTTTAATAGCTTCCTTAGTTAATATTTTCCATCACTCAATCAATGTGCACTTTAAACAGTGACATATTAGAATCATGGCATTAGTTGTTCATTCTAGGTAGCATTCCTCTATTAATTGATACGCTTTATCCCTTAATTCCCATTTTTATTTGATTTTTCAATTACTTTAGTACCCAATCGATTTTAAAATCATCTAAAATAATATCCGTGAGTATCAAATATAATTCACCCGTCATTTTAACCTTTGCCCTATTATGTAGCGCCATTTTTTTTGGAAATACGGTTTCGAAAGATTTAACTACCCAGTACTTTGCCGTAGGAAATAGTGTAAATTTAGCTGATCCTGTCTCCATTTTTAATTTATTCTCCCACGTATTGGGTCATGGAAGCATGGAACACTTATTAGGCAACATGACATTCATATTATTGCTTGGCCCAATTGTAGAAGAAAAGTATGGTTCAAAGTTCACTCTGATCATGATAATTATTACTGCTTTAATCACAGGCTTACTCAACATTACTTTTTTTAACACTGGATTATTGGGTGCATCCGGTATTGTTTTCATGTTGATTCTACTCGTTTCATTTACCAATGTAAAAGGAGGACAAATACCATTAACATTTATTCTAGTTGCTTTACTTTTTATAGGAAAAGAAGTCGTTCAGAGCCTAAATTCTGATAATGTTTCTCAGTTTGCTCACATCATAGGCGGTATTTGTGGCAGCTTTTTTGGCTTTTTTGGGAAAAAGAACATTTCAAATCAAACTACATAGGCTCAATGAATACCTTCATTTAAAATACATATCATTTGATTTCGACTTGATTCTATTTTTTCTAAGCTTGACTTTATGAAGATCATCCTATATGTCAATCAAAAAAAGATCATTTTAGTCGCCCAGATTAAGATGCATCCAGACACAATATAATTGAAATATTTTTGCTTCACTTTCAATATATCAACGACAACATAACTGAGGAATAAAGTTAGAATTACTATAATTATTTGACCAATCTCTACACCAATATTAAAGAAAAATAGAGGCCCCGTAATACTTTCCTCCTGTCCCAACATTGCTTTAAAAAAATTTGAAAATCCTAGGCCATGAATAAAACCGAACCCCAATGCTAGGCTATAACTTATATAATTGCGATCATTTTCCGTCCTACCTTTTAGAATATTGAAGCAACACGTCAAAACAATTGTAACTGGGATTAAGGTCTCCACCAAATCTGCAGAAATGGAAATAATTCGAAGAGAAGAAAGAGCCAGTGTTAAAGAATGACCGATTGTAAATGCTGTAACTAAAACAAGAACCTTTTTCCAATCCTTGACCACATATACGGCACACAATGCAATCACGAAGAGGATATGATCATACCCTTTTGGGTCTAAAATATGCTCAAACCCCAATTTTGTGTAAATTTCTAACAAACCAAGATAATCTTATAGTTTAAACGCCATATTTATGATTTCTGCTTGTTGATCATCATGCACTTTTTTAAACCCTGTTGCAGGAGAAGCACTTGCTGGTCTAGCTATTAATTCGATAGGCGTTCTTCTCAAATATCTCAATATATAATCCCAGTACCCCATGTTAGCGGGTTCTTCTTGTACCCATACTACATCTCCTTTCTTATATTTTGCCAACATCTTTTGTACAGCCTCCTCTGGAAAAGGATGCAACTGTTCAATCCTAGCAATAGCAATATCAGTTCGGTTATCTTTCTCCTTTTTCTCAAGAAGATCGTAATAGATTTTTCCTGTACAAAGAATTAAACGCTTCACTTTAGAAGCTACTGCATCCACATCATCTATCGTTTCCACAAATGTATTCTTACCAATAAGTTCACTTATATCAGATACACACTTTGGATGCCTTAATAAAGACTTGGGAGACATGACTACCAATGGTTTTCTAAAAGGAAGTGCAAGTTGTCTTCTCAATAAGTGGAAGAAATTTGCTGGTGTAGTAATATTCGCAACGATCATATTAAAATCTGCACAAGACTGCAAAAACCGTTCAACACGAGCACTACTATGCTCTGGTCCTTGACCTGCATATCCATGAGGTAATAACATTACTAATCCACTCATCCTTTGCCATTTACTCTCGGCAGCACTTATATATTGATCGACAATCGTCTGAGCACCATTATAAAAATCACCAAATTGTGCTTCCCAAATCACCAATGAATCCGGAGATGCCAATGAATAACCGTATTCAAATCCCAGAACCGCAAATTCGGATAAAAGAGAATTATATATCATATATTCTCCCTGTCCTACACCTACATTACTAAGTCTGTTGTATTCTTCATAGGTCTTCGCGTCTCTCAATACAGCATGTCTGTGAGAGAAAGTTCCTCTTTTTACATCTTGCCCACTCATTCTCACATTCTTTCCTTCTAATAAGATTGATCCATAAGCAATCAATTCACCAAAAGCCCAATCAATCTTTTTATTATCGATAAGCTTTCTTGAACTCTTTTGGAGTCTAGCTACTTTGGATAAAGCATTAAAACCTTCCGGTAGGTTTATCAGTTTGTCTACAATCGTATCTACTGATTTTTTGGTAATTGAGGTTTTTACAGATTTCAAATCTGTAATCTTAGCGTTTTTCTTTAATTTTTTCCAGGCTCTTTCTGGCTCTTGGTAGGTATAAGGTAATGATTTTTGTTTGACCAAATCCAACCTTTTTTGAAGATCACCCCAAAACTCTTTTTCCATCTGACTCGCCAACTCTGCATCCACATCTCCTCTTTCTATTAATCTCTCGACATAAATTTCTCTTGGATTTTTATGTTTACTAATCGATTCATACATCTGAGGCTGAGTAAATTTAGGATCATCGCCTTCATTGTGTCCATGCTTTCTATAGCAAACCATATCGACAAATACATCATTGTTGAATTTCTGTCTGTATTCTATAGCCAATTCTGCTGCCCAAATCACTGCTTCTGGATCGTCTCCATTCACATGAAAAACTGGAGCTTGAACCAAACTCGCAGCAGCAGTGGAATAGGTAGATGATCTTGCATCTTCAAAATCGGTTGTAAATCCTACTTGATTATTTATAATAAAGTGAAGTGTGCCTCCAGTATAATATCCATCCAACTGAGACATCTGTACCGTCTCGTACACTACCCCTTGTCCTGCAACCGCTGCATCTCCATGAATTAATATGGGTAATACACGATCGTAATCTCCTTCATATAGTATGTCAGCCTTCGCTCTGGTAAAGCCTTCTAATACAGGGTCCACTGATTCCAAATGGGAAGGATTAGGTGCTAATTTTAAATCCACCTTTTTCCCTTCTATCGTTTTCACTTGAGAGCTATACCCCAAGTGATACTTAACGTCTCCGTCACCGTAACTCATATCAGGGATAGCAGTCCCCTCAAATTCATTAAATATATGCTCATAGGTCTTGCCCATAATATTGGCCAGAACATTCAATCTACCTCTGTGTGCCATTCCTATTAATACTTCTTCTACTCGATTAGAAGCAGCAGTGGAAATCACCGCGTCTAAAGCAGCAATGGTTGTTTCCCCTCCTTCAAGCGAAAACCTTTTTTGCCCCACATATTTTGTATGCAAAAATTTCTCAAACATTACCGCACCATTCAACTTCGACAAAATCCTCTTCTTCTTTTCCAAAGACAAACCATAATCCCCATGGGTATTCATGGATTCAATTTTTGATCTAAGCCAAGTTCTCTTTTCTCTATTTTCGATATGAGCAAATTCTACTCCAATAGATCCTGCATAAATCTTATACAACTTATCTAAAATCTGTCTTAGGGTAGCATTCTCAAGACCAATTTCTTTCCCTGCCACAAAAACCTGATCCATATCATTTTCATCCAAATCATGATCTTGTAAGTTTAGATGAGCACGTCGATCCTTCCTTTTACGAATTGGATTTGTATCTGAAATGAGATGCCCCCTTGTTCGGAAGCCATATATGAGTGACAATACTCCAAACTCTTTGGTCACATTACCACTAAGGTATTCTCCGCTTGATTCGTCCCCTTGAGGTGAACCTGCAAATTCAAACCCCTCAAAGAATGTTCTCCATCCTGCATCGACCTTATCTGGGTTCTGTTGGTATTGTCTATACATCTTCTCAATAAAAGAAGGATGCGCATTGTATATGTAGGAATAATCTTTCATTATATTGTAATTCTTATATATCTATCTAGTACAAAGACTATGCTTAATTTTTTGCAGTACAAATATGACTATAAATGTGTTCTTGTACTAGTATCTATAAAGTTATTTATCGGTCTAATTGTTGTATTTATATCATAATTAAAAAAAGAAAATTGATTTAATAAAATTTCAAAGTTTCTTTCATTATTGATAAAATTAAATTACTTTTGCACTCCAATTTAAATAAAGCATTATGGCACATCATAAATCAGCATTAAAAAGAATCAGACAAGACGCTAAAATTCGTCTTAGAAATAGATATTATAAAAAATCTACTAGAACTGCTATTGCAAAGCTAAGAGAGATGACAGATTCTAAGGAAGCTGCTACATTCTTACCAAAAGTGATCTCTATGATCGACAGGTTGGCTAAGAAGAATACTTGGCATAAAAACAAAGCATCAAACTTAAAATCAAAATTGACTAAGCAAGTAAGTGCTCTTGCATAGTTAATAGGATATATATATTCAATCTCAATGAGTGTATTGCCTTTGGCAATACACTTTTTTTGTGCGTTTGCCTAACTAAAGAAAGATGCACACTTTACTACTTCTGTTTTTCCATTTACCGTCTTAGCATAGGTAAAACCAGGTAAGACGCTGAATCCTCCAGTATTACCTTCAACATCAATAGCTAATAAGCCTACTTGCTGATCTTTTTTCTCACCCTTTATTTTATCTGCTATCCTTTTTATTGCTTTTTCACACGCAATCTGAGGTGTGTCTCCATTTTTCATAAATTCTACTACTAGAAATGAAGATAAATTTTTCAACATTATTTCACCCATTCCTGTTGCTGTGCATGCTCCCACTTCTCCATCCACATATAGCCCCGCGCCAATGATTGGAGAATCTCCAACTCTTCCTTTTAACTTATACGCTAGCCCACTTGTACTGCAACCTCCACCTAATATACCTTTATGAAGTCCCAACATCCCGATCGTATCATGTTGTTCAATATTGGGAATGGGTTGATACTTTTTCTCTTTCAACCATTCTTTGTATTGTGATTTGGATTCCTCTGTCAATAAATCCGTTTTCTTATGTCCTTTTGAAATAGCAAACTGAGTAGCTCCTTCTCCAGCGAGTAAAACATGTGGTGTAGAATACATTACTTCTTTCGCTACTTGAATAGGGTGTTCAATGTGCTGCATAAAACAAACGCCTCCTGCTTCGCCTTTATGGTCCATCATACATGCGTCTAGTGTAACATCCCCATCTCTGTCAGGCCTCCCACCTTTCCCGACAGACATATCTTTTATATCTGACTCTACAAAGGAGATACCATCAACAATAGCATCAATTACATTGTTCCCTTCTGTTGCAGATCCTGCTGCGACATTATTGGCATTTATATTATTCCATGTGCTAATAAAGATCGAATTTAAACCATCTACTTCTTTGGGTGCACAACCATACAAAGTTTGAGTTGTAAGAAAAGTAGGTAATAAAGCTGCTG
This sequence comes from Saprospiraceae bacterium, assembly GCA_029212405.1. GTDB lineage: Bacteria > Bacteroidota > Bacteroidia > Chitinophagales > Saprospiraceae > CAJXUU01. The sequence continues at coordinate 203,634 of JARGNR010000001.1, forward strand.
CTGGAAATAATTTAAGAAGACTTCGACGTTTTATGGATTTACTCATGGTTTAATTATCATTGTAGTTTATAGTAGTCTTTATTGGGTACGCTTAGCACTCTTTCAAAAGATTCATCAATTTCTGGGCTTTTATTTATAACCGTTTGTAATGTACACAGTCATAAAATTCTTGTTATTAATTTTAAAACAATTCCCTGCAAGAGTGCTGGTAAATTTGACGTTTACACTATTGAAAGTTAAAAATTACCGAAAGCAAGTTATTAATAATAACTATAAATCTACAATTGAAAGTCACATAAGTACAAGCTCAACCAAGCAATTTTATCAACTTTGCTTAAGGAATATCGCACGAATTCTGGTCGAAACACTAACATTTAACTCTTCTCATTCCGAGTCAATTGTATACAAGGATATCGCTGAACTTGAAAAAAAGTGCAAGGAACAAAATGGTTTAATTCTTTTAGCTTCTCATTATGGCAACTGGGAGTTGGCTTGTATACACCTTCCATTGCATACGTCCATTCCTTGTTACGGGGTATACAAACCTCTAAAAAACAAAGTATTAGATAAAATTACACTTGAATTAAGGTCAAAAAATGGGTTGCAACTCATTCCTATGAATTCCATAGTAAGAACTATAGCTGAACATACTCAACATAAGATACCAGCTATATATATATTGATTGCAGATCAAAACCCTAGATCAATACATAACGTAGTATGGTCCAAATTCCTAGGAATTATGACTGCCTTTTCTAAAGGTTTTATCAAAATCAAGCAAAAATATCATCTACCCATGGCCTATATGAAAACTTCGCCCAAGAAGGATCTATTTACGTATGATGTGTCATTTGAATTTCCTGAAACAACATTAAGCAATACAGAATGTGTAAAGTGGTACAGCAAAATGGTAGAAGATCAAATTCTAGACCAGCCTCATTATTGGCTATGGTCGCACGATCGGTGGAAGAGAAAGTATTCTCCTCAATAAATTATAAATAGAAATGAGTTAGGAAAAAAGAAATAAATAATGTCTATCGCTTGACCATTTTCAGAACAGATCTTCTGAACTCTGTATCCAAGACTACATTATAATAGCCTCTTGGACAATCGTTTAAATCTACTTGAACGGTATTGTTCCCTTCATAAATATGGTGCTCGGTCTTGCTTACCATCCGCCCCATATAATCGACAACAGAAACGGTTAAGAATTCGTCTCTTGACCCATACACCTTCATTTGCATTGAAGACTGAACTGGATTCGGATAGATCGCTGCATCTAAAGGAAATGGATTTAATAATGGACCTCCTTCAATACTTTCATGTGGTATGGCTTTAAATACTTCATCCTGCATTATGGCAATTGAAGTATTTCTCATCAATATATCCCTCATGGTAACCGCAAAAACATCTTCCATTTCTTCCGCTTCAAAGTCCATGTTTTCGAAATAGAATCGATCTCCTTCTCTCAACACCTGAAACTGTCTTTCCATCATGGTGGTCACAAGGTTTCCAAACAATCCACCTTCAACATGCGTTTCTGCCAACATGCCAACCCAAGCATCCACATTATTGATATCCCCATAAACGGATTCCATCAATTCAGCTTCTTCTGGATTGTCGGTCAACTCATCGAAAGAACTTAATTTGGGAAGACCCAAACTTGTTCTAATTGTATTGTAATCCGCAATACCTCTTTCTCTACCTCTATTTATATTTATTGCTGCAAGATCAAGGCCTCCAGCTCCAGGAATTCCAAATAGAAAATTCCTAACATCATCGATTACTTTACAATCAAATTCTTGTTGCACTTGAGTTCCCATACCTTTAAAGTAGGCATCAACTCCACCTGCAAATTCTACAACATAAGGATTAAAAAAAGCATCTCTTAAGCTAATATTCCCTTCTTTACTTTCTTTTCCATTGTTATCCATTCTTAGAATAGTACCATTAATCAAGGTATGTCCCATTCTAAAAGCGGCCGTAGAGAATTCATTAAATATTTGAGGATTAACATTAGATTGATATCCATTGTAGGCAGGCAA
>JARGNR010000057.1 GCA_029212405.1 Saprospiraceae bacterium
CTCTTGGGTGAAAAATGCACAGATCAGTTTATAAAAGTCCATTTCCTTTCCAGATGCTTCCCAACCGTCGTAGATGCAATTCCTTAGTGCTGATTCTATGCGGAGTCGATTTGTTTCTAGTTCATTGATGATGCTGTCTTTTAGCTTTTGGATCAATTCGGGTCTTCGTTCTCCTGCTGTTGTGTTTTCTTTGGGAAAAAGTATATCGCGGTATGCACCGTCCAGGATAGAGGTTCGTACATATTGATCTGCTTGACTCGTATTCTCAATTTGATCTTTGATGTAGTTTTTAATTTCATTGAGATTATACCAATTGCGATTGGTCAGGGAGAATCTGGTTCTTTGTTCTTGAACATGGTCTACTGCCAGCAACGCAGCTTTCAGGTATGATTTCCGGATGGCCCTTCGGATATGATTATTGGCGGGCTCATTGGCATTTTCACTAATTCTTTTGTGGATCTTATTAAAGCCTTTGCACAAGTAAAAATCACCTCGATTCCCTACCCATCCGCTGAGTAGAGTTCCCATCATCCATGCTGCTGTTATTGGTTCCATTGGTTTTTGGTTTATTAGTTTTGATTCTTATTTACAGGCAATCCAACCTAAATTCAATTTTTGTCTTTTTACTAGCTTTACCACTATCATGATTCACTGGTGAGAAACTGTTTTTCTTTAACTCGCACGCCGCACTATTAAATTCTAAATGACCTCTACCTTCTTTTTACCTTCGTTACTATTGCAAGAACAAAATAACACATAGACATCTAAACACAAAACGAGCACATAAAATTCCTGCAATTGAAATAAATAGTATGAGGTTGTGGATTAAAAATCACTCCAAAGAGTGACACTTGTCCATAGGCATTGCTCTACTTTTACACGTATCAAATCAAGTATAAATCGTATTGTACATGAAGGCAATTTGCACCTTTTTATTTCTTTTTATTTTTCTAACATCGAGCAAAGCTTCCATCATTAACTGGACAGGAGACGGAGGTACAACAAACTGGACCAATCCTGACAATTGGGATACGGATCAAGTTCCTACCGCAACCGATTCAGTGTATACGGGTTATGCAGATAACATCAACATTCCGGTAGGATATACAGCACAAGTTGCTTTTTTTAAATTATTAGGCAATTTGGATATCAACCCTTCCGCAGAATTGATCATTGATGGGGAATTTGAAGCCAAAGGAGATGTCACGAATTGGGGAACCATAACGATCTCCAATTCACCAGGCTATGGGTTATTGTTCTCTACACAAGCAGCAGATGTAGAGTTCCACAATTATGGACTTATCGATATTAATAATGCGGATGATTATGGTTTTAGGGTATCCAATGGCCAACAATTTACTAATCATAATATCGGTGAAATAGAGGTGACGAATTCAGGATCAGAAAACTTTAAAGTAGAAGGTATTTTCCACAATTATGGCGAATTAACTGTAAAAAACTCTGATATCGACATCGGGATTTTGATCGAAGAAGGGTTCTCGGATATTGTATTTACCAACTTTGCGTGTGGACACATATCTTTAGTGGATCAAATAGAAATGACTGCTGATACGTTGACCAATCATGGCTTTTTGAGTCAAAATTATGATGGTGACAATAATATAAACAGCGGTCTGAGCAGGTTGGAAAATTATGGAGTAATTGAAGATCGGAAAAGTAGTTTTACTTCTACAGATTTTGACATCCAATCTGTGTGGATCAATAAGTATGAGGGATATGAGCCCAAAACGGGAGAAGAGATCACTATTTTTGCAGCAGCAGAACAAAATGGATTCACCTATTCAGACCTTTACACGGACAATCAGCTGACCGAGCATGCTGGGACGTATTCATCCAATAATATATGGATACCAAATACCAATGCCAATGGAAAATCCACGTTTTTTGTTGAAATCACCATTGATGCTGAAAATTGTTCGGATACAGTTCGAATTGATTTGGAATTTCCAGTTTTAGCGGTCACATATTGGACGGGAGGTATAGGAAATTGGAATTTGGGTTTAAATTGGAGTACGGGTATAGTCCCTACAGAAAACGACATCGTCTCTATTTATAACAATTCAGATTCCTTGTACATTCTTTTATTCGCCAATGTAAAAGCAAAACAAATAATTTCAAATGGAAAAATCAGTATTGGCCCATTAGCCACCTTAGAAATAATTGGAGATGACACCTACGATGGATTAGAAATTTTTGAAGGTGAACTATTAAACGAAGGGACACTCCAGATAAAAGATTGTGTAATGTCATTAGAAATGGAAAATTCTTCATTTTTAAACAATGGGACGATCACTTTCAACAATACTTTAACCAGTATGCAACTCATTAATACTCCCTTTACAAACACGGGAAACGTAAATCTCAAAAATGCAACTACGGGAATAAGCGCATCAAATTCTACCATCCATAATCAAGGAAGTATCAATTGTGAAGATATTTATTTAGGCATAAGCATTTCCGGTTCTTCTGACTCATTGATCAACAATGGTTTTATAGAAAATGATGCTGGAGATTTAATTTACACGTTCAGCTCAACGATCATAAATAACAATAGTATGATTGGACACAATCCAACTGGCACCAGTATATTTAGTAATGATTTTCAAAATTATGGTTCTGTTGAAATCTATGGGGAATCAAATCAAAACAGCGGCTTAATTGGGAATATCTATAATGCACTCAACGCTACGATTATTGCTAAAAACCTCAACAAAGGATTGAATTTCTCAGGGGATAATTACGGTGTAGTTCAGTCCGACTCTTGTACTACAGGTATTGAATTAGAAGTTAATTACATCAATCATTCAAACGCTCAAACGGTTGCTACAAATTCTGACATAGGTATTCTAATTAGTAACGGACAAATTATCAATGAAGAGAATGCAAATATGGTGTGCTCTTACAATGAGGATTATGGGCTTCATTTTCCTTCATACACTGGCTTTACTACTTTAACCAACAATGGATTCATATCCATAGCGAATACGAATGGAATAGCTTTATCGTGTGGAGAAATAATAACCAACCAAAACAATGGTGAAATTGTTATTTCGAATGCGACTAGTCATGGCTTATATCTGTATTTAGACGATGGTAGCTTCACAAATACGGGAAACTCAACCCTTACAATCAATAAAACAAATGGACATGGTCTCTTCATCGATGGGGGCGCATTTGTTAATGAAGAAGACGCTTCGCTAGAGCTTGACTCTGCGATGATGACAGGATTATTCGTCACAGAATTTGGAGATTTTAATATATATTTTGGTTCTTTGACCAATAGCAGTAGCATTGTAATCGGTCCTGCTATGATCCAAGATGGAATCCACATTGGCCCTGGTACATCCCTCTCCAATTTAGAATGTTCTGGAACCATATTCAATTACAGTTCCATTGAATCCAATGGAACATTTACTAATTCGGGAGTATATCACCATTTGGGAACTGGAGTCAACGCCATTACACAAGACATACAAAATGACGGAGTAATTTTTGATCCGTTAGAAACCATTTCGAATTCGAACATAGTAAATGATGGATTTTATTTTGATGTAAAAGAAGGTAGTTATAGTGAAGGAGAAACAATTATCAATACGATTCACTATGATGACGACATCAGCACAGGGTTTGAAATAGACTCAACTTGGTATGTAGACGAACAACTCACTATTGAGGGAGGAAAATATGACTTGGACCAAAATACATTTTTCATCTATGGGCTGGCTGCAGATTCTAGTCAATTTTATTTTAAGGTTCAAAATTCATCTTGTACTCCCTCACTTTTGGACACCTTTTCGCTACATCTGGAATTTCCAATTTCAAAAAAATGCGGTCAGATCACTTGGGAAGGCAATACAGGTTCCTGGACCAATCCCAACAAGTGGAATTTGTATCGACTACCCAGTTCGTGTGACTCTGTTTTAATCCTCAACCCACTCGATTCTGTATTGATCAATACATCTGATTCCATAATCGTAGAGCACATGTACAATGAAGGCTTACTTTTCATAAATTCAAATGGGAATCTCACAATTCGAAATGCCGCTGGAAATGGGATTCTCAACAAAGGCAAAATCACCAACAATGGCAGTCTAGCCATCGAAGAAGTTGACTTCAATGGTTATCTCGGGGATCAAAATTCAGAACTGATCAACAACGGTAGTTTTACGATTCAAAATATTCTTAAAAAGGGGATTATTCTTAATAATTCAGTCCTTCAAAATAAGTCCGCTGGAAGTATGATGTTGAAAAACATAACTCAAGAAGACTTTAAGCTAAATCCTGGATCACTCTTTTTATTGCAAGGATCGATTGACATAGAGGAATAATGGCTTGTTGTTAAAACATATTCATTTACATCCAAATTGTGATAAATTCCTATTTTGAGTGGATAAACTTTACTAAAGCTTTAGCAGATGATAAAAAAGATACTCAAGATATTGCTCTATGGTGCATTAATATTTGGATTGTATTTAGCCTATATTTTTTACAATCAGTATAGGGATAAATTGGAACGAGATGCCTATGAAAAAAATATTGTTGATACGTCATCTCCTACCGTCAGTGTATTAAGGGATTCTATTTTGGTGGACTATAGAAATGAAAAGAAGACCATCCATATTTATGTTCCGCCTGGATATGCAAAAGATACCACCACCCGATACCCCGTGTTTTATATGTTGGATGGAGAATCTTCCTTTAACGACATGGAAAACATGGCACCAGAATGGGAGATAGATGAGGTAATCAATGCCGCTGATTCGCTAGGTCAGCAAACAGCGATCGTTATAGGAATCAATCAGGCAGAAGATCGGGATGCTGAATATACTCCATTTGTCAATGATGACAATCCCAATGCACACGGCGGCAAATTTGCAGAATGGGTCGCTACCGATTTGAAAGCCTGGGTAGATACCCATTATCGTACTAATCCTTCACCTGCTGCGACTACGATCGGAGGTATTTCTAGAAGTGGTATGATGGCCTATTATTTCTTGATGGCTCATCCAGATGTTTTTGGAAATGCATTGGTCCAGTCTCCATCCATGTGGGTGGATCATGATCGATTGCTAGGAATGGAATTGACCGATGAACAGTTGAAGGATAAAAAAGTGTTTGTCAGTGTCGGAGAACATGAAGGGGGAATTATGATTCCACATGCCAAAGATGTCTATCAGAAATTTAAGGAAAAAGGAATGGGAGATGATCGGGTCACATTGGAGATTATTCCGGACGAAGGGCACTGGCACCCGACCTGGAGAAAGTCGTTTGCATTGGCGTATCCGTGGGTGATGAAATAATTTCTTTTAGATCAGTTTTGGTTTATATTTTTTGTAGTATTGAATTTCAAAATTGATTATTTTTCATGAGCCTGACCGCTATTGCCATACTTTTCTTCCTCATTGCTGTACTTTATTCCTCTGTAGGATTTGGTGGAGGAAGTAGCTATATCGCAATATTACTTCTTGCTGGATTTGCCATCCAGGATGTGCGTATGACTGCCCTACTCTGCAATATCATCGTAGTAAGTGGTTCGTGCATCAATTACTTTCGAGCAGGATTGATACCCTGGAAAAAAGTATTGCCGATTGTACTTTTGAGCGTACCATTTGCTTTTTTAGGGGGTATGATTGAATTGGAAAGTGCCGTGTATAAAATTATGGCTTCGCTGTTATTGATTCTGGCTTCCTTATTAATGTTCTATCAGGTAGATCAAACAAAGAACACAAAAGAAATTGGAAAAGTTACACTATCCGGGATTGGAGGTGGGATTGGATTGGTCTCTGGAGCCATCGGCATTGGAGGAGGCATCTTTCTTTCCCCAATTCTACATTTATTGAAATGGCAAACGGCAAAAATCATCAGTGGTGCAGCCAGCTTTTTCATTTTAGTCAATTCGATAGCTGGAATTGCAGGACAGTACACTCATAATCCCTCTATTAATTATACTACCTTAAAAGTATTGGGCATTGCTGTTTTAGTGGGAGGGCAACTAGGAAATTACATCAATCTTAGAATCCTGGATCAACGAAAAGTTCGATTGTTTACGGCAATTTTAATTGGTCTGATCGGTTTGCGCATATTTATCACTCAGATATATTAATTTTGCACTATGATAAAAGTGAAATGTTTTGGCGTGGCCAAAGAAATTGTAAATACGGAGACCCTAGAAATGGATGTTTCTATTGATTCGGTGGAGGGACTGCGTAAAGAGTTGCACAAGAATTTTCCAGAGTTTTCATCCATCAAAGGCTTTATGGTAGCGGTCAACCAGGAATACGCTACCGATGATCAGTCTTTATCTTCAGCGGATGAGATTGCGATTATTCCACCAGTAAGCGGAGGGTGATGGAGACCACGAATATATTTATATCAAAAGATCCACTTTCCATTGATACGGCCTATCAATCTGTTTTAGATGTCTCGTGTGGAGGCAATTGTCTCTTTATTGGTACAGTTCGAAATAAAAACAAAGGAAAGACCGTCACCCACCTTGATTTTGAAACGTATGAGGAGATGGCCGTTAAGGAAATGGCAAAAATTGCAGCACGATGCAAGGAAAAATTTGACGTTAAAAAAATTGCCATTCATCATCGATCGGGCTATGTAGGATTGACAGACATTGCCGTAATAATTGCCGTAGCTTCTCCTCACCGAACAGATGCTTTTGAAGCATGTAAATTTGCCATAGACACCTTAAAAGAGACGGTACCAATCTGGAAAAAAGAACATTTGGAAGATGGTAGTTATTGGGTAGGCGCTAGACCATGACCATTCGCTTTTCTGACCTTTTGACTGTTTAAAAAACTTCCATTCCATTCTGATAAAAATCACTCTATTTAAACCAACCATTTTGGTATTTGCGTTAGTCTATTAGATAAACAGTTTAAAAAATGCTAAAAATGAAAAATACTTTCCTTGTTTTCTTGTCCACGCTCCTCCTACTGTCTTCTTGTGGTACTTCTACCGATGACCCAATGATTACTACGGGTGATGCTAGTGATTTTCAAAAAACAAGTATTGATTTTGGCCTTTCTACGTTTCAGGAAGCGGTTACGAATGATGATGAAAATATCTTAATCTCCCCGCTTAGTCTTGAAACTGCTTTGTACATGACTATGAACGGCTGCAATGGAGAAACGCTTGAAGAATTCAGGACAGCACTCCAAGCTGAAAAATTTTATCCTGAAGGAATTAATACACAGTATAGAGCCCTGATTGAAAAGTTGGTTCCTACAAATGAATCCACCAAATTGGGCATGGCCAACTCAGTCTTTTATGATATATCGAAGGTAAGTATGAACCAATCATTTGAGGAAACGATAAGTGATGTGTTCAATGCAGAATTCATTTCAGCTGAATTTCAAAACCCTAACACAGTAGACCTTATTAATGAATGGGTAAAAGAAAACACTGAAAATAGGATTGATAAAATATTGGACAAAATTGATCCAGATGAAGTTATCTTTCTGATTAATGCCCTTTTCTTTACAGCAGATTGGAAAAATGGATTTTTTGAATCTTCAACTTCAGCACAATTATTCACCAAAGAAAATGGAGAAGCGGTGTCTGTGGATATGATGTATTCAGATACCTATAGAAAGTATTACCAAGGAGATGAGTTTAGTGCGGTAGATTTACTTTTTTCGAATGAAGAGTATTCCATGACATTCATTCTACCAAAAAACGAATCGAATACAAAAGAGTTTATAAATGGATATAGCCAAACTGATTTTTATGAATTTTATATCGATCTGTATGCAAATAAACTTCAAGAAAATCGAGTATTCATTCAAGTCCCTAAATTTGAAATCAAGTCTGAATTAGATATGAAGGACATATTAAAAGAAATGGGAATAAAATCCGCTTTTAACAATGCAGACTTTTCCAAAATGGCCACTTTCTCTGGTCGCACCTATCTGAGTAAAGTGCTTCATGATGTGGTACTAAAAATAGACGAAAAAGGAGTGGAAGGAGCCGCGGTGACCGCAGTAGGTGTGGGAGCTACTTCTGCACCCCCATCCATCTATTTTACCCGTCCATTCATATTTGTAATTCGACACGTTGAAACCAATACTCCGATATTTATAGGACGATTAGCTGATCCGAGTTGAATTTCTATACCTTTTAGTAAGAAATTACCTACCACATTTGTGTCATCTTAAGTTTGCAACTTAAGATAAATATTCCACAACTGAGATCGGGTGTATTGATCACCCATACAAAATTCTAATGCTTTAATAGATAAGTGTTTGAAGTCACAAACTTAAAACTTCAATGATTGGATTCAGTATGGAAACTTGGGGAAGCGTATTTGGATATGAGCGTTTTAAGTTGCAAACTTAAAACTTCAATTTGTGTTTAGAGCTAATATAAGATGGGGAGATATGCGTTTGAAGTTGCAAACTTCAAACTTCGAGGATTGATATTTAAATTCTTTGCCCCCGTCATCTTAAGTTTGCAACTTAAGATAAATATCCCACATCTAACATTTTAAATAAAAACATACCCTTCTTCAAAACCCAAATCAATAATTTTCACTTCAATAAGATAATCATCTCTTTCAGCATAATTTCGCGCACTGCTATATCTATAATCTTCTGGATAATCCACAATTCCAGCCTTCACAGGATTATAATGGATATATGCAATTTTTTGCCTTGTGAATTTTGGATGAAGAAGAATCATAGGTCTATTGTGTTGCTGCCAAAGTTGATATTTTGAATTATTGGAATTAAATTTTGCATGGTAGTTTAGCACTACCTTCATCCATTCCTTTCGACTTTCTTTTCTACTGTGTATTATCCATTGAATAAGTTTTTTCGTGATAAATTTTTTCATGTCTCTAATAATACTGGACAGGCCATCGGTTCCATTATCTGCACTTAAGACAAGATGAAGATGATTACTCATTATTACATAAGCATGAAGAATCAAACCTTTATTTGCTGAACAATATCTTAAAGAATCCATGACGATATCTCTGCATTCTATTCTAGTGAAAATGTCAATCCAGCCCACTGTTGTAAATGTCAAATAGTGGGGTGCAAATTGATCTTTGATAAAGTATCCTTTGCGTGATGACATTTTCGACTATTTGATATATGCGTTTGAAGTTGCAATCTTCAAACTGTGATTTTTGTTTAGAGCTAATATATAACCTGGGATAAAGGAATTTGTGACAGACAACAGTGGAATGTTTTTTATAAGGACCTGACATTTTTTTGAAGCACTCTAATCCTTTATGATAAGCGTTTGAAGTTGCAAACTTCAAACTTCGATGATTGGATTCAGTTCAGCAATTTGGGGAAGCGTATTTGATATAAGTGTTTGAAGTTGCAAACTTAAAACTACGATTTGTGTTTAGAGCTACTACATAACCTTTATGATAAGCGTTTGAAGTTGCAAACTTCAAACTTCGATGATTGGATTCAGAATGGCAACTTGGGGAAGCGTATTTGATTGAAGTGTTTTAAGTTGCAAACTTAAAACTGCGATTTGTGTTTAGAGCTAATATATAATCTTTATGATAAGCGTTTGAAGTCACAAACTTAAAACTTCAATGATTGGATTCAGTATGGAAACTTGGGGAAGCGTATTTGATATGAGCGTTTTAAGTTGCAAACTTAAAACTCCGATTTGTGTTTAGAGCTACTTTTAAAGTACTTCAGCCCTCCCGCCAAGCTGAACACTTGACTGGTCGGATTAACAGACAAGATCTCATTGACCAATTTCCCAGATCGCATTCCAGACATGCAATAAAATACCGTTCGCTTATTTTGTTCTTCCTGCCATTGATTCACTTCAAACGTACTTAATGGGATTCTGTCTACGGAATTATCTATGGCCTCATGTTCATGATCTTCTAGAATGGAAATTACCTGAAATACTTCTCGATTTTGAAGCACCTCCCCGAGAGTTACTTCATAAGATGCACACACCTGTTCCGCAATATATGTACTCGATTCATATACCTTTTGTAGGTCTTCGTGATACGTCTTCTTAAGCTTCAACTTCATTTGATCGTTGCCCAAAATACCATAAGTGAGTAATACTCCCTGTAAACATTCTCCAGCGCCTGATATGTATTTGATTGCCTCATTGGCCTGCATCAGACCAATAACTCCAGCCAAGGTTCCCATTACTCCCACCTCCGAACAGCTCGGAATATCATCATTCGGTTCAGCAAAAATATCTCTTAGGTGTATAGACGACGCATCCATATTTTCAAAAAAGGAAACATAGCCATCGTATTTGTGAATGGCTCCATATACCATTGGGATGTGAAGTAATGCACAAAAGTCATTGACCATGTATTTCACCTGTATATTGTCGGTACATTCCAGTACTACATTAGCATCTTGAAGAACATCAGCCATTGTATCTTTTCTCAACATTTCTGCTACTACCCTCACCTCAATTTCTGGGTTCAGTTCTACAATATGCCGTGCCAACTCTTCTGATTTAGTCGACTTTGTTTGTTCAGTTTTAAAAAATACCTGTCGGTGTAGATTAGAAACATGAGGAATATCTCCATCTACTAAGGTCAACTTCCCTACTCCAGCTCCAGCCAAATAAGGAGCAGCAATAGATCCTAATCCGCCACACCCTACAACCACCACATGTGCAGCAATTAATCGCTCCTGGCCTACCTCCCCAAATTTATTCAAGAGGGTCTGTCGTATGTACCTTTTGTTATTCAAATTTGCTATTTCATATTTTTTAGAACTTCCTCCTTTTCTTCAGGAGTATTCGCATTGTATGCCACTTTACTATCTACCAAACGCACATGTTTTATATCGCTATTGATCAGCACCTTTCTAGGACATGCATAACCTAAAGTCAAGAAATGCAACATTCGTCTATACATCCCAGTTTCGTAGATGGTAATCAATGGTTCAGGAAATGGATTTTCTTCTAATTTATAGGCCGTAGCCAAATGAGTAAACGATCTTTCTTTGAGCAAATTTTGAATTACTTCTTCATTCAAGTACGGCAAATCACAGGCGATAACCAACCAAGCCGCATCTGGTGCATGCATAAAAGCCGATAATATCGCCCCAAAAGGCCCCATGTCCACCATGCGATCATTGAGCACAGGAATGCCATTTATTACCGATTGTTCTTCACTTGCTGACTTCGATATATAAGTTTCTAAACCCAGCTTCTGACACATTTTTCCTAAGTACTCTTCATGCGGAATGCCTTGATGATACACCAATCGGGCCTTGTCCTCTTTCATACGTGAACTCTTCCCTCCAGCCAATATTAATGCCTTCACCTCAGGAATATTTTGTTGGATTTCGCTGGCTACAAATACATAGACTTTCTCTATTTCCACCTCAGATATTACCAGGGTATTTTCAGTTATTTTCTCTTTGACAAAATCAAAAATATCTCCTTCATCACTGGGTACAATCACTACATCTATTTGTGTCAATTGCTCCACTCTACGATACAACGAATCTTTCTTTTGAGCATTGATAATCACAATTTGGCGTTGAGCTGGGAAATGATTTCCGTTCACAATCACCGCTTGAGAATGGGGCACATTTAACTTATCATCAAATGCATTCATTTCTACAAAATCAGGTTGAGCGTACTGCTTTTTACCAACTTGAAGCATTGTATTTTTTGTCGCATCACTATGATCCGCATCAATATAGGACAACCGATAATCTTCCGCTAATCGAGTATTCAAGTTTTCAAAGAAAGTTTCAATCTCTCCACAAGTAGTACCATACACTGCCCATTCCAATCGGTGATAGTTCCCGATCTTTGGGCGTGTTAATGGAGGGTGTTTCTGATGTTTCTTATTTGCTTTCATGCTATTCCCTATTTCTGTGCTGTTGCTGTATTTGACACCTCCTATCTTACAAAATCTTGTTTGCCTCCTTCCTTACGATCCAATCGCACATCCAAAATCTCCATATCGTGACTCAATGCCTTACACATATCATAAATTGTCAATGAAGCTGTAGTCACTCCGTGAAGTGCTTCCATTTCCACACCCGTTTGACTATTGGTTTTCACAATACAGTTAATGGTAAATCCTTCTTCATTCGGTTCAATAAAAATCTTACAGGAAGAAATTGGAATTTGGTGGCATAAAGGAATGGTATTGTACGTATTCTTCACGGCCATCGTTCCTGCTATGACTGCGATTTGAGCAATCGATCCTTTTTTGGTATGAAATCCATCTTTAGCCAATAGCTCCATGACAGAGGCATCGATTTTTATTCGTCCGCTGGCTGATGCTATTCGACTCGTTATTTTTTTATCACTTACGTCTACCATGCCTGGCATTCCGTCTTTGTCCAAATGAGATAATTTCTTTTCCATACTACTTATATATTGGATAAAAAGGCCTAAAATCAAAGATTTCTCCCGCCTTAAACAGTTCTTTTTCTGGTGGAAATTCTAGAAATCCGTGCATAGAAGAAGGATTAACGATATCTCCTGATCCATTTCCATGACTCACGGTTGCGTAAAACCTTCCGTCACTTTTTTGTTCAATAAATGCTTGTGCATAATACGTCAGCGAGGGCTTAAAAAGTACATCTTCAGACAGTACTACTTTTAGGATTGGAAAAACTTGACCAGTTGTTTTTTCTAACCAAGGCAAAAAGTATTTTTGAAAACATGCCAACGTAGAAACTGGATTACCTGGGAAAGCAAAAACTGTCTTCTCCTCTTTGGTCCCAAACCAAAATGGCTTCCCAGGACGTTGAGCGACTTTATGAAACCCCTTTTTAAATCCAATTCGATCCAATACTTCAGGAATAAAATCAAACTTTCCTTTGGAGACACCCCCACTCATTACTAATACATCATACTGATCTAAAATCGTCGTCATTTCTGAAAATATCTCTTCCTCCTTATCTTTAAAATGAAAGCACTTAGACTCCACTCCCAATTGATTTAGTCGGGCAGAAATCATATGCACATTGGATTTTCTTATTTGATATTCTGCTGGAGTATGATCGATATCCACCAATTCATCCCCAGAGGAAATAACGGCTACTTTTGGAGATTTCATGACGTTAACCGATGATTTTCCCACCGTTGCCAATACATTAATATCAATCGCTTTAATCTCTAATCCTGCTTTAAGAAGTATGCTGTTTTCACTATGGTCACTTCCTTTCCAATGTATATTCTGACCTTTTCGAACAGGTTTCAAAATGCGAACTCCAGCCTCAGACTTGTCTAAATCTTCATATCGCACGACTGTATCTGTACCTTTTGGAAGACTTGCACCCGTCATTATTTCAATACAGTAACTAGCATCTTTCAGCGTAAGTTGAGGTGCCCCGGCAGGACCAACAGCTTCAATAGGAAACAAGGTCGTCTCATCTTGATACGATGCAAAACATATGGCTATTCCATCCATCGTCACGCGGTCAAATGGAGGCATCTGTCGATCTGCAAAAATATCTTCTGCCAATACTCTTCCTATCGCCTGTGTTGTGGCTACATTTTCTGGATCCAACTTACTCGCAGATGCCAATACCAATTGCAATGCCTCTTCTGTAGATATCATCTATCCCCCTATTTTTGTCATACTCCTAAATGCACTTCCAACTTGATCTTTTTCCTCTACAAATCCATCTTTTTTCTTCTTTATAATACTATTGGCGATGTGCTGTTTCAAATCCGCATCCGAAACATCAGGTGTTCTCACTAATGATCTAAGATCAGTTCCACTGGTAGAATACAAACAAGTCATCAATTCTCCTTGGGGTGTCATCCGTATTCTATTACAAAATGAACACAACGTGCGTGAGTACGCCGGTATGATTCCTACTTTTTGTCCATCTTCCAATACATAAGTATCTGAAGAAGCAATTGCTCCATTCTCCACCTTTCGAATATCAGGAAATCTTTCCGATATACGATTCAATATCTCCACAGCTGGTAAAAATACATCTCGGTTGCCATCGTCTTCATTAAATGGCATGGCCTCAATAAAGCGAACCGTAATTCCATGGTCCTTACCAAATTGTACAAAATCAACAATTTCCATATCGTTCACCCCTTTCATCACCACCACATTCAATTTGGCAGGCACCTTTTGGGCAATACAAGCAAGGATATTACTCATGACAACGTCATATGTATCTCGTCGAGTAATCAAGAAAAACTTGTCTCTATCCAGCGAATCAATAGATATATTTAATCCACTTATGTTTACCTCTTTTAGCAAAGGAATGTAGTTCTGCAACAAGGTAGCATTGGTGGTAATGTGCACTTTTGGAAATAAGTCAGACAACCCTTTCAATAAAAACCCAATATCTTTTCTTACAAAAGGTTCTCCTCCAGTTAATCGCACTTTATTCACTCCAAGCTCACGAAATACACGTGCCAACCGTATAATTTCTTCATAGCTGAGTAAATCCTTACGATCGGCAAAGTCAATACCTTTTTCAGGCATACAATATCTACATCGCAAATTGCAACGATCGGTAACTCCTATTCGGAGATAGTCGGCAACTCTATCAAATTTATCTCTTAATTCCATTCCTCAATTTAATAACAACCTAAAGGTAGATAGTTTTGTAGAATTCATGGAAAATTTCCTAATTATGATTGACTCCTTCAAGAATTAACCAAACTTTCTTCCTTTGATCTCAATCCTTTTACTTAAAATTGTTGAAAATTAAGTTTCTTTAATTTGAATCCTTATAAAATTATAATGTGGAACCTCAATTTTCATACAAACAAAACATCTAACTTATGAAGAAAATGAAAATCATATTAGCAAATGTATGCTTACTTTTATTTGCATTTTCGAGCGCTGCTCAAAACATCACTGTATCTGGAACAGTCGTAGACAGTGCTGAGCCTTTGATAGGGGTTAATGTATCAATTAAGGGTTCTTCTACCGGTACTGCCACTGATATTGATGGAACATATACCTTAAGCAATCTATCGAGTAGTGATATACTTGTTTTTAGTTACACCGGATATACCACTGAAGAAATCTTAGTCGGTGATCAAACTATCATAAATGTGACTTTATTGGAAGCGACAGAACTACTTGCTGAAGTTACAGTAGTCGGATACGGTACTAAAAAGAAGAGTAATGTGGTAGGTGCCGTTACGAGTGTAGATATCGAGGAAGCAACTGCCTTACCTACGACCAATGTTTCTGAAATGCTCAGGGGGCGTGCCGCAGGAGTTCAAGTAAACTTGGGTGATGCAAGACCAGGAGGTGGATCTGATATTGTTATCCGTGGAAATGTTTCGGTAGCGCCCAATGGAAATTCTCCTTTGATCATCGTTGATGGGTTACCCTTTGACAACTTGAATGATATTTCCCCTGATGATATTGCAAACATTGAAATATTAAAAGATGCAGCATCTACAGCGATCTATGGTTCTCGAGCTTCGAATGGAGTAATTTTGGTTACGACCAAATCGGGTAAAGAAGGAAGAATTACTTTAAACTACCATGGATTTACGACTACGCAATCGGTTACACGTAACTTCAATCAATATACTGGTTCACAATTCATTGATCTAAGAAGAGAAGCCAACCGTAATCGTTTTACTGGAGAATATTTAAATGATCTAAATGTGTTCAGTCCTTTTGAATTGGAAGCGATAGAAAATCAAAGCTTTGTAGATTGGGAGGATTTAATTCTAGAAGATGCTTTTTTGCAAAGTCATGCATTGAGTCTTTCTGCCGGTAGTGAAAAAACAAAAGTTTTCTCTAGTATCAATTACTTTGATCAAGCTGGAATCATTCCTAATTCTGGATTTAAAAGAGGAACGTTTAAACTAAATATTGATCAAAAAATTTCAGATAAATTGAGTCTGAAAGGGATTATCAACTATCAAAACGCAAAGCAAGATAGAGAAACAGGGAATTTGAATTTCACTAATATTACTCCTCTAGCAAAGCCTTTTGATGAAAATGGAGAGTTAATTAAGTTTTATTTCGGACCGGCCAATACAGCTGTAAATCCATTATGGGACCAACGAGAGTCTGTAGATGAAACCAGTACAAATTTGACTGATGTCAACTTGAAAGTAAATTATGAGTTGATGCCTGGTTTATCGTATACGCTAAATTCGTTTATAAGAAATAGAAACACAAATCGTGGACTGTATCGAACGTCTTTGCATTCTGCGGGAGATGAAGGAGTGAATGGATTTGGATTACTTTCAAACTCCTTGTATCGACAACTTTTGATTGAGAATATTGTGACCTATGCTCCAGAAATAAGTGATGATCATACAATTGATTTCACTGCAGTTCAGGCATTTGACGAGCAAAGAAATGAATATACTCAAATCGATAAATCAGGTTTCACAAATGATGCATTGAGTTATAATGGGGCGGCAACTACCTTATTGGCAAATTTTAGAGATGTGTCAAAGAGAAGGTTGTTGTCTTACATGGGTAGAGTTCGATATGATTATTTGGATCGGTACCTTGTAGAATTGACGGCTAGAGCAGATGGAGCATCAGTATTCTCAGAAAATAATAAGTGGGGATTTTTCCCAGCCGTATCTGCCGCTTGGAAGATGCATTTAGAACCATTCATGGCAAATGTATCACAAGTAAGCGAGCTTAAACTACGTCTAAGTTATGGTGCTACGGGTAACCAAGGGATCAATTCTTTAGAAACTTTAGGTCGGGCGGATAATATACCTTACGTTTTTGGTGACCAAACCGTAAGTGGAGCTACTGCCTCTTCGAGATTACCTAACCCGAACTTGAAATGGGAAACTACCAGAACGTTCAATGCTGGGGTAGATTTTGCCCTGTTTGACAAGAATCTCTTTGAAGGTACCATCGAATATTATTACGCAAAAACATCGGACCTCCTATTGGATAGAGCAATCGCAGGTACTACAGGTTTTAACGTGATTCGATTCAATGTAGGAGAATTAGAAAATAGAGGAATTGAGGCAAGTTTGATAACCAATCTTGTGAGACAAAAGGATTTCAATTGGTCTATCGGAATGATGTACTCAAGAAACAGAAATAAGATTTTATCACTAACAGGTGAATTGGATGATGATGGCAACCAAATTGATATTACAGATTCATTCGGTCGTCGATTATCTGTCGGGCAATCCATCAATAACATTTGGTTACCTCAATACGACGGTATCTTCCAAGAAGGAGATGACATTGCAGGTAGTGGAATCCCTCTCGCTCAACCGGGAGACATTAGAGTAATTGATCAGGATGGAAACGGTCAAATAGACAATAGAGACAATGTCTTCATTAGTACGGATCCCGACTGGTATGGTTCATTAAATACGACCATGAACTACAAGGGTTTTGAAATGTTTGTAGATGTATTTTTTGTTAAAGGAGCTACCAAATTAAATACAGTTTTAGCCAACGGAGAATTGTGGAAAGGAGCAATTAATGGCATTAGAGCCAAGTACTATACGCCTGAATTTCCATCTCTAGATTATCCTCGACCAAAACCGGACACACATGTTCATCTATTTCCATTTGCAGTGAGAGATGCTTCATATGCTCGTTTGAGAACAGTTACACTCGGGTATACTTTCCCGGAGGAAACAGTTAGCGGACTTGGCTTCAGTAAAATAAATGTTTATGTAACTGGAACAAATTTATTTACAGCTACAGATTTTCGTTCCTATAGTCCTGAACAAAATCCAGTTAATGGAGGCTCAACAGCTTTTCCAGAAACACGAAATTTCACATTTGGTCTTAAACTTGGATTTTAGTCGAGAACGTAAAAAATTAAAACATGAAAACACAAAATAAAATACACATAAATAAAAGCATCTGGGTCTTAGTTTTTGCTTTCTTTTTCTCTGCTTGTGGAGATGATTTTTTGAAAGATGAATTATTATCGGATACTTCTGTAGAATTTTTATACTCTACGCCAGAAGGTTTGGAGAATGCCGTTGTTGGTTTATATACGCTCAATAGACAAATCTATGAAGACAATAGTTTGAATGGATCATTCCCTCTAATACTTCAAGCCAAAAGTGATCTTTCGGTTGGAATTACAGGTGAGATTTCCCTCTTCAGCAGATTACTTTGGGGAGCGAGTTTGGGTGATTTTGGAACAGCATCAGGAATTAATAAATACTGGGTGCACTTCTACAAAATAGTGGATCGGTCTAATGCTATTGTTCAAGCTGCAGAAAACTTGGAAGATATAGATGAAGATCGTCGAAATCAAATACTGGCAGAAGCGAGATGTATGCGAGCAAATTCCGTCTTCACGCTATATCGATTGTTCAATAACATTTTCGTAAGTACCATTCCTACAACTCCTGAAAATGCATTTGATGTTCCGAGTGACAAATCTTCGAAAGAAGAAATTTTCTCCTTGATCAAAAGTGATTTAGATTTTGCCATAAGCAATTTGGACTTTACTACGGATCAATTTGGAAGATGGACACAAGGATCAGCTAGACATATTCGTGCAAAAGTTGCCATGTGGGAAGAGGATTGGAACGAAGCGGCTACTCAGACAGAAACGATCTTATCCAGTGGAAATTACAGTCTAGTGCCTTCCACGAAGGAAGTTTTTGCAGGGGACCTCAATCATTCAGAAACACTCTTTGCTGTAAACTTCAAGAACGAGACGATTGGAGGGGGAAGTTACCACATTATGAATTGGAATGTAGTTTCCAACTATGCAGATGCACCTGGAGTTGTTCAATCCATCGAAAACGGGGGAGCTGGCATCGGTTTTATGTCACTAAATGATTATACAATCGACTTATTAGAGGAAGATCCAAATGACGACAGAAAGGACAATACGTACTACATTTTTAATTATGCGTACAATGATGAAGAAACATTGCCAGCAGGAAAAACAATAGGTGACCCGCTAGATCTTTATGAAAATTCAGCTACGAATCAAAATGAATTCATGCTGTATTACAGAAGACAAAATCCTGGAGTGCTTAAGTTTTTTGATGACGAAGTAGAGCCTACTGATAGAAATCATTTTAAGAATGTGATGATATACAGATTGGCCGAAACCTATCTTATCGCAGCAGAAGCTAATCTTAATTTAAATGATGAAGCAAAAGCACTGGAATATGTAAATGCAGTTCGAAATCGGGCAAATGCTGCTTCGGTAACTTCAGTTGATTTACAGACCATCTTGGATGAGCGAGCACGTGAATTGGCTTTTGAAGGACAACGTTGGTTTACATTGAAAAGAACGGGTAAGTTGTTTGAATTCTTACTAGACCATATGAACAACGACAACATGAATGAATCTTATCCAGAAGGGAACCCTAAAGATATTCTAAGAGAATATATGCAAAATTGGCCTATCCCTCCACAACAAATGGATTTATTGGGTCCAAGTTACCCTCAAAATGATGGTTATAATTAATCGTATTCAACAAGAAATAATACATTTTAAAATTGAATTGATTTTAAAAACATATAAAAATGAAAAAAAGCAATATAAATTTGGGTAAAGGATACAATGCCAGTTTTGGGCTTATACTTATTCTTTTCACCATAATTTCAATTACCATATCTTCTTGTAGCAAAGAAGATGATATTCCACCTCCTTCAGCCTACGTGCCACCAGAGCCCGATACTACTGGAGGCTGTGTGTTTCTAATAATTACTCCTGAATTAATCGATGATGTGACGATAGATTTTGAGTGTGAAGGCCCAGAATACACTGTATTTGGAGAACTCGAAGGTACCATTAGCATTAATGCTATTGAGAATCCAGTGTCTGGAGGCATTAATACCTCAGATTTGGTCGTGGAAGTCATCCAAACTGCAGGATTAGAACCTTGGGCAGGTTTCTTTTTTGATTTATCAGAAAAGGTAGACTTTTCAACGTATCAAGCTGTAAAGGTAAGTGTTTACTCACCTGCTGCTGGTCAGATGATCAATTTAAAATTGGAGGATAGTACCGATGGCTCCATTGCTAAAGAGGTATCCGCCACTACCACTGTAGGAAACGAATGGGAAGAACTGTCATTTGATTTCTCAATGGGAGACAGTGATAAATATGATAGGTTTGTACTATTTTTTGACTTTCAAGGACCAAAAGACATGGAAACCATTCACTATTTTGATGATATCAAGCTAGGAGAAGGAGGAAGTACAGGAGGAGAAGTTACAGCTGTACCAACTACAACGGCGCCTACCCCTTCAGTCACTGCAGACAAAGTAATTTCTCTATTCTGTAATGAATATATGGATGTACCTATTGATACCTGGCAAACAGAGTGGTCTGCTGGAACATTATTGGATACCATGATTTTAGGAGATGATGTTAAAAAGTATAGTGCGTTGAGCTTTGTAGGCATAGAAGCCGTCATGAATCCTATTGATGTAACTTCCATGACTCATTTCCGCACCGATATCTGGACCGCTGACGCTACTGAATTCAAAATCAAATTGGTAGATTTTGGTCCAGATGGAATGTTTGATGGAGGAGACGATACGGAACATGAAATTACTTTTACCGAATTGCCTTTGGAGGAATGGATCAGTTTAGATGTTCCACTTTCCGATTTCACAGGATTAACAACTCAATCCAATATTGCACAATTGATTTATTCTGCTGCACCTGCTGGTCAGAATACCGTTTTTGTTGACAATGTATTCTTTTACGATTCAGAAGGAGTATTTTCAGCTCCTACTACAACAGCTCTTGATCCAACATTCAATCAAATGAATGTAATCTCTATGTTTAGCGATGTGTATATGAATGTGCCTGTAGATACATGGAGAACAGAATGGTCCGTCGCTGACTTTGAAGAAATTGAACTAATGGGGAACAAAATTTATAAGTACAGCAACTTGAATTTTGTGGGTGCGGAAACGGTAATGAATCAAATAGATGTTTCAAACATGACGCATTTCCATGTAGATGTGTGGACGCCTGATGCTGCATTATTTAGAATTAAACTGGTAGACTTTGGACCAGATGGTGCTTTTGGAGGAGACGATACAGAACACGAATTAATTTTTGAATCTCCAGCACAAGGGGAATGGATTAGTCTTGACATTCCGCTCACGGACTTTGTAGATTTAACAACAACGGAAAACATTGCTCAATTGATCTTCTCTGGAGACCCTGCAGGTGATTTAACATTATATATTGATAATGTATATTTCCATAACAACATGGGGCCAGTGACAGAACCTACTACACCTGCACCAACTCCAGAATTAGATGCAGCAGATGTAATATCTATGTTTAGTGATGCTTATTCCAATGTACCTGTTGATACCTGGAGAACGGATTGGTCCGTAGCAGATTTCGAAGAATTGGACATAATGGGGAATGCTACTTACAAGTACAGCAATTTGAATTTTGTAGGTATAGAAACTGTAATGAATCAAATCGACATCAGTGAAATGACTCACTTCCATGTAGACATTTGGACTGCAGATGCAGATGTATTTAGAGTAAAATTAGTGGATTTTGGTCCAGATGGTGGATTTCAAGGAGGAGATGACACAGAGCATGAATTGGTTTTTGAAGATCAAACCAAAGGCCAATGGATCAGTCTAGAATTACCTATTGCAGATTTTACAGGTTTAACAACTTACGAAAATATTTCTCAACTTATTTTTTCAGGATTACCATCTGGGGAAATCAATGTATATGTTGACAATGTATATTTTCACAAATAATTAATAAGAAACATGAATCGAATTCAATTCGTTATTACCCTACTATCATTTATTGTCGCACTATCCCTTATTGCACAGTGTCTTGAAATAGTTTGGCAGGATGAATTTGAAAAACCAGCATTAGATGCATCTAAATGGTCTTTTCAAATTGGTGATGGGTGTGATCTAAATATATGTGGTTGGGGTAATAATGAATTGCAATGATATCAATCTGAAAATGTAGAATTGGAGGATGGCAAGCTTAAAATAATGGCAAAAAAAGAGCTTGTCAACACAAACCCTATACATCAGCACGAATAAGAACGCTTAAAAAAGGGGATTGGACATACGGTCGATTTGAAGCATCTATTAAACTGCCTGTTGGCAAAGGAATGTGGGGCGCTTTCTGGATGCTGCCATCAGATCAGGTGTATGGAGGTTGGCCTATGAGTGGCATTATCCATGCTTGGTTGAACTATGTAGTCTTGAATATTCAATTTTTCTAGAAGGAAGTTACTCTCACTGTAACCTATTTTGATATAAAGTCAATATCACCTCATCAGGTGATAAGAAGCGCTATGTAGTCCATTAACTTTATGATGTAGAATTTATAGTATTGATCATCAAAAAAAAACTCAATGAAAAATTCAATCATTCAAATGACCTTCTTTTGCTTCATAGCCATTGTTTTATCGTCCAACCATTGTATGAGTCAAGATACCGCTTGTGAATTTACTGTTCGATTTACAGATCCACACACTGGGAGTGATGAACATGAAACCGCGCAAGTAACCATCCATCATGACGAAATACTCTGCGTCGTAGCTGATGTAAAAAATCAAGCGAATAAGTCGAAAGCGTTAACCCTTGTTATTACCAAACCCAAACACCCCAATGCTTTTAAAGTAGATGGTTCATATGGAACTGTTTGGTTAAAGAAAAATGGAAAAACTGTAGAATTGAAAGATGTCACCGTAAAGAAAAAACAAAAAAAGGGTAATAAAATATATGTTCTGCTTAAGTTTAAAAAGGCAAAGTGAGTATGGTAGAAACTATATAGTGGCATCAAAGCTCCGTAAATATTAGCTCACTTTCCCTTTAAATAATTTGGAAACAGAGATGTAAAATTGATGTCCAAATCCACATTATAGAATTAAAAGAACTTCACTACCTTCGCTTTTTTAAAGTATGAAAGGAATGAAAAAAATCACTATAGCCATCCATGGAGGAGCTGGAACGTTAATAAAAGGTAAGATGACTGCTGAAAAAGAAACAGCATATAAGGCTGCACTTGAAGAGGCGCTTCAGAAAGGATATGAAGTATTAAAAAAGGGGGAATCTGCAATGAATGCAGTAGAGGCTGCTGTATGTAGTTTAGAAGATAGCCCCCTTTTTAATGCTGGCAAGGGAAGTGTTTTTACCGCAACAGGAACACATGAAATGGACGCTTCTATTATGGATGGAAAAGATCTTAAAGCTGGAGCAGTTACATCGATTACAGGAATTAAAAACCCTATTTCTCTAGCAAGAGATGTAATGAATCACACAGAACATGTGTTTTTGGGAGGCCAAGGCGCTATGGACTTTGCTAAGTCATTGGACTATGAAATTATGAGTCCAAATTATTTTCACGATGATCTTCGACATGATCAATGGCAGCAACTCAAAGATACCGATCAATTCCAATTGGATCATTCATTGAAAAAAGATTCAAAATTCGGAACTGTGGGAGCAGTTGCCTTGGACCAAGATGGAAATATTGCAGCGGCTACTTCTACAGGAGGAATGACAAATAAACGATTTGGACGTGTGGGTGATAGCCCTATGATAGGTGCAGGTACATATGCGAATAACAAAACATGTGCGGTTTCTTGTACAGGCAGTGGTGAATACTTCATTCGAGGAGTGGTCGCCTACGATGTTTCTGCCCTTATGGAGTATAAAGGATTGAGTCTAATGGACGCATCCAACGAAGTCATTCAAAAACGAATACTTGAAATCGGAGGAGATGGTGGACTTATCGCTGTGGATAAAGAAGGAAACCTGGCGCTTCCATTCAACACAGAAGGCATGTATAGAGCTTTTATTGATATAAATGGAAATAAGGTGATTGCCATTTATAAAAATTAAAACGAGGCGCTATTTTTAATACATTAAATTTTGCATTCAATAAACTGAGCATCTCAGCTTATTGAATCTTAGACTGAATCGAGATTCAATACAGATTTAAACAAACGGTTCGTGAATTCCAAGCACCTCTACCCTTCTTTCTTTCAAATAAAATTTATCTGAATTTGATAGCACATGGACGCGTAGATCCGTTAATGTAAGTGGAGTACTTTCTTCTAATAATTCGTGATTATTATGGGTGATGTGATGTCCGTCAAAAATGATGACCATGCCAGATCCTATCACTTTCATTTCATTGCCATTTTTAATAATCATGCCTGTATCCTCAGCTAAGCCAATACCCAATAATTCAGGATTGATTGCTACGGCTTCGGAAACTCTTCCAAATCTTCCTCTCATAATAAAGTGGGTATCAAACATCACATTGGGCAGAAACCCTAATCCATGATACATACGTACTGCTCCTTTAATAAAGGATTCTGCACTACTTCCTCCTGCTATCATTTTCTTTGACATTGCCATTGCACCAGCACTTGTTCCAGCTATTACAAAATTGCTGTCATTGAGGTATCTATTAGCTAATAAATCATGCATCAATGTGCCTTCTACTCTATCGGTAATCTTACTTTGATCTCCACCAGAAAACATCACACAATTGGCTTCCTGCACCAATTTTAAATTCTCAGGTAAATCCGCTTCTTCTTTATGACGTATATCTAAGATGACGACATTGTCACAGCCCAATTTATGAAACGCTGACAAATAATTATCTCCAACTTCTTTCGGAATACTCGATGCCGTAGGAATGACTACAAACAGTCCATCAGGTCCTCCACTTTCTTTCACCACATGGTATAAAATCCCTTCACTGATAAATTCCAAACTGTATTGTTCTGAAACCTCAATTCCCTTGTCTTCATTTCCCCCAATTGGGATAAGCGTTCCTTTAGGTGCTTTCATAATATATACGTTATGTTCTTATTTTCATGGTGCAAAAGTACCTATTCCTTATTTATTATCAATATCAATGATATGTAAATCTCCTATTTGTCAACATTCTATTATCAAAATACAAACAGGCAACTTTTAACACAATAATCGTCAAAATTGTTTATTTCCACTTTTTCCGAATAAATGAGTGAAAATTCAATTATTTGCCAAAATAAATAGATACTTTTCGAGTTGAACGTGAAACATTAAAGATCGCGAAATAATAGTAAGAGTGAAGTATCTATAGTTTGTACATGTAAACGAATTGGAAAAATTTGTGAATCAACACACCATTTTCTACCAATTCAATGATTTTCTATGCTTTTCTCCTTATGATTTCTGCTATCTTTTCAAAAAAAAGCTAAATGAAAATAAGATCTATCAATGCCATGAAAGGCCCTAATTACTGGTCTGTTCGAAGACACAAACTTATTGTCATGGTACTAGACCTGGAAGAAATGGAAGAGTATCCTTCAAATAAAGTTGATGGTTTTTATGATAGACTAGTGGAGATGTTTCCGACAATGTATGAGCATAGATGTTCTGTAGGCACAGCAGGAGGATTCTTCCAGCGCGTCAAAGAAGGAACTTGGATGGGACACATCATCGAACATATCGCACTAGAATTACAGACTTTAGCTGGAATGGACGTTGGATTCGGAAGAACGAGAGGCTATGGAGAAGAAGGTGTATACAATGTTGTGTTTGCTTATCTTGAAGAAAATGTAGGTCGCTATACTGCTAAGAAATCGGTGGCTATTTGTGAAGCGTTGATCAAAGGAGAAGAATATGATCTCAGTGACGATATCCAAACGATGAGAGAAATGAGGGAAGAATCCAGACTAGGGCCAAGTACTGGGTCAATTGTTGCAGAAGCGGAAAGTCGAGGAATTCCATGGATACGGCTTAATAAGTATTCACTTTGTCAATTGGGTTACGGTGCCAACCAGAAAAGGATACAGGCCACTGTCACCAGTGAAACCAGTAATATCGGAGTTGAAATCGCTTGTGACAAAGAAGATACCAAATACTTGCTTGAGCAAGCTGAAGTACCAGTACCAAGAGGTGAAATAATCCGAAGAGAGCGAAGCTTGGAAGGGGCGTGTAATTATGTCGGTTATCCATTGGTAATCAAACCGATTAATGGCAATCACGGTAGAGGAATAACCGTAAATATCAATTCTTATGAAGAAGCACTAGCCGCGTTTCACGAAGCCCAAAAAGTATCTCGGTCAGTTATTGTAGAGCGTTTTATAACGGGAGATGATTATCGGCTTCTGGTGATCAATAATGTACTGGTAGCAGGAGCAAAAAGAACTCCAGCACATGTTGTAGGCGATGGAAAACACACCATTCAAGAATTAGTAGATATTGTAAACAGTGATCCACGAAGAGGATATGGACATGAAAAAGTACTTACCGCTATAAAGATCAATGAATTAACTCAAAATCTAATTAAAGCTGCTGGATATACTGTTGATTCTGTGCTTCCAAAAGATGAAGTGCTAATTTTAAAAGACACTGCCAATTTAAGTACAGGTGGTACAGCTGAAGATGTTACAGATATCATCCATCCAGCCAATGTCTTTATGGCAGAAAGAATATCTAAGATTATTGATCTGGATATTTGTGGTATAGATATCATGACTTCAGACATCAGCCAACCCATAGAAAATGTAGGCGGAGCTGTCTTAGAAGTAAATGCAGGCCCAGGTTTCCGGATGCACTTGGCCCCTACGACAGGATTGCCAAGGAATGTTGCTGAACCGGTGATCGACAAATTATTTCCTCCAGGTTCTACTTCTAGGATTCCGATCATCGCAGTAACGGGTACCAATGGAAAAACAACCACTACCCGATTGATTGCACACATGGCAAAATTGAAAGGGTTTAAAGTAGGATATACGACATCAGATGGAGTCTATATTCAAAATAGATTATTGATGACAGGGGATTGTACGGGTCCAGTAAGTGCCGAATTTGTATTACGAGACCCCACCGTAAATTTTGCAGTACTGGAATGTGCGCGTGGTGGACTACTCCGAGCTGGTTTAGGGTTCAAAAATTGTGATATTGGGATTGTGACCAATGTAGCTGCAGATCATTTGGGGCTCAGAGGAATTCATACCGTTGAGCAATTAGCCAAGGTGAAAGGTGTAATTCCAGAAACAGTAGTTCCTGATGGTTATGCTATCCTTAATGCGGACGATGATTTAGTATATGATATGCGTAAGAAGGTAGACTGTAATGTTGCCCTCTTTTCATTAGATGAGAACAACATTCACATCCGAGCAATGCAAAAAAGAGGTGGACTTTCTGCAGTTTATGAAAATGGATTTATTACTATCTGTAAAGGAGAATGGAAGATGAGAGTTATGAAAGCTGTCAGTGTTCCCTTAACTTATGGCGCTAAAGCTGTATTTATGATTCAGAACATTTTACCTGCAGTTTTAACTGCATATATCAAAGGGTTTTCTATTGACGACATACGAGTAGGCTTGGAGACATTTATGCCTTCTCCTTCTCAAACTCCTGGTCGACTTAATCTTTTTAAATTTAAAGAATTTAGAATTATCCTGGATTATGCGCACAACCCAGCAGGGATGAAAGCATTAAAGCAATTTACAGACAACCTAGAGGCAACTCACAAGGTGTGTATTATAGCGGGTATTGGGGACCGTAGAATTGAAGACAATAATGAAATTGGTGCAATAGCCGCTGAAATGGCAGATGAAATCATTATTCGTCAAGACAAACGACTTCGTGGAAAGACGGAAGAAGAGTTGATCAAAATGTTGGATGATGGAATCAAAGCAGCAGATCCAAATAAGAAGACTACTATCATTCCTTCAGAAAGAGATGCCATTCTTCACGCGGTAAAAACTGCGAAAAAAGGCTCATTAATCATTCTATGCAGTGATGTAGTCCCCGCAGCATTGGAATTAGTCAAAAAACTGAAAGAGGAAGAAGAGAAAGAGGTATATCAGTTTTCGAAAGAAGATATACCTAATATTGATTAATGAAAGAGTCACTTTTGAGAATAATTGATTTGTGTATTCAGAAGACACAACTCTTCAAACTATACGTAATTCAAGAAAAAACATCAAAACCTTATGCCCATAGACAACATATGAAAAGCTATGGGCTTTTAGTAGAGTAAAATGAAAAACACCCCCAGATTAGAACGCCTTGTTGAGTCCATAGAGTTTTCGTATTTTATAATTACAATTATCATTATAAATGCTATTCTAGTAGGAGTTGAATTGACCAATACAGACCCGCTCATTTTCTATATACAGAAATCAATTCTTGTAATTTTCATTATAGAAATATTTCTACGTTGGTTTGGAAGAGTCTCTACTAAATCCTATATCAATGATTGGTGGAATTGGTTTGATATTACTATCGTACTTATCTCTCTCTTGCCCGCAGGAAACCCTGATAATGTAGGTATTTACACTGCATTCAGAGTATTAAGACTATTCCGAGTATTGCGCCTATTTAAGGTTTTTCCTAGTATGGGTCGAATGGCCTTCGTGTTGTTTCAATCGCTCCGTTCCATAATTCAAGCCATATTTTTACTATTTATCTTCATGTATCTCTATGCCTTGGTCGGTGTAATAATGTTTAAAGATCACATCATCATTCACAATATTAATCTTGAAGAAATAGACCCATTTGGAAATATTGGCGAAGCACTATTTTCCTTATTTAGAGTTTCTACTGGTGAAGATTGGACAGATTTAAGATATGACTTGATGGAAGATGGCATCAACAACAGTATTGTAAACATTTACTTCGTCTCCTGGATGATATTGTCTGCATTCTTACTCCTCAACATTATTATCGGAGCCGTCGTTACGAATTATGAAAATGAATTCAATAAAGAAAGAGTCAATGAGATGGACCTTAAAATGGATGAAATATTACAAAAACTAGAAAGATTGGAATCTAGGAATTCACCAGATGCCTAGTCGCTAAGAGTTTAAAATCTCTTTTCAAAATCTACTTGAAGTACCGTAAATATCAAAACGAGTTTGAGTTCGAAAAATGGAATTGATATTTGTTGTAATTCCGCACAGATCTATTCCCAATTATCTATTCGTATCTTTTAATAAACATTAGAATCTCAGAAAATTCTGAACACGAGTTAATTGATCTGGCTAAAATAAGTCATCGAGCACAATTATATAGTCTCTAATTCACACTATGAAAAAAGCAAAGTTACGAGCAAGCTTAAATTAATTTACTTACTCCGGTGACCAAACGGAATAACTATGTGGAGGTGCTTGAATTTTGACCCATCCTCCACCTTGAGTAGTAGGATACCATCCAGAATGTCCCGTATAATCCTTTATTTTTGTAGAATACCAATTGGTAGGAACCCATCTTTCCTTCCAATAATCAGAATCATTCAAATAAACTATCAACCCTGGATTACCATTCCAGCCATTTCTCCTTGCAATATATTCATCATTATCAGCATAAAGAATTGAAGTAGTTCCCGTGGCCTTGTTGTTATGAATCCACATCAAGTTATTTAGTCGTTCTTTATCTAGCCAAACTTCATAGTCTTTATAAAAGATAGTAGGATATCCTTCATGAGTTAAGATGTACGCATACGCCAGCATTTTCTCCCATATTTCATCGGTATCATGATTGGTGACAAAAGTTACCGCTTTAAACGGATTTCGCTTCCACATCATATCATCATTCAGTAATGAAAGGTTGTTGCCATCAAATGCATCGTTCATTTTATAGTAACACGCAAAATCAAATACGCTACTATTTGCATTGGTCGCCCACCAATCCAAGTAATTGACATCGGAGTCCCATAATTCACCCACAGAAAATCCTCCCACGGCATTATTCCATGAGTTGACCACTCCTGGTGAAAAGCCTTTAACATAATCAAACCGCCATCCGTCAAAACCCATTACGTTTTTATAATATTTACCCACGCCATCGGACCGATTCCATAACCAATCCTGAACATTGGTGACATCGTGACAAAGGTCTGAGAAACCACCGAATATTCCTTCATCATTGCTGTGAATTGCATTGGCATGAAAGTCATCTTGATTCCGAAGAAATTTCCCTGAAGCTACTCCAGTAAAATCTGACCAAGTTGAATCATTTGTATACTGGTTATATTCCAGCGCACCCCCGCTGTTGTGATTCAAAACGATATCTGCGTACACTTTCATATTCTGTGCATGCACTTCAGTGATAAGAGCAGAAAGTTCTGATCCAGAGCCAAATCGAGTCTCGGTACTACCACTTTGGGTGTAGTCGCCAAAATCAAAGTAATCATAAGGATCATACCCCATAGAAAACTCTCCATTTTGTGCTTTTGAGACAGGAGGCAACCAAATGGCTTCTATTCCTGCATTACCCCAATCCTCTATCTTAGTCTCCACCGTATTCCACCAAGTACCCCCAGCTGGAACATCCCAATAAAATGCTTGCATCATTATACCTCCTCCCGGTCCTCCATTATAGGAACGGGTACCCAAGTGGTTCGCTCCCGAATCAAAAGGACGACCATCATGAGAGGTCACTTCAATAATTTTCAAATTTTGTTGGGCATTTTCTTGTTCTTCATCTTTGACATCAGATGTGCATGAAGCAAACCAAAACAAACATATCATACAAATAGATAGGAACCTTGAGCAACTCATATTTTTAATTTTATCCAATAAAAAAAATCAGTTTGCTACTTATTGACTTAACACCTTTAGTCATAAACCAGCAACAATAATTCTAAGATATAAATATTAAACGAACTATAAAAATAGAGCCACCTCTCTTATCCAAATAAAATTTTAACCTAACCCCACTTTACAGCACAAGTTACTATTCACGTGTTCAAAAAGAAGAAGATATTCAAAATAGCATCGCAGCTCACTTTCATTTTTATTCCTTTAACCTCATTTAACATGTTGAATAGTTTACAATTCATTCAAAAGGAAGGGAAAACCCTTAGTTCTATCGTTTTTATTGAAGTATTTTTACAAAAAGATCATTTCCCATGGTGTGTGCATTTTATAAAAGATTCCTCGTTGTTTTTTTAATCGTTTTATCGACAATTCCTGAAGGCTTCACTCAGAATATATTCACGAAAATTGATCCTGGTGTTGTCATTCAAAATGTAGCAGATAAAATAGTAGCTGAATCCGAACACTATGCATTGGACTCGGACTTACTCTTCAGAACATTAAATCAAACAGGTACTATAAATCTGAATATTCCTGTTGATCATCAAATTAAAGCGCTACAACTACAAAAGGTAAATATTCTCAGTCCTGATTACAAATTGTTTACCGGATCTGGAAAAGAATTTGACACGGCAAAGAACTATTCATTTTATCATGGATCTGTGTTAGATGAACCCAACTCGAAAGTTAGCATGGTCTATTATAACAATCAATTGGCGTTGAGCATTTTTGACAAAGACGGCAATTTTGAAGTGAATAAAGAAGGTGACTTTTATGCGGGATACTATAATCACAATCGAATAGAGCCCATTGAAAAAGATTGGGCCTGTGAAGTGATTGATGAATCCAATTTAAAGTCAGGTTCTGAATTTCCAGAATCAAGATCAAGCTCAACTCCAGAATGTGTGACTGTATTCTTAGAATTGGACCATAATATGTACAATAAAAAGGGAGCGAATATTGCCAACGCGGAGGCTTGGGCAATGACAATTTTCGCACAAGTTGCCATCTTATTTATAGAGCACGATGTCCCTATGGTTATTTCTGGCATCCAAGTATGGGATACCGTTGACCCTTATATATCGGCTACCAATACATCTGGAGCACTCAATTTATTTAGAAATGCAGTGCATAATAATCCGAATTTTAATGGTCGTTTGGCACATTTATTATCTGGCAGGAGTCTTGGAGGAGGAATTGCATATCTTAATTCTCTCTGTAGCTCCTCTACCAATGTTGCTGTAAGTGCAAATTTGAGCGGCGGAAGTGTAACCTACCCCACTTATTCCTGGAATGTAATGGTAATTACGCATGAGTTGGGACACAATATGGGTTCTCCCCATACACAATCTTGCTCCTGGAATGGAAACAATACCGCCATTGACGGGTGTGGCAATATTGAAGGCAGTTGTGCAGACCCTGGCAATCCACCAAATAATGTCGGTGGAACCATTATGTCTTATTGTCACCTTACTTCAGCGGGCATAAATTTCAATAACGGTTTTGGGCCTCAACCTGGTGGACTGATCTATGAAAGATATTCCAACGCTTCATGTGAAACTGGTGAAAATTGTTCGTATGTCACTCCTTTTAATGATGTGTGCAATAGAGCAAAAGAGCTCCCTATACTCAACTACTGCGTCAAAGGATACTTTCAAAACTATGAAGTGACCGCTTCAGGAGATGGAGGTTCGATGAGTTGTGGCAATACAGGTGCAGAAGAAGACATTTGGTATTCATTTGATTTCATTGATGTAGATAGCATTTATCTAAAAATAGAAGCAACTGATATTATCTCAGATTTGGTCGTTGAAGTTTATTCAGGTGATTGTAACAGTTTGACATCCATCGACTGTGGCTTCACTCAAAACGGAGATCCACTTACACTACTATTTGATGATCCTTCCTTGATCAATGAAACCTTATATATCCGGATTGTAGAAGACGGTTCAGATGAAGAAGGAGAATTTTCTATTTGTTTGTACTCAGAAGAATTGCCTTGTCAAGAGCAATTGGATACCCTTCTCAATATCTATGAAGATCTAGATGGAGAAATGTGGACCAACAAAAATGGATGGACAGAAGGATGGAATTCTGGCTCCTGCGATTATTGCAATTGGTATGGAGTCCAATGCAACTATCTTGGTGAAATTATTGAAATCAACTTAGAAAACAATAATCTTCAAGGTAGTATTCCTATTGACCTCACCGCTTTATCCAACCTGCAACGATTGAAGTTAAATAATAATGGACTTACTGACACCATACCAAATTATTGGGACTCCCTGGATCAATTATTCCTACTTGATTTGAGACAAAATGCGCTTACTGGAGCCATCCCTTTTTCCTATACAACAATGACAAAGATCAATACCATTCACTTGGATAATAATTCGCTGAGTCAAGAGATTCCGATTGGTTTGGGGTATAATTCTTCGCTTCGGACATTTACAGCATCAAATAATATGTTGGAAGGATGTTTTTCTAATGGAGTAAGTAGTTTTTGCTACAAGGATTCGATTAATCTAAGCAACAACCCAGATTTACCGTATGGTGGTGATGTTACCCTACTTTGTGAAGAAGGTTGGGGAACAGATTGGGATTTAGATGGTTTTTGTAATGAGGTTGAAGATTGTGATGATTTTGACGCGAATATAAATCCCGATGCAGATGAAGTCTTATGTGATGCAAAAGATAACAATTGTGATGGAGTGATTGATGAGGGTTCTGATTTTGGACCCAACATTTGGATTGGGCCGGACACCTTGGGCATATTTGATGATTCTACCAATTGGAGCCTGGGGCATATTCCTTTAATCTGTGAGAATATTGAAATTGGATTAAATGGAGACACGATCAACTTAGTTTTGTTGGGTAATGATCAAGGTGGTGGGGGCACTGGACAAGGCGGGGAAGGGGGTTTTGGGACCTTAAGTGTTCGTAACTTAACGATTGGCACAAATACTACTTTGTTTTTAGGAGAAACGTATGGTTTGTCGATTCTAGGAAATGGTGTATTGGTCAATAATGGAGTTTTTAATGTAGAAGGGTATATTAATATTAATGATCAGAATAACACCTCAAATACAGCATTTACTAACAATGGGACCTTCAATGTGATCAATTATGGGGGGCTATCTATTCAGGAAATAGGAGAATTTGGTCTCCACAATACCTCTACAGGTAGCATGAATATGGAAGGGTATTCTAATATTGACGCCTACAATAGTGATATGGCGAAATCTGCAATACTGAATGAAGGAAGTTTAATGCTATTTGGGAATATTTATATTTATGGAACTTATGTGAATGAATCCATTAAAAACTCAAATGGAGGTGTGATTGAAGTCATGAATGAAGGGTATCTTTCGGTACAGGAATAATAATTATGAAGGATTCATAATCAATAGCTGTGATAAATAAAATCGGATTAGGTGGTAGTTGTCATTGGTGCACTGAAGCGATTTTTCAGTCCCTAAAAGGGGTACATCGCGTGGAACAAGGATGGATAAGCGCCAAAGAATCGCCTGCTCTATCAGAGGCTGTCATTGTCCATTTTGATCCCAACCAAATAAATCTAAAGATACTTATCGAAATACACCTTAGAACGCATAGTGCTACTTCTAATCATAGCTTACGTACAAAATATAGATCAGCCGTGTATGTCTTTGATGCCATCCAGCACACTGAATCTATCCTGATTTTGACAGAATTACAACCACAATTTGATAAACCATTAATTACCCAAGTGCTCTATTTTGATTCATTCAAATTGAATTCTGAAAACTACCTTGATTACTATTATAGAAACCCGGAAAAACCATTCTGCAAAAATGTAATCGACCCAAAATTGAAAATTCTAAGAGCACAATTTGGGAATAAAATAAAATGAGTCTAAATATCAATCAGTAAACTTTGTAAACAGAATACCTTTCCTCGTTTTCATGCTGTTGTATCGCATAAAAAATAGAGCTTCATAACTCAAATTTAATTCATTTGATTTTGAATGTCTGCTTGTAATTGATCGATATCTTCTTGATAAATAGCAAAAAACTCTTCTACGTAAGGACGTTCATTCTTCCCTCCTTTTGTATACCATTCACGAGCTAAATCTAACGATTCTTTTGCCGCTTGAAAACGTTCTGTTTTATACAAATTCACCGCTTTATGATAATGGAGATCTGACGTCGTTTTACTATTCTTCAATCCTAAGGAATAAATGGAATCCGCTTTTTCAAATGCTTCATTTCGTTGATAGGCCATCCCTAATGATAAAAAAGGCATCGCATCCACATAGTCCAATCCTTCTTCTTCAATTTCCATTTTCAAATGAGCGGTCAACACTTCAATTGCTTCTTCATATTGTCCCAAATGAATGTAGCACAATCCTTTCATATAGTTAACAGAAGTGGATTGTGGATAATCAACAAAGTCAGGAGTCATCGCATCAAATCGATTCAATTCATCCAAAGAAGTTTTATAATCACGATAGAAGTACAACCAGCAATATGCTTTGTACCCAAGCCATTCTTTTGGATCAAGTTCTACAGCCTTAGAATAATATTCATTGGCTTCGTGGGCCATTCCTCTTTTCAGATATGGAACGCCTAGTTCTCTCATGCCCCAAGCATTTTTTGGGTTATATGCGTTCGCTTCTTTGATGATTAATCGTTCACCTACAGAACCTTGGTAGTATGCTCCCGTGCCTGCTGAATTCAGCAATGACTCCGCCAACTCCAATTGTTCAGCTTCTGAATAAATACGCTTATAAATTATAGGGCTTTGTTGGCAGCCCACAATACTAAGAATCAAAGTAAGCGCTAAACCATTAAGGAAGTATTTCAATAATTTCACCATTTTCGATTTTAAATGTGATGTATGTGTATGCGTCTCTTGGGTCGTCATCAATTGTTAATGGCGTCCATTCTTGCTCGGATCTTAACAGATCAAACAATGCATTTTTACATAACTTTGAAAATTGATTTCTCTGAAAGTTGAAGTCAGCTTCTTCAGTTATAAACCATCCTGCCTGTCCTTTACAGTTGATGACAAATCTAAATGTCAAATATCCAGATTGATCCGTAAGCACACTTTTATCCAACTTTTCATCCAATAACTTTTTCAACCTACCTTTACCTCCTTTGAATTCTGCACGTTCATCGTTGTAATAATCATTGATCTTTTCAGGAAGATAACAGGGTTTAAATTGAGAGTGATCATCTATAGTAGCGAGCGTATCAATATACCCCACTCTATGTACACCATGTTTGGCTCTTTTTTCAAATTCTTCAAGGGTCATCACCTCATCCAAGGTCATCACATAGTTGATCTGCTCATTTTTCAAAATATTCTGTGTCAATCCCAGTCCCTCTTCGTAAACTCTTTGAAATTCTAATTCAATAGGATTTCTAAAGCCTTCATTATTAAATGGAGTAATCGTTCTAATTCCACTCAGCACTTTCGTTTTCTTTCCATTCTTTATCGAGTCCTGATTTGATTTTTGATCGCTTGAGATTTTATTACCATACCCTCCATAATCAATTGTTTTAATGAGCAATGCATCATTCCCGCCCCAATCCGTGTGCGTTTCTTCTTCCAGGGAATATGGAATTTCATTATACAAGGTTTTGTATGCTTTCCGATGATCAATGGATTTTTCATCTAGCGTAATCCATTTATCCCCCTCTATTTTTAATGTGTACACATAGGTTTTTTCAAACCCTGCATTGTAATTTTCATTGGTTATAGTATCTCCATTTAATACCATTTTACGGTATACGATATCTGTTTTAGGTTCAGCCTTCCCCCTTGTTCGGTGGTAATAATATTTACTTACAACTCCTTTCTCAAGAAGTTTTACACTTGGAAAATATTCAATTCCTGAAGGCAAATTGGCAGGATTATCTGCACAACTCAACATCATTAAAACACTTAGTACTGTGATTAATCTCATCTTAATATTTATAAATTCTAATGTGCGAACTGCATAAATCAAGAAGGAGATTCTTTTTCAATGCAATTGATCTTAACTCGCATTGATAAAGCTATAAAAAAGAAATGACAATTGCCATTTTTGTGGCCAACTTTTATTTAGTCACCCATTCGTTATCAATTCAAGTTCAGTAAATCTATGCTTTGGATGATGAAAGGAATACTATGTGAATGAGCTAAAATTGCGAGGATATCCCTAAATATAAAATAAGAACTTTCTATTGGCTAAACAATATTCAAATTCCTTCGTTACAATTAACGATTCAATTCTCACAACAAAAATTACTATAATGGACTTTTACTCACACACTATCAATACTTCTACTGGCAAGGAAATCTCAATGCAAGACTTGAAGGGAAAGGTGGTATTAATTGTCAATACGGCTACTCAATGTGGTTTGACCCCTCAGTTTGATGGACTAGAGGAATTGCATCAAAAATATGGAGACCAAGGTTTGGTAATAATTGGGACACCTTGCAATCAATTTGGCGGACAAGAGCCACTGAAAAATGATGAGATGGCAGAAGTTTGCAGAATAAACCACGGAGTAACGTTTCAACTCA
This sequence comes from Saprospiraceae bacterium, assembly GCA_029212405.1. Classification (GTDB taxonomy): domain Bacteria; phylum Bacteroidota; class Bacteroidia; order Chitinophagales; family Saprospiraceae; genus CAJXUU01. The sequence continues at coordinate 37,024 of JARGNR010000057.1, forward strand.
CAGAAAAAATCAAAGTCAATGGGCCAGATACGCATCCCTTATTTGGGTATTTAAAGAGTGAATTAGGTTCCATTTTAGGTAAAAACATCAAGTGGAATTTCACTAAGTTTCTAATCGACAGAGAGGGAAATCCACACAAAAGATATGCACCTACTACATCACCATCAAAAATAGAAAAGGAAATACAAAAATTACTCCAAGCTGCTTAGAATGACTGTTTAATGAATCTTTCCTCTAATGCTTAAGAAATACCATTTTGTAAAATACTAAACGGTATATACATTTTTCTATTGGTCTAATGCTACTGGACTGGAATCGCCTCTAGAGGCACGTCTTCCTCTATCTTATAATAGTCCGTCGTATTCTCCTCAATCAGCTTTTTCAAGGCTTTCATATTCTCTGATTCCTGGGCTTCAAACATTCCAAACATATGCATTAGCGCAAACATCGATCGCCCCATTATTCCTTTCCCTCTTACTTCTGTCTCTGAGGTAAACGTAGTATTTCCACCTTTTTCTTCGAACGCATACAATTGATCAATTTCCATCCCCTCACTATCAAAAGTGAGTTTCGCTTTCTCAAACTCTTTTATTTCTACAAGTGTTTCAATCATTTCAAATGGATCCTGCCCTTCTCCAGGTTCTACCACCACCTTGTATGTACTCCCCTGCTTTCCTTTTTCGCCACTCAATAATTCAATACTCTTAAACCCAGTCAACCATTGACTATATTTCGACTCATCCATAGATACGGCCCAAGCTTCTTTAGCCGTTTTGTTAACTGTAAACTCATGTCCGTAGTTGACTGTCGGATTTAATAATCCAAGAGCAATAAACAACACAAAAAGTCCTATTAGTGCGTACAATACGTATTTCAAGTATTTCATATTCAGAAAGTTATAGTTAGTGTGTACTCATGAAAATACAACTTTGAATTTAAAATCAGATGAATTTGTAGAAATTATACCACATTGATCAAGGAAATGTATCTTTAAGATTTGAACAATTTCTTTTAAAGTAAGCAGGTTAAACATGTTTTCACCAATAGATTTTTCAAAGATTTTTTCTTTCCTATCCTGTCCCGATTTGACAGGATGTATAGCTTTTCTCTTACTCACTTCTTCTCTCTATTCTCAAGTCACCATTACTATCCTCGATACACCTGAGCTTACCCTTCCTGCAGATTCTATATTTTTGGCGAGTAGTTTATCCAATTGGAATCCAGCTGATTCGAAATACATGTTTCAAAAATTGAAAGACGGGACCCACAACATAATGATTCACCCTCCTATTGGAAAATTTGAATACAAATGTACGCTCGGCAGCTGGAAAAATGTTGAAAACCAGAAAAATGGTGCAGATATACCCAACAGAACAATACATTATAATGGTCAAGAAAAAAAGGTAGAAATTACCATTGAAAATTGGAAAGAAGAAACTCCTCAAAAATCTACCGCATCGAAAAATGTAAGAATTCTGTATGATGATTTTGTTGTCCCTCAACTGAATACTACACGAAAAATTTGGATATATCTCCCTAGCAACTATTCGAAGTCCGATGCGCATTATCCTGTATTATATATGCATGATGCACAAAATCTATTTGATGTTCTCACCAGTTTTAGTGGGGAATGGCACATCGATGAAACAATGGATGAACTCATTGAAAATGGACATCAAGAAGCAATTATTGTAGGAATCGAAAATGGAAAATCATCAAGAATTGATGAATATACACCTTGGCCCCATGAAAAATACAAAGGAGGAAAGGGAGCGGAATATGTCGATTTTATTGTCCATACATTGAAACCACATATTGACTCTACCTTTAGAACAAAACCAGAAAGGGAGTACTCGGGCATTATGGGCTCTTCGTTAGGAGGGTTAATCTCATTGTATGCCGCTATTGAACATCAAAAAATATTTGGAAAAGCCGGAATATTTTCTCCTTCATTATGGTTTTCAGAAGAAATCTTTTCACATGTAAGCAGTAGGAATAAAACACAAGACATTAAGTTCTATTTCCTTGGTGGAGGGATGGAAGGAGAAACACTAATTCCAAATTTGCACCGAATGGTTGGGACATTGAAAGCGGCTGGTTTTTCGAAGAAGGATATTCAACTTGTCACCGACCCAAATGGAAAACATACAGAGGACTTTTGGGCCAAAGAATTTAAAGCATGTTATCTGTGGCTCTTTGACTCAAAATAAAATTGTCTTTTATTCCGACTCTCTTCCTTTATAAACATTTATCGCTTCCTTTTATATTTCACCTTCCATTGAGGTACCCAAGTTTTACCTCCATCCCTAGAAGCTTCCCATAATAATCAAAAGAATTTTCTTCAATATTAAAGAACGTCTCCCTTCTTAGACCTGGACGAGTACTTTGAGGACTCGAATAAAGTACTATCTCATCCCCTTCTCGATTCCCATAAAAACTATATTCCCCCCATTTGGCATCATGGATAATGTGCCTCCATCTCTTTTCTCTATGCAAATACACCAAATACCCCCTCTGAAAATTTGTTTGATTTGCATCTCTTTTCTCAAAAACCTCTTCTATTAATTATTTATTTATTTTGAAAATGAGCCCAGTAATGACCTATATCAACTTCTAAGAAGTACAAAATCGCAGGTAATGAACTTGCTCAAATCAAAGACGCACTCCAAACGGTCAACATCAACAAAATCACCTCGTACATATATTTCAAGCCCAGAATCTACCAAATATGCATAGATCTCACCATCTTGCAATGTTCCGTCAAGATTGATCGAATTATCCCCAATAAACTCAATTGAAACCTCAAAAGGAGTCCCCCCAGTTTTATGAGTAATACGAAATGCATCAATACCGACAGATGTTGCTTGGACACATTCTTGCTGAATAATTTCGAATGTTCCGAAGTATGGTTCATTCACTAAACCTGTACATCCTTCACCTACATATCCTTCAGGACAATCACAAGTACCTTCAACACATGTACCTTGTCCACAAAAGACATTTTTACAGGGGTCGCCTGAACATCCTGCAAAAAATAGTAAAAATAAGAAAAGCAGTCTTGAAATAAATGAGTTCATAAGGCAATTGTTTATGCTTCGTAATTGGAATAAATGACCTAAAAATACACACATTAAGTATATGTCATTAAAAAACGTACAATATGTAAGATTTGTATTTGTAAGTTATTAAATTAAACAGATTATCAAGTAATAAAATCAAATCAATACGATAATACAAATGTATACTTGTGATAATCATAAGAATGCAAGTTTTAGTAGTTTAATCATGAATGGAATTACAAATAGAAATATTCATATTTAAAGACTAAATGTAATTTTCAATTGTTTTATCCCCTAAGCAGTACGAAATTACACGAAACAAAGTTGCTTAATTCGAATACACATTCTAATCGATCTAAATCAATAAATTCTCCTTCTATGTTGAGTGTATTACCAACCTCGCCAGACAAAGATTCTAACTTTCCATCTTGTAAAGTACCAAATACTTCTCCTGCAGATGTTCCTACAAATTCTATCGAAACCTCGTAGGCGGTCCCTCCAGGTTTATGTTGAATTCGAAATCCATTGATGCCGACGATGCTTGTAGGGTCACATTCTTGTGAAACAATATCAAATTTCCCAAAATAAGAATCGTTTACTAATAGTTCACAAGAACTCCCCGTATACCCATCTGGACATATGCATATGCCATTATCACAAAATCCAGGGCCACAAAAAACATCCTCACATGGATCTCCTGAACAGCCCATAAAAAATATTAATAAAACTAGAGCGAACTTGGAAAGTGTTTGGTCCATGGTGTACTGGTTTATGATTTGTAATTAATTTGTACGATTTAAAACTAAACATAAATAAAAAACCCAAAACGAATATCCTATTCATTCTGGGTTTTCTTTTTTTCTTAAAAATATCGCTTGAGAATACTGCGAATTGTAAGTATGCTTTCCAAAGATTATAGCTCTCGCCTTCCTTTGTTTTCCACGAGTTCCCATCGCTGGGTTGTCGTACATACTCGATGCCTAATACATTGCAGCCGTTCGGCAGACTTAAATCTGAGCTTGCATAGCGACTCTAGGTCGCGCTTTGCAATTACGGGGGTTGGCTCCCCCACCCTTAACAGGCGGCTCTTTCGAGCGGCACTGAAAGATAGTCTACTGCATGCTAGAGGCTTGCGGCCTCCAACACCCCATATTTTTCAATGGGTTTAGGCAACTACTAGCTGCTGCAACGTCCAAAGTCTTTTGCTTTTTAACTTGTGAAAAAAGTTTTTGGATAGAAGAAGGGCTTTGGAGATGGCTCCGTAGATTTTCGCCTACAGAATACCAACCTTCTTCTTGCAAGTCTCCCGACTCACCGTACTTCAAGTACATCGATCCGTTTCCAGATGGATATCTTTTATACTGCAAGGAGCACTGAAACAGAGGATACCTGTTTTCATTACCCATTACTACGATTTTTCTTATTGATGTCTCCATCTCAAGCCTTTATTATCGGCTACATCATCTTCTACTTCTCAGCGGCTGCCCCTGAAATAAAATACAATGCATCAATCGCTTGCTTACCTGAACAAATACTCCGAAAAGTAACTGTCTCCACCGGATTCCAATACCCGGAAGATTTATCCTTGTTGCCAAGTTTATCTAAGGACGATAAGCCGCCCCGCCTTTTCAATGAAAAGACGATTTTATTTTAAACACATTTCATTTCTGAATCTGTGTATATTTCAAAGAACTTTTTAATAATCATACCCTTTGTATGAATTGATAATACAAAGATGGAATAGGTGTACGCAAAGATCTTGCGCACATGAAAATAAATTAAAAAAAGATTTATTTTATTAATTATAACCTATCAGTAAGACAGGGATTCTATTTAGAGTTTTACAAACTTACCGGT
>JARGNR010000058.1 GCA_029212405.1 Saprospiraceae bacterium
GGATGTTATACGTTTACCATAACATGCAACGCAAATTGTACGGATAGCATTAGTACCAACTTTGAAAAGTGTTGCGCTCCAGAAGCAGAAATTGTTTTGGATCAAGAACCAGATGAATTGTGTGATTATTGTTTTTACAATGAAAACACAGAGCAATTGCTTGATGTTTTCGTAGAAATTGATGGAGTTGAAATTACACTTAGTACATATGCAAATTACTTCAACTTTCCATATTGTGACGTTAGTGGAAGCATTACTTGTGATCCAAGTTTACCAACTTTTGTGGATTTGGTTAGTGATATTAATGCATGGTTTGAAGCATTTGGATTCGAAGGAGAGGCATTTGCTGGAAATGGTCCTGGTACATGTAAAGGTATAAATACTCCGTTTTGGATTCAGCAATCAAATGTGGTTTTCATAAAATCTTATCTATATGAAAGCAATAATTCTGGTTTTCAAATGCATCCTTTTTTGGAGGATAATTGTAATGGTGATCCAGGTGCTGGTCCTATCCTAAAAGTAATAAATGCTTGCTTAGGAGCTGAATTTCTTTGGTCCACGGGAGAAACGACTTATTCTATTCCATTTATATCAGGTCAAAATTATTCTGTGACTATCACATGCCCAGATGGATGTACAACTATTGTCGGCTTTATTCCTCCCTTAACTTTAGCAGATGAGAACATTGAAGAAGCAATTCAATTAGGAGAATTATCCAATTCTTCCAAATTAAGTAAAGAGGTAAACTTCAAAGCCTATCCAAACCCAGCTAGAGCACGGTTTGAGATAGCATTTAATACGGAAGTTGATCAGGAGTTACAATTGAATATTTATAATACTAGTGGACAGCTTGTTGAGGCAATTCCTATTGAAGCAAAGGTAGGGAATAATACCAGTGCTATTTCTACTGAGAAGTATCAAAATGGATTATTTATCCTTGAGTTGAGAGGCGAAAATAACACATTAGGATATCAAAAAATAGTCATTGTAAAATAATCACATAAGCCAAAATTAAATAAAAATGAAAATTTTAAATTCAATCTATATCGTTGTTGTTGCACTAATTTTAATGTCGCCAGTAATCAGCATTAGTCAACAAGATTTTGTGCCTCCTTCACCTGAGGTAGCAGCTATTAATAAGTTTATTGACGTTCCTGTTAATGGATATACTGGTATACCAAGTATTAACATCCCTCTCACCAATTTGAATTCTAAATCATTGAACATTCCTGTGAGTATATCTTATCATGCGGGAGGTGTAAAGGTAGCAGAAGAAGCATCAGAAGTAGGGCTTGGTTGGTCATTGAATGCAGGAGGTGTGATCTCTCGAGAAATTAGGGGAGAAGATGATTTTGGGGATTTTAAATATAGAGCCTGTCAAAGCTCAAACAATGGCTTTTTTAACTCTACTACTTATTATCCAGCCGATCCAGATCAGCAAGCAGGTACAGCTCAGTATTTTGGACCTGAGAATAATTTTGCTATGATATTCCCTTCTGAAGAAACTTGTACTTCGTCATATTGGAACGCTTGCTCTTATGATACATATAGTGGGAATAATGTTTTATTTAGTGATCTATGTTTTTATGATCAATATGATTTTGAATCGGATATCTATAGCTTTAGTTTTTTAGGAGAATCAGGCAAATTTGTTTTTGATAAGAACGGAGAGATTTTGACATTAAATAATCCATCTGTCAAAGTCGAATTAATCAATTATTCATATTGGAGGATTACACTACCCAATGGAATAGAAGGTACATTTGGTGCCGATACTTCAAGTATCCAAAAAACGTATATTACAAATAATACAGTAGTATTTGATGGACAGTATGAGTCATGCCCAACTTGTGCCAGTGGTACATGTGAAGAAGAATTTATTTCAGCATGGAAAATAAATGGAATAAAGTCTCCTGATGGGGATGAAGTTTTATTTAACTATGTGAAAACAAACAAGATTGTTGCTCCCATTCCATCTTACTCAGAAAACCAGAGTCAAACCATAGGAAACTGTCAATATTATACGGACGAGGGCGTTTTTAATTCTGTATCATCCAACTGTAATCCAGCTCCACCTCCAACCACTTTAACTAAATCGTTTACAGAAACAAAGTACGATAGAATCGAATTGACATCCATCCAGTCTAATGAGATAGATTGCAAAGTTGACTTTTCATATGCTACACGTTCCGATTTATCTGGAGGAACAAGGTTAACATCTATTTCTAAAAAGATAAACGGTTCTGTATATCAAACGGTAGCTTTAGCTAATAACGGATATTTTGAATCATTAAGTGCATCTAATAATTGGATCACTAATTTCAGTACGGTTTTCCCTTATATATTAAACGGATTGTATTCTGATGAAACATTAAAAAAGCGATTGAAGTTGACTTCAATTCAGACTATAGGGCATGATGGCACTTCATTACCTCCAACTGTATTTTCATACAATGATAACTTTCCAATTCCAGATAAAGCATCATTCGAAGTAGACCTTTGGGGATTTTATAATGGAGCAAGTGGAAATACTTCTTTGTTGCCTGAAGTGAAAGGTTTATCTCCAACTATAGCAAATTATTCAATAACCCAGGGCCTTATCCAGTCAGATGATTATCAAAATTGCACTGATCTGCTTTCTTGTTTATATATCGATGAGGCTGGAGCTGATCGAGAACCAGATGCACAATATGCATCTACCTGGATATTGGAACAAGTACAAAATCCATCAGGGGTAATACAGGATTTTACGTTTGAATCTAATTCTTATAAGCCTGAGCTTGATTCTGAAACTACAATTGCCAAAACCGCTTCGGTCTATAGGACAATTTGGTCTCCAGGAACAACGGTAGAGTATAGTAGTGATACAGAAAACACATTTCAAATAAACAATGGTTGTTCAAGTACCACAATTGAATTAGTAGCGAATTGGCAAGAATATGTGCCAGGCACTTGTATTGAGGATTTTTGTAATTGTGCCCCATTAGGTGATTGTTTATGTTCTACAAATACCTCAGGCTCAATATTTAAAATTCAGTTGTTTAGAAATGAAGGAGGTGCTCAAACTTTAATTCATGAAGTGTCACCTTCTTGGATACAGCCTACAACAACAGGTACAAATAATATTGGTAGTTATGAATCGTATACTTTTTCACAAGAGGTCTTGGTAGAAAATGCCAATACAGCGGATTCATTTACGCTCAAAATATTAAACCAATGGTCACCTAGTGCTTGTAGCGAAGAAATTCCAAAAAATATAAGCGTTACAACAGTAGCAAATTGGACCGATGTTGGCTCTGCGAATGTAGATGTTATGGGAGGTGGATTACGAATTGAATCCATAACAGAAACAGATATGGCTGATGGAAAAAAAATCAAGCGATCTTTTGATTATTCAAGCGACAAAGGATTAACATCAGGAAGGTCTTTAAATCATCCGTTGTCTTGGTCAATCAATACCTCTCTGAATATGTGTGATTCTGGTATTTCCGATGCAGATCTTGCTTTGTTATCTATAATTTTAAATCGGTATTCCTCTCCTTACAAAGGAACATCTAATCGATATGCTGGTAGCTATGTTGGGTATGAAGATGTACGAATCACTACGGATGTGGACTACAATCAGGGAGTATTTTCCCTTATAGAAAATCAACGTTTTTTTATTCAAAGTGAAGATCCTGATTATCAATTATCCCCTGATTATGAAGGTGTATTCGATTTTAGAAACGGAAGGATGCTATCTTCTTTTAAATATGATGGTGAGAATAAACCAATGGAGAAAGTGACGTACAACTATTCGAATTTAAACCTTGGTGAAGAATGGTATGGAAAAGTAAATTTCCTATGGAAGCTTAGTAATCAGGCACCTTGCTATAATGAATTCTTTTATCTGACATTTAATAAGATAAAATCACAGTGGGTAAGATTGGATTCTAAGGAGTCAATAAAGTACGAAAAAGATGGTGGATCTATGACGATCACAGAAGATTATACGTACGATGAAAATTACTTTCAACGACGATCAACAATTGTTTCCAATGGTACGTACTCTAGAAGCACTAATAGTATCTATCCTTTTGATATTCCAGCCTATCAATTTATGGTGGATGCCAATATGATTGCAGTCCCTTTAGAGACACGAATAGATGGAGGAGCTGGTGGAGGTACTAAGATGAATTTTATCCAAATAGGAGATGCTGTATTGCCTTCTACTCAGTATGTTTACGATTCAAGTGAACCTACCAATTGGAAACAGGTACAGGATATTGTTTCCTATGATGTTAAATTATATCCCAAAATCATAAAAAACCATACTGATGCTACAACCCGTGAAATAATTTGGGGATCAGGTACACGTAAGGGCTTGGTTGATCAGATCAAATATAGTGATAGAGTTTATAGTTTTGGATACAATAATTTTAGAGAACTCACTTCATCCATTGATAACAATGGTATTGAATCTACATTTTCATATGATGGACTTGGAAGACTTACCTATCAATCATCAAATAATGGTAGAGTATCAAATACATTTAATTATACTATAGATTTGGTGAATGGAGGCGAAAATAAGATTACAAATGTTCTAGCATACGGAGATGGAGGTGGATATACAACGATTTCTACCTTAGATGGACATGGTCGGTCTTTTCATGATAGAATGGTTGCATATCTAGATGATGGTAGTAATTTGGATATTTCAACAACGCATGATGCGTTAGGAAGGAAAGAAACAATAGATGACCCCAGGTCCGGAGGTAAATCAACATTTGTTCCATACAAAGCACCTTCAAATAAAGTCACTTCTGTTACTCCTGCGGGATCTCCAGTTTCCGTAAATACACTATTTACTACAGATGGGACAGACTTTATTACAGAGACTATAGATGAAGACGGCATATCCACAAAAGTACACACCGATATTTTTGGTAATACACGAAAAACCATTGACGGAATGGGTGAAGCCACAATTTACACGTATAATAACAGAGATTTAGTTACTTCAATAGATCCCCCAGGAAGTGGAGCGAGTTATGTGTATTCATATTATGGGGATGGCCTGCTTCAATCAAAAACTATCCCCGATAAAGGTTCGCATATCTATACATATGACGCATTTGATCAAGTGGCAACAGAGACATTACCCAATGGAAAAGTCGTAGTAAACACCTATCACGGAACATATACTGATTTTTTAATCAGTAGAGAAGTTGATGGTACATTAATAGAACATTATAAACCATATGATCCTACCTATGTGAAAGATTTTATTGGAGAGGAATCATATTCTATTCACACTTCATTTGGTGTTGCAGGACAACGACATGAAATCCAACATTTGGACATTGATCAAGATTTTGGGAGATCAATAACTCAAAAAGTAAATACACTTGATGGTGAATATTTAAAAGAAATGAGTTATGATGACACAGGTAATATGACATCAAATAAAATTACTACTACAGCATTTGATGAGACGGTAGTAAGTTCTGAATCTTGGACTTATCCTAAAGGGTTAAGGCAGAAATTATATGGTTTTACTGTTGGAGAGCTCTCCGGAGGTAGTTGGATGAATTATGATGGACATGATTGGTTAACTGAGAAAAAGCTAGGCAATGATATACAAATAGTTTCTTACGAATACAATCCAAGAGGATGGCTTACTAAGATTAATGGTATTGGAGATGTATCTTCTTTCGGAGCAAGCAATTGTTCAGAACCTGTTGATATACCAACTCCCGAATTAGATTGTCCAAAACTATTGGAAATCATCCAGACATTTCTTATTGAATATGATTGTGGAAAACTGAACAATGGAGACCCAACGGTTATAAGTATCGGCGTAACTAGTCAATCTTTTGATAATGGACAACGAGTAGGAGTTGATCATCAGACCATAACAATCCCTGTGAATGGAGCGAGTTCAGAACAGACAGAAACGCTTTCTAATAGTTTTTCATTTGACTTACCAAGTGTGGGCACACCTACGGAAATATCTGGAGGGATTTATGAGCTTTTGTTGGAATGTTTGCAGGCTAATCCTGAACTTTTGCCTATATTGGAATCGTTACTATTGCAAGGATTAGAAGATCAATTGGATGATGGAGATGGTACAACTGGTGGACCTGTAAACACTTCAGGATTGATTCATACAACAAAACCCATGTTTGGAATGGAAATACATTATTTTGACGGGAATGGTAAGCTGGAAGCTCCAGGTCGTAAAAATGGTAATATTTCTTGGATAGAATGGCAAGTATTTGGTGAAACACCTAATGCATATGGGTTTGATTATGATGATAATAATCGATTATTGCAAGCCATTCATGGAGAACAGTTCGAACCTGATGGTTGTGCAATTAAAAAAATAGACAAATACAGCGTTACAGGAATTGGTTATGATGAACTAGGGAATATTCAAACCTTGAATCGAAAAGGGTTATTGAATCCTGATGCCACGGGAGGGTATGAATATAAAACTATAGATGCGTTAGAATACAAGTATTCAGGTAGTCCAAATATGGTTTCTTCAATAACAGATAATGCAGTTGTAGATAAAGGATTTGTAGGTGGCTCTGGTTCTTATAACTACAGTGGTACTGGTAATATTGAATATATGTCCAATAAAGGATTGGATATTGTTTATGCTTTTAATGATTTGCCAGTAAAAATGACAAATTCAAATGGTAAAGTGATCAATTATTATACTTCTACAGGTTTGAAATTAAAGACGGTGATGGAGCCAAATGAGGATGCACCTACAGGATCATCACCCATTGTAACAAATTACTTTGAAGGGCAAGAATTTCAAAATAGCAGGTTGAATTCGATCTACTTTGAAGAAGGAAGAGCAACGTATGAAGAGTTTCCAGAAACAGAAGATGATGAGGAGTATATAGAATATTTCTTAAAAGATCATTTAGGAAATACCAGAGTGAGAATAGCAGATAAGAATGGAGATGGAAAGGTAAAGTATGATGTGAATAATCCAACCAATGATGAGTTAATGTCAAAGCATCATTATTATCCTTTCGGAATGGAGTGGGATGTACCTAATTTTGATTCAAATGGTAATTCGTTGTCTGGGATTGGGGATAAGACTAAGTATACGTATAATGGTAAGGAACTGGTCGATGACCTTGATATCAATCTAAATGACTATGGGGCACGGTATTATGATCCAGCTATTGCTAGATTTACTACTATTGATCCAGCTGCAGAAGAGTATGCACCCATATCAGGTTATTCGTACGTTGCCAACAATCCAATTATTTTTACTGACCCTACAGGAGCATATATTGTTGATCAAGATGGAAATAGAGTTTCTGTCACAGAAAATGAAGATGGCTCAACTTCATTAGTAGGAAACCTTGATGAAGGATCTTCGAAAATACTGAATGCTATGCTCACTACTCCAACAGGTTTAGATGCTGTAAATGAAATGCTTATTTCGGATGATGAAATAAGATTGGAATTAACAGATGAAGTTATAACCGACGATAAAGGTAATGGAGTTCATGGAATGACCACTTCCGAAAATAATGAGAATGGTGAGTTTTCACACTATAACATAAAAGTTTCAACAGCAAATCTAGGAGATGATAGAATGGATAATTTTTCGGACGAAGAAAAAATGAACATAATAGGAGTCCATGAAGAAGATCATATCCTAGGTGGAGGTAAGTTATTGCATAATGAAGTTGATCCAGTATCAACTGAACTTCAATCTAGATTTGAATATAGCAATCTTTATCCTTCAAAGTCTGATAAGAAATCTAACTGGAAACCAAGATATCAAGGCTATTTGGGTAAAAAGGCTGTAAAGAAGATTGAAAAGAAAGCAAATAAAAGAACTGGGAACTAATGAAAGCTAAACTAATTTATCTCGTATTTTTTGGGTTTTTAACTTCCTGTTCATCTGGTCTTAATAAATCTACTTGCATTTATGACAGATACTCAGAGATGAGCAATGACATTAAAGATTATCTAAAGCTTGATATGCAAACATCATATAAAGAAAGTATAATCTATAGCGACACAAAGGAGAAAGTAATTTATCAGTTTTGGAAAGAGGCCAGTCATTCTTCTAAGGATAATTTTTATTTAGTTAATGGAAACGATATTATTTTCTTAAAGAAAAATTTAGGCGATATTAAAACAGCTTTAGTGATGAATGAAATTGAAAAAGATGTAATTGAAAAAATAATGTCGAAACTTACTCAAATTAAAGATTGTGAAATTGCTAAACCAAAAAATAAATTTTAAAATATTTTTCACTTAGTAAAAGCCACTTTAGTTCTGATAAATACTGTTGTTATGGATGAGGTTCATGATGAATCTGATGGAGCTGTACGCTATGGCAGAATTAAATCTTTTTACAAAAAGAAAAGAGGAAAGAAACGAAGTGCACCTATTATCAGACAAAAAGTTGTCTAGTGGAGTTGAAGGGTTGAGAAAAAAATAGGACAGAGGATATAGAGTATACTTATAATGGGAAGGAGTTCTTGGATGATTTAGGAGTGAATCTTCACTACTACGGATTTAGAGTTTATGATCCGGCTGTAGGAAGATTTACAAGTGTTGACCCTATTGCAGAAAAGTTTGCTTTCGTTAGTGGATTTAATTATGCTGAGAATGATCCATTTGGTCATATTGATTTACATGGTTTGCAACAAGCAAAATATTATTTACATGAAGGATTAAAGAAATTCATGAAAGGATGGACTAATGTAGTAGACCAAGTAAAAGTTTCTGCTTCCAATACATATAAAAAAATTGTAGGTAGTAAAAGTAATGATTACGCTAAACATGAAATATCTACAAGTGTGACACAATCTACTGTTATTGGTTTAAACATTTCACAATTTCTAGATGAATCTTCTTATGACAGAAGTAATAATTATATTGGAGGGTCAATTTTAGAAATTGATAGTAAAATTTCCTTTGAACCTGAATCAAAAATTACAATTAATAAAGGACCGATAGAAGCCTCCCTATCATTAAAAGATAATCTTAGAGAAGATAAAAAATCTGTAACCCTGGAAGGAGGATTGAATTTTGGGGTTGTTAAAGCTTCTATATTTAATAATTATAGTAAATCAACTAACGGAAACTCATCTCAAAAATCAGGAATTAAAACTTCAATAACAACTTCAGAAAATGATAGCAACAAAACATCTTTTGGACTTTCTATATATATCGAACATTAATAATTTAAAATATTTTCTTTTCTTTTCTTTTCTAATTTTAAGTTGCAGTGGAGATTCATTTATTGAAACACAACCAATATTAACAGAGTATTTTCCTAAAAGTGAAGTAAAGTCATACTCAATAAAATCAAATAATGATATAGACTATCTTTATATTAATGAGAAACAGTTAGGTAAAGTAGAATTTGTAGGATATACCCTTTGGGGAAGTTTTAAAATAAATTTATCGAGAATCTTTAAAATGGAACCTTACGAAGCTGATAAAAAATTCCGTTCTTTTAGTTCTATAGATGATATATTAAATATTCAATTAATCCATAACAATGTTGAAAATGCTTTTGATTTTTTTGGGGACATATATAATCACTCGATAAATAATGGATATGAGTTTAATTTGAAATCCTGCGAATATTTTGATATTGGAACAAAAGATTTTGTTGTATATGAAGTAGATTTAACGATAGATTCTAAGAAAAACAGTATTCTGGGATTTATTATGAAGAAAAGAAATGCAGTATTTTATGATATAGGATTAATATCTGAAGACTCAATTAACAATTTAGATAGATTCTTTTTCACGGAATTAATAAATTCCTTGAGTAAAGATGATATCAAGTTAATTCCTAATTCAAAACAAATAATAGAAAGAAAATCAATTAACGTGGATGAAAAATAAAATATTTTCAATTAACATAGATAAAAAATATAGTAAAATTATGCTTTATCATTATGGAATGAAAATTAAATCAAAAGTCGTACCTTAAAGTTCTGAAGCTGAATAAGTGGAAAAAACGATACATTACATAGGAGGTGCTGAGTATAACGATGAGTCAATTGAGGCCATTTACACCGATGAAGGTAGAGTGGTCTATCCTAAGGGAGAGGTAGCCTACGTTGAATATTTGCTGAAAGATCATTTTGATGACTGAACGATTTCCATCTTTAGTGGAAAAAGGAGTGATGGTATCACTCCTTAGAGAAGGAACCGAAAATACTTTTTCGGGTGGGTGGCAGGAGAGAATAACTGATAAGAATGGTGACAATTTAGTACACATAGACCCAAATGATCCAGAAAAGGATGAATTGATGGAGGCTTTGCACTATTACCCGTCATTCCAGCTTGGGGTATTGTTTGGTGATTTTTTTAAATCATCAAAAGGGGCCCTAAGGTGGAATCTAGAGTGGGATACGCCGATATTTGATCAGAATGGGAATAGTCTTTCTGAGACTGGGGTGGAGAATAGGTATACTTATAATGGGAAGGAGTTCCAGGATGATTTAGGAGTGAATCTTCACTACTACGGATTTAGAGTTTATGATCCTGCTATAGCTAGATTTACTGGTGTAGATCCTATTAGTGATCAATTCCCGCATGTTAGTACTTTTAATTATGCTGAAAATGAACCTATGGCTAACATTGATTTGCACGGACTACAGAAAGTTTCAGTACACTCTCTCGGGCAATTAAAAATTAATGGGGTTGCTGCAAATGTCGGCATACAGGCAACTCTCGATATTGGAAATAGAAACAGTTTTTCGTATAGCTTACAAATTCAAGGAATTGGAACAGCCACAGGATCCTATTCAAAAGATTCTGGTCATAGCCAATCTATTCATAGAGAAACAGATTTACCAAGTATAGGGTTTGAAATAAGAAAAAAACATGGAATTGGCATTCCTGATTTTATTGCTGAATATGGAGTTACTAAAGCTAAAGAAGCCTTTACGCCTGAATCTGTTGAAGAAGCTCTGAATCTAAGTGAAGAAGATCAACAGTTTAATAATATTATGACTACTATATTAAGCTCTGTATCAGATTTAATATTTACCGATGTTTTAGATGCATCAGTTGGATATGATGGGTCTAAAGGAATTGGAAAGAAAGAAGACGGAACTCCTTACGAAAGAAAATTTACAAAAGTTTATAGTGGTAAAATTGACGACTTCAGTTTTAGCGAAAAAGGCATAAGTTATCAAGGAAAACTATTGATTCAATATACTGATCAAAAATGTACAAAAAATTGTGATGAAGAGAAATAGAAATCAAATATTGTTACTAAGTTTTGTTATAATTTTAACAATTGTAGGCTTTGCCTTTTTACGAATAGGTATTGGGTTTGGAAATGCGGTATCAAAAACTGCAGTTGGAATTTATAATGCAAAAGAAGAATGGAAACAAGATTCTATTAGCCCTATTGATACAATTAAAAAACATCTATTTGAAAATATTGATTCAACTAAAGTGATTGAACAAAATATAAACAAATAAAGTACTCTTTTCGATAATATATATGAACTTCAACGCGATTCTTTAAGTAAAAATATAGCCTCAGAGAAATCTGGGGCTTTATTATTGATTGATCATAAATTTACCATCTACAATATATTGACTAAGATTAAAAGGTCTCCAAATCATGTTCTCCTTATCAAATTGAAGTTTTAGAGTTCTTAGATACATTTGGTCTTAATTTGGGGAAGGTTACATTGGCTTTCAAATCAAACTCAAAGCGGTGTAGATGAAGAGCCAGATACAAACAATGAGTCAAGCCATAAATAAGGTTCCTTCCTTAATAATATTAATCAACTTCGAGAAGGAACTTATAAATGGAATGGCAAAGAATGGGAATGTACAAGTTGTAAAGATTAAATATGAAAGCACCTAAAACTCTTTTATTGATTTCCATATTTTATTACTTGATAAATGGACTTCTTCTTCTTCAAATTAACAATTCAGATGGAGGTGATGGATTAATTCCTTATATCACGCTGCTTGTTTTTCAAGGTGTTAGTTTATTTGTTATCATGATACTTGCTCTATTTCTGAATAAAAGATGGCTAAATTCTGATCATGGTCAAATGAGCAAAATACTTCTATTAAGCTATTTAGTCGTGCCGTTATTAACGTATACATATATTCATTAGGAAAGAAAACAGGAGGCTGTCACACTACGAGATAGCCTCTTTTCATATTGAAGCTTTTTAAACTTCTGGCTACCTGATAATTAATTGGTGATGATATTACAATTTTAGTTTAGTAACGATCCGTGTTAGCTAAGTAGACCAAAAGGAATGGATTAGACTTAACTTCTAGCCATTTTATCTCGATACCATTCGCTAATCAAAAAGATGCATGCAATTATGAGCATTCCTTTCGTCACACACCAATAATTTGTTTGCGAAATTTTTTAAGGATTGTTAATGTGTATCTGCTTTTTGCCTTGCTAAATTTTTAATAACTTTGAAGGATTCGCGTCCATCATATTATAAACCAGAATCACTTATCTTATATAATTTTCATTCTAGTGGAATAGATGGATGAATTACAAGAAATAAAATGCACAGAATATTGAAAAGAACAAATGTGGGAAGGAAGAGCAACGTATGAAGAGTTTCCAGAAACAGAGGATGATGAGGAGTATATAGAATATTTCTTAAAAGATCATTTTGATGACTAAGCGGTATCAATTTCATGTTGATAAAAGAGTGATGAGATCACTCTTTAGTGCAGGAACCGAAAATACTTTTTTGGGTGGGCTGCTGGTGAGAATAGCAGATAAGAATGGAGATGGAAAGGTAAAGTATGATGTCAATAATCCAGCCAATGATGAGTTATTGTCAAAGTATCACTATTATCCATCATTCCAGCTTGGGGTATTGTTTGGTGATTTTTTTAAATCATCAAAAGGAGTCCTAAGGTGGAATCTGGAGTGGGATACGCCGATATTTGATCAGAATGGGAATAGTCTTTCTGAGACTGGGGTGGAGAATAGGTATACGTATAATGGGAAGGAATACATCGAAGACCTAAGCATCAATCTGCACGACTATGGGGCAAGGTATTATGATCCAAGTATTGCTAGGTGGACAAGTGTCGATCCATTAGCTGACTTTTATTCATCCTTTAGTTCATTTAATTATACTCTAGGAAATCCTGTAAGATTTGTTGATACTGATGGGATGAGAGTAGATTTATCGGCACTTTATACAAATAAAGATGGTTCAATAAATGAAGAAGGATTAATAACCGCTTCAAATATATTACTTGAATTACAAGAATTTACTGGTCTTGAGCTTACTGTTAAGGACGGATTTCTAATCGAAGGAACATCAACAAAAAATTGTTCTGGATCCGAAGTATGCGGAAGTACTGGTGCAAGAAAGTATGTTAGAGACTTGATTGATTCACCTGATGTTCTAACAGTAGTTAATGACAATTCTTCTGATACAAGAGCTTTAGAAGATAAAGACGGAAATGCTATAAATACGATTTCTATAAATAATAGATCGGCAGAATATACAAGAGATTATTTAAATTACAATGGAGCAGACGAATTAGGATGGTCTTATGCTACTGATTTTCTTCATGAGTCATTACATACACCCTTGGGAGCATCTCAAATAGGCAAAACCTCCAAAGAAATGGAACATATAGGTGGAAGTCCAGGACCTATTTCTGTTGTAAATTCATGGAGAAAGGAAAACGTCCTACCTACAAGAAGAAATCATGGTCCAAAATCTAAAAAACCTTGGGATAAAGAATGGGTGATAGATGTTCCAGGCAGAAAAAGACCCTTACGAATCCAAATGGATACATATAAAAAAAGAATGAATAAATTTTTATACATGAGTAAGATAATATTGTACTTTTTCATGATTACATGTATTTATGCATGCAACACAAAAAATGAGGATATAATCTTAATGAAAAAAGCAAAGGTTTTTCTTGAAAAATCCATTTTGTTAAAAGAGACTTATCCCGAATTTACTGGTAGAGAATATAGTATAGGAATTTATGATAAACAATATGGTCCGTTGTTATTTGGATTCGAAGATAAAATTATAAAATGTTTAAAGTGTAAAGAAATACTTGAAAAAAATCGCTTTGTCAATTTAGATAAATATGATAGTTGGATAAAAGAATTTGATAAAATCGGAGTCGAGTACAGAACAAACTATGGCTCATTTAATGTACCAAATGAACTTGTAGACTCTACAAAAAATATTTTGGTTTCTTTTAGAAAACCTATTTCGGGTGTTTTAGGAGGCATATTATTCCTCAAAAATGAATTTGGTAATGAAGAGAAACCGTATGCAGAATTTACACTCTTCTACAATAATGAATTAGAAATTGTTGAAATCGTATATTAAGATTTAGATGCAAAATTATCTATAGAACCCATGTGGGATGGATTGGCATGTAGCGAATTTTAATGTAAATGGAAATTCGCTGTCTGGGACAAGAGATAAGACTAAGTATACTTATAATGGAAAGGAATATCTGGAAGACCTTAATATTAATCTTCATGACTATGGGGCTAGGTATTATGATCCAAGTATTGCTAGGTGGACAAGTGTCGATCCGCTATCAAAAGGATACGCTCCAATTTCCTCATATTGCTACGTTATGAACAATCCAATTACATTCGTTGATCCAGATGGAATGAAAGTAGAATATGCAGATAATGTTAATGACAAAACAAAAAATAAGATAAATCAGCTTAAAGAAGATTCTGAAGCTTTTGCTTTTCTATTTAATCTTTTAGACAACCTCAAGGACGAAGATGGTAATGATGTCGTTTTTACAATTACTGGAGGTAAGCCTAGAGATATGGCTGGAGGTGCCAAAATGATAGGTGGAAGCACTAAAGAAATTGGAGGAGAAATTTTCCTTAGTACAGAATCATCTAATTCTACGATTAGCGAAGAGTTTTTTCATAAATTCCAAGCTTTAGCATATGGTGTAGAAGACGGTAAAGTTGGAGACAGAAGAAATAATGAACTAGATGCTGAGGCAAAGCTTTTTAATTCCATTGTAACTGGCGAAAGTTCTGATGACAGGATTTTGAAACCTGACTATGAAGAACGGTTGCATAATCCAATTTTCAAAAAAGTATTGAAAGAAAAGGGATATCAAATTCAAGTAACAGCAAGATCCGTTGATGTTCCTGCAGGACTTGACGAATCTTTACTTTCTGCTGTTTACAGACGTTATTTGGCAGATTTTAGAGACAAAAACAAGAATAACCCAGCTTATGCAGGTCCTTAAAGAGCACTTTCTCAAGCAGCAATAAATAAAATAATGACTCAAAAACAAGATAAACAATGAAAAATATATATTATGTATTTATAAGTCTGGTATTTTTCTCTTGTTCAAATTTATTTAAAGAAAAGAATCAGACCTCTAGCACAAAAATTGTTAAAGTAAATGAAGGCGAAGGGTATATATATTTTGATGTGCATTTTGATACTATTCAAATTGTAGAACTAAGTGAAAATTTATCTAAATCTAAACAATTTGACTATTGTACAGTCAAATTATATTTAAGTGCCTACAAAAACACCAACATATTTAAAGACTCACTTAGATATGATTGTCAGGAAGGTAGTATTCTTTCGGAAGAGATCCTTAACAAATTCTATAAGGACTTCAAACCTAAAATGAAAGGGGATATAGGATTACATTATGAGCCTTATAATTTTTATTTGCCTTTACAAGTAGAAATTGGAAATGGGAACTAAAATAAGAAAATATAGCCTCAGAGAAATCTGGGGCTATATTTTCTTATTTTAGTTGCTTAAGCTTTTGATGAGTTGTATTACGATTTACGTCAATTTGATAGTATAGAAGTTGAGTTTTTATTACTAAATCAACCCTTCATCTTTAAATGAGAAATATCCTTCAGATGAAATAATTAAATGATCCAGAAGTTGTACCTCAATGAGTTCTCCAATTTCTTTAATTCTATTGGTTATTCAGATATCCTGTTTAGATGGTTTTAGATTTCCTGAAGGATGATTATGAGATAAGACAATTCACGAAGAATTACTGATCAAAGCTATTGCAAATAACAGTTTATAATCTATAAGAGTTTGTGTAGTTGTTCCTCTAGTGAGATGCCTCACTCAAAGAATATTGTTATACCTATCTAGGTACAGCACTTTAAATTCTTCATACAGTTCGATTGTATCCAAGTCTCGTTTTCATTTAAGTGCTTTAAAAGCTTCAATACTACTTTGTATTTTGACTTTTTGGTTTTTTAATTGTTGTTTTGAATAAGATACCTTTAATACAGGAATGTTATCAATATTGATGTTTGTAATGTTCATAAGAATTTGATTTAATAAATTAAAATAGTTCACCCTGAATAATATCATGACAAGAAAGCTCATTTAGTTTCTATTACCACAAAAGATCAAAAAGCCGCTGATAATTTAAGAAATTTATATTATGCACTTAAGGGAATAGAAAAGCAACCTAAAAAACGAAATAAATGAAATTTGTATTTTTTATAATTAGTATAATATTTTTATTTATTTCTTGTGATAAATCAAGGAATATAGTTTGGAAGCAAGAAATTGCATCAGAACCATTTTTAGATAGATACACGGAATTTCATTTCACAAAGAAAGATAGAGGGAAAATAAGATCAATTGGTGATTTTGATGATAAAGATTTTGTTATTAATGAAAACAAAGCGTATTTTTTTAATGATACATTTGAGATTACACGTTTAAGTAAAAATTTCATATTGATAAAGAATGATTATTATTATGCTGAATTTAAGGAAGTTGAGAATAATAATTTCACAAATCAGAATAAGGATTCTCTTTTCCAAGTAAATCGGGTTTTATATTTAATTAAGAACTTAGATCCAAAGAATAAATCAATTTTTGCTGAAGACTATTTGGATGATCTTATTGATCTTTTAAATGGTAATTTTTTTGACCGAGATGAAATAGACATATAAGGATATTTTTGATTTTCCATGATCATAGTTCATAATAGATTTAATACAAAATGAGAAAGTATTTAAAATTGGATTCTTCAAATAATCTTATTTTGCCACAAAGTAATATAATTGGGTATAATAGACAAAGGTCAATAAATTTACGTTTAAACGAGGTTAAGGTAGTAGGGATTAAAGGTAAATTAGACTTTGATGATGAAGAATTATACATTTGTTTTATAGATAAATATGGAAAAAGCAACAATGTTAACTCATACTTTTTAAATGATTCTTCCGTACAAATATTAACTGATCATTTTAATTTTACCACTGATTACTTTGATATGCCTCATAAATTTTACACCACAGGTGATTCATTTGTATTCTTCCCCAATGAAATAAAAGGGAAACCTTTATATAAAAAATGGTACAGTAATTTAGACAGTTTTTTGAATAGATTTTACCAATTGATAAGTGTTAAGTATTCGAGTGAAGGAATCTTAACAAAGGAGGTTAAAGAGTATTTGTAACCTTCCCCAAAAATAAGACAGCCAAAAAACTTTCCAAAGCTACCCATACCATAAAATGAAACGCATCACAGAAAAACAGTTTATTAAAGTACTCAAAGACTAAAAAACATCACAACCATCATATCAAATATTCGGGGAATCCATCCCCATTTCATCCCACTTTAGCACGACCTAAAACCCACCTTATCGGATAATGGTAAGATCCCCCGCCTTCACCTGCTCCCCATCCTCAACATGGGTATATTTAATCAAATACACATAAACCCCAGGCGTCAAAACATTCCCATTCATCGTCCCGTCCCAAGTCATCGTATTCTCATCTTCAGATAAAAATACCAGATTGCCCCAGCGATCGAATATGACCATACTATTGACAGTAATAAATGGATTGTTATTGGTAATCGTAAATAGACCATTCAATGGGCTATTTGGGTTGATGATATTGGGTAAGATAATGTCTTGTTCTTCTATACTGATTTGGAGGGAATTACTTATGGCACAACTCAAGCTATCAAATGCGATCACCGTGATCAGACCGGATGTCGTAGCGATAAATTCCGGGTCCAAACAATCGGTACATGATAATTCGTAGGGACTGTCGTAACTTAAGTCTATAATTTGAAAATTTGCGCTGACAATTAAGTTGATGATTTCTTCTGGGTTAACAAGTCTGTCCTCACCTAAGTCAATTATATAATCTTCAGGAGTTTCCGTAAGCTCAGTAACTACTGTGACAATACTATCGCAGCCCGCGGCATTGGTATAAAAGAAGGTTTCTATTCCTACAGCTTCCTCATCACAAGATATTAATTCTAATAGCGTAGCGCTGGTAGATGCAAAATTTACGAAAATGGACGGTGCTTCAAGAATACATCCGTCTATGGTAGTAATTAATACAGAATAATCGTTTTCTTCTTCCACAAATATTTGAGGGGAAGTATCTCCATTGCTCCACTGAATAGAAGCGATTTCTTCGGTGGAAATGCCCTGTATACTCAACGAAGCAGGTTCGTTGGTACAAGGTGGATTGTCTACCATTATGGCTATTTCTTGTTGTGAAGCATGTATTACCTCGAAATTGGAATTTGCCGTGCAATCATTGCCGATACCCACTTCTACACGATACTGCCCTCCCGTAGTTATGGGAATCTGTAGTACTCCTGTAGCGATGAGTTGACCATCCAAAAACCAGGAAATCACATCATATGCTCCGCTGATCATCAATTCGCCTTCTTCCCCTTCACATAGGAAACTATCGCCTTCGATAGTGACTTGTAGTTCTTGTGGGATTTCGGTGACAGTGATGGAAGCGGAAGCTGTGCAGCCATTGTCATCCATAACTGTGACCTCATAAACACCCAATTGATCAATGTTGATCGTAGCATCGGTAGATCCAGTAGACCAGATATACGATGGATAAGCTTGGGATAAAGACAAATCAGCTGATCCCTCACAGTTGGCCGTAAGGTTGAGTATTGGATTAGTGGTAGGATATGCATCAACATTAACTTCGTAGGAATATGTGCATCCCTCAATGGTAGTTATGCTTACACTGCCAACAAATGGTACGGAAAGAAGTGCAGTAGTTCCAACTTCGCCATTGCTCCATTGAACAGATTCAAAATCTCCTTCTATTTCTGCGGACACGGTTTCACCCATGCACTCCAGGGTAGGATAAGAAATTAAAACATTGGGTTCGTTCAGCAACAAAACCTCTACCGTATCTGTACTTGTACATCCTTCTGCATCTGTACCTTCCACCGTTACCATACCACTTTGAGTTATGGTGATGGCTGTGCTCGATTCTCCTGTGCTCCACATAATATCCGTAAAAGAACCCTCTACAAATAACTCAGTTTCGGTGGCATCACATTGAATCAAATCACCACCAATTGAAATAGATTCTCCTTCTGAGAATAAAACCTCAAATTCATTACTTGATGTGCATCCTTCAGCATTGGTTACTTGCACCGTAACAATTCCCTCATCTGTGACGATTATGGATTCAGTTTCTTCTCCAGTAGACCATAGATAAGCGGCATACGATTCTGAAGTGGTTAATACGGCCTCCTCTGCACAACTCTCAACTTGATTCAAAATTATCGGAATTTGAATGGTTGAAGCGGTTACAGTATACGTGTTGGTACCTGAACATCCATTGACATCCGTCACTGTAAGTTCGTAGGTGCCTGGAGTATTTGTATCTATGGATTGAGTCGTTTCTCCCGTAGACCACAAATAAGTTTCATAATCATTAACAGAATTTATTGATATGAATTCATCGTTACAGATCAAAGTAGGTCCTGTAATCGAGGGGTTGAGGTTGTCTGATTCCACTATGTCCACCGTATCGCTGACGGCACATCCATTTGAATCTACGATAGTTAGAATTACCAGTCCAGGTGAAGTTACAACTATGCTATCTGCAGTACTTCCAGTGTTCCATTGATAATTGGCTGCATCAATTGATGAAGTCAGAATAGTATTCGATCCAGCACAAAATGTAGTTGCACCCAAAATAGTCAAATCTGGTGTGGTTGGAATAGTTACGTCTAATGTTGCTATGCCAGAGCATCCATTCTCATTGGTAACCGTAATCTGGTACTCACCGTCTTGTGTCACCAAAAGTGAGTCTGCTTCACTGCCCGAACTCCAAAGGTAAGTATCGTACATCATATCAGTGACTAATACTATACTTCCACTACAATCCACAGAAGCCATTTCTATTATTGGATTCAATTCATCCAATTGGTCAACCTCAAAAGTAGTACTACCAGTACATCCACTTGCATCGGATACGGTAACTTCATATAAACCGCTGCTAGAAGCAAATATACTGGAGGTTTCTGCACCTGTACTCCAATTATAATCTATATACGTTTCACTAATGGAGAGTAAGGTACTATCTCCATCACAAATAATATTATCTCCTTCAATTGTGGGTTCTAGGGAATCAATAATGGTAACTATGAACGTATCTGTGGCTTCACATCCATTTTCATCCATTACTAAAACGATATACATGCCTGTTGTATCCACCACTAAGGTGTCGGCGGTACTGCCACTATTCCATTGCACCATGTCAAATGTATCTGATATAGATAGGGTAGTCTCACTATTTTCGCAGATGGAATTATTCCCTTCTATGGTCACATTCAGTGCGGCGGGTATATCCACGATTTCTGTATCTGAACCGCTGCATCCTGTATTGTCGGTGACCGTGACACTGAAGCTGCCATTTTGATCCACTGTTATTTCTGGTGTGGTGTCCCCTGTATTCCAAAGATAGGTGGAATATCCACTACCGGCATTTAATGTAGCAGAGTTTCCACAATCCAAATCTGTGATATTGATACTTGGTGAAAGGCTAGTAGATGTTGTGATAGTAATGCTATTGCTAGCTGTGCACCCCGCGGCATTGGTAACAGTCACTGTGTATTCACCTTCCGCATTGATGCTAATTTCTTCAGTATTTTCATTGGTACTCCATAAATAGGTTATATAGGTCTCTGTCAAGCCGAGGGTGGCAATGCTGCCTTCACAAATCTGATCTGGACCTGTAATGATTGGATTAGGAGTATCAAATCCGAATAATTCAAATTCTGCGGTATTCGTGCATCCGTTGTCATCCGTAGCGGTGACTGTGTAAGTGTTGGGTTCTGAGACGATAATCACCGCTGAGGTTTCACCTGTATTCCATTCGAAGTTAGTAGCATTGGTGCTCACAGCTTCAAGAGAAGCTATATTTCCATTGCATAAACCTGATGGTCCAATGATATTGATAGTTACGTCATTGCTGAAATCTACAGTGATGTCTGCAGTACCTTCACACCCATTTGCATTGGTGACCGTTACGCTATACGTATTGGATTCCGTAACATCAATGATGGGTGTCATTTCATTTGTACTCCATTCTACAAAATCGTACGGTTGATCCAGTGCAAGTTGCACGATACCATTACAGACATTTCCAAATTGAAAAATCTCAGGTGCAGGAGCGGCGAACTCAGTCACTTGACTAGAAGAACTTCCAGTACATCCATTTATATCCGTTACAGTGACCGAATAGTTCCCTACTGGTGCATTGATAGTGGAGGTAGTTTCATTGGTGTTCCATAGGTAGGAAACAAATGATCCATTAAGTACAGTTAGGGTAAACAGGTTGTCTGGGCATACTTCACCATCTTCTAGCTCGGGGATTGGAGCATTGAATACAGTAATGGAGATAGAAGCAGTGGCTGTACATCCATCATCATCCGTGACGGTGACCTCATAGATGTCCTCTAAATTGATTGTAATACTTTGTTGTGTCTGTCCAGTACTCCATTCATAGCTTGCAAATCCCTCAGTGGCCGATAAGAGGGCAGATTCGTTGCTGCATATTTCTGTGGGACCACCTATACTTACGACTGGATCATCTGGAATGGTGATGGCAATGTCATTTGTATTGGTACATCCATTGTTGTCGGTAACGGTGACCGTGTATGTACCATCCGTAGTATATACGGCCAATTGCTCCGTTCCCCCTCCGTCACTCCATTCGTAAGAATCAAAACCCGGGCCAGCGTCTGCCGTTATTTGATCATCGCACTCATAATCTAACAATGTAATATTTACATCAGGAAGGGGTAACACTGATATATCTATTGAGCCATCTCCTTCACATCCTTGATCGTTTGTTACGGTTACAGAATATGTTCCGCCATCTGAAATTGTTATGTTGTCTGTGTCGTCGCCTGTTGACCAAATGTAATTATCATAGGATTCCAACACGGTAAGGGTACCCGTACTGTTAGCACAGATTTCATCAGGCCCTTCGATGGTTACGGTCGGAGCAGGTAGGATCGTAAGCGTAATCGTATCCAATACTCCGCATGCATTCACGCTAAGGTAAATCGTTAGAAAAATGAAAGATAAGAGAGCTTTTTTCATGTTGCTGGTAATTAGTTCATCTCAACGCCTGCTTATTTTAATGAATAACAATAAATATGTTTAAATGTTGGATTTCAAGAAGACATCGTTTGAGATGGCCATCCAAGTTCAGAGTAGATGAGATACATTTCTCGCTTAGTGAGGTATCCATGATTTCGAATTTTGAGGTTATTACGCTTTAGCATATTACAGAATGTTTGACTGGATAGACCATATTCCGCGGCGATTTCTTTTTTAAATTTCAACTGTGAAAGAAGTGAAATGTACGTGGAGGGAAGTGTAATGGTTTGTCCATCAATAATGGTTTGTGAATAGTTCATAATTGTAGTTTATAAGTGTGGTTATTAACTTTTAAATATACATAATACAAAAGTTGATTAATTATGTAAATGATCCAACCTTAGCAAGATGCAATTCATTTTGACTTTGGTTGTAAACAATTTCATTGTAATGGATGAACTAGAAAAATATCTGTTTCATTTCCTGTGTTAGGTATCTACTTCTTTGCAGAATGAGTGTAAATGGGATGTCTTAACGGAAAGCAAACTACCTTATATATTGGAAAGTTAAATCAAATTTTTTAGTCTTACGAGGGCAAAACTTCACTTTTTTTATTTTTTTTTATAAATCACTAATAAAATAAGAAAATGTAGAATTATTAATTGTTTTGAATTGATTATTAAAAATAATTTATAGTTAATTGATATATTGATAAAATTTAATTTCGAAAATTAGTTATTTTCGAATGAGGTAGGATCGTTTAGTAAATTTGCAATCCGTTTTCAATACCATTTCGACCATAAAACTTTGACATGTGATTCAATTACTTCAAAAAAACTCATTGAGTCAAGTATGAGAAAAATTGATACAGACATTTGACCATTGTTTAATGAAAATCTTTGGTTCGTGCAGAAATGGTCATAGGTTGCATAAGATGAATCAAAAAATGTCTCGTCTAGCAATTGCCAAACGAGACGTATTTAATTATTATATGTTTCACTTAAAATTTTCCAAATTTAATTACACCGAGCGGAAATCTATGCAAATTCAGCCGTATGATTTCAATTGCTATAATTAACTAAACGAACATAAAGTAAGAGCGTAATTAGATTTACTTTAATCTGTCTTTTTTAAGCAAAATATTTCTGGTTTGGCTTTATAAGCATTTGACAATTTGTGATTTGACAACGCTTTGTAGAATACTTCTTTAACCGAAACGCGGAATAGATTATTAACTTTTAGAAATAGACATCTTTCTAGTAGTAAGAATCTCTCCATTGACTTGCAAGTCGTATATGTACATGCCGTCTATAAAGCCATTTAGATTTACGTTTAATGAACCAGATGTATCATTAAGTTCGAATTTTTGAATCAGTCTTCCATTGAGATCATAAATGCTGATACTTGGGTTTTCAGCATCTGAGGGCAATCTATATTCTATGATTGTAAAATTGGATGCTGGATTAGGTCTGTTTTGTCTTAATTCAAAACTGCCTCCATTAAATTCATTAGGTCTATTCTTTATTATAGCTTCTAATTCATTGATTTGTGCTTGCATTTCAGTCATCGTTTCATCTTGTTCTTTCAGCGCTTGTGTCAGTACTGGAATGATCATGCTATAATTTACACTATAGTATCCTGCTGCATTTTGACCTGTAACCTCAGGTAAGACTTCTGCCAAATCTTGAGCAATAAATCCGTACTGGGTTCCCTCACCGAAGTTCATGTCAGGAAATTCCTCCGTTTTCATTTCATAGGTTGTTCCTTGCATTAATCTTATTTTATCCATTGCATTATCGATGGATTGGATATTTTTCTTAAATCTTCTATCGGAACCTTGAAATACTTGTCCACTTACATAAGAGTTTCCAATGACGGTAAAGAAAATAGGTGTTGTCCCTATCTCACAAACTGGATTAGTCGTATTTACTCCAAACCTGCCATTTCCACTCATAGTTGCAATGACTTTTTTGTTTTGTGCGGAGAATGAATTATTATTTGGTATTGAAGTTCCAGGTTGACCATTTCGGAAGCTAAAGAAAAGCTTTTTTTGTTCCTGTGTGGCTGGATTACATGCATCTGTAACATCGTCTAGAAAATTGAAATCTTGCCATGCTATTTCAGCATATTGTTGGTTAACTGCAGCTTGTGGTGATACTGTAGTAAAAATCGCAGGGGTATTTGGAATTCCTTGTCGATCTTTGACAACTTGCGCGTTGATTGCTACACCATCTGAGCCAGGTGAAGTAATAGCCTCTGAGAAGGAAGGTATTTGACTTCTAAATCCTTCTACAACCACATCTGTCTCAATAAGACTTGTATTGCCCTGCTTTCCCATGGAGCTACCTGATTCTATGATTTCACCAGAACTCAGTCTTTGATCATTTTCGATGGTGATGGATTTAAAGATTTGAGCCGTACCAGGTATGCCACCAAAGTCATTTTCTGAACTAGGAATCAAGAGATTATTTCGAGTGTCCACATAGATTGCAGAGATGGGTTCTGCATTGATACCAATTGCTCCTCTTGGATTCGCAAACATGACCGTTTTGGGGTTGCCTGCGAGGCCATTAAAACTGTTTAGTCTAAAATAATTTTGATTTTTGAGAGGTCCAGATTCTCCCCATCCTAATATCAATTCATCATTTATTAGATTTAGGACTCCTACTTTTGCATTAGCTGCAGTTATAAATCCATAAGCCCCAGCACCCATACCACCAGAAGGTCCTAAAGCTGACCAAGTATTGGTGGTAGCAAAGTCTCCAAACTGTCCAGTTTCAAGATGTCCCATAAGACCATCTCTAACTAAGAAACGTGTTGTACCTAGAGAGCCGATGCTGTTAGTTAAATCGGTGCCATCTACAAAACCAATACCAGTTTGGCCACTTCTGGCAATAGTAGCGTTTGAGCCAACACCTCCTGGTAAAAATTGAGCAGATAAGACTATGGAAAATAAAAGTGTAAAAATCAATGTAGAGATTATCTTAATTTTCATATGATTTGAATTATTTGATTAACAATGATTCAAAACTATTCGTAATGCTGCTCAGGAAGAAGTGAAAACCATCTAAAAGGACCTAAAACCAAATAAAACCAAATAAAACCAAATAAAACCAAATATTTAAATAGCTGCTTGAATCAATTTCTATTATTATAGCTATTTTTATAAAAAATAAGGATGTTAAAATCGATTATTGTTTCAGTTTGTTTATTTATTTTAAGTTGCGCTTCGCTAAAAGGCCAAATCGGCTATATACTTATTGAAAGTGGTGGAGAATTCTTGCTACATTCTATAGATTTATCAACTTGTGAAATTTGTCAGATAGCAAATGGAATTCCATTTAGTTCAGGAATTGATGCTGCAGAAATAACAATGCTACCTAATGGCAATTGGTTAGTTGTTGGAAGTTGCAGTCTGAATTTGATGTCCACGCCTCCCAACTCAGCCATAGTATATACTTCGGCAACTGATCCGTGTTATACGGCTTCCGCATATAATGAGATCAACGATATCATCTATATTATGGGCATAGATGGTTTATATACGTTTGACCCAGTTGCCTTTACATTCACATTTATTGGACCATGGCCGGCGAGTTGGAACGTGATTAGCTATGAAACCATTCATTTTACAGATGGTATACTTTATGGTACTGCATTTTTTGAACCAGACCCAAACTATCAGTTGTTTCAAATTGATATTAATAATCCGAGTAATTCCTCGATATTGTTTTCAATTCCATTTATAGTAGGGAGTTCTGGCTCTCAATCAGGATATTATTTCATAGAACAAGGATCCTTAAACATTGGAGAATATGATATCACCACTCAATCAAGTTCAATAATTTGTAACTACCTAGGATTTGGCTTCTATGCAAATATTGACGTCCCTACCTTCACCCTCCCTGATTACGATTGCATCATTACTTGTGATACCGATGCAGGACAGGTTACCAACCTTGACCCTATATTAGCGTGCGTTAGTCAACCTGTAAGTATAAATCCCGCAATTGATACAGAATTAGAAGCAGATGATGTATTACAATATATTATATTTACAGATCTAAATGATACTTTAGGTACCATCATAGCTACAAGCAATACACCCGACTTTATCTTTGATTCGGCAACGATGATAATAGGTGTAACCTACTACATTACCAGTATAGCAGCAGATGATGACGGCACTGGGAATACCGATTTTACCGATCCATGTTTTGATATCGGCACCAATGCTCAAGCTATCGAGTGGGTAGCCGAACCTACTGTCACATTCTCGGTTGCCAATAATGAGATCTGTGAAAATGGCTGTAAAGAGATCACCGCCACATTTACAGGTATACCTCCATTTACCTTAAGCTATCAAGTGGGTAATGGGGCTGAAGTCACTGAAGTTTTTAATACAACCAATGGTAATTTTGAGATCTGTATTGGGTCTGAGACGGGGTCGATTGATTTGATGGCGACGAATTTGAGTGATGCGGTTTGTTGTGGGGTTTAGAGGTAAGAATTTATTTCTCACCTGCGGATGATCGTTCAGTCCTCCCACGTTCGTAGATGGTTGTACCATCAACGCAATATGCTCTTCCCATTATGCCTTCACAGATGCGTCTCCAAATAATCTATCTGCACAAGTTCTGGCACATTCGCATAATCTCTTGTACTACTATAAAACAAAAGCTTCAGCCTTATCTACAAACCCAGCTCTTTCTGGATTTTGACGTGTATAATTGATCTTCCTTCCCATCCACAAATCAGACACCAATTCAATTGAATGATTTCTTTCGCTGCTTGACTTTTAAAATCACGAATTATGTCTGATAGTTTATATCCTTCTTTTGCGGATATCACTAAATGCAAATGATTACTGATTATTACATAAGCATATAATATATGACCTTTCTAGCCTATGCGCGAATAGGGGCAAAATTTTTGATCTTGTATTCAATGCTTGAATCATTTAGTTGAACCGAAGGTACAGGATATTTATTCTTCATGGTTTGACTTTGTACTAATTTACTTCTACTGCCCAATAATATCGAGCCTCTTCATTTTCGATTACCTCCAACGCTTACAAGTTTCGATACAGAAACAGGAAGTTGCAAGGTGAAACCAAGTAAAACCCAATAAAACCCAATAAAACCCAATAAAATGCTATAATTTGATTTTAGATTAATGAAACGTTATCAACCAAAAATTGTAAATAGTATATATTGAGGGTGTTATAAATTTCGAAACAATGATAAAAAGGCAGATTTGTGCAATGTTATTTACATTGATTTTTGTGAATTCGATGAATGCACAAACAGGCTATACTATTTTTAGTATTGGAGGTGAACTTTTTTTATATTCTATTGATCTAAATACTTGTGAGATATGTCAGCTTACCAATGGGATATCTTTTTCAGATGCTGCAATAGGGAGTGATCTTACCATGCTTCCTAATGGAAATTGGATTAGTCATGGAGGGTGTAATATTGTTGTAATGTCTCCTCCGCCAAACTCTTCAGTACTTTTTGAGACTCCATTTTCACCAGACCCATGTATTCAGGGTAGTGTTTATGACGAGTTAAATGATATTGTTTATTTGATTGCTCAAGTAGGTTTGTATACTTTTGATCCTGTAACTTTTACAATTACATTGGTAGGCACTTGGCCACCAACATGGAATAACCCAAATATGAATGGGATTCATTTTACAAATGGAGTGCTATATGGAACAGCTTCATTTACGCCCGGAGGCTATCAATTGTTTGAAATAGATATCAACGATCCAAGCAATTCTACTATATTATTTAATGTACCAGTTATAAGTGGTCAAGGTAGTTCTATAAATGGCTATTATTATACGGTTAGCGGTATATTTGGTGAATTCGATATTGCTACGCAATCAGCAACGCCGTTGTGTGGACCATACGATGAATTTAATTATGCAACTATTGATGTACCGACCTTTTCCCTGCCGGATTACGATTGTATAATTAACTGTGATACCGATGCGGGACAGGTTACCGACCTTGATCCTATAGTAGCTTGTGTTAGTGAACCCGTAAGTATAAATCCCGCAATTGATACAGAATTAGAAGCAGATGATGTGTTACAATACATTCTATTTACGGATTTAAATGATACACTGGGCACAATTATCGCCACGAGCAATACTCCCGATTTTATCTTTGATCCCTCCACTATGGTAGTAGGTGTAACGTACTACATCACAAGTACAGCTGCGGATGATGATGGTACAGGAAATACCGATTTTACCGATCCATGTTTTGATATTGGTACGAACGCTCAAGCCATTGAGTGGGTTGCTGAACCTACAGTTACCTTCACGGTAGCCAATAATGATATCTGTGAAAATGGCTGCAAAGAGATCAATGCTACATTTACGGGGATTCCACCGTTTACCTTGACCTATCAAGTGGGCGGTGGAGCAGAAGTGATCGAGATATTCAATACAACCAATGGGAATTTTGAAATATGCATTGGGGCAGAGACGGGGTCGATTGATTTGATGGCGACGGCATTGAGTGATGCGGTCTGTTGTGGGAATTAGAGATTTGAATTTGTTTCTTACCTACCTAATCTATTTTATTAATACCATTGTTTAATGCATGGCCATAAGATCGATAATCCCAAATTGCTTCCACATTATTACTTAGCTGTTGAAGACGTGTTGATTGTGTATACAAACAAGGTGTACAAAGTCATCGTAATAAATTACTTAAGCATTAAATCTTCTGATCAAATTAAATGTAGTTAATTAGGGATATTCATAATTTAGGGTGATTCAGGAGTTAGGTAATCTTAAAAGTGAATTCTCTTTAGATCCAACCAGCTAAAATTTAGCCTTATCCAGATAAGCAACTAATCAGTTATGCAGGATATGATGTAGTTGAAAACCAATCCGGAAATAGAATTGGAAAAACCAAAATCCTCGAAGTTTGAAGTTTGCAACTTCAAACGTATATCAATAAAGGATAAGGAGTCGATATTAGGCCAATCAAAAACATGATGATTATCTTATAGAAGTAAAAAATATTGAGAAGTTCATTAAGTCAGAATACTTGTAGCTAATCAGGTTTTTATTTTGTGAAAAGTCACCCAAAAAGAAGTCATTCACTTATAAATGAACAACTTCTTTTGGAGTAATTTATTCAATCAATCAGAATCATCTTTTTCGTTTCTTGATAGTTCTTCGAAGTTAGAGTGTAGTAATACAATCCTTGACCGGAAAGCAAATTACGATCAAGCGCATAAGTATTTGATCCTTTCTTACCTATAATATCAATTTCTAGCGTTTTTGAACTGGCCGCATTGATAATGGTCAATCGTACAGGAATAGCTTGTTGTAGATCAAAGGAGATGGATGTGTTTACTCGAAAAGGATTTGGCTGGTTTTGATATAGAGCATCAGCATTGGCCTCAATAATTTCTGTGTTCAAGATCATATTCGGATCAATTAAGAATACGGTTTCGCACGTTGTGTAATTTCTTTTTTCATCCCAAATATAAATGGATAATAGAACAGAACCATTCACTACATCATTAAGTGTCAACACATAATTGGATGACCGACGGTCAGGGTCATAAGATAAATCATCTTCTGGAGGTGTTTCTGAAAATGTATATCGTAAATCTTCAGAAGAAGAACAATTGTCTAAGGCATCTGAAATATAATTTATGGCCCATAGCCTCGAAGGTTCTACTGGTGAAATACCAACAGTAATGGTATCTTGACAGGTTGCTGTAGGTGATGTCTGATCTTTAACGATGAATTCGTAGTCATTTGTTTTTACATTATTGCATCCATCTGTTACTTTCCATCTTACTTTATGGTTACTAAATGATCCTACAATATCCGGTAATTCAATGTTGACTTCATCACCACTATTCGTTGGACTAAGGTAAATATCAGGGATTCCATTGCCATTCGTATCATTGAAGTCGTTATCAAATGGTGGTAGAAATGAGCTATATTCTAAGTCGTCTGTCCCATCTCCCCATAGATCAACAAATACTTGCCAGTTTAACCATCCAGAAGGACAATTTTCGCTTCCTGGATCAATCGCTACATTTGTCAATGTGATTTTAGCTTCGCAGGTCTCACCATCACCATCGCTATCGTTGTCATCGTTGATGGCAAATATCTTATCTGCCGTATCTTCTATTGTTGGAACAGTTTCGTCTATTACCAAAACCACTTGAGTGTGTTCCCAAATCCCTTCTCCATTCCAGGATGGATCGTTTGGCGTATAAGTGCACCAATTGATAACGGTATAGTTATTCACTAATTTGTAACAGGCTCCATCTTCAAATCTAAAGGTGTCTGTCTCAAGAGTGTAGCCAATAACATCACATGGACCTCCAGCCCATAAGGGTTCCCCTAGACCTACTTGATCTGGGCAATTGGTTACAGTGGTATCTTGAAGTTCTTGAAAGCTCACATGCACAGGAGCTTCTACATCTTCCATTACTATGGTCTGATCGCAAAAGATGTCACTTCTTCCCACTACATTCCACCTTCTTCGGTTAAACCCTACATTACAACTGTTCAAGTTGGTGATGATGTCATTATATTCTACTTCTACTTCTCCACATGATCCAATTGCGATGGCACTACCTGTTAAATTCAAATCGGTGTAATCCATATCACAGGTCAAGGTAATGTCCGCGGGACATTGGATTGCGGGTGCCAATTTATCTTCTACTTTAACATATGTCCATGCTTCCGTATAAGAATCGCCTTCATTTCCAGGAATGCTATCAAGATTGGTGTCATCCCAAACCCTCATCCAAACTTTTGTATATCCAATATCATTGACTCCATCTCCATCAACATCGTAAAGTGCACTGGATAAATCTTCACAACAAAATTTTACGGATTCTCCATTATCAGAATCATAGTTTGGACTGCTTGGGTCAGAGTCTCCGTCATTTGGGTGGCCATCTGCATTGTAGGTCGTGTTGCCAGGTATGCCGCAAGAGTCTTCATCCCTTCTTATCTCCAGTTTTATTGGGCTGCATGGATTATTTGAACCATCATCTACACTTAGTGTATATATGATAGCCATTGCTTCTCCACTTACAGATGAGGAAGTTAAGGATACAACGATGTTTTGTTTTAGGACAACTGTAGCAGTAGAAGGCGGAACAATCACTTCAAATTCGCAGTCAAATACATTATCACAACTGTCACGTACCGTATATTGGATAGTGTGAGTTCCTGGAGCAAAGTCTTGTGCAAAAATAGAAAGATCGCCATCTTCTAAAGATCCCATAACATTCAAGGTTCCCCCTTGGAATGTTTCGGCATCAAATTCATTTCCACCACATAAACCTTGGATATTAGTTGGAACAGGCAATTCTCCAGATGCGGTACAAGAGGAACTATTCAGATTGAGAACGAAGTCATCAGGACAATCAATCATAATGAGGCCTGGCAAACCGCTGGATTTTTCTAGATGGTCAGTGATCATTGTTTTTTCATCCATGCTGATATCCGTTTTCCCAGAGTGCAATTCTATGGAATTATCAATGTGAAAAGCACTTAAGAAGATAAATGACATGGATAATAAAAGCAGTAGTAAAAATGGGTTCTTAGAGTTGTTTAGAATCTTTTTCATTGGGTTATAATTGTTTTAATAAAAGAATGGATAACTGTTTTTCAAACTGTTGTTTGATTGTATTTTGATTATCGACAAATACTTAATAGGGAAATTCAACATGCTCATACCTTAAAATAATCGGGGATCTTATTTTAGATATGAATCGAATTTAAAAATCGATAAGAATGTAAAATTTCGAAAGATTCAAGTAAAAATTGAAAATTTGTATTGCAACAACGCTTTATCCAAAAAAACCATTTACAATTATTAATTTATTTCAAACTTTTGTGGCTGATGGCTGATCTTCACCTTCATAAAAGTGTCATCTACTGTTTACGTATAGCAGTGGGCAATTCTAAGAATGAAAATTAGTTGCATACTGGATATTCCAGTTTACTTTCGTCTTATTTTTATGAAAATTGCAGTGGGGAAGAATTCAAAAATAGTAATTTTTATTTAATTAATCGGAAAAGGGTGGAACAAGATTAATTTATAGAATTGTGATGTATTAGCCAAAAACTGGTCTCAAAGCAGGAGATGATCCATTGTATACATTTACAACATATCAACCTAAATTGATTTTTGCAGGAACATACAGTGGAGATGTGACTTATGAATAGGGAGATTTTTCTTGTGCTTTCCAAACAAAAATATAACTCATTTTGACTTGATGTCATTTTGGGTTTTATTTTTTGTGGTCGTTCATAATTCATTGGCACATAACTAGCAATGCACGTTATGGTAGTGCTATTCATCAAAATAATGAGTATCTAGCAAATAGTTAAACGAGTTAATGGGTAAAAGCAGCGAAATGACTTTAATATCGTATTCAATTCTATATATTCACATTCAAAATCTTCTATGAAATACTCCAGCCTCCTACTTTGCTTTTTCTTTTTAGTTACTTCCTCTACTTTTGCTCAAGATCAAATATCCGATACGAAGAAAAACTTATACAACCCTGAAGAAGATGCCAAAATGGAAATAGCCAATGCCGTAGATAAAGCTAAGAAAGAAGGCAAACACGTCTTGTTGCAGATTGGAGGGAATTGGTGCGGCTGGTGTATCGCTTTTGATAATAAAGTACAATCCAATGATACTTTGCTCACAGCATTACAAAAGGATTATGTGGTCTATCATTTAAACCATAGCCTGGAAAATAAAAATGAAGATGTATTGAAAACATTGGGCTATCCGCAACGGTTTGGTTTTCCTGTATTTGTGGTCCTAGACGGAGAAGGAAATAGATTGCATACACAGTATAGTGGATATCTAGAAGAAGGAAAAGGACACAGTACCAAAAAGACCATGACCTTCTTGAGGAATTGGACGCCGAGTGCTATCGATCCGAAGAACTATGATAAATAATTGATCGAATTTTACTTGGTCTATTTGTAAATAGTTGGCTTTTTTCATACGCTTAGCTTGAACAATGAAATGACTCTGTACAGATCTATATTTGTGAACCCACTAAGTTCGTAAAAACTTTGGCTCCAATCCTTAACTTACCTCCTTCATCAGTATTATTATTCAAACCATGCCAATTCTTACTATAACAGATTCTTATTTCCGAACATCACCGGGTAAATATCCATATTCCTTTTTAAATGTTCGAGTGAAATAATTTGGATCATTAAACCCTACACTATAGGCGACTTCGGATATATTTAGATCCGAGGACTTTAATAATATAACAGCTTTTTTTAGACGAATTGTTCTGATAAATTGGGTAGGAGTTTGTCCTGTGAGTGCTTTTAATTTTCTGTAATATTGCATTTGATTCATCAACACAGAACTTGCCAAATCACTAATGGCAAGCTCCGAATTATCTATTTGTTCTTCCACAAAAGCTGCCGATTTTTTTAAAAATTGATTTTCTATGGGTTGATCTTTTATGTTTGGAGTAGGCTCCTTTTCTAAGCCCGAATAGTAGGCTTGCAATTTCTTTCGGATAATCAGTTGGTTCTTCAATCGAACAGTTAGTTCATCTTTTTCAAAAGGTTTGGAAAGATAAGCGTCAGCGCCAATTTCATAACCAGCAATTTTTGAAGAAAGATCTGCCTTCGCCGTGAGCATAACAATCGGAATATGACTCGTTCGTGCATCTTTCTTCAAAACTTCAGTCAATTCGTAACCATTTTTTTCGGGCATCATTACATCTGTCAAAATAATATCAGGGATCAAATCCAATGCTCGATTAATACCTTCTTGTCCATTGATAGCAACCTCAACAGTATATGTTTTTGACAAAATGGAATGTATATAGGTAACCACACCACTATTATCCTCAACAACTAATATAAGGGGTTTGTCATCTGCTATTTGATCTGGTTTTGAAGGAAGTAACGCAAAATCTGGTTTTGTATCATTATTAGTAAACACAGACACGGGAGTTGTATCCACTAAATTCAGATCATTTACATTTTGTGACGGAAAAGTTACCAAGACTTCAGTTCCCCATCCTTTTTCGCTTTTTATTTGGATAGAACCTTTTAATAAATCTATGAGCTCTTTGGTTAAGGCGAGCCCGATTCCAGTCCCACCAAACGATCTTTCTCGGTTGCCATTGTCATGTTTATGATCTTCTACCTGATAAAATCGATCAAATATATGAGGAAGGTGGATTTTATCTATCCCGATGCCTGTATCTTTTATTTTAATCTTTATTAGATTTTGTTCCCCTCGTTGGAGAACATGGATTTCCACAGAGACTTTACCTCCAGGCCTTGTATATTTTATTGCATTCGAGACCAGGTTGTATATAATGTGTTGGACTTTTACTTCATCGTAAAAGGTGTCAAAACTATCGTGGTCAGATTTAAAACTGAGATCAACTTTTTTGTCAGATGCCATGGAATAAAATGACTCAACTAGGTATTGCAAATATGCCACAACATCTCCTTTAACCTCATCCACTCGCAATTTTCCAGAATCCAATTTTGATAGATCTAATAATTGATTGATTAATCGGAGCAAATTTTTTGCACTTCGACGAATAAGTCCTTTTTCTTGGTCATGGTTTTTGATGTTGTCATTTACACCCAAAATAATGGTCAAAGGTGTACGGAACTCATGCGTAATGTTGGTATACAATCTAGTCTTGAGTTGGTCCAAATCTTGAAGTCGAATAGCCTCTTGTTTTTCAAATTGTCTATTTAGGTTATATCGGTAGATCAAATATCCTAATCCAATAATTAATAATCCGAACAAAATATTTGCCCATACAGTTTGATACCAATACGGCAACACAATGATTTTAATTTCTCTTTGATTCACATCAAAATACTTCTTCAAGATGCCCCCGGCTAATTTGAGCGTGTACGTTCCAGGTGGGAGATTTTCGTAACGCACAAGATTATTATTTCTTTTTGCATTACGCCAAGTATCTTCATATCCCATTAGATAATAGCTGTAATAATTATCCAAAGAACTTCTGAAATCTGTTGTAGAAAAACGTAATTCGAAGTATCGTCCTCCCGGCTCTATGACAATTTCATCCAATAATTGTAGTCCAGTCTCTTGTGTAAATTCCCGATTTTCTTTTTTATCAAATTGACGGATTTCATGTAAAATAATAGGATTGGTATGGATCGAAGCCTTACGATATGTATCGAGGACTTCTTCTGGTTTGAAACATACAGTTCTATTGTCCAGTACGGCCCCACCAAAAAACATATAGCCGCTTTTTGTCTTCAAATACGAATTTCGATTAAACTCTGACTTCATGATGGCTTCATTTAATGGGAAATCCATATAAGACTTTGTTTCCATATCAAATCGATAGATTCCACTATTGGTACTTAACCACAATGCCTCATCATTATTTTCAGGTAAGATGGCATATACAAGTCGATCCTCAGGAAACTGTGGGTCAATCGGATAGTTTTCAATGGACTGTAGATCAGAAGAAATCCTACTTAATCCTGAACCATGTCCGATCCACATATTTCGGTCCTTATCTTCATGAAAAGCACTTACATAACTATTGGGTAATACAACTTTACTATTTGATGCTCTGGATAAGTTTTTGATTGCTCCCTCAAACTCTGGAATGATGAATAAACCAGCCCCTCTGGTTCCTAGCCAAACATTTCCTGTGGAAGGACGCTGATACATATCGTTAATTTCTACAGGCCTTTCCGCCAACCCAGGTAAGATGTCCAATCGTAATAGTTTATTTGAACGCAAATCATAAATCGCTACCTTATTCGATGACCAACTTGATTTCCATATTCGATCACTTCGATCTAAGAGAACATTAATGGCATACCCACCAATATCATTTTCATAGGCGTCCGACATTTTTTCGATATGTCTATTTTGAATATCTACTTTACAATGGGCTGTATAAATGAGAGAGTCTTTAACCTGTGTTTTCATCCAATGATGTACAGCGCAGTTTTCTCTGTTTTGAAAAGATTTAGTCGCTAATAGTGTAAACTCATTCGTTTTAGGATTGTACTGTGTTATTGCATTTTGGGCTTCATAAGATGAATTCGTTTCTGATCCTTCATGGAATCCATAGACATAGCCATCCTCTAATTCGACCATGGAACGAAGTGATAAAGGAGGCAATAGCTTAAATCCTTTTAGCGGTTGATTAACTTTCATTAGCCCATTAGTGCCTCCTAACCATAAGGTGCCAGATGGATCATAAAATGTAGAAGAAATATAACCTAAAGTGACATAATTATTTGTGTTATTAAACTGGTTGAGCGCATTATAGGATGTGATTTCATTAGTCTCGAATGAATAGACTAAATCTTTATCAAAAAACAATTTTTCCCAGCCATAAACTATAGATTTTGGATAATATCGAATGATATCCGCATTGGGGATTGTATATTCAGTGATTTCTATGGTTTCTAGTTTTCTTTCTTTTAGATTCCAGTTTTGAAGTGATTTGGCTTTGTATTCGTACGTCTTGTCGTAAACAAGCCTTTGCTTTTTTGGAATAAATGTTCGATAATATTCACCACCAAACCAGAATCGATCTTGATCGTCCACATGGACATTGAGACTAGTTAACTGCCAAATAATTAAATTAGGAATAGCATGCTTTTCACTGCTGCCTTGTTGGTCTAAAATGAAAATTCCATTTTTATCTTTTAGAATGAGCTTCCCTCCATACGGTTCCATCATAGGTACACCGTATGTCTGATATTCTTCTTGGCCTAACTTACGAAAAGAAGATCCATTTTTTGAAAGATAGATAGAATAAGAAGATTTATTTTTCATTTGACTGTGGGTGGGAGTGGCATACTCAGCTCCATTCAATAAAGCCCAAATAAGGGTGTCGCCCTTATAGATCGTACAAGTCATTTCATCAAAAGTGTCTCCTTTTTTCTTTATTTCGGACACCTCAATTTGGCCCATAATTTCTTGACGAATCGGGTCAAATATTTGGACACCTTCTATCCCATTTAAATAGATTAATCCGCCTCCTGAGCAAAAGATGGGCTTGGAATGATAAAAATGATCTTCTTTTGGGAGAACGAATCTCTTCACTCTTAAACCATCATAATAGGCAAGACCTTTACCAAATATGCCCATCCAGATTATACCTGAAGCATCTTGGCTTACACTATTGACGTCACCAAAATTGGCAGCTTCCTTTGAAGTTATAAGGTCAAAGAAAAAATTTTGTTGGGCCTGGAGCTGAATGCTCGCTACCAACGTCAGAGTTGTAATAAGATATCTAAATGTCATTTTCACAGGCGCCAAGATAGGAATGGACATCCATGCAATCTAGCACAAAATCTACAAAGCATAGCATGAAATTGATCGATAAGGGTTTGTTTGGACTCAATTTTCTTTTTTAATGAATAAAGAAATTACTTTATTCTAACAACTATCCAACAGATCAATGGGACCTAGTCACCAATATTTATAGTTGAAAAGACTCAAAAAATATATACAAATCATTTTTGTGCTGGCAATTGTCAAAAATGTGCGAGTCTATCTGCGCTTAGTTCAATCATATTTGTACAAAGAATTTATTAATTAGAAAACACTTGAAAATGCATAAATTGAAATTTGCTTTATATGGAATGATGATATGTATTTGTGTGCCCATATTCGCACAGCAAAATGTAGGTATCGGTACGACTGATCCACAAGAAA
Source organism: Saprospiraceae bacterium (assembly GCA_029212405.1). GTDB lineage: Bacteria > Bacteroidota > Bacteroidia > Chitinophagales > Saprospiraceae > CAJXUU01. The sequence continues at coordinate 38,133 of JARGNR010000058.1, forward strand.
AATTACACATATTTTCAAATAGCCCTGCACTATTGATCCAAAATGATCATACCAGTCAATCTGGACGAATAGCGTTGAGAACATCTAACTTTACGGGATATGATATGTATTATAAAACGGATCAAGATTACCTGGCTTTTGAAGGGTTTGAATCTGGAAATAGTTTGGGTACACAAATGGCGATCCAACTTTCTTCCGGGAATGTTGGTATAGGAACAATTCAGCCAGAAGCTAATTTACACATTAGCACTATTCTTGGCAACTCCAAAGCATGGATAACTTCAGGTTTTAATACCAATTCAGAACTTGCTCTTGCAGAGGCATTTGGTAGTTTAGGAGTTAAATTGCTTTATAATGGTTTGACAGATCAATTTTCCATATCGGAGATAGGACCTTTCGCTGAAACTTTTATGGTCATTGATCGAAATAGTACTAATGTTGGCTTCGGTACAGATTCTCCAGCAGGGCCTATTGAGATTGAAAGGATTTCCAATTCAACATTGCCCAACTATATGTTACTACTTCACAATAACACCAATGCAAATTTATCTAATGCAATGATTGGCTTTTCAGCCTCAGCCGCGGAGATTGGTTCTGGAGGATTTACCCCAGCTGCAATTGGATTTGTTCGAGACAAAGGATTGGTATTTCGATCTTCAACAGGAAGTGACGATACGCAAACCCGCATGCTTATCGACGGTGCTGGGAATATTTCGATGGGAACAGAAACTCCTGCCACAGGGCATAAATTATCTGTTGATGGCAAAATAGCCTGTGAAGAAGTCCGAGTTGAGCTATCAGATTCCTGGCCTGATTATGTTTTTAGCCAAAGTTATAATTTGCCAACATTAGGTGAAGTTCGTTCTCATATTACTGAAAAAGGACACTTGCCAGGCATTCCAAGTGCGAGAGAAGTAGAGGAAAATGGTCTTGTGGTGGGTGAAATGCAACGTAATATGATGGAGAAAATAGAAGAACTGACCTTGTATATATTGCAGCAGGATGAACGAATAAAAAAACTGGAAACCCAATTGAAAAAAGATTAAAACCCTATACCATGAAAGCAAAATTATATGTCGTTATGATTGCATTTTTTGGACCGGTATTTTCCTTGCCATTTACTCAGGGAAAAGTCGGAAATGCAGCTATGAAAAAAGAAGTTTGGCATTGTTCTGTGGGGGAGAATTTTGAACTCGAACATAAGGACTACATACCTATGCATATTGAAAAAGAAGTATCTACCAGAGCAAATAGACTTCGTTCACAGCTAAGTCTCACTGGGCAAAAACTAAAAATTCCTGTATACGCTCATCGTTTTCAACCAAGTAGTATCATCTGCCAATCTGGATACCCAGATTATACTGCTAGTGAGGCGCAGATCAATGCAGAAATTTCAAATACAAATCAAATATATTCTGATGTCGGCCTCAATGTCGAATTGGTTTTGATAGATATTGAAGAGCATAACAATAACTTAGCTGTAACTATGGACTTATTGCTTTGTCAGTCTGAGGGATACAAGGAGTCTTATGATGAATTATTTTGGAGCTTATATGGCAATGAAGGCGCGATCAATTTATTTTGTGTAGAAAGCGATTCTCCGTCAATGCAACATGCTTATTTTCCTAATGGAGATTTTCCCAATATGATTGTTCTTAAATTTTATCATGATGGATGGTCTACAGCACATGAAGTAGGTCATACATTTACCTTATATCATACCTTCGAAACTTCTAATGGGTCTGAAAATGTTACTCGTGATACAAGTAATACAAATTACAACGCAGATAGCAATGGAGATCTTCTATCTGATACGGATGCTACAATAAATTTAGATTTTTACGACAATAGTATTGTTACATTAAATGATTCTGATTGTGAAAGTGATTGTAGTTGTACCATGACATGGGTAGGCTCACCTAGTGATGGAACAGGTGAACCTTATTTATTAAATGTGGGCGTGTGGGATAATTTAATGAATTACGGTAGTAGGGATTGTTCTAGAATATTTACTCCTATGCAAGTGGATCGAATGTGGGATGGAATTCTTACGAAGATTGATTTGGATCAGTTTGACTTTTGCTTGTTGGGTTCTTCTGTTGCATGCCCCTTAAACCTGATTTTGGGGAATTCAGAGATAGATTATGGCCAATATCTTCAAGCTTCCAACTCTATTTCAACCACTCAGGAGATCACTGTGGACCATCAAGAAACTCGCATGAATGCTGATTTGATTCAACTGAAGCCAGGATTTAATGCAAAAGCAGAAGGCACTTCACATATGTTGGTTGAGCTTGAAGGATGCAGTTGTAATTGATAACGAACATAAGTTAATTTGTTTCAGTTTGATCCACTTCATTTGGACCTATATAAAATGATTTGGATGAGCTATTCTTAACTCCTTCTGGGACAGTTCTGGTCCTATTAGGAATCAATAACAATACGTAATAATTTAGATATGAAAAGCATAGTTCAACTTCCTATAAAAAGAAAAGACACCCACCAATTAACTCAGATAAGAAGGAGTAAGCTGCGTATCACTACAAGTTGTGGAACCCATATAATTGACAGATCTGAAATTTTATTTTTGAAATCAGATAGTAATTACTGTGAAATTTTTTTAGCTGACGGGAATAAAATTTTGTGCTCTAAGACCTTAAAATATTTTGTTCAAAAATTAAATGACAACTCTTTCTATAGGACCCATAATTCTTATTTGGTCAATCTTCAATATGTTACTTTTATAGATGCAACGTACAAGTTTTTAAAGGTCGTCCAGCATAACAATATCCCCATTGCTCGGAGTAGAATCGTTTCATTTAAAATTAAGCTCAACCAAATATTCAATTGAATGAGACAATTTTTTGAGAAGTAAGTACGCATTTTACCTTTGAGAAAGGTCTTCATCGCATGAATTGGATCAACCATTTTATTTCAGTTTGTAGAGGTGATCTTTAATATAAGTAAACTTCTATTTAGTCGAATTACGTATATTCAAACTATTCAACAATTCCGATTTTTTATTCTTTGCAATAGGTAAAGTGATGGACTCCAAAACTTGAACAGAATTCCCAGCAATGGAGATGATTTTACTCTTGGCCACGATATACGATCGATGTATTCTCAGGAATTCTTCATGAGGTAAGATCTCTTGTAATTTCTTCAAGTGTATACTAACTAAAAATTTATCGTCCTTGGTATATATATAACTGTACTCTTGTTCCGCTTTTGCATATAAAATATCCGCAAATACGATTTTTAGCAGTTTGCCATTGTATTTGAAAAAAAAGTAGGTGTTGTTGAATTCTAATTCTTCTGTTTTTTTTGAGTGTGTTAATCGCTCTTGTGCCTTTTCAATAGCTTGATAAAAACGATTGAAAATTATTGGCTTTAAGAGGTAATCCACAACATTTAGTTCATATCCTTTGAGTGCATATTCATTGTATGCCGTTGTGAATATTACAAGTGGAGGATGCTTCAATGATTTCAAAAAATCAATGCCGGTAATTACAGGCATTTGAATGTCTAAGAATAGTACATCCACTTCAAATTTCAATAGAGCTTCGTATGCTTCTTCGGCATTTACACAGGATGCCACGACTGTCCAATTTGGGACTTTAGCCAAATGAGATTGAATGATTTTGCGTGCCAATGGTTCATCATCTACAATTAATGCCTTTATTGTTTTCATGCCAAATTCAAGTTTAATTGAGCTGAATACTTAGAATCCTTTCTAGAAACGGTGTATTCATAATCGTTTTGGAAATACAACTTAAGTCGTTTCTGAAG
>JARGNR010000201.1 GCA_029212405.1 Saprospiraceae bacterium
TTCCTTAATAAACATAGATAAATCCCATACTCTTGTCGATAATTCTTGACTTCTTCCATCAATTCAAATATAATGTTCCCATTACATAATGCAGCACCTTATTTGCACGCAATAAACAACAAAACAAAAACATGAATCAAAACAAATTAATACTTTCTGTATGTACACTCCTTATACTACTTATTGGATTTTCTAGTTGTAACCATGTAGTCGACTCTAAAGAATCCTATCTCAAAGAATACCAAGCTTTCATAGAAGAGGTAAAAGAGAATAAAAACAATTACTCTGAAGAAAAGTGGAAGAAAAAAGATGAAGAATTTACCAAATTCAGTGAAGAGCTCTATCAAAAATATCAGAATGAACTCAGTTTTATGGAACAGGCAAGAATCGCAAAATATGCGATACAATATGGATCAACCCGAGGCATTAAAGCCTTAGACAATGCGCTTAAAAGTGGAGAAATCGAAGATGCTATTGAAGAATTCACCAATATATTTGACGAAGATATTCAGAAGGATCTAGACAATGTAATAGAAGACCTGAAGAAAATTTGGGATGAAGACATGAAAGATGATTTGAAAGAAAAGCTCAATGAGTTGAAGTTGAAATTAGAAGATGAACAATTTAAAGAAGATCTATCTAATAAAATCAAAGAAATTGAAGAGATCATCAAAGATGAAGAAGTGCAGGAAAAGATAAAAGATGTTTCTAAGGAATTAGAAGAGCTGCTTGAAGAAATTGTGCGGAAGATTCAAAAGTAAGTTAACAAATCAAGATGCATTTCTAATATAAAATTTAGGCTTACTCTGCACCTAGTGAAAGCCTAAATTATTATTTATAAATCGTGTTATAAGAAGTATAGAAATATAAATTCAAACAATTGATTTCTATTTGATGAAATACTACACGAGGAATACAACTAGGCCTCTCTTGAAACCAAATAATGCGCTGCACCAAACAGTACTGAAATCGGATTCAATACTATAGTCACATCTACACAACGCAATAGTGGTTCCAGGCGTCCTACATCAAAAAAGTATTTGAGAAATAACTCGCGATAGCTTTCATTCCATACCTTGGGGATAATTCCTCCACCTATAAATAATCCACCTGTTGACTTAAATTTAAGTGCCATATTCGCAGATTCAATGGCCAGATATCGTACAAATAATTCCATAGCTTCCATCGCCACCCGCTCTCCTTCAAGGGCAGCCCGACTAATGTTGGCTGCTGCATCGCCTTGTAATAGCTTAGTTTCTAATTCAGTATCCAAATTATATTCCGAAGAAGTTCGAAGGAAGTCAAAAATATTGACTATGCCCTGACCTGACACTACCCTTTCCCAACTTACATGTCCAAATTTGTGTTGAAGAAACATCAGCATATTAATATCCGTTTTATCTCTTGGTGAGAAATCACAATGTCCGCCTTCACTTGCAAACGGGTGATACGCCTTTCCATCCCAATACATGGCGGCCTCTCCCAATCCGGTTCCTGGTGCAATGATTGCCATATTGCCGGCCATCCTTTCTTCCGCTTTGAAAATTTGCATCAAATCTGAATTCATCATAAACGGAATACCAAATGCCGAAGCTTCCAGATCATTTAACAATTCGACTTTCCTCACCCCAGTGACATCAATTATTCGATCTTTATCCACGCTCCACGACACATTGGTCAACTGTGCACGATTATTTATTACTGGTCCTGCAACGGCTATACTCATCCCTTCAACATCTTTCATATCAGGAGAAAAATCCAACACTATTTCCTCAAGACTTTTCGCTTCTTGAGTTCTATATTTATTTTCTTTTATAATATTGATCTGCTCGGAATCATTTGCAGAAAAAAGGGCTATATGAGTTTTTGTCCCCCCCACATCAAGGGCAAGATATTTTTTCATTAATTTATTTGTTCAGTTTCTTAAAAAAAAACGGATTATCAAATTAAGTGGGTAATATAGGAATTGAAACGAGTATAGTATTCATGATATTCAAATTTATCTAAAACGATTTTCCAGTACTTCTGTCTAATCTATAGAGAAACTAAATAGTTTTACGGCATGAAGGCTAAAATGGTCTGAATCATTAAAATCCCACTTTTATCATTTTTATTGTTTAAATGTGTCTACCTCTCCATATAATAGAGCTACAATGATATCAAGAAGAGGCTCAGATTCCATTAAACGAATTCCTTTGTTGGCATAACTAAATAAAAGTTAAAATCTAAAATTAAAGATTTTACAATATATTGCAACAGTTATTTTTTTGTCAAAATATATTGTTCTAAAATGAAAAACTCCCTTTCCCTTTTTTTATCTCTATTTCTAATATTTGCATCGTCCAATTACATATTAGGTCAAGATACAATAACCCCATGGTTTAAAATGATTGACCAATCTTTTCTGGACCAAATGACCCCCAAGGAAATCGAATTTTTGAAACGACATTTTGTTGGTTACATGGACACGCAAGAGCATCTACAGCAACAAAAAGCAATGGCAAAGTGGCATTACGAAACAGCTGAGAGAGAAAGAAGACGAGAAATTCTGAAACAGAAGCATGCTTGGGAAAAAGCACATGGATTAATAAAAAAGCCTACGAATCCTTTTGCCCCAGAGACTGCTAACATAGAATTAGCTCCCATAGTAACCCACCCTTTCATATTTAAGCATAATGCACTTGCATTTTCTGAAAATATTCCCAAGTCAGGGGGAGATTGGAAGATTGGAAGTTATGGTTATGCGGTGTACACCTACGAGGGAGAATCTTTTTCATTATCCTATGAAGACCCTTCATCACAAAATATAAAATGTGCAAAGGATGCTGCAAAATCTGGCATATTTGAAAAGGTTGTCGATCAGCTAGAATACACATTTGTGTTACCACAAAAAATTGAAATTATTTTTACGACCGATAAGCCAGGACCACTGTACTATGATGGAAAAATTCATATTACCTATGAGTTTTTAAAGCACACCAAGGAAGTGATCTCCAGTGCATTTGAACTTGATGAGGAGGAGGAAGTTAGCATGATGCTTACTATTGCTGAATTTGTTATTTACCATGAGGTTGGTCATGCGATATTAGATATTTTAGGGTATGATGTGCTTAAATATGATGAAAATGTTGTTGACGAGTTTTCAGCCATTTTATCCAGTGAGATTGGATGCCAGTCAACAATTTACAACGCTGCACTTTTTTTTGAAGCAAATGCAGAATTTAACGGAGCACAACATACACACACAAAAACATTCAGCGAACTTCATTCAAGATCACATGAGGAAAGAATGGATCTAATTCTATGTTTATTGTATGGTGATAATCCGGATGAAAATCAAGATATACTATCTGACTTTGATTTTTCAAATGCAGAAGGGGAAGAATGCATCTATTTATTCGAAGAATCATATGACATCTGGGGTGAAATCTTAGATGAAATATTAAGAGATAATTGATAGTTATTCGACTTTCATTTTATTGTATACAAACCCCATAAACACTTTATAATCAGATTATAATAAATTAATTAGAATATAGTACTTGCATTGTTTTACATAAAAGACAACCGTTCCGATTGCCATATTTTTATCAAAATCCATCCACCTTTAAAAATGAGTTTCATCTTGATTTATATAACCCATCCGAATGAAAACGAAGCTAAGAAATTATCTAATGTATTAGTCGAGCAAAAGTATGTCGCATGCTCTAATATTTTTCCTATCACCAGTGCCTATTGGTGGAATGATTCCATAGAAAATGAAAATGAATGGGTATCAATCGTAAAAACTATACCTGAAAATTGGGAAGCTGTTAAATCCAAAGTGACCGAAATACATCCTTACAAAGTACCTTG
>JARGNR010000202.1 GCA_029212405.1 Saprospiraceae bacterium
AAACATCCCAGTTTACTATAAATAAAGGGATATTGCTTCCTCGGAATATCCCTTTTTAATCCATTGACTTCTGAAAGAATATCCCTTTTATAACTTCCTTAATAAAGAGTTGGACATCCCTTTTTTTTTACAGTTATACCTTTTAGATTTTGATTGGGTGCGTCCCATGTAATCCTTGCGTTGGAACTAAATAAGGCGATGAAAACGGACTTTTTTCCTCTTAAGTTTTGGAATGCTTATCAACTATATAGTACGACTGAAACGTGAAAAAATCATTCAACCAAGGCAAAGCGCCAACCCATTTCCATAATTTTCGTGGTTTATATCCAAACTTATATTCATAGATTGGGGCAATAAAGTATTTGATGCGTTTGTGGATTTTGAAATTATTTAACTTGCATAATTTTTCAAAACGAGCTGTAGAAATACGCGTTTCTTTAATTTCTAGCAAATCTTCAATCCGCTTGGGTTCTTCCCCAAACAACTTGAGCATCATTGTGTAAATACTTTTGGGTAAGATGTGATAATATGGGAGCTTGGAACCCAATTTTGAGGTACACATCTGTTGGTGGCCTCCATAGGGCATTCTCCAGGATGGAAATCCATAAAATATGTAACCATCTGAAGTTAAGAATTCACCAACAATTTTCATGAACTTGTCTTGGTCATGAATATGTTCAATGACATCCTTAAGAATGATAAGGTCAAATTTTTCATTGTCTTGCAGCTGAAAATCGTAAATATTGGTTGAGATAAAATCTAGTTTGCCTTGTTTAATGGCATCTTCTTGAAAGTTTTTGGCTATTTCAACTCTTGCTTGACTCAATTCAATACCCAAACAATAGGTACTGCCTTGTTCGACAAAGGCTTTGAGTACCCCACCTTCAGCACAACCAATCTCCATCACTCTCTTTGGAGTTCCATTGTTAAAATATCCTTCTATAAAAGGTAGAATGGAGGATTTAGCGTTTCGGTACTGAATGTCAAAATACTTGGGTTTGTCTTGACTCAAATGGGCCATCTCTTCAAAAAATTAAGTCTTGTTGTAATGTTTTAAATACACCTGAATTAAGGCCACAAACATACTGTAACCCATTGCTTGAATCTCAATAATTTCAAAGCAATGGATTACATGTAATCGTATCCTTTAGACATCTACATTTGCGTATTGCGCATTCTCTTCAATAAATGCTCTTCTTGGTGGAACTTCATCTCCCATCAACATTGAAAATACACTATCTGCATCCAAATATTCCTCAATTTTTACTTGTCTCAAAATTCTCGTGTCTGGATCCATGGTTGTTTCCCACAACTGATCTGCATTCATCTCTCCAAGACCTTTGTATCGCTGCGTCTTGATTGAATTGTCATCTTGACCACCAAACTGACTAATCGCGTCATTTCGTTCGTCATCATTCCAACAATACACTGATTTCTTACCTTTTTTTACTTGATATAACGGTGGAGCTGCAATATAAATATACCCTCCTTCAATCAATGGTTTCATATATCGGAAGAAGAACGTCAAGATCAAAGTGACAATGTGACTACCATCTACATCGGCATCACACATTATCACAATCTTGTGATATCTTAATTTATCAATATTAAGGACTCTTTGTCCTTCTTTTTCTTCGATACTTACCCCTAAAGCAGTAAACATGTTTTTGATCTCTTCATTTTCATAGATTCTATGCTCCATAGCTTTTTCTACATTAAGAATCTTACCTCTTAATGGCAGAATAGCTTGAAAATGTCGATCTCTTCCTTGTTTTGCGGTTCCACCTGCACTATCTCCCTCCACTAGGAATATCTCTGAAATATTCGGATCTTTTGAACTACAGTCCGATAGTTTTCCTGGCAATCCGCCTCCTGCAAGTACATTCTTTCTCTGAACAGATTCACGGGCCTTTCTTGCCGCGTGTCTTGCGGTAGCAGCAATAATCACCTTGTCGATGATTCTCTTGGCCTGATCTTTATTTTCTTCCAGGTAATATTTTAAGACCTCTCCCATTTTTTGAGAGACGATGGCTGTAACTTCTGAATTCCCTAATTCCCCTTTGGTTTGACCTTTAAATTGAGGTTCAGGTACTTTTACAGAAACGACAGCAGTCAATCCTTCTCTAAAATCTTCTCCAGTGATGGATATTTTTTGCTTGGTCAATTTGTCCAATAGACCATTTTCGTCGGCATATTTTTTGAACTCTCTGGTAACGGCTCTTCGAAATCCATTAACGTGGGTTCCCCCTTCTCTGGTATTGATATTGTTTACATAGGAGTGAATGTGTTCTTGGTAGCTGGTATTGTACTGCATAGCCACTTCCACTTCTACATTTTCTTTATCGTCTCGACCAATCACGTGGATAGGTTCAGCAATAATGGAAGGTCGTGCAATATCCAGGTGCTTTACAAATTCTTTCAATCCACCTTCAGAGTGAAACTTTTCCGTTTTGTACTCCGTTTCCAGTTTGCCATCTTCCCCTTTTTTTCCAGGTTGACGTTCATCCACCATAACGATGGTCAGTCCTTTATTAAGGTAGGACAATTCTCGAGCTCTTTTTGCTAAGATTTCATATTCATAAATGACCTCTTCAAAGATCTCGGGATCTGGAAGGAATGTTACGTTTGTACCATTTTTGTCCGTTTCTCCTATTTGTCTTACATCATACTGTGGCTTTCCTTTCGAATATTCTTGTTCGAACACTTTTCCTTCTCTATGTACTTCTACTTTTAAGTCAATAGATAAGGCATTTACACAAGATACCCCTACACCGTGAAGTCCACCAGATACTTTATAAGTGTCTTTATCAAATTTACCCCCAGCATGTAAGACGGTCATGACAACCTCCAAGGCAGATTTTTGAAGTTTTTCGTGCATGCCCGTAGGAATACCTCTACCATTATCTCGTACGGTTATACTATTGTTCTTGTGAATGACGAGATCAATATGATCACAATGTCCTGCTAAATGCTCATCAATAGAGTTGTCAACTACCTCCCACACCAGATGATGGAGTCCTTTGGAATCTGTACTTCCAATGTACATCCCTGGTCTTTTTCGTACGGCTTCGAGTCCCTCGAGGGCCGTAATGTTGGACGCATCATAATTACTCTTATTTTCACTCATATTATACTTTTTCTTACTATTTGTCAAAGCTGTACAAAGATAAGGTTTTTAAACCTAAAAGTGGTGTTAAAATGAGGGTATGTGTGAGTTATTTTAGGGGGGCTGAATACGAGAGATTTGTGGGGTTGAAAGTTGAGGGCAATGAAGCTTTTGTAGGGGGATTAGGTTGATTTTTTCGAAAGGGTGTATTTGGCTAATGGTCGTTGTTTTCAGCAATATTTTTTAGTAAGGTCAGATATTACCAAAGGAATTTTGATCCATTGGGAAAGAAAATAGTGCCGGTTGGAAATATGGAGTTGGGCATGCTATGGTAAATGAGGTGAAACGATTATTTTGGGTATTGGCGAAGGTGTTTTTAGGTAAGATGGGTTTAAGGGAATGGATTTTTTTGTTTCATAGAAGTATACAGTTATAGAAGAGTTGGATTGGATATGTTCTTTGGAGAAGTTGATTTTTTCTTGTTTACTCGTTTAATATCCGTTAAAAACGGATAGTGGATGAATACATAGGATTAGCCGCTCTAAATAAGTTATGAATTTTGGGGCTAGGGTAATGGGTGAATGGATGGCATTGAACTGGTTTAATGTAAGGTGCAATGGATTAAACTGGACTATACCTTATTGATACGATCTAAGCTCGTATTTATTTGAGCAGATAAGGAGAATACACGTCATTTTATGTGAAAATTGCTGAGGGGTGTCGTATATTAGGATGTT
>JARGNR010000203.1 GCA_029212405.1 Saprospiraceae bacterium
TACTCAAATGAAATACAAACGGGATAATACAGGAAGAGGAGTGGCAAAAGGTGGAACAGGTGTACAATATCAATTGACTTCAGGTCATGAAACACGAATGCTGTACACAACCCCAACCGAAAGAGAGTTGCGAAGATTGTTTGGGTCTGAAGTAGGCCATTCAAAACACTACAAAAAAAATATAGCCATTGACCAGAATGGGCAAGGATCTGCTGTCTATATTAGTATGAGTGGAAAAGTTATTGCTACTTCTTTGATTGGGCCCAGTCCTACCAATGTGATCGATCTTGGGGCGCAAGTATCTGAAAGTACAACGAATGCACTAACCATAGATGAGCAAGATTCTAAATATTTGTCTCAGTCAATCAATATAATTCCCAATTTGTATGAAGAGCAAAACTGTATACTTAAGTATGGATTGGAGGGGATTATTTATGACTTTGAAGAAATAGAAGACTGTAAAGTTTGCAGATATGAATTGGAAATATATGTAACCGACCCCTGTGATGAAAAAGTGATGTTGAGTGGTGCAAATGGAGTCAATTACGATCCATTAATCGAGGATAACGTATTGAAACTAAACTTGGATGGAAATCCCGATCCTCAGAATCCTACTCCAGGATCTTATTTTACCTGCGAAGACGATTTGTATCCTTACCTGACAGGGAATGGGGTGTTGCAAATATCTGTGAATTTTAATCAGATTGGTGAATACAAGGTGCATAAAATTCTACGTATAAAGCCATTCAAGACTTCTGAATTAATTGAAGCTGCAGAGGGGGCACTTGATGTTACATTAAATGGATTACAGCAAGAAATATTTGACAATTTAGATGAAGATGCTTGTTTATTGACATGTGATGAATTTTGTTACCAATCGGTGGTGCAAAGTATGGAAGGCGCTACAACAGAAGAAATAGAAGATGCAGTACAAGAATGCATTCAAGAGAATTGTTATGAGTTGAGTACTGTTGGGTTTGGTACTGTATTGGAAGATGAATGTGGCGCAAAAGTACTCGAAATGGAAAACCAGATCGACCAACTGGATTGGCAGCAAAGTAATGAAGATGATATTGTAGATTTTAATATTAAACCAACGATTTCATTTGGATTAGAAAATGATGTATTGAATCATTTTCTAAATTCTGCTTTGCTTTATGGAGAAGATTACAGCGGAGATGGTCAAGCGGATCCAGCTGTTGAAATATTTAATAGTGCAGGAGAATTGTTTGTGTTTTATGTGGTGGTAGATATTAATGGAACAGAAGGAAGTGTAGTGAGTCAGCACATTTTAATTGATGCTACAGGAGAAACAGTGAATCCTGAAACTGGATATGTTATCAATGAAACAGCGACAGGAGCAGAAGTGGATCAGAATGGTTTCCCGATTCAATTGGCAGAGGATGTAATTTTATATCCTAGGTTGGAAATGGTTGACGGAGGAGATATACAATTGTATGAAGTATTAGATAAAGTTAATTTTCCTAATTCTTGGCAGCCCCAATTTTCCAAGTCGATTATTTCAGCGCATAGAGAATATTGTTTGTTGGAATATTGTGTAGCATCTATTTCTTCGACACTATTTACAAAGGAGCTTAGAGATTTTACATCACTTGCAGACGCTGCTGCTGAATTGGGTGTTGGTGCAACTTTTAAGAAGGTCTTTCAAAACTTATCTGGAACAACTGCAAACCAAAACCTTCCTCCTTTGGATCCTTTTTTTGGTGGGCCAAATGGTGCAGAAGAACTTTGTGAAGGTGTCGCCCAAGAAGTTGAGAATATAGTAGAAGATTTTGAATTGTGGTTTGAAAATGGAGCAGAAGCAATTCAGACCTACAATAATACCAACTCAACAAATTTAGAAATAAACTTGTACGGTATTCTTGCCATGTTAGAAGCAGAAGGAGGCGAAGATATGATGGGGTATGATGAGCAGACCTTATGGTATTTGTTTGTAAATATTTATCAATGGATGAAAGAGAAGGCATTATACTTATGCATTCAAGATGGCGATGACTGCCAATATCTTGAAGCGGATGGAGAACCTCTTGAAACGGCAATTTTTAAAACCAATTCAGTGGCATGGACACTTGATTCTTATGAGGAAGCATACAACTTGTACCTTTCACAATCCAATATCAATGCAACTAATAATCAATTTTCAGTCAATTGCGATGAACAAGTTGAAAACTGGGACGATATTTACCAAAGCTTTTTTGATACTCCTGTGCCAATGCCTACTTTCGAAGGAGTATGTCAAGAAATAGTAGGACCCTTTGATGAAGGCTCTTGTATCGATGCAAATGAAATTACAACACAAGCAGTCTTAAATATTGAAGACTATACCTGTGGGCCCAATACGTTTTTTGTGAACTATATTGGAAATGATGTTACCGATGTTGTTGATGAATACAATTCTGATAACGCAAGTTTTAATTTGTTGGATTACAATGATGCATTTAATTTGGATGAATATTCAAATGATCCAAATTGTTATTACGGTCAAAATCAGTACGAACGAAGTTTCTTGATTCGGACTGGGGCTGCTGGATATAGATCGAGAGTCATCATCCATACAAATAATTGTGAAGGTCCATTATACCCTAATTCATTTGATGCCGAATCAATTAATGTTACGGTGTATAATGCTGATAATATTGATAATTGCCAAGCTCCACTAATTAGCTTAATCGAATGCAAGAATTACATGAATGTGTATGGAGATTTGGTATTGGAATACGATTCTCCTTCTGACTATGTTTTGATCAAAGTAGGAACCACCATAAAATATGATGCACCTCCGACGGTCCGAATGACTTATTTCAAAGATTATAAGTATCAGTTTATTGATCAAAGTACAATGCGATTGAGGTATTTTGATTTTGTGACCAATGATTTTCAGGGAGGGGAAGATGTTCAGGAAAGTGTCATTGATTCACTTTGGCCAAGTGACGAACCTTGTGGAGAGATCAATACAGGGCTTTCATGTATTTTTGAAAGCTTAAAAGGGCTAGATATCGATTTGATGCCCAATGCACCACCGTCTAATTCAGCCATGGAAATTGTAAATATTACTTCTGATGGAGGATGTTTTACAAATTTAAAAATGTTTTACTTGAATCCACTTGATGGACCATCAGAAGTGTGGTTGGAAATCGATGGTTCAGTAATTTTCCCTAACGCCACAAAATTCTGGTTTTTATCAGAAGACCTAACGGCAGATATTTTTCAATGGGGAGAAGGCCAAGTAGATGTGAAGTTGGTCTCCTACGGTCTTTCAAAATACAATTATGAAGACTTGGATCCATATATTGCTGAAGGGTATATTACATCATCAGGACCAGTTTCTGCAGGCGCGACCACCATTAGTCCCAATGTGCAATTGTTGTTTAAAAGTAAGAATGCAAATGGAGCGGATCGTTTTATCAGAGCCTTTCCAGTATTTGAGAATAAATTGACGACTTCAATTCCAGAGTTTATAACAAAGTGTTATGTAGATTTTGATCCTACGGCTTATTACGAAGACTGCATAGGGGAATTGAATAGTATTGCCGCAGAACAGGCTGAAGAATTATTCAATGAATTGGTTGATGAACAAGCGACGATTTTGTTGCAGGAAATCAATTGTAAGCAGAACGGAGATATAGATATTATCGAAAACTTCTCGGCCAACTACTTACAAGAGGAAGGGCAGTTTACCTTGTATTATTACGATCAAGCAGGAAATTTGATCCAAACTGTTCCTCCTGCTGGTGTGAATTTAGTTACGGATTTTGATGAGAATGGAAAT
>JARGNR010000059.1:0-31895 GCA_029212405.1 Saprospiraceae bacterium
TATAAATCAGAGCAATTAATTTTTTATCTTTCATAAGCTGATTCGCCATTAACCAGTCTGCTAGCAAAAGGCGATCTTCCATCTCGTGCTGTTGAATATCAGCCAAGAGTTGATCGACCATTATTTTATCCAATAGCTTTTTATCCATAATTAAAATGGCCAATTGACATGGAAGAACTTCTTGTGTAGACCATAACTCCATAGCTAGGTTATGATCCTTCTTGATTGCTTTTGCCATTTTTCTCAAATCACCCAATTTGGTTGAATTGGGGTCAATTTGGTTGTAAATGTCTTGTGCTTGAAGCGTCAGATTCATGATTGTAGGATTGATTTGATACCTGCAATTTAAGAATCTAAAGAGTAATTACATATACATTGAGTTATGAAATGCATGGTTTGTTTTTGAATTCATTGATATTTTCACCTCCCTGGATAAGTGCATAGACTATACGATTAAAACTTTTATCATTAACGCATTGATCTATTCCGTAAATCGAGCGTAAAATTTAAATTCTTCAATCATAAAACTATCGGGAATCACTATATGCCCTTGGATAATCCATATTCCATTTTCTTGTTTTTCTCCTTGTACGCAACCCTCTACAATCAAATCAAAATCCACTTCAGAACAATAACAGAGGTCTCGATAATACATGTTTATATCCTTGATTTGTTCATCTTCCACTGAAAAACTAGTTTGCTCAGGATTCAATTCGAAGACCAAAATTCTGGTGTATTCATCATCGGCAATACCGAGGTCACCTTTTGTGTCATTTTTTAAAAGAAAGACTGTTTTTTCTCCTTCACCAACTCCTTCCAAAAGACTCAAATCAACTCCAGATTTAGGGAAAATGGAGTAGGTGCATTCATAATTATCCAGGCATTGGTTGGTAACTACGTCAGTCTCATCGTTTTCGATACAGGTGAATTCACAATCTATACATTCAGGAATGTCTGAACAGGCATAGAAAAGAAAAACTAAAAAGAGAAAGATGTAAGTGAAGTTTTTCATGTTGGATATATTGATATAGATGTAACGTAATATCTAAGAAAAATGCTGTTGAATATAACTACCAATTACCATTTGTTGTTTAAAAATATTTGGTTCATTAAAACATAAGAAGGGTATATTCCTAAACGATTACATTGAAATTCTTCCAGAAATATATACAAAAAGAATGAGGGCCAAGAGGATTGCATTTCCAAATAAACCAATTGTTTTATATAGGTGATCTTTTTCTTTTTTCTTGTAACTAGACCATCCTTCCATGACACCTCTTATATTTACACCTAAGCCACAAAAGAAGAATGCGATGGTGGCATATTTCCAAATCGTATCTGCATCTGTAGGAGTTAATAAGAAACTACCACCGATAGCAGTAACATACAATATAAAAGAAACTACAAGTTGCTTTTTTGCTTGTTTGGTATGTGGATTTTCTACTTGATTCTGATCCATAGTTTGTCGTTTTGATAACTTGTCAACTCACCTTAAGTGGCTCATTAATATAAAACTATATGATCTCGTAATGTTCATGAAAGAGAATCATTTTATGAATTCATTTACAATTGAATTGAGACTTTTCATTTAAAAAAGATGATTTATACCTTTCATCTGCTTTATGAAGAAATTGATCATTAATGAATTCTATTTCTGTGTTTTAGGGACTACTGTTAAAATTGGTTTATTTTGAGTGGAAATTGATAAATTGATGAGACAAATCATACATAGAATGTTGGAAAAATTGAGATGGAAAACCATTTTAAGTGTATTGCTATTGGGGCTTTTTATAGGCTGCAAAAGTAAAACATCTGATAAAGGCATAGAAAAACCAGCTATTTCGACTGAACAAGAATGCCATCAAAGTGATTCTTCAAGCCCAAAATCAATGGATAACGGTTATTTTATGGCATTCAAAACAGAGGAAGTCATCGTTGTTGATGGATGTAGTAAGGATGCGATTTGGTCAAAAACACGGTGGAATGATATGAATCATGTTTGGTTGGGCGGTCCGGTGGACTCAGAGGACTATTCTGGGCGGTTTAAACTAAGTTGGGACGTTGATCAGCTTTACATACTTGTCGAAGTAGTGGACGATGTATTGAATCCCACACTAAAAGATGGAAAAGACAATTACTGGAAAGGGGATTATGTGGAAGTATTTATTGATGAAGACAAATCTGGAGGAGATCATAAATTTAACCATCAAGCATTTGCCTATCATGTGTCCACAGAAGGACATGCAATTGATAAAGATACCAAAGAACAAACGGTGTTTTTTGACGACCATGTAACAGTAGCGCGAAGTAATGAAGGAAATACGTACTTGTGGGAGATGTCCATCCGACTCTATGATGCACAATTTGATGAAAATTCAAAAAACAATATACCTGTAAAAATTCACCCAATGAAAGCCATTGGATTTTCAATCGCATACGGAGATAATGATGGAAAAGGAACAAGAGAACATTTTGTTGGTTGTAAAAAGACTCATGGAAATAACAACGATGATGGATACATAAATTCTGACGTGTTTGGAAAGGTGATTTTTACAGAAACGCCATAAGTTGAAGTTAGATTTTCTTGAGGTCATTCATTTGTTGGGTTGTTTTTAAATGTTTCGAATTTTGATCTATAGGTCATGTCCTCTAAATACAAAGGGTAGATATTTTGAATTTGTTTCCGCTGATCAGGTTCACATCGATCATAATTTGACCCATAGTTGGCCTGTCCATATTCATCTCTCATGGTGGATATCGTTTGGCGGATGCGAGAATAAATGGCTATAAATCTCTGGTATGAGATGTCTTCTTCATAACTTAAACGTAGGTAGTAATTCGGTGTTTGTACAATTTTCTCTTTTAATTCAATAGAGAATAGTATATCAGCAGTTGCAACTCCATTGATTAAGATTTGGTTTTTAGCCACATCAAGTGTGATGATTTGTAGCTCCTCATTAATTAGAGAGTCTAATGAAGGATTTCGTGTGTAATCCAACATTCTAACTCGAATAACTGCATATTTCTGCATACTTCGACTGACTTCCTTTTCACTGGGTAAAACAGCATAGTCCACATATTTTATTCCTGTTTGTACCGCCTGAACTATAATATCATTGACAACATCCATAGAGATAGATTGGTTAATATTGAGATGAAGGCGAAGGCTGTTTTTTAATGTACTAGCTATTATACGTTGTCTCTTTTGAACGATTGCCTTTAAGTCAGGAGGTGAAATCGTTTTATTGTCTATAATCAAAAATGGCTGATCATTGTCTTGTTCTTTTTTATTGACGAGATAAGTGGTAATGGTTCTTGAAAATCTGGTGTTATATTCCCAAATTTCCGAGGTTGGTTTTATCAATTCATAATTGTAGGCTATATTTTTTTTCAGGACACGTGCATTAAACATCTTATAGTCGATCAGATTAATCGTACCCAGTCCTAATCCTGAAATAATCAAAAAGAGAAATCCAAGAAGTTGCGTTTTAAGTATAGGCAGTTTAAAGTAACGGAGGATATGTGTCCAGACTTGGAGGTGCAATGCCAAAACAAATAAAACAAACAGTATGCAGTAATCTGGAAATAGGCTGAATTCATAAAATACACTATAAATCGCGAAAAAGAGACCAACGATATATCCGAGTTTTGAGGCCCACATAATAAAGGTCCAATTCAAGACGCGTTGATCATTTAATATCGATGATCGAATCGTTCCGAAACGAGATATTCGAAGTGGTCGGTTGATTATGAATTGAAAGGCATTGGCAATACCTAAAGTGATGGCTATACACGCATATATGGTATTGTAAAACCAAACTTCTATTTCCGATAAAACCCACAAGTCATAATCCTCAGTTTCAGAAAAGTATCGGATGGATTCTCGCATTATATTGAAGAGGGAATAATAGCTCAATGCAGTGACAACAAGAATTACTACACCGAGAATTTTTCGGGTTGTAGTAAGTTGTAGGATGTCTAATTCATGCCTCAATTGCTCTATTTTTATTCAGGATAATCTACCAAAATTTCCACCACGGCCGCTGTTTTTTCATACTTTCCCTTTGTGCTGTATTATAGTTGTGATAAATTTTTTTCTTGAGTGATTCAGAATTATCAAGGGTTTCTTTTTCCATTTTTAATTCCACTTCATTCTCTGTTTTATTTTGTGTTGTTGTATTTGAGAATAGCATAGCATAACGTGCATCCCAATCTATTTTATTCGGCTCAGTTTGTTGTTCTACTGGAACGGATTGAATAGTGAAAAAATGAACATTTAGCAAAGTTTGAATTTCTACTATTTGTTCATCAGTTGCTTGAGTCGGAATATAGAATCCCCTTCCCACAACTTCCATTTGATTATGTTTTGTACGGATAAGTTCCAATTTAAATTCTTGTTGATACAGTTCTTTAAGCTTGGTAAATTCATTGGACGTATAAAATGAATTAGCACGATTATCATCATCAAAGAAAGCGATTAGCATCTCATTTAATGCTTTCATTCTATTTGTTTCCAATTTGCTTTTGATACTGTCGACCCTATTTTTGTCAATACTTTGGTAGATGACTGAACCTACGTTGATCCCACAATAATCCGGAAAGTGTATATTGATTTGGTCTCCAAATTGTTCTTGTTCTCCAAAATGGAGCAAGTCACTTTCTGAGAATATTGGTTTTTCTTTTAGTTGATACAACAAATCCATACGACATAATAAATGAATAAATTCATAGTCTAGCTCATGCTTCGACCAACACAACAAAGCTAACTACAAGAATCCCGATAATGATCAGTCCCAAGAGTCCAATTGCCAAATGCGAAAAATAGATGGCTAAGCCAAATACGGATAACAGTATCCCACCGATTCCATCCCACTTAGTTTTCTTGTTTTGCATGACCACATAAGAAAAGATGAGGGTGATCGCAAGCAAAATAAATGAAGTAATGGTTAATATATTGGTCCAAATTTCTCTTCGAGATGGAGTAGTATCATCAGCAGTTTCTCCTTTCATAGTGTTCAACATGTCTTTTGCATTTTCACCAATAATTTGACCAATCGATCGAGACGGTTCAATAAGGTCGAGAATGTATGGGCTCGCAGCAAATAGCACTAAGGTCGTACCGCCAAGTATTAAAGACCAAAAAGAAAAGGTATTTTTCGATTTCATATTAGATTGAATTGATTCTCGTATATCCGTAAATTACATTCTATGAAGGACCAAAAGCTTCAAGGAAAGGTTGAATAAATTTATTATTTCTTGAGTAGACAGCAAAGACAATTTTTTTGAAATGGTCTTTAAATTCACCTGAAAGTAACTCTTTGAAATAGCTGGCCACTTCTTTAGGGTCATTTTGAAATACTCCACACCCCCAAGCACCTAAGACTAACGCATCATGGCCATGTTTTAGTGAAATTGCCAACACTTTTCGGATTCTTCGCTTCATAATATCTTCTATTGTTGCCATTTTCTCAGGCTCCCTTCTTTTTACCACGCCCGTATTGACTGCAGGAGCGGTGATGATAGAACAGGAAGTCAACTCCTCTAAATTGTGGCCTTCTTCATCTTTAAATATCGGAACATTTGGAGAATAGATCATATAATCTGTATAGATGCAAGATTTGGTATTTCGGTTGGTTTCATAATATGCATTGCACTGAATCTGACAGGGATACAATCCGGTAGAACGAGCAATGCTCTCTTCTTGAGCTTGACTTCCTCCTAAAAATCCACCACCTGCATTTTTAGCTGAAGCAAAATTTAAACACAGGGCATTTTGATATCCTTCAGCGATCAATGCTCTGGTCGCATCCAAAGTAGTTTGTCGTACTACTGTATATTCAGTAGCTTTTGACAATGGTTGCTCAATGAATTTTTTCAATAGTTCATCCGATTCTTTCGGAGAGTAGAGATGGGTGTTTTGTTCAGCGTTCGTCTGAACCTGTGCAATATCTATGGTGTTACCTTGTGCATTTTTATAATATCCCTGTTTTATTATTTGTAGGGTGTCTTGTGCAATTTGTTTTCGTGTTTCTCGATTGTTCATTAGGTTCTAATTTCTGTTTTAATGTATACAACACATGGGTAAGTCGCTACAATAGTCAACAAATTAAAAAGAATAAAAAAGTTGAAAAACTAATTTCTGTAATTGTATGGACAGTGTATGTCGTGAGAATTGGTTGTATATGGTATGGTAATTTGATTTTGCTTTAATAAGTTCCCATTGTTAATAACTAAAGACAATTTTTTTTCTGACTTGATACAATGAATAAATAAGAATATGATTTTGTAAGTATGGGTTTATCATGTACTTCTGCGAGTAAGTTTTGAGATCAATCTAAAACATTTAGCAATGAATACTACGATTAAGATGGAAATAGAATAAATGATACCCCTTGAATTCCCCACTCCAACTTGAACAGGGTGCATCTCTACAGAATTGCTCCAACAAAGAAAGGCATCGGCAATAGGCAAAGCACCCAAAAGATATTTTTTCTTCTCGTTAAAAGTGATGGTCATTCCAAAACTTTCCAAATTATTTCGAATGCTTTTTGCTTCTTCGATGGCTCCGTTTTTCCACATAGCCCGTTGACCTACAACAGAAGCTGCTCCACCAATGCCCCATATCACAGGTCCAGAATCGATGTCTCCAGAACTGTTTACTCCTTTTGGGTGTTCTCTTACACCATAGAGTCCAAGTCTTTTATCGAGAAAGTGTTTTTTGTACAATTGAAATTGTTCTCGAGTAAATATCTCATCAATCTCGACGAGAAAATTCAATAGTAGACTTTGAGAAGATCCACGTGCTCCTTGATACATCTTTTGCTGATGGGTGTGGACAGCATGGGGTATCAAGCCAGTGGACGGTCAAGATGAGTCTTTATCTTATCCAACCAATCTTGTATGTTTTTTGTGTATTTGGCTTCAAGGATTTTGTCGTGTAGAGATAATGAAGCTATAGCCACAACGTTGTCTGCGGGCCAGGAACCATAACCGTACGACTCTAAAAATGGATACTCGGAGGATGCATAGGATTCTGCGATTATTGCACAGTATTTTTCAAATAGTTGTACTTCAGTGGAATCTCTCATCTCTGGTGATTGAATAGACAACTTGGACCCCAGGACGTAATTATTCCATCCCGCATAAAATGCTCCATATGGCAGAGGTAGTTGGGCATTAAAAATCGATTTCCCATTTTCAGAATCAATTGCTTCCCATGCTTTTGTGATTTCATTCAACCCTTCTTTATGAAGATCTGAACTTTCGGGAATCGAACGGACAAATTCAGTCCAGGAGAGGGCGTACAAGGCGTTGAAAAAAATAAAACCTTCTGGATAAATATGTTGCATTTCTTTTGCTGCTCCCTTTTGATACGTTTCTTTTAGATGTTGCAATTGATGATATACATCTCTGTTAAAGATACTTGAATCAGTTGTTTCGAAAGTAGGTGAATAATGCTGAGCGCAATTAAAATCCACTAAAATGAACAAAGGAATGATCAATAGTGAATACCCGATGATTCGTATTATTTTTTTCAACATCTCGACGCTTATTGGATGAAAATTCGGAATGACTTGTAAGTGATCAAAGAGTCATCCATATAAGAATACTTCAATTGCTCAAAATAGAGTAGATCCCCTTCTTGCAGAAATTGCAATTTATCTTTGATTAAGGAAGCTGTTTTGTGTTTATAGGTCTCAAAGGCTTCATTGAATATTTCTTTATTGTTTCTCCTTACTCGAAGTTGAAAACCTTTAATTATTGCCCTTGCTGAAAGGTTGGTATTGATACTTAACATGGAGAAATGTTGATTGTTAAATTCGTCAAGTGGCATCGAGATGCTATCTTTTGAAAAGGTGTTTTGTAGACCTATTGTAAAAGTGAACGGTAGGTATTCGATAGCAACGTCAAATATTTTCACTACCAATGTATCTTCACTTTGAATAATAAATGCTTCGATAGTTGCGGGACCGATGTGATTGGGCCTATATTTTAACCTAGAACGATTTGAAGTGAATTTTCCATTGTTTGTTCTCAATTGAATTGGCTTCTTGTGCTGTTTTAAAGATAATGTTTCAATAAAATTATCAACTCCTATATAAGCTACATGTGCCTTTTGGTTAAACCCACTTATCTTAAGCTTCAATTCTTGACTGAAAGATTGAGTCCAACAGATAAGGAATAGGTAAATACCGATTTTAAACTTCACGATATTGGAACGATAAAAAGAAGTAGAGGGATATAGATTCAGTTGATTTTAGGACAAATAAAAATTCTCTTCAGATATTTCATGAGGTTTTTTAATTTATTTCTTTGGTTGTACTCCATAGGTTTTCATTGCTGCATCAACTTGACTTTTTTCTGTTGTACCCTCAACCAGATAATAGCTCGGAGCAATAATTTGAGCTACTTTTTGAATAGTAACTTCAATGACAGCTTGAATTGGGAAACCATCCGAAAATAAGTCCGTCAGAATTGTCACTTTATCTCTATAAGAGGCATCGTCTTTTTCAATAATCCGAGCAGTCCCCTTAAGTTTAGTCCCTTTTTGTGTAAATACATCGACCATACTGACACATACATTTGGGTTTTGATTGATATTACGGATACTGATTGGCGAGGCAATATGAGCGATCAATAGGGTAGAGTCGTCTTGATAAGTAAACATCTCTTTGGGAGAAACATTAGGTTCATTTTCCAAATTTGATGTAGCCAACCAACAGAGAACACATCGATCAATGGTGTCTTTTTCTTGAGTTGTTAACATGTATATTGATTTTGGCTTTAGCGTTTAAGAGTTCAGGAAAATATACAACTAATAATCGATTTTAAGACAAATTGTATATTGATTCATGACTTCAATTTAATGGTTCTTCAAGAAACCTAGAAAGCGTATCCACATTATTGGTGTATCCACGAATTGAAACTATTTCTTTTTGCTGATTCACGATGACAAAAGTAGGTTGAGATGAAGTTTGTGTGAATTGAATTTGAAAATCACCGTTTAATGTTCCTACCGTTTTCAATACTTTATTCACTATTTTACTATGCTTCCAATTTTCTTTGTTGGCTTTAGTCCTATCATCAACAATAAGGGAGACTAGTGTGTAATTCTCCTGAATGGTTTTTGTGATTGTTTTTGAACTCAAGACTTTTTCTTCCATGGTTCGACAAGCACTACATCCAAAGGCCGTGAAATAAACCAACAAGGGTTTGGGACTTGACTTTAAAAGGACTTCTTCTAAATTAAATGCTTTATTGCCTTCGAACGAAAGTGGGGTGTTTGATGATAGGTCACAAGAGGCAAGATTTAAAATAGCAAGCAGAATAACAAAGTTCTTCATGATATTCAAGATGGAATAAAGGATTTAGGTGACGGGAATTATAACGCAAAGAATTCCTCTTTAATTTTGGCATACAATTCATTTTCCCAATCTATACCTTCAATATTAGGTTCTTCAGACTTTTTCCTGAAATCCCACGGGCTGATGATGACCTTTACAGGATTCTTATTTGCATGGTCGACGAGAAGAAAGACTTCCTCAATGGCTTCATCCCCTATGGGTATGCAACCGATGGTGGCTGCTTTTCCGTGAATGAAAATATTTCCACCTAATTTTTCAACTGCATCATGCTTTGTTTTTTGTCGATCAAATTCGTTGGGGTAGGATACTTTGATGGATAAGTAATAGGAACTGTTTGGATTCAAATAATCCGTGTAATAGATGCCTTCTGGAATCTGTTTGTCTCCTTCAGTAAGCTTTGGTCCAAGTTGACCACTAAATGCAGTAAATGGATATTCCTTGAGTAGCTCAAATTCGTTCTCCTTCTTGGCATAGACTTGAAGTATACGTTCTTCTTTTAAACCAACGAGGACAATGTTTTTTGGTAATTCGAGGAGATGTAAGCGGTCTAGACTGGGTTTTAGTCGAAGCAATGCAGTGTTTTTATATTTGGACACTACACTTTCCACGGTTTCTTTACCTCTTACCTTCTTAACTATCGGCATATAAATAGATCTTCCATATTTGAGAAATACTAAAATTGACAGAATAGCAATTAAAATAAGTAAAATTCTTTTTTTCATCAGTTGCAGCTTGAACCTGTGGTAGGTAGAACGATGTAATCGGGTTGAATAATATCAATAAAGTAGATAATAAAACGAATGTGGAGCATTATTCTGAATTAGAAGGTATTATTGACTTAATAAACACCTTTTTAGAATAGGTAGAACAGAATGAAAGCTGAAGAGTTAATTTTTAACATTTTTAGAATCAAAAAAATAATTGCCATGGGTTTCTCTGATTTATCCTATCTTTCTTCATAGAAATTGACAAACTGAAACCTTTTAAGCTGCTACCTATGTCGAAAACCTTCCAAAAAAATGTTGGTCTTATCCTTTTGTTATGTACTGTATTGAATGTAAATTTTGCTCATGATTCGAAGTGTGTTATTGAAAATGAGTCAGCTATTTCTATACTTAATTCTGGAGAATATTTGGCCGTCATCGACGACTTGATAGATCATGTTAATGGGATTATTGAACTTTCAGACAGTGATTTTGAACAAAACCATGTTGTACTTCTGCAGAATTTAGAAGTGCTTTCTACGGATGAAAATGCACTAGTAAGATCGTTCGAATTATTGGCTTTATTTGAAGAAAAAGAAGGTGCTCTGTTTACTACCAACGCTACTAGAAATGGTTTCAATCGTGCCTATGCTACCGATGGGTTAAACTTGCACAGAAATATAATATTGATTCATCAAGGAATAATAGATTTTGGCTATACCACTGCAATTTTAAGTGGAAATCCGGGTCTTATTGATGGAAAATACTATCAATCTTCTCAATATTTTCCAGGAGCTGTAGCGGCACCTGAAAATCCAGATGCTGTTGAAGTTGCGACCGTAAAGTGCTCCTACATGTTGGCGAAGGGAAGTCAACCCTGGTCTGAAATAGGCAATAGTAATGTAGTGCGTCCAACAGGTTGTTACTTGGCTCCAGGGAGCATTGGTGAAATCACAGTGCCAGAAGAATTAGTTAATCAAGGAATTAAAATTAGGGTAGGTGCGCACTTTTGGAATCTAGAAAATAAAAGCCGGTATAAGCGAATGGATAGGGTTTCGATACTTTACGATGTCGAAAACGTCACTACTAAGATTGCCAACCCTTTAGGAGGAGGAATTTATATTGAGATCCCTTTAGGGGTTGACTTAGGATTGGTTGATGTTGAATTAAAGAATGTGGTGCGATCGCCTTTCTTTTCAATGAAAACCTTCCATGAAACAACACTGGATGAATGGCAAAATACGGAGCGATTGCGATCTGCGCCTTGGACAGATTTTGAGACAGATAAGTTTATGATGCAGGTGCCGACCAGCTGGATTTATGCCTTTGATGATCCCAAGTCGTTACTAGAAGATTGGGACAAATCGATGGACGCGGTTTCAGATTTGCTGGGAAGACCGAGAATTACGGACAGACATAAAAACTACTTGCAATTTGATGTTATTATTCGAGGAGGAGCCTATCATCCAGGATATCCCATGTCGAATACGCCCTATGATCCAAATGCGACAACGGATGGCACACCCGACCACAATATCATGAGAGGACCACAATTCAATCAAGATATTCATTTTCATGAATTGGGGCATGAAGTGGCCATCACCAAGTTTGTAGGAGAAACCGAAGCCATTGTCAACTTTTTATATGTCCCAGTACTCAACAAATGTTTTGGTTATTCTTTAGCGGAGGCATTTCAAAAATCATTTGGGCCATCCTATAATTACACATCCACCAAAGACAATACCACGCGGACTCGATTGGTGGCTGATACTTTTCATGAGGGTTTAGAAAGAAATACATGCAGTTGTACCAAGAATGAAGTCAGATATCAACATCGAGGATATGCCCATTATGTAGATATTGTAGAATTGTTTGGATGGGAAGCCTTAGAGGCATTTTGGCAATCTGAGGGTGAAGCAGCGGATATGGGCATGCCCTTTCCTGTCAATAATCAACCGCAAGATGATAGAATATTTAGAATGTCCAAAGCAGCAGGAGTGGATTTGCGACCTTTATTTCATTTTTGGGGCATCCATCCCGATCAACCGGATGAATTGGCTCAACGTATGTTGGATAATGACTTAAAATTGCCATTATCGATCAAAGGGAAATTGCATAAGTATCGAGACCTCATTCCAGCAAATTACGATGAATTTATAGCCTTTGGAAATGAATTATATCCTGATTTTCTTAATTATGGAGGTACACAATTTGATTTTGGTGCAGGTTGGTACAAAGTGACAGCGGAGACTTATGATGAAAGTAAAGCTGAAGCCATAGAAAATGCTTTGAGTGAAATTATCATCCTTTATTACGGATCGGATTGTTTCTATCTTGAAGAATTAGAGATCCCTGAAATAGTTGTTGCAAAAAACTATTGTAAGAAAGATGAAACCATTGTTCTTCCAACGACGACCTACGATGGGGTTATGGGGAGCTGGTCGACTCCAGAGTTTAATACCCTCGAGACTGGAGTTTTTGAATATGTATTTACACCTGACCTGGATCAATGTGCATTAGAGACAAGTATTGTAGTTGAAGTTTATGGATATTCAACCGTTATAGAGGGGGAAGCTGAATTTTGCTATGGAGATAGTACTACTTTGTTTATTGGACCTATGTTTCCTTCGTATCAATGGGAATTGAATGGAGAAATTGTGGGTGATACAGATTCTGTAATCATTTCAGAAGGAGGAATGTTAAATTTTGTAGCCGTAGAAGAGACTGGATGTTTGGTAGAGGCAAGACTTGAAGTAGTGGAAAATGAAACCATTGACATCGCTATCAACGTGATGCATCCTATTTGTAATGGAGAAGCAGGCAATGTTCAATTTGTTCCCTTGGGGAGCACAGGAAGTGAGTATGAATATAGCATTGATGATGAATCATTGAGTGCTGGAGTATATTCAGTAATTGTGACAGATAGTTCCGGATGCAGTGAATCGTTTGGATTTGAGGTGGTTGAGCCAGACCCAATTCATATTGAACTGGTTGAGGACGTTTTTATAGTGAGTGGTGGAGTAGAACCGTACAACATTATATTTGATACGTTAAATGAGATACAACTCGTCACAGTTTATGACGGCAATGGTTGTGCAGCCGAAGCCGAGTTTATAATAACACATGTAGTTGATGTTACCGAAGCAGATCTAAGTATTTTACCTAATCCTGCTTTCCATATTCTCCATTTGAATTTAGATGAAATAAAGAAAGCTATTTCTGGTATTAAAATGGTGTCTTCGGATGGTCAATTGATACAACGCTATGCAAAAAATAGCACATCAATGGACGTTTCTGCGATCAGTAACGGAGTTTATTTTCTTCAGTTAGAATTCGAAGATGGAACAGGAGTTTCTAAAAAGGTAATCATCCTGAAATAGACTTTTGGATAGGAAGGAAGAATGCTTTCGAATGAGTTACTTTATTGCATATTGTGCTTCAACTTGCTGCTTCTTTAAAGGGATTTTTACCCCATTATAAAATCTGGTATGATTGATAAATATCATTTTTATCTATGATTTATATTCTGAAAGTTTGATGTCCTTTCATTTAATTTTGGATTCTGAGAAATGTGAGTATTTACTATTCTCTTTTTGACTGGTAAGTAAAGAAGGATCCAAATGAAAATGAAGTATCTTCTCAAGATATTCTTTCTTTCCTGTTCATTCTTTTATGCGTTGACGATGAATGGGAATGTGGGGCAGCCAGGCTTGTGGAAAGCTGGAGGAGGAATAAGTTTACTCCTACCAGAAGACATGCTGGCTTCTAAATTCATCTCTATGGATTCTGAACGCATAGATATACAGGTGTATAGTGGATTTGCTGTAATTCATGGACACTACACACTCACGAATCAAAGTAATCAACCCATTTCATTTTCTATTGGATACCCCATAAATCAATTGTGGAATCGAAGTGTCATCAGTGAATCCCCTTTTGGATTCAGTATTCTATTGGATAGTCTTGCTGGTTTTGAAGTAACTATGGATGGAATTGCTTCTGTGCCCAATGTTGCATCAAACATTGAGAATTGGGTGACTTGGCCGATTCAGTTTTTGCCAAATCAAATGCGTACCGTAGAGGTGACATATATCGCTCCAACTCAGCAGGCCAAAATGACAAATATGTCAGGAAAAAGGGAAGACCATGGTTTGATCTATGTATTTGAGACAGGTGCAAGTTGGAAAAACAACATTCAAAGAGCAGAACTTTTTATTCATTTTTTAGATGGTTTATCTACGGAAGATGTTACGGCAATACGGCCCAATAAGGAGGTGAAATACCTGCCAGAGGGTGACATTTTATATTTTTCAAAACAGAATTGGAAACCAAAAGCGGGAGAAAACTTCTACTTAATGTACGCTACCCGAAGCAACAAGTATTATTCTTTTGAAGAAGGTGTCGAGGACAAGGAATTCTTATTTAAAAGCATAAAAAAAATAGCTTCTGAAGAGATCACTATTCAAAATCCAGAGCCATTTGAAAGTCAGGATATTTTGGATGCATCCACTACTTCGTATTACGGAAAAATCATATTATTTGTCTTGGGAGGTGTCCTTATCCTGTTTGGAATTCTACTCACAATGGTCATTTTATTCATGAAAAACTATAGAAAATGAAGACGTTAACATGGCATATGAAAATTCCGTTCCTAAAAAATACCTATGTGTTGAGGAGTTTGTTTTTGGCTTATCTAGCCACCATCGGATTGGTTTCGATTATACTCATAATCGTTTTTATTTCTAGTGGAGATGCAGATCAACTCTCTTCTCTGATTCTTCCAATGGCGGGCATATACCTATTTCTTTTTGTGTTGGGTTTCATTTCAGCATGGATTGTAATGGGGAATAAATATCAGTTGCTGTACACCTTGGATCAAGAAGGAGTATTGATCGAAGGGACCAAAGATAAAGGGAGGAATATAAAACAGCTGGCGATTGGAGCAGGAGTTTTGACACTCAATCCAGGCCTTGTAGGTGCTGGACTTTTGGTTAGAGAAAATGTCATTTTTATTCCATGGGAAGATATTTCCAATATCGAGGTAGAATCCGAGTACAATCGAGTTGTAATACATTGCTCATCTTGGATGAAAGTGGCACTTCATTACCCAGTTGCTATCAAGGATAAACTTATTAAACAATTAAATACCAAAGTCAAATGAGCAGTTGTTCGAAATGTGGAATTGAATTATTAGAAGGTGCAAAGTTTTGCATAGAATGTGGTGCTGAAGTAATTCAAATGGTTGAAAAACCAATATGTAACCATTGCGGTATTGTATTGCATGAAGTAGATAAATTTTGTTTGGAATGTGGCACCAAAGTGGAAGTTGTACAAAAAGAAGTGATGTCCAGGGCAAAGTCAAAGACAAAACGCAAACGATCTACGGCTTCAAAATCGAAGCGGAAAAGATCGATTGCCTCGAAAAGCCAACAAAAGAAACAGAAAAAAGGAAGCTTTTCATTTGTCAATTTAATTCTCTTCATAGGAGTGGTGCTGACAGCGTATTATTTCTTTTTTTACGATGAGGAAACACCCCTTTATAGTGACACTTCTCGGAATTATGAGCAGATAGATGTTCCTCCATCAAAGGTGAAACCAGAAAAAGTATTGACCTTCGATGATGAACAATCGGTACCTACAAAAGTGTTGTCGACTGACAATGGTGCAGTTATCACAGTACCTGAAAGAAAAGCAGCTGGGAATGGTGAAGTGGAGATTTCAGAAAGAGCGCCCAATGAGAATGAACGAAAAGCTGGCATAACCAATGAGGTGATTGTTTTCAACAATTGGGATGATAAAAAAATAGAAGGTGAATTGAGCGTTGATCTTCCAAAAGGTAGAGCAGGAAAGGAAGTGCTTGTTAAAAGTGCGATGGGGTGGTGGATTCCATTGCCTCATGAAGAAATTGTATTAGATAATGGAGAAAAAGGTATGCGAGTAATCATTGAGAATGAAACTACTCCTTTAGAATTCTCTGTAGTGAATTCATCCATTTCGAAGGATTTGCTTCCCAAGCATGTAAATAAATTTATTGCCTATGAGCAACGGATGTTAACGGATAAAAATGGGGCGGACCTTTCCTTATTGTTGGATGATGAAATTGCACACAACAAATTGCAGACAGGTTCCTTTTTTTCATTGTTTAGCAACAGCAATGAAGAGAAGAATAATTACAACGAGCATGTCAGGCTATATCATAGATTAAGGAGCTTCAGTCTTGGAGATAAGAGCAATATGAGCTATGATGAAAAATTGAAAGAATATAAAGCGTGTTTGGAATTGATGCACAAATATAGGAAACAGGAAAAAGTTAACTATTCCTATTGGTTCAGAGAAATGGATCATTACTCTAAAGATGATGGAAATGTGTTGAATGACCATTGGGAGCTTAAACGCATATTAACCTTTCGTTCCAATCATGATATGATCAACTATTTAGGAAGTTTGTATGCTCCGTGGGGCATAGATTTGACACTAGACCTCCTTAATTTCCAGCAGTCAAATTATGGTCTAATCTTTTTTGATTTGGATGTATTATCTCCTATTGGGCAAAAGCCATGGTTTGATTTTCCGCTAAGTGCAAAGGATATTCCACACGTAATAAAGGGAAAATATTATGAAAAGTATGCATCAAACTATATCACGGGAAAATACCAAAAGCGGGGTAAACTGAGGATGTATTCGTCGAGAGCTGTGAATATGGATTGGTACCACTACTTTGCGAAGACAATGTCGGATGTTGTATTGCGTTGGGGACCTGTGGTTGCTGGAGCAGCATCTCTTGTCTACACGGGAGGTGTTTCTGCATTGCTTTCATATCCATTGGCGATTAA
This sequence comes from Saprospiraceae bacterium, assembly GCA_029212405.1. GTDB lineage: Bacteria > Bacteroidota > Bacteroidia > Chitinophagales > Saprospiraceae > CAJXUU01. The sequence continues at coordinate 16,903 of JARGNR010000059.1, forward strand.
CTTTAGTTGGGCACTGGCGGAGCAATTGATACAAGATGGAACAGAGCACTACAGTGATAATACACAGCTGTATACTGCAATAGAATACTCCACCGTCGGATCTGAAAAATTAGCTAAAAAGGTCATGATCAAACTAGGCGATAAAGCTACAGCTGGTAAATTATCTGTGGATATGAAAGGCAAGAATGCGGGTTATGGACAGGCAATATTATCATTGGGGTGTGCTTGGTACCTGCATTATCGAAACGATGCAGAAATGACGAGGCTCAAAAAACTTACAAGTAGTAGAAATGGCTACCTCGGAAGTCAAGTGAGTATCAATACACCATTATTGCATAGTGGTTTACATATCCCTCCGATTGAATTTATCGCAGAGTTGGCAGGACAGACTGTCCCGGAAGGCGACCATTATAACGGTAACATGTATAAGGTAGGGATCTTCCCACTTCAAGTGGATCAAATTTATTCGGAGCATTTGAATACCTTACTCGGCAAACAAGAGCTAAAAAAGAAATCTACGGATTTGTATTCGACAGATAATCGAGTTTGGAGGCATTACAAAACCACAACGATAAAAAACTCCTACGAACCACAAAAACAGTTGATAAGAATAAACCTTTCGAAAGAATTGATCAAGGATCGAGTGGCTACATTTAGTATTCCCGATCAAAAATGGGAGAAAGTAGCACTGTCGGATTTGGGCTTGATAATTAGAATACGGTCAATTTCTGGAGACTTTACAAAGTATATCGATTTGTATGATGTAACTACAAAAGTGGACATTACAAATGGCTATAGATCCGCATTGGTTCAAATGAATTTTGGAGAGTTTATAATGAGTCAACCTGAATTCCCTAATGGATTTATTCCCCAATTAGGCAGTTATCAAAAAGAAAGTACCTATGCCAGGACGAAGTACAAAGTGGATATTGGATTTGTAGATTACAAACGCAATTACCATCCATTTAGTGAGACTTCTTTCATTTCTTTTGAAAATGCTATAGATCGGTTTGCTACGGGGTCGAATGTTTTAGGGAAATTGAAAAATGGAGAGGCAGTAGAATATTGGTCGCGACATATATTCATTGATGCAGAAGACTTTTATTTACGTTGGAATATTTTGAATTCCCATCCACTTTTGCCATTGAGGAAAAAAGAGATTGAAATCAATGGGTTTGTTTACGAACCTGATTTAGATGATAACTCGGAGCTCAAAGGGTTGAAAAACAAAGAAGTGGTCGTTCAATTTATGGGCAAAACGTATACAGATGAGACAGATAAGAATGGATTTTATTCAATAAAAGTTCCTTGTCTGAAAGGGGAAATAAAAGTCCAAAGTATAGGCATTACAAAGACCAAGGATATAACAGAATGTACGAGTCATATTACTGTAGATATCATTGCAGAGGATCTAGGAATATGTAAAAAAGGTCAATACACCATTTATCCAAGTTCAAATGAGTCAATTGAAGTAAAATTAATCACACTGTCGGAGCAGATCGATGCTGCGGAAATATTTATAGGAAAGAGCCTTACTCCAGAACAAAAAGAGAATGTAGCCAGTAGAAATTGGACTACATTTTATGATAACAAAACGAAGTTGAAGGAATTGTTACAACCCATGTGTTATGATGCATTGTATAATCGACGTTTGGTATTGACATACCATGGACGATATTTCAATTCATCTACTGGAAGAGATGTGATTTATTCCAATGGCTATAAGAGTAAAGTTGTAAACGAAGGCAAGAAGGATTTGCCTACAGGTAGTAACCCATACGGAAACTATGAGTACGAATAGAATATGTTAAACCTTTTAAAAAAAAATGAACCAATGAAGTATTGTCCAGAGTGTGGAAATGAATTGCGATCAGGTGCTAAATTTTGCCCGGATTGTGGCCATAATATCGAACAACAAAGCAAGCACAATAAAGAAAATGAGGAGTCGGTTGAAGAAACCTATAAACTGGTTGGAGAAAAAATAGACACTACCAATACCTCGAATAGATGGATGAAGACTATACTGATTCTGTTGGTTTTGGTAGTCTCCTACTTCTTGATCAATCATTTTAATTCACCTAAAGAGGAGGTATTTACTTTGAATGAAATTACAGAAGAAGTGGCAGGTAATTATGCTGAAATTACAGGAATGTTATTAGGTACAAAAGATCCCATTATTGAAGTAGAAATAAAGAATGGTCGGTTATACGGGAGAAATTCAAACGGAAAATTTGGTTTTGATTTACAAATAAACGGCAAGTATAAATATGTTGGCAAACTAGATCTGAAAGGACTTATAACAACGTATAACGTAGAATTTGATCCCCAAAAAAAGCGACTGGTTTTTACGCCTGAAAATTCGCCAATGGATTGGTATATTCAAAAAATAGAGTAGACTCGATTGGTATTTATTTTTGGTCAAGCTAGAGTATTTCGCCTCTGCTTCAATTTTTTTATAATTGATATAACAAGATTAGCCTTTCTGGATTTTTCTTTGTTCTGAATTGAAAAAGTCCACTGAATTTTAAGTGTAGATATACCTACTAACTTGAGATTTTACGGGTACTCCATCATGAATAGCTGGTTTCCATTGTCCTAATTGCTTAAAATTTCCCTCTACGATCCTTTTGTTGGTCTTTCCAAGAATATGATAACTTTCTATTGATTCTGGATATCCATCTTCGTTTATGATTGCTAAAATAGTTCCAGCCCCATCATGCCCATTTTCTGAATGTACATATTTATTGTATTTCCAAGATGTGTCCAAGCATTTAGGTCTTACATCTGGATTCAATATGATTGTTGGATCGTTTAGCGTCCGTTCATGATAGTAGAAGCAGATCGGGAAATAGCGTTCGGAATTAATGTACTGACCATCTATTTTATCAGGTATCCAATAATCAAATGCTTTGATAATTGCAGTAGCTTCTTGAATGAATTCGGTATCTGTCGCTTTAATCCAGTTCTGCTCTGGGTATTTAGTATATATTTTACAAGTAACGGATTCCAAATCCATTGATCTGTGATATGAATATTTACAGGGACAAGATTAAATTTATTCTGTACATACTGAAGATCGGGATACACCAAATGATCAAAGACATGCTCACGAAGTCTTCTATACCACAGTGTTATTTCATTTTGATTTTCTGGCCTCATAGTCTTGTCTTATCGTGTGATTTTAAAGGGCTATTTCTTTTCAAATGGAATATTCAGCTCAGAAGCAATATGCTTTACAAGCGTATGGGTGATTTTCATCAGCTCTTGCTTTGTATTGCGCATACCTTTGTCTAGGACAGATTCTGAGTTTATAAGTAAGGCTTGAATGGACTGGTTGGTGGTTGTGGTAAATTGTACTTTTGTACAGAAACGCTGTTTACGTTTTTCAAATCCTACCATATCACTGTGCAAATGGTAGGTAATGCCATTGATATCCTTTAGTGGGAGAGTCACCTTCCTGAATCGAGATGATCTAATGGTTAGAAGATCACTTTTCCTGTCAATGTCTATTATGCCTTCTGTCACTCCAATTCTATCAATAGCATATGCAATTTTTATAAATGCTACATATCCTGAAAGCAATAAGAGAATTACAGATATTAGTGAAACTCCTTCTTCAGTCATTCGATAAATGAGTATACCAATAAATAGAATACACACTATGGCAAAAAGTAGAGAAAGAAAGCTGTCTATCCAGACCTTAGTGCTTCGGACATAGTTTAATTTGGAATTGTTTACATCTGAAATAAATGTATAATTTCCGAATCTTTGGAGTTTGTCCATTGGAGTTAAATTGTTAGCAGTATTACTCAAAGGTGTTAGGGTTTAATTTATCCAAAATCACAGAACAGATATTTCTCAACTGAATGCTAGGCATATTGTGCAGACTGAGAATGGTTTTTAATTCTCCTATACTCACCCAAAACTGATTTTCTTGGATTTCTATGTCTTCATTTATCTCGGATACGCGAAATAGATATTCATGATCAATAAATCGACCTCCTTCATCGGATTGGTAAAATTCACGTTTGATTGCTCCTGAATTGAATAGGACCACATCTTTATCTTCGTTAGGATATTCAAGGAGCGTAGGGCAGATATTGTAGTTGCCTGCTACCCCTCGTTCATATTTTACGGTTAGCAAAAAATCAAGATCTTTGGGTGAATCCCAATTTCTGCATAACAACAAAACACTTCCTTTTTCTTTTCCTTTCCACAAAGGTTGTATCCATTGCCCCACCTCTCTATGCAATGTCTTCACGTCATACAGGACAATCTCTGAATTTGAATCTTCCTTAGCATAAATAGAGTCTTTTGTCATGTGTATAGATTCTGATTTTTCTAAAGGAACAAATTGATGTATGCAATGAACAGCCATTCTGTGTTTGATATAGTATTGCATCAAATTGGAAGGATTGAATTCAATTTTAGTATGGATTCCCATCAATGAATCCCAATTAAAGACACCCAAAAGTGATCTCAAATCTGTATTTAGGTAATAATCTTTTGTGGCGGCTTCTTGCAAGACAGAAAGTGGTGTCCACAGGTAAGCGTGATCGGTTTCAATGAATTTATCAACTACGGCATAATTGAGTAATTTGGATTTCTGGAAGAATAATTTTCCAATGTCCAGATGATTTGATGAGTTGAATGCCAAGACATTTTCTTGACCTGAATAGAAATAATTCAAATAAGAAGTTCCTTTCCCTCCATGCATACGAAGGAAATTGGCTGGGGTAGATTGAATGGTGGGCCCCAACTGTAAAATTCCTGTATTTCCAGGTTCGATTCGAGCTTGAATCAATACATATATGATTCCATTTTCTTTGTGCAACAGCAAACCGGTCAATGCACTTTGAGGCTGAAAAAAGAATAAATGCTCTTTTGAAGCTTCCAAATTTTTCACGCAAGTCACATGAAAGTATCCTCCCGACTTGTGAGACATCATTCCATTCTTAAATATCCACTGATCTTGACGATCAAAGTCTATTCTACTTAATTCAAAATTGGAGGATTGCAGTAGATTGGCCAATTTTTGATCCAGAGCTTCAAGGGTATTTACGATTTGGGTCATGATTTGAGTAATGATTTAATTGGATAATCTAGAATATCGGGAAAGTCAGAATGTGATCCTTTTTCAATTAGATTTATATGGAGTAAGCTGGCAAAATTATAAAGGTGGAAAGCAGGGTTGTTAAAACCAATAATCACCGCTTTACTTTTTGGCGGCATCCAAAACATATTAGCTAATTCCGCTCCTCTCATTGCCACGATTCCTTTTGAGTTATGAAATGTTTTGATTTGATGAGACAAAGAATGGATTCCAGGTTCGTAAAGGCATGCTTGGATACCATCGGCTGTCAATTGTCGGCGACATTCCTCCAAGTTTTGCAGAGCACGTCTTGATTTACCATAACCTTTTATTTCCGCCTTTCCATTAGGGGCATAAAATGACGGGGTATCTGATCTATCCAATAATAAAATAGAAGTTTCATTGGGTTCGATCTTCACATTTAAACGTTGAAGGATCAAGTTTCTAGTAAAAAGAAGGTCTCTTTTTAGTCGGAGGTCATATTTTTTAGTCCTGTATTTAATGTTTTTTTTAACGAACCATTTTAAATCTTTTTTTCGAATAGGAATGTTGGTGTCAAAGCGTTTAAAGTGAAAAAGGAAGTAAAAACTGATATACATACGAATGTCCCATCTTGGCACATTTACTGTTTCATCGATAGTGATTTGGTCTTTGCTTTCATCATCGACAATCCTAGAAGGAATGTTCAATAATTGGGTCATTTCTTCAATGATAGGATTCATAAGAGGTCCACAATTATCATAGATCAATTGAATCGTGTCACCCCATTTTTTGACATATGAATTTCCATGCTTCACGTAAAAATGAATGGACGGCAACAAATATCCGAGCATAAAGTGCCAATAGTGCTCTTTAGAACCGTATATATGAACACTTGTGTCGAATTGGAGTTTAATGCTCTTCATCTATATCCATCGGGATTTACGGGTGTTGTTTGAAGTAGGACGTAAGAGAATCGAAACTACTCTAATGGGTAAATATCTACCCATAACAAATATAGTATTTTCATTTTTAGCTGTTTATGTCAGAGTGTTTATATTCTGTTTTTTTGGTTGAAGTAGAACTTATTTTGATTCGTCTAAATTCTGAATAAATTCCATGGCCTCTTCAAATCTAGAATCGATATTTTCCACCTTGAGAAAAGCAAGATAGAAGTTCATTTCTCTAGGTTTTTGCTTTATAATTTTTAGCCATTCTTTTTTAATTGCGGTCCATTTTTTTGAACGTATTACTTCCTCATAGAGGTGTGAGCCATGAACAGTATCTAGATATTTCAAGGCAGAAAATGCAATTCTTAGTGAATGCTTATCAAATTGCTCCATGGCTAAATATCCTTTGCCGTTTTCCAAATGTTTTTGGAGTGTAACAATCTCCCTGGATAGAAAATTGGAAATAGCTTTCTTTGCAGCATTGGTTTGCAGACTCGCAAGACTAGAAAGCACATGTTCACAATAAATGGGGCGCGTATTTAAATAGTAGATTAATTCATATTCTAGTTCTTGAATTTTGCACAACCCAATGATCCATGCTCCTACTTTTGAGGGTCTCATACCAGAATGGAGTAAAGTACAGATATCTTCATTAGATAATCCATTTTCCAATTTTTTTACTGAATTCAGAAAATCCATACGTTCAGATTGATTATATCTACTCATAAAAGATAAATTCATCAATCCACCATAATAGGGATTTACAAAATGAGGATGAAATTCTAAATTATCTTTATCAATCATAGGGTAAGTGGTGTAATTGTGGCTTAAAGTTATATGATTTTTGCAACTACAATTGTAGCGAGTAAAATTAAAGCGATCGCTAAATTCATGATTGCTCCCACCCATTTAAAAAAGGTGGAGGATTCTTTTCGGATAAAACTGAGCAAAGTGTATAGTATTCCGATAATGCAGAATAGATAGATGGCAATGATAAGCATAAACGGAGGCTCAGGAAACCCTTGTTCAGCGGTAAGCTTGTTAGGTATTATTGAGAATAGATATAGATTTAAACCTAGGGAAATAATGGCAATGCTGAAGGATAAAATTGAGTATTTTCGATCGGTGTTTGGAGGTGTAAAGTCGTCTATTATTTCTTCCATTGGTCCAAATTAGATTACGAACTGTTTTATTGAATTTTATATTAATGTACACAATATAGAATACATATTTCTAACAGGGATATAGTTTATTAGAATCGCAATTTTCTAGACAATATGAGGAAATGCATTTAGTTTATGGTTTTAATCCATTATCTTGAATGCGAAAAAGGAGAATACCCCAATTCTTAGTCAGGCTTTTAAATATTCAATTGTATGGAAAATTTCCCCAGTATTTTTAATGATGTAATCGGACCTATTATGCGAGGACCTTCAAGTTCTCACACAGCAGCTTCTTGGAGAGTTGGAAAAATGGCGGTGCAATTATTAAACGGGACTTTGTCCAAAGCTCGGATTGAGTTTGATAAAGAGGGGGCATGGGTCACCAATTATAGAGAACAAGGAACAGTCTTGGGAATGGATGGTGGTCTTTTGGAGATCGATATGGCAGACAATGAGATGAAACGAACAGATGCCATCGCAAATGAAAGAGGTGTGGACATATCGTATGGGATCAGCACATTTGAAAATTCGCACGCCAACAGTATGCAGGTACAGCTCACCAACCATGAAGGAGAACAAGTACATATATTGGCAGCATCCTTAGGTGGAGGAACATTTGAAATTCAGAAAATAGACGGATTTGATGTGAAAATGCATGGAGACTTTTACGAGTTATGTGTTTGGGGTAGTCGATCTATTCAAGCAGAATTAGTGGACATAACGCCAAAAGGAGTTCATTTAAGTTCACAGGAGAAGTTTGGTCGTTTTTTTTATGTCTTTGAGAGTTCTAATGAATTTGATGATGGTTGGATCGGCTTGATTAATCGGTTTGAAGAAGTAGATAAGGTAGCCTTGGTTCGACCAATTATGCCCATTGTCTCTGGTAAAGAGCAGATGTTGCCGTTTGACAGTATCGAATCCCTTATTGCGTATAGCAAAGAGAAGGAGTTGACCTTGGGAGAGTTGGGGTTAATGTACGAACAACATCGCAGTGGTCTTAGCAAAGATGCATTATATGAGAAAATGGACAATTTGATCCAAATTATAGAAGGGAGTATCTCCATTGGATTGGCAGGCACTGAACATAAAGATCGAATCTTACCACAGCAGTCCCATTTGATTAAAAAAGCTGAGAAATCAAAGAAAATTTTGCAAGGTTCTATCATAAATACCATCGTAGAAAATGTAGCTGCGATAATGGAATCAAAAAGTGCACTGGAAGTCATTGTTGCCAATCCCACCGCAGGATCTTGTGGAACAGTAGGCGCTGCGTTGAGTGCGGTAGCGGATAATGTGGAAGCTACCAAGAAGGATAAAATCATGGCATATTATTCTGCGGGCATTGTAGGGGCCTATTTTGCTATGGGACCTGGCTTTTCAGCAGAAGAGCATGGTTGCCAAGTGGAATGTGGTGCTTCTGCAGGTATGGCAGCTGCAGGAATTGTAGAATTTTTCGGTGGATCGGCCGAACAAGCTTTGGGAGCAGCTTCTATGGCCATTCAAAATATGATCGGTTTGGTATGTGATCCGATTGCTGATCGGGTTGAAGCGCCATGTTTGGGTAAAAATACCAGTGCAGCTGTGAATGCATTGTCTTCTGCAACTATGGCAGTTGCTGGATTTGCACATTTAATACCGTTGGATCAAGTCTTGGATACGGTTGTGCGAGTAAGTGCAGACATGCCTACTTGTGTGAAATGTACTGGATTGGGGGGCTTGGCCATCACTCCTGCAGCGATGGAATTGAAAGAAAAATTGAATCAGTTGGAATGATCAATCCAAATTTCATTCTCACTTTTTAACCATTTTCCCTATTGTTAAATTTGCTCCTTTATATCCTTCTTTAAAATCTGTAGGGGTAGATGCGATTCCATCATAGGTGGCTTTCAAAACATTGAAATGCAGGTGCGCTGTACTTGTGAATCCAGTTTTTCCAGAAATTGCGATCGCTTGTCCTGATTTTACTTCGTCACCAACTTCAACAAAACTTCCATTGTAGATGAGGTGTACATATTGAGTATAAATTTTCATTGTAGGATGATACAGGGTGATAAAGTTGGCATACGGCCTCCATTTTTTTGAATCCCCACCATGTTTGTATCCTTCAATTACACCGACTACATATCCGTCGGATGCAGCGCAAATGGTATCTCCTATAGCTAGATTGAAATCCAGAGCGTACTTAGAATATTCTGAAGTATGAGAAAACTTCCCATTATATCCTTGAATGATTTTGTAGGTTTTATTTCGAGGGAAAGGCAACTCGATATTATCTTTTTGAATTGAACTGGTTGGGTCTCCCATCGTAGCTGAAAATTGGATGGGGCTTTCTTCTTTTGATTTATTAGTGGGATAAATGATAAGGGAATCTTTAAGAGGAGGTAGGAGAATGGGAAAGTCGTGACGAAGTAGATTATGGATAGTATCTATCGTAGATTTAGCTGAGATTCTCAATGGACATTTCAATGGATTGTTCAATTCAATATAGAGAGAATCATTTTCTACATAATAATTGATTTTTTGATTCCATTGTGATAGCTTCTTTTGGGGTAGATCATGACAGCCTGATATAATAATTACCGCTATTAGATAGAATAATCTCATTTGTTTATTTTCTTTGGTTTAGCGGTTTAAATTTTTTATCACCTTATTTATTTTTGCAACGAATATCCTTCGAAATTAAAAGACTACATTAAATTCTTCTTGATAGCTTTTCCAAATTTCAGCTTCGTTGATGAAGGCAAAATCTTCTGCAAATTGCTCTCCTCTGGAAGATCTTCGTTTTGATTTGGTTTTGATTCGGTCAAAATGATGACCCAATTCATGTAATAAGATATGCAGTAGTTGAAATGCTTTAATTTGGTCAACGGTAAATTCACAAAAGTAATTGTTTTGTCTTTTTGCCGCTCTTACTCCAAGTCGGTTAAAAAGTTCTTCGTGGGCTTTGAAGTACTCTGAATTGATGAGAACATCTTGTTCTTTTTCCCATGCTGAAATACAAATAACACCATTGTTGAAGTAGAGGCCATCTACATCTAATTGTCCATTTGCAAGCACAATTGCATTGAGATGTTGAGATACTATATTCCAATTTGGAATCAACTTAATAAATCGTAAAACGTCTTTTTTCTTCAAAAAATGCTTGTACCCTTTTCCTGGCTTTTCTTCATCGATTTGTATAGAGTCTTGGGAAGAATTCCAATAGTTTGGAGTCAACTTATGATTGTTTTTCCTTTGCGGCATCCCTCCTGCCACTTTTGGAGTTGTTTTTCGATTTATTCTATGTTTCATTGATAACAACTAGTTTGCCTTTCTGAGTAGGCTAATTATGAGATTAATAATCAGTACAATTTGACTGAATATCAAGAGTAAAAATAGCACTATAATGATCCTATTCATCAAACTAAAATTCTCCACGTTCAGTGCAGCGAAATGCGCAAAATAAATTGCTGTTCCCACAATGGAAAGAGATGAAGTAATGGATAGAAAGCAGTGAATTGCAGTCACCCAATCTACCTTTTTTCTATTTCTGGTCAACCAATACAACAGCCCAATTACTCCTAAAAGTAGGCCGCAACAGATCGCTAAATCAAAAGGTGTTAGTACGATATAGGTATCATGTAATTGTATGTCAATGGTGGAATTTGAACTCAAAAAAGAAATCAATAGCAGGACTGGAATAGTCGTCCATATGATCTTATAAGGATTTTGAGTAATGGCTTTCATTTTTTGGTTGGGTTAGTTAAGAATGTTTTGATCTCCGTTATTTCTCTAAAATAAGACTTTTTGCATCTATATCATAAGAATGTAAGCTGTTGTTTGAGATTTGAAACTTATTCTGGTTAATTTCTATTCTTCCAGATGCTCATTGTAAGCAGTTGTAAATTGATGTAGAATGGTATTGATGTCCTCTTCTTTATATTTTCTGGAAAAATGAACGGGAATAGGATTTTTAACCTTTGCTTCGGCCATGATTTTTCCTGATTGCTTGGCATAACTATGGAAGTTTGTTTCTGCTTGCTCTCGATCTTCATTTAAGTAGAAGGATTCGACAAATACCGTGTTGCAACCGGTAAAATGTTTTTTGATTTTAGTATGATTTTCTGTGTGCGCAGCATGATCCATTATTATGCCCAAGGAATCTCCTTTTTTTATGCTTAATAGATGATACAAATCCTTGGCAACATACGTTTTATCTTGAATCTGAATAGGAGCATCAGGTGATTCATTTTCAAATGCAACCTTTAAATCTTTTACCCATTTTCCTCCTTGAAAACCACTTTTGCCTATATCTATCTTAACCGTATCGTGTTCTTTGAAAAGATAAGCCAACACTGGGATTTTGTGATCGAGTAGGGTAGCGGTAACCACAAAATCCTTATCTTCATAGAGTCTATTCCCAGTAAGCGAAGGCAACTTTTTTAACTCCCAATTGGGGGGCTCAATTTCGTAAACTTTTATTTCTTCATGCTCATATTCTCGCAGCTCAAAGATGATTGATCCTTTTTCGATGAGGTTCCATGTATAGCTTTTTATTTTTGATTGCACTTGATCGGCAATCCCTTTTGGACCACAGATCACCACTCTTCGTTCCATTCCTATTTGATGTCGGATGACAGCGTCAAAATTTACAAAGTGATCAATATGGGTGTGACTGATGAATACCGCTTTTGAATTTTGAATTTCTTTGACAGTAAGTGCACTGGCATCTCCACATTCACATAGGTAATTCCAAGCGTGATTATCTAGTTTGACGAGGATTGAAATATCCTCTGAGGGTTTACTTTTTAATTCTGGCCGTATCATGATTTTCTTTATGCATACAAATCAATATTAAAATAAGTTTCATGAAGATGGTAAGAATTATTCAAATTTGAAGAAAAGATATTTTGAAAGAATATATTATGATACGGAAAACATCCCTTCTTTTGTAGAGAATAAAACGTCTAACTCATAAGTAGGAAGTGGGTTGAAAAAATTGTTGGATATGAGTAAATTGTTGTAGGTAACACGTAAAGAATGAGGATAGTGAAAAAGTACCCGATATTTACCTGCAATAGGAACATCAATAATCAAGATTCTTTTCGCTCTTTTGTGATATGCATAAGATTGTACTTTCCAAAAAGCTTTTTGAGCGGAGACCATTTCTTTCGTTACGGTGTTTCGAATAGAAATATCAAATTCATTCAATCGTACTCCCCAACCTCCCAAGAGATAAATTCGATATCTTCTTTGCTCTAATTGAAGATAAGTTTCCTTGGTAAATATGTTTATCGGTCGCTGGATTTGCAAAGTCTATTGAATAAATTTTATTTTGGCTATCTCTTATTTCTCATTTCTGCTCTCCTCATGGGCATGGAATCAATAATTCTGAATAATTCTTCTGTTTTTAATACATTCGATTGTTTAAGTTTTATTCCTCCATCCAACCCTATTAATGTGATTTGAAATTTGTCTTTTTTGTTGGTGTATTGGGCCCATTTTTTATGCAATGGTAACCATGGTGATTCATCTCTTGAATTATGATTACTTACCATCCTTATGGAGTCCTTCACAATTTCATACAAGATAAGTTTTCGATCTTGGAGTGCTTCATCTTTGTCTTTAAATTCATTGAATTGATTTATGTATTCTATAGTTCCAAAATCAAGAGTATAGACTACTAAAACTCTGTTTTTCCATTGATGATTTGCTATATGTTGTGCCATGAATTGGGTGCTGATTGATATACACATCATCATGGATATCGTCTTAATAAAGATGTTTTTCATGGTGCATGCTTTTTTATCTTAGGAAGTGAAAGGCATCTTGGATGTATCCAATACGCATCTAAAACATCATAAAGGTCAAACCTGTTCTATGTTGGTAACTAATTTTGCAATTTAAAGATAGTTTCATACGAGTATTTAGCGAAATCAACTTGTTTATTTGGGGAAATCATGAATTCTTTTAAATGTTCTGGTTACAGTACTATCCGTATTAAGCATTTGTAATGTAAGTGATTCCTGTTTCACTTGAATGGTCCAGAAACTTCTACTCAATTGATCATTATAAGGGATCAATTCTACTTCTGGTTTATGTCCATGCACATTGTATACCCCATTGGTACGACCATTTTCAGTATTAATTGTAAAGCGCTTATTCCATCTAAAAAAAAGATAGTCTTTGGAACTGTTCGAAGGCGTAAAATAATCACCATTTCCTATTGCCTGGTCTAATTGCCATAGACCTAAAAGATGTTCACTGTTTGTAGCTGGAAGTTGGTTGATTCGCTTCAAATTAATTTCAATTTGATTTCCATCTTCCTCTCTCGACCAAGACATTTCATTATTGGATAGATTTATAACAAATGGACCATTGGCATCATCTAGACCATTGGTATTGATTACAGTCAATTTTTGTGTTTTTGGGTCCAGGTCCCATGTGCCAATCGAGTGTTGAAACCACCCATTCCCTGATGTTTGTGTGCGGTCCGAATTGAATCTCATCCACCTTCCATTGGGTGTCATTTCCTCCGGTCCCATTTTTACAGATTGGACCACCCAAAGGCCTTCAATTGAGGGTTTTTCGGTACATCCAAAGAATAAAATGGCACATATCAAAGGGTAAAAGAAAGTTTTTCGCATGGGTTTAATTTAGAAATGAGGAATGAAGTAAAATAGTAAAAAATAAATATGGATTTTTTCCAATCAAATATATTTAAATGACCTTCAATGGACATTAGTAAATATGAAATATTATCAAATTATATTTTTTTAAGGACATAAGGTCTTAAAAAATCCAACAATGTTATTAAGGTGTGCATGTATTGATTCTTAAATTCAACTTTCTAATTTCATAACCTCTAGATTCCCAATATAAAACGCACCCAATTGCCAATTCAAATCTTCGTTTGACAATTTTCCCCATTCTTCAGGATCCAAGTGATACGCCAATTTACTATGAAATTGTAATTCAACCTGCTTGTCGGTGATGATCCGAATGCAGTCATAAAAAGGTCCTTCTGTAAATAGCTCCTTCTTCGTTTTTAACCATTCACGTATGGCATTAATTTGTAAGTCAACAGTAAAATTATTAAACCAATGAGTCACTTTAAATCGATCATTTTGGTATTCAAAATCTGGGTTGTATTGGTAGTCGAAGTCTAGAATATGTTTATGATGAAACATTTCTAATTTACCTTTATAGAAGGTGAACTCAAACCAATCATAAATTATAGACACACAATTGGGAGGGAAGACATCTGGGTTGCTATAACTATCTGGTTCTCCTAAGAACTCGATGACCTGTTCCATGGATGAACCGAGGGTAACGGGCCCAAATCTTTTATTGAGAATGATATCTTCTAAATTAACTAGAATCATAGTGCGATTAGCATTGGCAAGAATGTATTGGACTATTGGTTATTTTTTTCGTTTTTATTTATCGCTAAAAAGAGCAGTGTTTTGATTATATTTATCGCAATTCTTGATGTTTATGCATCGATTTTTACCTATATGAAAAGAGATTAAGAGCAGTCGAATTTCCAACCATTTAAGACGATTCACTTTCAGCTTTTTTGACTTCTCTATAGCGCATGAAAAAAGCGATGACCATAACCAACCAAGCCACTCTATATACCCAAATGCTTACGGACATTCCGAATAGACTTTTCTGACCACTCTCAGAAAGGTATCCTATAAATACTAGAACAGATAGTGCGCTTACTATGAGATATAAAGTACTTTTTTTCATCTTCTTTTAGTTGAGTTGGTAATAGTTCTGCAATAAATTTAAGATAAAATTTTTGGTGTTTCCTAATTTGTCTTT
>JARGNR010000059.1:31995-40005 GCA_029212405.1 Saprospiraceae bacterium
AATAGTTCTGCAATAAATTTAAGATAAAATTTTTGGTGTTTCCTAATTTGTCTTTCGATTCTACTTTGATGTGACTTATTTCCATACTCATCAATTGATTTTTTTAGCTCGCTTCTAAATTGCTCTTAAATTAAGTATGGTATTATTATTCATTGGCATGGTGATAATAAGAAGGAATTTTATTGTGCATTTAAATCTTCGGGAGTAGTAATTTTGAGTCCAAGTATGTGATGAAAGTTATGGGGTTTAGTGGGTTTTTATCGAGGTGAGATACATGTCGATTTCTATGGAATTAAAATACAGGGTATCATTTTCTAAAGATAAATTCCAATGCGAATTCTCACCGTCAGAACCATTTATAATCAGAGTATTTGAAGCTTTTTTATATTTCCATTTCCCCTTTTCATGTTTGCCCAATTCTCCGTCATAGCTTTCAAAACTTCCATCACTTTTTAATTGCATCCAAGTCTCTTTTATTCCAGAAGTAGTTTTATTTTCTACTACATGTAGTATTTTCCACTTTCCAATAAAGAAATCTGGTGTTTTTTTACAGGAAACTAGACTCATGAATAGGAGTAACAAACTTATCTGGAGAAATTCTTTCATGGTTTCATATGTTTTCAAAATTTGCTTTTAAAAGTCGAACGATGTTCTTAAAAACGTCTTCAAGCTCCTCGTCTTTATTCCATCTTATTTCAAAAGATGGTTTAGTCAACTCAAATTTCATCATTTTTAAGTCTCCTGTTAGATAAGATGGGTTGGCAATAAATTCGATTTTATCTATGTTAAGTACGAGCAATTCTTTTTCGCCCGGTGGTAAAACTATTTCTGTCTCAATAACTGTTGGAAGAATTTCTTTCCCTACCCATTTGAGTTTCTCCATGACATCGATTAATCTAAAAGAGTCCTTGGCTAAATCCCAAATTGTATGGCGAATCTTCCACTGCCCTGTGCTTTGTTCAAATACCTCAATGAAATGCACCTCCTTGTGCAAGTTACATTGCCATTCTTGATACAATACAATTCTGTTTTTAGCTTCTGTACCCTCATAATATAATGTGAAAATAGTCTGGATGAAAGTATGGATGTCCATATTATTTATGTCCATCGCCTTCATTTAGTTTCCACCCAAAAGTTCACCTTGTGCATTCCATCTTTTTAATACCTTTCTTTGATTGCCATGTTCAAATAGCACCAATTTTTTATGCTTCCCATCTGGATAATACTCCATACACTCACCATTAACATGTCCATTCTTTATATGGTATTCGATTTCAATCGTTCCA
Organism: Saprospiraceae bacterium; assembly: GCA_029212405.1. Lineage (GTDB taxonomy): Bacteria > Bacteroidota > Bacteroidia > Chitinophagales > Saprospiraceae > CAJXUU01. Next base: position 33,282 of record JARGNR010000059.1, read on the forward strand.
TCGGTATGTTTTTTATGGAGTACACCCGTATAATTTGGATCAATCGATTCCCCATTTTCATCAAAACAAAAATCGTCTGGCTGTTTTCGTATTTCTGCATCCAGTTTGACTGTGCTATTATATAGAGGGTTAACAAAATCTATTTTAGCCTCGAGTTCTTCATATAGGTTTTCATTTACTGTTTGACCTGTTCGTATAAATTCCAATTCCTTCTCGTGTTTTTTATAGAAGTCCATTGTGTTCTGGATGAACTCAATAGCTTCCTTATCATTGTATTCGTTCAAAAGCAGCTGTAAATGCTGAAAGCGAACCAACTCATCAGGAGATGCATCACAATAATAGTTGATCAAGCCATAGCTATCTATGGTAAATTCGATAGATAGTAGCAATTCACATAGTTTTCTTCTTCGAATAATCGAGGTTATTTCAAGTAGAGAAAGAGAATTGGGTGTGAATGTGTGATTGGATTCTGCGACAAGCTGTGGGATTTTACCTCCAATCGTTTCGAACGTATAAAAATCAACCTTATTTACTTTAGGTACGTAGCTATATCTAGTCAATGGTCAGTAATATTTTGTGTTCTAAAAGTTGATTCTTTCACTCCAAGATAACAAATCAGAGGGATAAAAAAAACGAATCATTCAGGCGGATAAGTATAAATAATTAATTTTGATGCTTCAAATAAATAAGTAAACCTACAGTAGAATAGAATGAAGCACATCATGTTTTTTTTATTGTGTATGCCCTTTGTTAGTTATGCTCAAATCAATGAAAGTGACACGCTTAAACTGAAAGCAAATCTTTCTTTAACGGGAATTTGGCAAGAAGGGAATGTAGAGACGTTAATATTTAGAGCCAAATCCGATTTCAGTTACCGGCCTTGGAAGAAATGGGTATTTAAGACGACTAATTCGTACGTACTGCAGGAATTTGGTAAACAAAAGGCAGATGAAGATATTCTGAGCTTAAATTTTCTATACTTCAACCCTGACCAAAAAGTGTATCCTTTACTTCTTGGCTTTGTTAGTTCTAATTTTAGGAGAGAAATAAACGTGCGATATCTGCTTGGTGCAGGAGCTACGTTTCAATTGGTAAATAAGAATAATCATTGGCTCAAACTTTCTATTTCATCCGAATATGAACAGACGGATTTTAATAGATCAAATTTTAATCGTACAGAATATAATGGAGATCCATCGATACATACGTTTCGAGCTACATTATGGGTAAATGGTAAATATCGATTGTTTGATAATAAAATGATTTTTAACCATCAAAGTTATTTTCAGCCTTCACTGGAAGAAGGTAATAATTACAGGTGGCAAGCAGATATTGGTCTTGAATTCCCCATATGGAAATACGTAAATTTTAAAATCAACTATTTACACACTTTTGAAAGCATTGTAATTGAAAACCAAAAGCAAGAAGATCGATTTTTGACCTTTGGTTTTACGATCAAGAGTTATTGATGCAAAGAATTGATTCCATCCTATTCAATTCCAAAATGGATGCGTTTGCTTGTTTGATGTATGCACTTTTCCTATTCTTACCCTCAGCAAAATAACAGGTTACGAATTCCACCTGATTTGATAAGGATACCTTTCATAGATCACATTGTCCTCATTAATTGTATAACCATCCTTTCCATTTTGTCGAGCTTGTTTTCTCAATTGATTGGCTTCATCAATTCGGTTTAGTTTTCTCAAGCAGATTGATTTATACATTTGTGCATCAGAAAATTCAGGATATGCTTGTAATGCTCTGTCAAAGGATTGGATGGCTGTATCATATTTATTCTGTTCATATTGGCTAATTCCCAAATAAAAAAGATCGAGGTGATGGACCCAGTCTTTTCCACTCGTCTTTTCTTGTCGCTCAATTTCGGCGGTCAATAAGGATTCTGCTTCTTTGAATTGATTCAATTGAATGTAAGAAAGAGCGATATAAAAGCTGTAGGAATGATCCATAACATAACTGTTGCCAAACTGCTTTATACATGCCTGAAAGTCCAAGATGGCCGCTTTGTACTGTTTGGCAAAAATACATTTCATAAAACCCCGATAATCTAAGTAGGACTGTTGGTCAAAATCTACTGCTTTGTCCAAAAATGACATGCCCAATTCATATTTGCCTTGCTTGAATAAAGGCATCGCTTTCTGCTGCCATAGATAAGCAATCGTTGAATCTTTTTTCAGCGCAATATCCAATTCTTCTTGCCACTCAGTAGAAAAGTACCCTTCTTTTTTTAATACTGTACTTCTAAAAACCTGGGCAATTATGGAATCCTGGAAGGCTTTAGTTGAAGAGGCTATGGGGACAATGTTTGCTTTTTTCGTGCTGCTGCTGCTGCTGTTGTTGCTATTTGGGCTACATCCTATAATTATCAAGAGTGAAATAAATAGAGAATATACGTTTTTTGAGTAGCTAGAATTAATCATGTAGATGGAACTGGTTTAACATCTTAAAGTTATATAATTTGACTTACTTATGTAGGTTTTTTATTACATATTCATCAAAGAACCAAACCATATGGCTAACATGTCCATCACTAATACTTATATTACTTCTTTGTGGAAAATTCCGGAATTAGCTTCGGAGCTCAGCGCCAATATTGGGCGCTTAAACGTACAAATAATAAGGTAGTTAAGCTTCTGGGATATATCCAGACGTTTGCAGATGATTCGACAGAGTTGTATAAAACCTTATGCTCAATGCGAGCTGCCAACCTATATTTACAGAGTGAAAATGAGTGGGACCTATTTTAAATATTCATCTAAAAGTCTGATGCCTTCTAATTTTAATCTCTTTGACTGTGTTAGTTTTTTATATATTTGGAAAAATAGATTTTTATACGAATGACAAGAGTATGTGTAATTGGAGCAGGACCATCAGGTATTACAGCCGTTAAAAATTTATTGGATCAAGATTTAGAGGTGGTTTGCTATGATTTTAATCAAGAGGTGGGAGGCAATTGGATTTATAATGAAAGTGAAAGTCATTCTAGTGTTTTTGAAACCACGCACATTATTAGTTCAAAAACTCTTTCTCAGTATCAAGATTTTACCTTTGATGATTTTGAAGAAGGTATTCCAGATTATCCATCGCACGACCAATTGAGAAGATATTTTCAAGCATATGCTCGACACTTTAATTTGTATCCTGTCATAGAGTTCAACACGCTGGTCAAAAAATGTGAACTGGATGAAGAAAGACATTGGGAAGTAACAACTGAAATAGACGGAAAAGAGAAAATAGAAAAGTTTACACATTTGGTCGTCTGTAATGGCCATCACTGGAAACCTAGATACCCAGAGTATCCCGGAGAATTTTCTGGAGAGTTTATTCACTCTCATCACTTTAAAAAAGCGGCTCCATTTAAAGACAAGCGAGTATTAGTGATTGGAGGAGGGAACTCTGCATGTGATGTGGCTGTAGAGACGAGCAGAGTGAGCAAGAAAACAGCCATAAGTTGGAGGCGAGGCTATCGAATTATTCCAAAGTTTCTATTTGGAAAACCCAGTGATGTTGTGGCATCACGAATGGCTTGGTTACCCACAAAAATTAAGTATTTCTTATCTGAGATGACGGTAAAACTATTGCAAGGTTCAAATAAATCTTACGGGTTGCCCGAGCCGACACATAGCTTAGGTGGATCTCACCCAACAGTCAACGATGAATTGCTTTATACATTAAGACATGGTAAAATTTCACCGAAAGGAGACATAGAGAAATATGAAGGGAATCAAGTATACTTTCAGGATGGAACTTCTGAAGAATTTGATGTGGTCGTAGCTTGTACAGGATATATTCTTTCGCATCCCTTTTTTGATGAGGACTTTATCAATTATAGTGAGGGAGATGTGCCGCTCTATTTGAAAATGTTTCATAGCGAGATTGACAATTTATTTTTTATTGGGATGTTTCAGCCTTTGGGGTGCATTTGGCCAGGTTCTGAATTACAGAGTAAGATCGCAGCAAGAGCGATAAAAGGTCTTTGGAAACGTCCTTCAAATATCGTAGAATTGTGCAAACGAGAGGTTAGTCACCCACATTTGAAACAAATTAAAACAGCTAGACATACAATAACTGTGGATTACCATCTGTTTGTAAAACAACTTAAAAAGCACCTCCCCAAGGACTATACAAGTAAGGAACCCAAAAAAGTGCTTTCAACTAAATCAGTCTGATGAGTCAGGCCCAAAAAGATATCCTCCTATTTGTACATGGAATGTGCCACGGAGCTTGGTGTTGGCAAGAAAATTTCATCCCATATTTTGAGAACAAAGGGTATCAATGCATAGCCATTGATCTGCCTGGGCATGAAGTAGAGGGTTCAGATGTATCCATAAACCATTTGAGCATGAAAGATTATTTGAAAGCACTATCCACACTCATTACAAGTCTGGAGCGTCCTCCAATCCTTATTGGTCATTCCATGGGAGGCATGGTGATTCAGCAATATTTAAAAAAAGGAATCTGCAAAAAGGTGATTTTGATGGCATCTGTCCCTCCATCTGGATCATTAAAAGCCAGCCTTCGATTGTTGTTGTCAAAACCAGCTTCCATTCAGTATTTATTGAAAGGAGATTTGTTACAAATCGCTAGAAAATACAAAGGTCTTATGCTGGGAGATCGAGTAGACGAAGCGTATTCTGCTCGATTTAGAGATAAATTGTGTGCTGAATCTATGCTAGCCTATTTTCAATTGTTGTTCCCAATTTTTAATACAAAAAGAATAAAACGATTTCCGATGTTGGTTATTGGTGGAGATAACGATCAATTGTTAACTATTGGTGAGTTCAAAAGCACAGCTAAGCATTACAATGCAGATTTGGAAGTAATTGCCAACGGATCACATGATTTGATGCTGGATCCTGATTATGAAATTTCAGCAGCTATCATTGAGCAATGGATAATGAAAGATGATTAGTTTTTTTACCTATTCTTGTTGACTAGTTAAGTTGTGGCTGTATTCCACAAAATATAGTAGAAGTAGTTTTCAGACGTTTAAGATGAATTTTTGTTTTTGCGGCATGAAAAAATCATGAAGATTTGATGTATGCAAACAAAGACTTGAATAGGATGCTGGCACCTAGGTGGATAGGGATGATTACCAAGTAGTCTTTCCTGAAAAATCATATTAAAATTACGAATATCAGAGTATTAGATATTAAAATAATTTTGATGTTTATAAAGAATTAATTTTAACATATTATAAAAAATTATATCTTTAGGAAAGAAGTAAGGTCTCCAACCTTCCATTGAAAACTAAATAAATGAAATATGCTTAAGCAGTTTGTCTTAGATACTTCAGTGCTACTATTTGACCACAATGCCATTTCCAATTTCGAAGAACACGATGTAATTATTCCAATTTATGTATTGGAAGAATTAGACAATTTTAAGATAGGGAATCAAAGTACCAACTTTGAGGCGAGGAGTGTCATTCGGTTTTTGGATAATTTATCAGAAGAGAAGGATTTACATGAGTGGATATCTTTGGGTGAGGATAAAGGACGATTAAAAGTAATGCATTGCCCTAATGTGATGAAAGGAAAAGATGCAGAACACATATTTGGGCCAGGGAAAATGGATCATAAGATCATAAATGTTGCATTGACTCAACAAGCAGAACATGAAGATCGCAAAGTAGTTTTAGTAACCAAGGATATCAACCTGAGGCTGAAGGCGAAATCTTTGGGCTTGGCTTCTGAAGATTATATGACGGGTAAAGTCGATAATGCAAGTGAAATCAGTGATACATTCACTTCCGCCCTGAATAATTTGGATGCTTCACTTATCGAAAGACTTTACGAGAAAAAACACATTCCAGAGGAAGGAATTCTACAAGATTTCAAAGTAGCCAATGGGTTTTATATTTTGAATAATTGTGAGCAATCTGCATTGGCACGATACGATGTGGAATTGGATGAAATAATGTTGGTAGAGAAGAAATTTGCCTATGGAATTAAACCACGTAATGCCGAACAGACTTTTGCACTGAATGCATTACTCAATGAAAGGATAAAACTGGTAGCTCTTCAAGGAGTGGCTGGAACAGGAAAGACATTATTGGCGCTTGCAGCAGCCTTAGAACAGAAAAACATGTTCGATCAAATCATTCTATCACGTCCTATTATTCCTTTAAATAATAGAGATATTGGATTTTTGCCTGGTACTGCGGAAGACAAAATTACACCCTATATGCAGCCTCTTTGGGACAACCTCAAAGTGATTCAGGCTCAATATGGCGATCGATCCCGCAAGAAAAAATGGATTGAAGATATGTTGGAAAATGAGCAACTCAATATTACGGCACTCAATTTTATTCGAGGTAGAAGTCTGACGAATGTGATGTTTATCATTGATGAAGCTCAAAATCTAACTCCACTTGAGATCAAAACGATAATAACTCGAGCAGGAGAAGGGACTAAAATTGTTTTCTGTGGAGATATTAAACAGATCGATACGCCCTATTTGGATGAAAATAGTAATGGCCTTTCCTACATCATTGATCGATTAAAGGGAAGCGAATTATTTGCCCATGTCAATCTGTTGAAAGGAGAACGTTCTGAATTAGCTGACCTAGCTAATCAATTGTTATAACCAGAATGCTTTCTAATTATGTATTTTGAAATATAACGGAAATTACTATCGCTATGAGACGTATTTAACTAGGCATATTCAGGAGTAGACTAACATAAAAAACAAGAAGTTTGGGAAT
>JARGNR010000204.1 GCA_029212405.1 Saprospiraceae bacterium
AAGCACACATCGTTCATACCGCCTATGCGGCGGTACGCCGAGTGTACCGAGCGTTGTAGGGTATTTCAAGAAAAGACATAATTATCATATGAACAAAATATTTACAATTCTATGTTTTCTAATAATTATAAACTCGTGTGACAATCGAAAACAACAAAGCACTTCGACATTCGAAGTCAGTTACACTATTAATAAAGAAGTTGAGTCCAAAATTTCAAAATCAGATTTTGGCAACTCTGCAAAGGATGCGTTTGAAATATATAACAATACTCTTATTGCAGACTTGTACGAAAATGATTCATTAGTAATGTCTACTAAAATGGAGAAGAAACAAATGCCATTTAAATCATTCTATTATTCTCGCAATGATACATTGACAATTGATGGTGCATACGGAATATTTGGAGGTTTTGGCTTCTCTATAGAGATTGTTGAAGGTATTCCAATTGTCTATCACATGGCAGCAGGAGATAATAATCCAATTTTCTCGATGTCAAAAGATGGAGAATTAGAATTTAGAATTGAAGTACCTTGTGCTGAAACAAAGTTAACAATATCAAATATTTCAAAACCCAAAGAGGAAAAACCTATTTATGGGGTAGTTGAATTTAAAAGTAATGAATACTACCAAAGTGGCCCAATTGTACAAGGGAAAGAAATTGAAGATCGAACAAAAATAAGAATGAATATGACTATATACTTCAAGTCAAATTATCTTGATTTAGACAAAATGTAAATAAAAACGCCCTGCAACAATGCATAACCATGCCAGCCTTCCTTTGGTCGGATGTCAGGTATGCTCACCGCTGGTCTTCATAAATAACCAGAATATGGATTCAAAAAAAAATAAAGATATAGATCGTAGAGAATTTATTGAATTGAGTGTAAAAGGTACCGCAGCAATTAGTCTATTTTCGCTTCCTGTATTATCTAGTTGTGCCAATCGCGAAACAAGTAAAACGGTTTTGGCGCCTGCTATCATGATTGCCCGGATCGTTGCAGCTGGAAGGTAACCACCGTTGGAGATAAATTAACGGATTTTCAAGCAAGTAAAAATAATCCATATACAGCAGGTAATCTATGTGGTAAAATGATCAGTTTTCCCAACGATGTGACCTACCATCCTGATCGAATATTAACTCCCTTAAAAAGGACAGGCCCTAAAGGGAAAGGGGAGTTTAAAAAAATCAGCTGGGAGCAAGCTATAAGCGAAGTGGCGTCCAAGCTCCAATCTATCATTGATGAAAGAGGTGGTGAAGCAATACTCCCATATAGTTTCGGGGGGAATCAGGGTAAAGTTCAGAGCAGAGCAATCTCTAATCGATTTTTTGCCCATATCGGAGCCAGTCAATTGGAAAGAACAATATGTGGAAGTGCAGCTGTGGCCGGTGTTCTCGCAACCAATGGCCAAACAACGGGCGTATTACCCGAAGATATTGTTCATAGCAAATTCATAGTTTTATGGGGTACCAATCCAATACTTTCAAATCAACATTTATGGCCTTTCATTCAGAAAGCCAAAAGCAAGGGGGCAAAAATCGTCACGGTCGATCCATTTCTATCAAAAACATCGGAAGAGGCAGATTGGCACATTCAGCCTAACCCTGGAACAGATACTGCCCTTGCCTTGGGATTGATGCATGTGATTTTAAAAAAGAACCTTCAGGATCAGGAATACATTGACAATTACACCCTAGGGATTAAAGAATTGAAAGAACATGTACAAAAGTATGATCCAAAAACAGTTGCTGGAATCACGGGTCTTACAGAAGAAACGATCATTGAGTTTGCATCAGCATATGCACAAAGTTCACCTTCCTTAATCCGAGTGTTAATTGGTATGGAGCATCAAGTGAATGGAGCAAGTGCTTTTAGAGCGGTAGCGATGTTGCCTGCATTAACAGGTGCATGGCGAAATTTTGGAGGTGGGTTAATGCATATGACCTATGAACTTTTTGGCAAGGCTTTGAATTGGGAAAGTATAAACCTACCTGAAGCATTAGCTAATCCAAAAACCCGATCGATCAATATGATTGAATTAGGAAAGGCTTTGAATAATATTGAATTGAATCCTAGTATCGAGGCTCTCTTTGTTTATAACTCAAATCCAGCTGTAACCACGCCTAATCAAAACCTCGTACGGAAAGGTTTGGAAAGAGATGACCTGCTGACTGTAGTATCAGAACATTTCCTGACGGATACTGCCTTGTACGCTGATTATATTTTTCCAGCTACTACTGTCCTCGAAAATTGGGACATCCTAGATTCTTGGGGAACCCCCTATCTTAATATAAATGAACCTGCCATTAAACCCTTAGGAGAATCAAAGCCCAATTCAGAGTTATTCAGATTACTTGCACGGGAAATGGGCATCAAAGAGACCTACTTATACCAATCGGATATCGACATTATTAAGAAGACTCTTGAAAGCGATCATGAATTTATGAAAGGCATTTCTTTTGAGTCGTTACGGAAAACTGGCGGGCAAAAACTAAATCTTCCAGAAAAATGGATGCCCCATGCAGAAGGAAACTTTAAAACCAGTTCTGGGAAGTGTCATTTTTATGACCCAAGTCTGGAACAATCGCTTCCTGATTTTATACCTATGGAATACAGTAATGAGGAAAAAAAGCAATACCCATTGCATTTATTGACAATCAAAACACCCAAATATTTCTTGAATAGCAGCCATGCGAACGTAGATCATATCCGAGAGAAAGAGGGTAAGCCCTATCTGGAAATCAGTCCAAAGGATGCTGTCAAGCGGAATATTGCTGATGGCGATGAACTTAACGTATTCAACCAACGAGGCAGAGTATACATAACTGCGAAGATTAGTAATAAAGTAAATAAAGGAGTCGTCTGCATGCCTCAAGGATACTGGCCTTCATTATTGAAAGGTGGATCTTCTGCTAATGCGTTAACAAATGACCTGTTAACTGATATGGGTAGAGGTGGTGCAATACAAGAAGCCAAAGTTGAAGTTGTGAAAGTCTAAAAAGAGCAGACGAACTACCAACACACGCAATATGATAATGCTCCTTTACTGTCACACTACGCATAGTTATTCCGTTGGTTGTCAATGAATACCGAACTAAAAACTATCTTCAGAAACTAAAAAAGCTAAGACTAGTATCCAATGATTCAATACTTTAATACTCCATTTCCCAGACCAAAGAGAAATAGAAGAACGGTTTTTTGGATCTTTCTAATTGGAGTGCTCTGCAGTGTTTTTATCCTGGTCTTTAAGCCATTTAATATTGGGAATGCTGTAGCATCACTTTTTGAATATCTTCAGTTGTTTTCGTTGGGTATACTTTTTTCAATATCCATTTATGTTTGGGAGTTTGTTATTTCGGGTCTTTTTCCTAACCTGTTAAAAAAAAATGGACTCTGGGCAGAGTTATTTTATGGTACTCGCTAATGATTTTCAGAATCAGTTCCAAAACATATACTTCAAAATAACTGGCCCTTAAAGAGCAAAAAAAATACTAGCTGATTTTAAGAATTGTATAGTCGGCATTCCATTTCAACGAGATTTATGTTGGATAAGTGCCAGTAGCTCAATTCTAAATTATTAATATTATACTATGAGAAATAAAATTATACTTTTTGGAATAGGATTTATGTTCCTACTTGCTGCTTGTGAACATTC
>JARGNR010000205.1 GCA_029212405.1 Saprospiraceae bacterium
GGACTGTTTTTCTTTTGTGGAAAGATAAATGATAGCATTGTTTTCAACTTTTTCGTAATTCGTTTCTGCTGAGTTTCCAAGCTCTACAACTTTGTCATCAAAAGTGAATGTAACAGGTTCCTTGTGCAAGAACTCAATGCCTGTTTTTCTTACTTCATTTTTTGAGAATGGAAATACCCTAAAAGCGAGTCTGTTCCCAGTGAGATAATACAATATGCCCGGGTCTCTATTTCTATTTCGAATTTGTGAAAATATCCACATCGCAGATTTTTTCTCCGCTAAAATTCCTGGTTCTTTTTTGTCTCCTACATACAAATAATAATCACTGATCCAGCATCCTACGGGTAAATCGAACGTTGTAGCATATTCTGCCAACCGAAAGTTCTCATCGGTATTGGTAATTTCAAAATCTACCCAACTTCTCCATGCTTTTTGAGTTTTATCGTACGTACTCGTTGATGATATATCGCTAATTTGAACTTGGTTGTCTCGGTTATTCTCAGGTCGTAATTGAAAAGAAGTAGTACCAAAAAATATTTTTTCAAGGGTGTTGATTTTTGAATCTGACAAGGTAAGATTGTCCATGACTAACCAATTAAAATAAGCGGATAGATATGGGGTTCCATTACCCAATATTCCCAAGTCATTATTTCTTCTGTCCTTATGACTTTTAATAACATTCAACGTATTTTGAAGAGAACCTGCATCAATATCATATTGCTTGGAGTAATCAGGACTGTAGATATAGGAGAGGGTTTCATTTAAAACACTTTTGTCTTCCAGATAGCTTTTGGTGATGCAGGAAGGAAGGATTAAAAAGCCAATTGCAAATACTGCTATAACAAGTTTTTGTGAGTACAGAGGTTTCAGGTAATTGAAATCCTTTGAAAGTTCGTTGACATGAATTACTAAAAGTACCAATGGGGTGAGCATTAAAAATCCAGTGCCAACTAGAACGATGGCGAAGACAGATAATGGTAAAAACGGTAGGAATACTATAAAGAAATAAAACGTGTAGGCGAATGTGACACTGCGGCCAATAAATAAAAGTAATCTATAGGTTTTGTTTTCTAAATTGGGTAAACAAACAAAAATGCCATTTATAACGGCTAGAATATAGAACCAAGAATTGTTGAAATCTCCGAAAATTCCCATTTCATTGGGTCCAAATTGATTAAACAGTTGTCCGTTATTGACAGATAGACCCAGCAGTGGAAACACTAGAGCAATGGGGATTTTCCAAGCCAATTGGTATTTTTGCCAAGCTTTTCCTTTTTTATTGGCAAGTATAAAAATACTCCTAACCAAGAAAAAGAGAAAGACTAATGTGCCTGATATGAAAAGTATCAATAGAGCGTGTTCACCAAATCTTTGGTCAATTATTTTCCATAAGGGAAGAATGGATTGAGTAAATAAATACCCCAAAATTGGAATTCCTATGGCAATGAGGAAGTTTACCCAAGCTCTATGTTCTTTGTTGTTTGGGGTGCAATACAGAACTAAAACGAACAAAGAATAGACCAGGGTAGGCATTAGAAATGTACCTACGTATACAAATGGGTTTCCTGAAATCATCCAATTGGGAATTGAAAAAGGAATGATATCATTAAAATGATAGCCGTATAAGTACATAAAAGGGATGTAACAGAGTAGTGCGGCTAGACCATACCAAATAGGTACGGTCTTTTTCTTCATGGTGAGATACAAGGCAAACACAAAATTAAGTATGCCTAATACTCCAAGCGTGATTGCAAAGTGGTTCCAAAGGTCAATACTGTTTTCTTCCAATAAAGATTTTATGATAGTAAACTGACCATTCAGAAGGAAAAATAGAACGACTATAGGAAAGGTGTTGATGACAAAAAGCCATTTTGGATTAAGTAAGTTTCGCATGGTGCTGTGTTTGGTTTAACAGTTTATCTAATAGCATATAGGCCAATACTAAAAAGGTCAGGTTGGTGATTATTCCAATAGCTTCATGTATGGTATGCTGGTGGTATTGAAAGTTATTTTTTGTCAGTGGTTGCACAATAATAGAAGTAAAAATCCGTGATGTATTTACAAAAATAGTGAGTAGATAGGCTCCAATTAAAGAAGCTGGAATAGCTAGAGTCTTGCTTCGTGAGCTCTCAAAATACTTTACAGTCAGATAGGTAAATAGTAGGAAGGCCAAAACCCAAAAGTTAAACCCTGAACAAGATTTGTCAATTATAATATTAAGATTTTCGTGAAAATATCCGCTATCTGATAGATACACAGAATTGGAACCAGTCAAAATTCCTACAAGTTTGTTGGTGGGCGCAAGGAGGAAGATCAAGTCGTTGGTATCGGCAAGGGTATAACCAAATTTGAGGAGTATAAAAAGTCCAAAGGTTATTAGAAAGTAGGGTATGTTTTTGGTGGTTTGCACGGTCCTTATTTTTGTGTAATAATGGTTTTATGTATTTGTTGAAGACACCTCATCAATTTTTACTGATGAGGCCGACTCCTTGAATGAATGTTGGATTTATTTACCTATTCGCATCATCTTTATCATAGTAACCTCTAGATTGCCAATAAGCATCATTGTTATCATTTAATTGATTGGCATGATTATCTAAGTCTGCTTGTGATGGGGTATAATTTTTGTCATCCATAATATAAAATTTTAATTTGATTATTTGATTAAGAATTCTCTTTCTAAATAAGACCCTAGCATGAACAGAAACCTATCATTATAATATTCTTTTTTTTGAGCTTGGCAATTAGTTCATTGAATTTCGTGTAGTCATGGTCCTTTAATAAAGTATCTATTTTAAGCTTTAATCTTTCAGTTTCATCTTTGGGTAGATTATTTTTAATTCCATATAATCTCATGCTACAAAGCTCATAATCGGAAAATGAGAATAGAATCTCTGTTTCATAGTCCTCCACCCAAATATTATCTTCATTTGTCAGGTTACTTGAATATGTATATCCAATAGTATTTCCTCTAAAGGCATCGATGATTTCAAATTCATTGAGAATCTTCGACTTTAAATATTTCTTCGGCTTTTTAAGAATAAACAAAATACTATCTTGCTCAAAATCACTGTCCAATTTACTTACCTTGAATTCTACCAATTCATCGTATAAAGTAAGAGAATCTGATCGATTGGAAAAGCTTTGTAAATGATTGAAAACACTTGTTTTAAGTTCTCCACTCCAACTATAATAGTTTAAATCGTGATTCTTTAGAATGCCATGGGACCATACGCTAGCAAATAAAACCTGCTCTCCTTTTTGAAATTTAATTACATCAAAATATCCGATATCAGATTTGGCTACCTGAGAGAAGACAAAAAATAATAAAAACATTGTTATTCTGATTAACATACTATTCATTTTGACACAATTTCCGAATAACCATAAGAAATTTTTCTTCCATATATAAACTGCTATATTGAATTTATTATTCGTAGTGATTTACAGAGAATTTGACGGCAAATCAATTTATTTTAAGATCATCTAGATTTATGTACCCCGTTAAATAATGATCTCTAGAAACTCGAGTGCAATGAGCGTTTTTGGTGTGTATATTTTGAAGGTGTTGATATAGAAGGGTGCCAAATATACCTGCAGGATCTGAAGGCTTTCTTGATAAGAATTAATTATTGAAGAATTTGAAAA
>JARGNR010000206.1 GCA_029212405.1 Saprospiraceae bacterium
TAGTGCATGCGGATTTCAGCGGTTTTCGAGCGTCTGTTGCTCGTAAAAAATGTTGGTGTAACTTGATTAGTTTTCACTTCATAATCCCGCACGACACCATACACTCAACGTTAGAAAAAAAGAAAAATGAAACCAATAATATCGTTCATCTTAATTTTAATTTCCTACAGTTTAATTGGTCAAATACCAAACAAATTTGAGTGCCCAGATACACTTTGGATTTATGGGAATTCAATAGATTCTATTTATGGACTAAGTCCAAAAAATCCAATAAAGGTTGGAGGCGGTATTCTTCCAAAACATATTTACAGATATTTGAATAGTCTTACAGATAATGAAGGAAAGGGAGTTACCTACAAAAGAATTGGTTCATGTTGTAGTGAAGAAATAAATAGAAAGAAACCTCTGACTAAGTTTAGTATCAAAAATGGAAATGAAGATTTAGAATTATATTTCGACCAATACGAATGGGAATACCCTAAATTAATTCATGATTTTCAATGGAGTGAAAGTCGCAAAGGGTATCATGGTGAAATTAAACAGGACACAATTTTTCATGGATATGGAATATATTTTTTTGAAGACGGTGGATTTTACAAAGGAAATTGGAATAATGAAAGGAAAAGGTGAAATGCTGATTCCTGACCAAGAACAATATTTAGGAGAATTCGTAAATGGGGAATATCACGGAACTGGAATTTTAAAATATTCCGACGGAGGCAGATATGAAGGAAAGTGGTCAAAAGGAAAAAAAGAGGGAAAAGGAAAAATATTTTATCCTCCTGATTCTGAAATTGAATATATAGAAGGCGAATTCGTAAATGATGAGCCAAAAGGAAAATTCATCATTTACAAAAGTGATAAATCCCAAGAGACGCACGAATTTTAAAATCTGTAAGGAATTGAGTCGTGATATTGAAGTAGTTTTTCAAAGAATGGCTAAGAGGGAAATCAGCAATATTTTTGATTGTCATGATCACCAAGGCCTTGTATTCAACCAAAACAGTAGGGTGTTCCATATTTTATTTTCAACCATTACATTGTTTTCGCTCAAACACTTTTGTATTTTTAACAGAAAATGAAACTACAAAATACTAATCTGGTTAAGGCCAAATTCTAGGCTGGTTGGATCCAAATAGAATTCACTTTTAAGATTAACTTATTCCTGAATGACCTTATCCACGGTCATTCGACAGTTTTTTTACATTCAACCTCACTAAAATGACTAGAAACTAGGAATGCTATTTATAAAAATTCTGTAGGGTGAAAATCCAAATTTGAATTTGAATCGTATAACCAATAAAATAAAAAATATGAAAAAATTAAATGTGCTATTGATCCTGTTCGTTCTTCCAGTTTTTGTCTTTGCTCAAAATATAGTTGCGATGCAAGATGTTGAGGGAAGAAGAGAAGTATCCATGAATGATGTGAATGGAAAAACCACGAATGGTGAATACAAATATTATGCTAAGGGAGAAAAAGATCCATTCACGGGCATATTATTTTCAAAACATCCAAA
Organism: Saprospiraceae bacterium; assembly: GCA_029212405.1. GTDB lineage: Bacteria > Bacteroidota > Bacteroidia > Chitinophagales > Saprospiraceae > CAJXUU01. Next base: position 1,520 of record JARGNR010000206.1, read on the forward strand.
TGGTAATACATCATCTTGGCAAGAATATGTAGATGGACTTGGTCAAGGTAAATGGATAAACTATTATGAAAATGGCAATTACAAAGAAATAGGAAATTATCATCAAAATTTAGTGCAAGGATCAATAAAGAAATACTACCCCAATGGTAAAATTAAAGCCGAAGGGAACTATAAAGACTGGAGAATCAAAGTAGGTCTTTGGAACTATTTTGACGAGGATGGAAATTTGAAATATAGCAAAAACTTTGGAGAACAAGGAAGCATAGAAGAGGTGCAAGAATACTATGAGAGGGGAGATATTTCTTACAGTTGGTATTACAATATTTTAACTAAAAATGGTTTTAAAATATAATTTTGAGATGCTCTATAAAAAAGATCAAATGAATAAGTATGCGTTTTTATTAGCAATGGCAATTCTTTTTGTTTCATGCAACCAAAAGCAGCATTCAATAAAGGAATTAAACTATTCTTCAAATCGTGTTGATAAAGCAATTCCATTTGCTCCAGGAGTAATATCGATTAAAGAGAAAAGTGAGTTTGATATTATGTTTTCACCAAATGGGAGAAAAGCGTATTTCTCTAGAAGAGCACCAGAAGAAAAGCAGAAAATATACGAAACTGATTTTGAAAATGGAATTTGGACAGAACCAAGAGTTAGTGAATTTTCTACGGATAGAGACGAAGCACCATCAATAACTCCCAATGGAGAATTATTCTTTTTTGGCTCTGAACGACCGATACCTGATCAACCAAATAAAGGAAACTTTGATATGAATATTTGGATGATGAAAAAACAGGATACTGGTTGGAGTGACCCAGAACCACTACCACATCCAATCAATGATGTGCAAGTAGAAGGGGAAGAATGGCCGTCCTCAAATGCTAATTTCTTGTTTCCATTAGATGATGAAACCTTCTATTATACGACAATGACACGCGGCACAAAAGCGATTAAACTCTATGAAACCAAATATACCAATGGGGCGTTTTCTGACCCAATCGAAATAGGTGGATTTTTTGATGATGAGAAATATTGGATTTATTCTCCTGCAGTATCTCCAGATGGGAATTATTTAGTATTCAATTCACATAGTGCTCCGGGAGGATTAGGAGGAGAGGATATTTATGTTTCGAAACGTACAAAAAATGGTTGGAGTAAAGCTAAACCAATAGGAATTAAAGTAAATTCAAAAGATGAAGAAAGTGGCCCTCGATTTTCACGAGACGGTAAATATTTCTTTTTTACAAGGGCTGCAAATTTAGGAAATTACGAGTTTGGTGAATGGGATATCTTCTACCTAGAAACTGAATATTTGGAATTGAATAAATTATTCGAACAATAAGAACGGGGTACAGTTGACGATAGATGCAATTATGCCCAATGGAATTGCCACCAGGTTGAATATAATTCAATCAGAATCACAAGCAAAGAAAGAGGAAATAAGGTCAAAAATAAAGCCTTTCAAATGACTAGTGTTCAATAATAAATAAGCCGCACTATTTTCTCATCACTTTTCTATATTTTTCTTCTTTCATTTGATTCGATACTAAGAACGATATTTCCGATAATTTAAAAAATAGAAGAATAATTATTGAGTTAAATAGGATATGTTTTATTTAATAATTGCTTCACTATTGACCCTTCCGCATGAAACTACAACTAAATTTGAGTATTTCAATTGGCCCCTTACTTTTGAAAATGAAAAAATACAAGACTTAAACAGGAAAGGAAATCTCATTGAAAAAGTTTGGTATGGGAATGTACATGCTTATAGCAGAAGGAAAGTAAACAATAAATCATTCGAAGAATATTATAGGATTAATGACACTTTGTTTCATTATAAAAAAGTAGTAGACTCTTTGATAGTAGACAAAGGATATTTCAAAATTAATAAGAAAGAAATATTTACTTCTGACACGATTTATATTGCATGCAGATATGGTGAATGGGAGGATATAATTCAAATTCACCATTTTCACCAACCCGTTAAAATAAAATATTGGAGATCCAACCCATCAAAATCAGAAACTATAAAAGGCAGGTATATTGACGGT
>JARGNR010000060.1:0-32861 GCA_029212405.1 Saprospiraceae bacterium
AATTGGGGACTCCTTTTCAGGAAATCCCCAATAAAATTACTAACCTTTCACTCCTGTTTTATTAAGGAGGATAAAGAACTAATCGAAATGTAATTTATTTTCTTCTATCCATTAAATCCATTTGTACTTGAACATGGGCATAACTTCGTGGGATCGTGATGGCATGGACATAGGTTGTCGTCTTCAAAATAATTCAAAGGCGGATCCGCAGCAAACCAAATAGAACTGCCTAGAACTACCGCAAAAATGAGTGCAATTTTTTTCATGATTTTAGAATTTAAAAGGTTAAAAAATGGGGGATGAGCCAATTGCTGTGTATAACCCATCCTCCCGCATAAACAGGTATTCCGTGATGTTTCAAAACGCAATTGTATGTTCAACGTGTTTTGATTGTATGTTTAATTTTGATTGATAAATTTCACCACTGATTCTGTCCCGTCTTTATCACTCTTTATCTTCAACAACAGCACTCCTGAAGGAGCATTCACAAATTCCGAATCTATCTTTGAAGTATTAGGTCCGAATTTTCCTTTTTTGACGATACGTCCTTGAATATCAATTATTTCAAACGTCCCACTTTCTGCACCAAATGGATTTTCAAACGTTATACTTCCAGAACTTGGATTTGGATACACCATAATTCCTTGATTGTTGTTGCTTTCAAGAAGTCCCAATTCATATTGTTCTCTTTCACCCGGAGATAACCATTGACCATCAATCAGTTGATCTCTATTCACAACAGTTCTAGTATCTGTATAGGTGTCTTCCACAATATTATTAATTCCTAAGCCATCGATATCGAAGCTTTCTTCCAAAATGTTAACACATCCAGACTCACACAACACTACTACTTCATACAGTCCGGTATTGGTTACGGTAATTTGAGTTCCATCAGCATTGGAGTCCAATATCTCTCCTCCGTTAGAAACTGTCCACTCTACATCTGGATTGCTACATTGATCAACATCAATAGTGATTACATGAGTGATTACAGAATCAATGAAATCATCTACAACGATTCCACTATCTTCACAATCAAAAGCAGCGGGAAAAATTCCTCCATTAACGGCTACATCGATTGCCCCTTGACAATTTTGATATCCTCCATCATAATCAACAATATCAATCGTGGAAAGACTTTCGGTCGCCAATTGCAATGCTTCTGCAATAGCTGTCGCATTAAAATCATCACAATCCGCATCTGTAAACAATAATGTTTTCAGACATTTTGTAGGATCCAATCCATTAATTCTGGTTTTTGGATTAAGGCCTCCCCCATCGATTTCATCATTTACAAAAGTGAATGCATTATCTACCCATGTACTTCCCCCATATTTTCTAGTAAAATGATAGGGTATTGAATCAAAGTCACTATAGATGTATTGTTGTCTTCTAGATGACCATTGAACAACGGCAAATCGTACCAATCCATTGATACTGTCCACACATGCTTGATCGTATCCTTCTTCCTCACTGATAAAACATTGGGTAGTATCCGTACACAAGGCATTCAAATCGGTCATCAAGTTGAAAATAGTACACTCCATATTCTCCCACTCGTCTGTCATAACACTTCCTGATTCGTCCACCATAAACAAGAAATCACATTCACAAGTGGTTTCAATATTGGTTTCGATATTACTTGATAATTCACAACATGTTCCTCCATCAAGACAAGAATAATTGTTGTCGGGGCTGCAAGAAAAAATTTGACCACACAGATCATCACTCACATTCGTTTGACACCAATCCGCTACAAACAAATTCTGACAAAATGATTGATTGTTTACTTCATAACCACTTTGCGGAGCTCCTGCAGTCACAGAAAAATTGGTAAAACGGTGTCTTAAATTTCCTCCATTCGTCCAATCTGGATCCACAGTTATAACACTATTGGTAAAATCAAATACAGTGAAATCAGAAAATCGAATCTGTCCTACCTGGTCTTCTGACACGCTTTTAAATGCAATCACATCCGAAGCAAAAGGCACACAATTGTCAATGATTTTGATGTTGACATTATTACAATCTTGAATTCTCAAAGGCAAATCAAAGCTGAATTCGTTGGCTGCATTGTTTTCGAATTGAGAATGACGCACTTCATTGATCCGTTGGGACCATCTAGTTTCCTTCCCATTGTAAGCTGTTACTGATCCTTCATTACTGTTTTGGTGAAAGGCAATCGCTCCTCTGAGTTCTATGAAATCCGCAGGAATATACTTCCCATTCTCAACAAATGTTGAAGAATCGACTTTAGAACATTTTGCATTGACAAATACGACTCCTGTTCTCGCATTTTTATAAAAATAACTGTTGTTCATTTTTACAACTTGAGAAGGATTAAAATCTCTATCGTCGGTAATATGAATAGCATCTCCACCTGCAGATTTCTCAAATCGAATGTTGTGCACTGAAAAATTATCTACCCCGTGCAAAGCAATTAAGTGTCTGCCTTCCAGGCTAAATGGGCACCAAACAATAATATCTCGATTACAAACATAATCGTTGTAATCACAATTGGCCTCGACTTTTGGGAAATTGTTATTTACAATTAAGTTTGGATTTGCATTATCATCGTAATAAGGATTTGCATCTCCATCAGAATACACATAATTGGGTTCATCATTCGCATTCAAATAAGGCTCTCCATCACCGTCTGCAGCAACTAAATATCCTTGTTCGGGGATATCTTCATAATTGGGTTTTCCTGCACTAATCGTGGGTTGATCTCCCAGTTCACAGATATCATATTCCCCTCTAATGACGATGTTTCTTACATCATTCCCATCAAACGTAAATACAGATTGACTGCAATCCGAAAAACCACCTTGTACCCCTTGGAGGGTTACCCCTTGTTCCAGGATTATTTCTTTGTCTTGGATGTTTGAAAAAACGGTGGGAGACACAAAAAATGTCACATTTCCGTACGATCCAGAACTAGAAGAGGAAAAGTAGGTGTTTTTAATTCTAATTCTGCAATTGGCAAGAATGGCACTTTTCAATTCATTTGTAATATTGGTCCCGTGCTGAAAAGTCAATTCGGTTTCCTGTTGGCATTGTGGTGGGTCTATCGTAAGCAGATCACAATTGCATTGACCGTTTAAATTGGTGTTTAAACACAAGAGAACAAATGCCATAAAACAGCATTGAACCCAATTAAATTGGTTGTTAAATAATAAAATTTTTCTCATGATAATTGATTTTGGTTTAACAAAAGATTTACGTCTAATTATCTATGAGGTTAAAAAAAGGTAAACACACTTGAATGATTCCTTCGACCAAATTAAAAGTACTATTTTCACTCAAGGGCCTTAATTTTATGGGCTTAGGAGCGCATTAAAAAAAGAAATAAAATAATAAATGATTATTCATTCTGGCGAGTCCCGTTAGGATATCTTGAAACAATACAGAAAACAATTCATTTGAAAAAAAAAATATTTATCCGCTAAGTGTTTACCTTTTTAAAATACGTGCATAATAAAACGATAATAGCTTACTCACCAACTAAAACAGAAAAGTATGAATACTGAATTTAACTGACCTCAGCTACTCACATTTTGAAGAATAGTAGTCACAGAAGTTTATTAATTGGGTATATAGCCCATAAAATGACAAGTACTTTACAAAAATTGCTGATAGTACAATTCCCAAATTCTAAGATTTTATAAAATGACTATTTTACCTTCAAAGTAACCGATAGCAGAAGATTACACCCAATGGGTTGCTGCAGTGAGCAACTCACAACCTTAATTTATTAAAAAACACCAATTCATTCATAAACAGGAAAAAATGAAAATGATAACAAAAACAATACTTACAACCCTTGTCATGGTCGCATTGGCCACAACAAGTTTGCTCTCCCAAGTGGGCATAGCACCCTATGCCGACCGATCTTATTTGATCAAATTTGAACCCGGCACAACACAAGCTGAAATCAATCAAGCTATGATAGATTTGCAAAGTGATGAGGTATGGGTAAGTCCCCTAACCGGAACACGTAAATGGGAAATGAGTCTAAATGTGGACTTCCCTTATTACAACCAAGCGCTTGGAATAGAAATACTTGATATTAATGAACAAAAAGAAGGTGCGTCAGGAAGGCCAAAAGTGGACGATGCAGATCTCAATTATTATTATACCATAGATCCCTTATCAACTAACCCTGGTAGTACTTCTCAAAATTATTGTTATGAGTATACCGGCCGAACTAGAGAACGATCTGATATAAAGGTTGCCATTTTGGATACAGGCTTTGAAGGAAGCTCGTATGGTGTGGTACCAGTTGCCCAATGGAACTATGTAGATGGCAATGCAATGGCACGTGATTTTAATGGACATGGCACCCATGTTTTTTCAATCATTGAGAGCACATACGCTGAATTAACAAATTTACATCCCAATACAATTTCTTGGGATATTAGAAAAACACATGATGACGATGGCTATGGTGAACTTGCAAATATTATTCTTGCTCTAGAAGAAGCAGTCGTAGATGGGGCAGATATTATCAACATGAGTACCAGTTATTATGATAGCGAAGATGGCGAAGTCCAAGATATGGTCAAAGATGTGATTGACATAATCGAACAAAATAATGTATTGATTGTGGCCTCAGCCGGAAATGAAGCTACTGAATTGGATAAAACGAATGGTCCAAATTGTTTTCCTTCAGAATTTTCAACATACAACTTGTTGACAGTTGCTGCATTTGATTGTGAAGAACAAGTATTGGCAGAATACAGCAATTATGGTCTATACTCCATAGATGTAACTGCACCTGGAAATAAGATAGCAGGGTATGTGGATAGTGATTTTAATCTAGAATATAAATCAGGTACGTCACAAGCTACTGCAATTGTTTCAGGAGTTGCTGCTTTTTTAGGAAGAAATCAAACGGCATTTGATTATCAGGAAGTGAAGTGTGCGATTTTGAGTGGAGCAGATTATAAATCTGATTTACAAGGTAAAATTCTGACTTATGGCTTTATAAATGCCAAAGAAGCTCAAAAATTAATTAAAGATGGATGCACGGAAATTATTGATGAACCTGGACATGGCTGGGGAGGAGATGGCAGAAATGATAATACTTCAATTGCTAGTTCAGAAACACTTTTCCCAAATCCTGCGAATAATCTTGTCTCATTAAAATTTGATGTTATTCAACCACAAATTAATGTGCAAATTATGGATTCAAGAGGACAAGTGTTGTCTCAAAAGAAATCATTGAATTCAAACCAAATTGAAATTGCTATTGATCAACTATCGAGTGGCATGTATTTCTTACAATATGAAACACCAAATAAAACTGGTCAAAAAACATTTGTAAAAATCTAAAGCAGTATAAAAATCCAACTTCAATAGCCCATGTCTTTCGCATGGGCTATTTTATTATTTACTACCTTCATTGTCCATATTGAAAAGATCTAAACATGAAACATATTCGTATTTTATTGATTTTTACAACTTTCCTTTTTGCTATAAATCTACAAAGTCAAGAAAGTTCAAAAAATTATGGTTCGAAAGAGTTTGAAGACTTTTTCTCGGAAATCAGTAATTATTTGAGAAATTATGAATTAGTGAAGGCGCAATCCGTATTAGATGATTTCAAAACAAGAAATTTATCCCAATTAGATTGTAACCAAAAAGCGTTGCTTTATCAAAGACAAGGTGCAATTTATTTTAGCAAAGAAGATGATACCAATGCCTTAAAGTATTGGTTGGATTCCACACTTTTTTATTGGCAAAAATGTGACATTAAAAGTGAATATCATTACGCATTAACCCAAGCCAACATAGGAAATTCCTATAGATTTTTGAGCCAATATGCCAAGGCATCTATGTACTTGAATAAAGCCGCTCAATTATGGGAACAAATTGAAGATTTAGACAAAGGATGGCACGCACGCAAATTATTGGATAATGCTAGTTTCTTCACCAATATAGGAGATGGGTATAATGCTAATTTAATATTTGATCGAGTAGAAAACCTATTACCAGAGCTTAAAGATAAAGAGCTGCAAGCAAATTATTATAAAATGAAAGGTTTTGATTTATATTCTTCTAATCAATTTGAAGATGCCATTGCAAGTTGTAAGAATGCCATTGTCTTTTATAAAAGCGATGAAAAAAAGTTCTTTCGTGATCTAGTAGTATGCTATTTTAATTCTGCGCTTTCAAATTTGGACTTAGGAAATTACACTCAATGTTCGAATCAATTAGATTCTATGAAGTTGCTGTTTGATAAATATGAATATACCAAAATGTTCTCAAGGTATCAAAATGCTAAAGCAATTACATACAAACATTTAGGAGATTATGTAGCAGCTAAAAAAACTGTTCTCTCTCAAATCCAAGATCTTGAAAATTCAGCAACAGTTGATATCAAACGACTTTCATTTGGATATGAAAACCTAGCAGACATATTGGTAAAAGAAGGCAAATATGAAGAAGCATTTGCACGATACAATAAAGCAAGAGATCTTTATTTACCCCCTAACAGCAGCTACGAATCATTAATAAATAACTCCAACCAATCTATTCTAAACCCTATAAATTTTGCAACATGTCTCAACCAAATAGCCATAACAAAAAATTTACAATATCAACAAACTGGGGACTCCAAATTTCTTGAAGAAGCAGCCGACATCTATGAAGAAATCAAAATCGTCTTTGATCGAGATCGATTGTCCACCTATAATGAAGTCAAAAAATCTATCGCTTCTGATAAAATCAAACAGCTGTATCAAGAGGCTGTAAAAACATATGTGTCACTTTATAAGCAAACACATCAAAATGAATACCTCGAACTGGCGTATCAATATGCATCTACCAACAAGTCTCTCCTGCAAAAAGAAAAAGCGATAAACAACAAAGTATTTCGAGAACTACTTCCTGATTCTTTGTCTCAACAGGAAGCCTTATTTGTCCGGAATATAAATAGAACCTATAGCAGAATTCAGAATAATACAGACTTCCTTCAAAAAGATTCTTTGTACAGTGCCTTGAGTTTGGTACAAAGTGAATATGAAGCCTTTGTAAAAAACATTGGAGAAAGATATCCTAAATACTATGCTGATATTTATGCAGAAGTGAGTCCTCTCACTATTCAACAAGTACAAAATAATCTACAGGCAGGAGATTTATTGCTCGATTATTATTTTGGGAGTGATTCCCTCTATTGTTTTGCGATCACCCAACAAGAATGTCAACTTACTTCTACCCTTGCCGATAATGTACTTCTCTCCGATATCAACCAGGCAAGAGACAACCTGGAAGATGGTAATGAAACCCGAAAAGAATTACTCCAAAAACTCTATCGTGTATTAGTGAAGCCTCATACCCATGGGAAGGAGCAACGATTAAAAATTATTGGGGACGATCAATTGCTAAAACTCCCTTTTGAAGCGCTTTTAAATGGTCAGGAATATTTGATCCAACGCTATCCTATTTCCTATTTGCTTTCCAACAATGATTTGGAGAATGCAACAAAAAAAATAGACTATACAATGGATTATGTGGGATTCGGGAGCACCTATTCTGATCAACTCAATTCTTCGTTGGTCAATGTTATTTCAAAAGACTTTTTACCCTTGTCCCAATTGTCAAAAGCTCCACAAGAAATCGAATCATCCAATTTGATATGGGGCGGTTCTACATTTATAAATCAGTCTGCGAATAAAGAAAATTTCATAGCAAAGGCAAATTCTTCTTCTATTTTGCACATTGCCATGCATGGAATAATCAATACCAAATTTCCAGAGCAATCTGCATTAATTTTTGATGACCGAAAAGAGGAATGCATCCTGAAAGTAAACGAAATCTATCAAATGAATTTGGAAAATGAGTTGGTTATTCTTTCTTCTTGTGACAGTGGTTCTGGAAAGATTTATAGTGCAGAAGGTACTCAGAGTTTGGCCAGAGGATTTGCTGTGGCTGGAGCACCTGCTATTGTATCCAGTCTTTGGGCCGCCTACGATGATCCAACTTCAAAAATCATGGCTTCGTTTAATGAGAACCTAGCGAATGGAGAAGATAAGGATGTAGCATTACAAAAGGCTAAACTTACTTACTTAGAAACGGCTTTCCCTACTTTGAAGGCACCAAAATATTGGTCCAATATCGTTTTGATTGGAGATACATCGCCTATGAGTATTGCAGAAGCTTCTCCTATGTGGATGTATTTGGCGATTGGTTTGGTTCTATTGTTTGGAATATTCCTTGGGGTTCGAAAAATTAAATCCAACTAATTATATATTAAGACTATTAACTATAAAGTTGACTTTAAATCTTTGGCTTTGGCATAGAAAAGGTGCGCCTTGTTGTTCAATATTTCATCTAAACCTTGTGAAAACTCTTCTGTTTCTTGAAGTTTGTAATGAACCAGTACAGAATACCATTCGGCTACTTGCTTTACATCTGTAGCATTTGATTCTTTTACTTGATCAAAATAAGTCTTTGCTTTATCAAATTGACTCGTTTCCATTGCGCAGACTCCTATGTACAAATTCACATTCGGGTCATTCATATTTAATGCTTCAAACTCTGTGAGTGCAGCCGTATACTTTCCATTTCTATATAAGTCCATGGCAGATTTGAGCACGGTATATGCTTCATCCTCTTTTCCTCTTTTGATTTCCGTTGCTGGATATGTTTGATAGGCTTGAGCATAAATCTCATCGGAAGAAAGTGTGGTATTAGAGCTCCACTGAAAGACCATCACTGCTGCAATTAATAGTACAAGAACCGCTGCATATTTTAAATATTTACCTATCCCTATTACTTTGGTTTTTGTAATAGGCTTTACCGTTTCTTTTGCTTTCTCCACCTCGGTTTCAAAAGTCAAAATCTTTTCTTTTAGTGATGCATTTGCTTCATCTTGCAAAGCTCCCAAAACGGACAACTGCGTGACCACTTCTAGTTTGAACTCTTCATTTTTCATGTTTTCTTCAAATCGCAACCGATTTCCTTCGGTTAGGTTATCATTCAAGTAATCTTGAATTAATGAATATTCTTCGTCTGTGAATTTCATGATCTTGATTTCAGTAGTTCATTAACTTTTTTAATAAGAGATTTAAAACATCTACTCTTTAATGTCTTAGCTACATCCGCACTTGACAGCTCTAGTTTCTCCGCAATTTCTTTCATTTTCATCTGATACAGATAATAATAGGTGATTATTGTCTGACATTTTTCAGAAAGTGAAGTCAACGCTTCTTTGCTAGTAGCTCTCATGAAATCCTTCTCCTCTTCCTCTTCTATACTACTATCACTAAAAAGAGAGAAATGTAAACGAATTTCCTCTATTTTTTTTTCAAAATTATTTTTTAAATGGTTATTGCGTTTGCAGAGATTAACACAAACACTAATGAGATAGGATTTTACTGATGTGAAATGGGTGACTTTTCCAGCCACTATATTATTGTGCAAAACAATTAAGGCATCATTAAAAATATCTTCTGAGTTCTGATTTGCACTCGGAAATTTGACGTTTAAGAAGTTGACGCAGTCATCTTTAAAAGCCAAATATATAGTTTTAAGCCGTGAAGTATTTCCAGCTATTAATTCATCACGAAATGCTTTCACTTCTTCAATTGTCATTTCCATAAGAAAACATTGTCTTTGTAGGGCTCCAAATAATTTGTTTCTTGGTTTAACACACGCTTTAGTTTTCAAAGCCCAATGTAAGAAGAATTTATCTGAAATATCCAAGAGTTCGGACTACCTTATCACAGTATGTAACCTAATTTTCAGATTTAATGGTATCTTTTTACTGTACAAAACTTGAAATAAATTCGTTTATAAATTCTATTTCATGAACTCTTAACCCGCCACGAACCTAAATAATTCAATGTCTTTATCGAATTTTTAAATATATTTGATCATTAACTCGATAACCCATTTCTGTACACGTCGAAAGTAATTATGAATACATCTCAACTTCAATTATGGACTAAAATTCAAAATTTTGAGATAGATGACCCATCTTCTTCCTTTACTTTTACAGACCGATTATCAAGAGAAAATGCTTGGGGCCTAGCCTATTCTATCCGGGCCATTATGGAGTATAAAAAATTTATCTTTCTCATTGCCATTTCTGATCAATCTCTTACTCCTTCCGATCAAGTAGATCAAGTCTGGCATCTACATTTATTATATACGCAATCTTATTGGATCGAATTCTGTAAAGATTTACTCCAGATGGAAATTCATCATGGACCTACAAAAGGCAAAGAAGAAAAAACTCTATTCAAAGATCAATATCGAGCAACCTTAGAATTGTATCAGTCCATGTTTGAAGTAAGTCCTCCTAAAGACCTATGGCCAGATCCAGATACCCGAATGAAAGAGATCAACTTTACGAGAGTCAACCGAAAAAGAAACTGGGTCATCCCCAAATTAATATTTAGAAATCAATGAACATACTATCACGTCTAACACCCGCAGAAACTTCATTTCTAAAAGAAGGTAATTCTATTAGCTTTACCTATCTTTTGAAAGTCACATTTAAAGATCTGTTGTTAAAGAATGTGCTGACATTTAAAGAAATAACTCCAAATCAAAGAGCATTGGACCCAAGTGTGAACGATCATACCTATGTCGTGGCAGGAAAAAATTTCTCAAATTACATACCCAAAAATCATGAAATCGTATTTCTAGAATTGTACCAACAAAATCCTCACCAATTGATATTGCTGAGACATTTTATGAAAATAGTTTATGATGTCTCTAAGGGAGATTGGGCATTCAAAAAGAAAATTCGAAGCAATGCATCCATAGAACATTACTATAAAAAATCATTCATTTCAGATCTTTTCAGAATGATACGAATGACGGAAACTGGGAAAGATTTAAAAAGACGACTCTCTGACTATTTTTTTCAACTTGACCAAACGATCGGTGGAGTTTTTAAAAATGATACTCCACAAGCCACAAAACTCTTTCGTGAACTAGGCGGTAATATTTTACTCCTCAAAAATTTTCACCATTCGGATTTAACAAAGGTTGATTTTACCTTACTCAAAAAAATACAACGAGAGAAAAAAGTGATCGACGATCATGATATCTGGATATATTCTGACCCTTTTTACACGAATGTTGAATTTGATCCACATATTTCTGATTTTGACAAAAAAATAGACGAACTAGATGAGGAAGCCAATGATTCAGGAGGATTCTTTTCAGACTCAGACGGATGGGATAGTGGATGTGATGGTTGCAGTGGATGTGGTGGATGCGGCGGATGTGATTAAACCTGACCTTATACGGATTCCAAGAATAAATAATAACTTACTTAATTAAATAAATCAAATACACTATGGACCCTTTTAATGGAAACAATAGATTGCAAGACAACGTCATGTATGCCCTTGATTGGGCCATTTTTTTAAGACATAATATATCAGATGCCTTAATCCCCTTTTTATTTGAATGGAAAGGAGAGGAAATCTATAAAAATATGCTACAGCCTGGAGGTGACCCTGAAGAGTTTGCTTATCGACTTGCAAAAAAATCAGATCGCAACGGAGATCAGTTTGTAGTGGGGTATGAAGGAATGCTTGCGGATGAAAATGAACAAAAAAAAGATGCCTTTATCATTAAAGGGTATGACCGGACCCAACCCAACGGAGTCTTTCTTGCTCAATTATTCATACCCAAAGAGAAAGGTGGAACATTTTTACTCATAGATAAGCCCATGCTCATTGGCACACCTGAACTACCTTTTGCAATTGATCCCGACATACCGAAAAATTATCAATCGGATGATGTATATTTTAACGGAATGGTCCTGAATAATGGAGACCAAGTTGGTATATTTTCACACCCAAACCCATCTGTAGTTGCAAACGGAATAAAGCGGTATTTAAGAAGCAAAGTCAGCGATGAAAAATCCAAACAACTGAGTGGAAAATTTGAATTGAGTGTGGCACCCAACGAATCCGGTGGTACTTTTTATAATTACACACTCAAACGAACTGTAGAAGAAGAACTAGAGAATCCAGCACTTAAAATGTGGGAAAACCGCAATAATAAAAAGATTTCCATTACTTGTAAGTATGGGGATGAAATTGTGTTTCCAGAGTCCACAGAATCCAATGATTCAAGTACCCAATCAGAAGAAAATTTATCGGCTTCCAACGCAAAGACAGAAGATCAACTCCTAGTAGAAAAGTATTCCCCTTGGGATAAAAGCCAATTGGATGCAGAGTTTTTTAGATTGGTCTCCATTCCAAATGCAAGAACAAATATTGATTGCTTGAAACAAATGTCAGCGCTTATTCAAGTGTATGAGAGCAATGGGTGGGCCACTCCAAATACTAAGAATCAGAGAACACCGCAAAAGGCAAAATCAGGATGTGCTTCTATTATTTTGTGGATCATCGTTATTGGAATTGGATCTTTGATGGCCTGATCTCAATCTTACTTGATTACATATTTTAATTGTTTATAGAAATTTACTTTGCTTGGTTTTACGTTTATTCCTGTTTTTTACTTTTTACTATTAACAAGAGAAAGGGTAAACACGACCAACCTAGTTATCAGCAATTTACACTCGTTTTGTTCGTTCAACAATATTTAAGGTCACCCTAGATTTTTTTTAATTAATTAGTATATTTGAATAATCGTAAATTAAACCAATAAACGTTATGAATTTCAGACATACCAATGTACTCGTATTTTTATCATTATTATTTATGAGTTGTGGCAAAGAAGTTGAATTGCCAAAAACATTAGAAATACGATCACAAACTGATTTGGATGTTTATTGTGAAAAGCTTTTGGAAACCGTAGCATACAATGGTACTATAATTATTGGAGAAGAAGCCGAAGATGTAGATTTAAGTTGTTTTCAAAATATTAAATCAGTTTCATCTTCATTAGTATTAGAAGGATATAATGCTGTTAATGCATTTAAAAATATTGAAACAGTAGGGTTTGAAGGTCTGGCTATAGGAGGCACAATAACCCAGGCTATTTCATTTGAAAAATTGGTTTCCGCTTCCGCCATTACTATTTTGTCAAATGCAGCACTCAATGAAGTCCAGTTTCCAAATGTGGAAGATCTTGTGAGTTTCAAAATTGCTTCTTCTGTTGACATCGAAAAAGTAACGGGTTTGCATAAAGTAAAAACAATACTTCAAATAATAATGGCCAACGGAGATGACTCAATTGGGGAAATTGACGTATTCAGAAATTTAGAAAATATTACCCTTTTTTCTATTGCACTACCCACTGAAACTCAATTATCATCAGAGTCATTTGATGCACTTTCAACGGTAATACTGGATAGTAGTTTCAAGAAGAATGGCCTAGGGTATTCATTGGAAGACTTGTTCCCTTTGCTTAAATCAAGCAATAATTTATATATCGACAGTGCAGATTTTGAACTCACCGATTTTTGTTATTTGAAACCCTTTCTGGAATCCAAAGATATTGACATCATATTCAGACCATCCATAGTTTTTGGTGATCCGATTTTTCCGTTCACGAACGATGAAATACTTGAAGCATGTCAATAAAATAAGGTTTGGAAGTTTGACATGGATTTCTGCATTATTTATGGCTTAAGCGATTGATGGTTTCCCTATCAACATAATACAGGAATACGTTGCAGCCTCTCCATCGATTACTCATGCAACTGGATGAATATCGATTAAATGCACACATTATAAAAGGATAGACTGCCACACGATTACAAAATCAGGCACATCACACATCTTGAAATTCATGGCAGGCGATCTATATAGTGCGCTGTATTCACTTGAAAGAGAAAAATTTTGAATCATAACCCTTTTAAGGTAAATAGGCAATTGCTCCGTTGCACAGTCCTTTAATAAAATTTTAATGGTGCTCGACACCGTATTCTGGTAACTACACCTTACCTTTTACGTTCTCAAATAGAATACGGACATCGATGTTTCGAGCAAAAACCACATCAGTAATTAATATGAAATATATACTCTTCACACTTTGGGCCGTATTACTCTGGGGAAGTTGTAAATCAATTCAACGCCCATACGAATCAGAAAACAAAATTCTGCAAGAAAGCTTCACCTATCAAGATCGAGACAGGACATATTGGGTATATATTCCTGCAAAAAATAAACTGCAATCACCAGCTCCTTTGCTATTTCATCTTCACGGAGGAGGAGGTACAGGGAAAAGTACACCGAACCTGACCTATAATCAATTTAATAAAATCGCTGACCGGGAGGGAATTATCGTAGTCTACCCGGATGCCATTGAACGCAACTGGAATGACGGTCGATCTCAAAATATTAAACCAAAAAATAAAGATGTGGATGATGTGGGATTTATCGTCGAAATAATAAATACACTCAAACAAAAGCATTCTATTGATGACTCGAAAATATTCACCACAGGCATGTCAAATGGCGGTTTCATGTCCACCAGATTGTTATGCGATCGAGCGGATGTTTTCAGAGGAGGGGCTATTCTAACGGCCTCAATTTCAGAAGAATACCTCCCTTTATGCAATCCTGAAATGCCCGTGGCTGTTTTGGTCATGAATGGAACAGCGGACCCGATAGTACCGTATAAAGGTGGTAATGTTCGATTGTATAAAAATGGTAAAAGTAGAGGCAAGGTCCTTTCAAATGATGATTTTCTTCAATTTTGGCAATCAAAAAATAATTGTGATGCATCTCCATCGAACATTGATCTACCCAATAAGGATAAAAAAGATGGTACCACTGTACAAATATCTACGTACTCAAATTGTAAGTCCAGAGGCGCATTACAATTTTATAAAATAGACGGAGGTGGGCACACCTGGCCTGGCAGCAGGCAATATTTAAACAAAAGAATAATAGGAAATACAAGCAGAGAAATCAATGCATGCGATGAAATATGGACTTTCTTTAGTAATTTAAGGTAACCTTTTCTTAAGTGCTAATGATTGAGGTGGTCCATCTAAATTTCAATGCTAAACTTAAATAACTGAATTGTTCGAAAGAATCATATAAAAGTTTGTAAAAAATAACCATGCAAATCTCAAGCTTAAGAAGAATACTTATTTGTAGTTTACTCGTACTTACTGGAGTGTGGATTTTAGTCCGGTCATTTATCAGGCTACAAGCAAGAATGGATATATTTTTAGAATTCATACCAATCACTTATGAAAGCATCTATACTGACATCCTATTTGGACTGTTCTTGCTCATTACCGCAGCCGTTTCAATAAGACCCTCTAAACCAGTCCTTGAAATTACTTTGCTCACATTAAGTATTCCCGTTTTCGCCCAGGTTGATTACTTTATCTATGTTGGATTCATCTTTTGGATTCTTCTTTTTCTGATTATGATCAGTAGTATTCCATTAGGATATAAGGTTTTAGTAGTTTTTCTCCTGCAGCTCTATTTAAACGACCATTTAATCGCCCTATTAAGTATTTACAATATTCTTGAATTGGTAGGCTATTTTCTTTTACTATTAAATATAGGATGGAGCAAATACACTTTCAAAGAATGGATGAGCTATAAAATGGAATGGAAATATCGCCTTCTTTTCTTTATCGTACTTCTGCCCAATATTATCTCTCATATATTTCATTAGATAACACCTTTTCAGAGTATAAGAAGATTCTATTTTCAATAGAGTAAAATGCGGCCTCAAAATGAAGTTATTTGGTATTAAAATCGTAACTTAATGGTGAACAAAACACTGCACTATGAATAACGTGGAAACAATCAATAAAATCGTTATGGTCATCGGAATATTAGGAATAATTTCTGGAATTATTATGGCAGTAAAAGGAAGCACATTTCAGGATTATTTTTACGGTTTATTTATTGGATTTACACTTTTAGGGACTGCATATTATAACAATAAGAAATGGAAGGAATCCAACCAGGAAAAAGCAGAAAATAAGTAATTTCCTAATCGTTGCAAACCATAGAACGAATGAGAAAGGAACAAATTCTACTTATAGTCTATGATACATTTTACTTCTCGTAAAGAAAAAAGATATTGGATACTCGTATCTATTGTAATAATTGCCATATCATTTGTTCTTTTTCTAGGGCGTCCAGTACTAGATGTGCTAAATAATCAAACCATTCAAGCGGTAATTTTTGTTACTGCAATGGTGTTCACTGGAATTTCTATTTTTACTCATGGTCTTCCAAGCAATCACCTTTACATGAATATCACAATATGGATAGGCTTATCAGCTGTATTCATATTATCATTTTTACGTTTGGGAATCACCGAGAGAAGTCATTTAATTGAATATTCCATCTTGACATTATTTGTATTTATGGCAATGCAAGAACGATTAAAAGACAAAAAGAATGTATTGCAAATCGGTGGTTTTTCCTTACTCATCACTATCCCTCTTGGGATAATTGACGAGAGCATCCAGTTCTTTTTGCCTTCTAGAGTATTTGATATAAACGACATTATATTTAATACGCTGACTAGCTTATTCACCATAATTGGCCTTCTAATTATGCGAAGGTTTAAAAATAAAACCCAAAACTCCGGAAAAAACTAATTCTATTCTATTCTCTTACATTATATTGTGTTGCAACTCAGTGTATATCATGAATAAACCATTACTAATTCTGGACATCGATGAAACATTAGTTTTTGCATCTCATGAAAAATCAAATGATTTGATGGGCATATCTGTCTTTGATTATATAGTATATGAAAGACCGTACTTACAAAAGTTTCTAGATTCAGTATACCCATTTTATCTAATGGCAATATGGTCCTCAGCAGGTGATGAATATGTACAGGAAGTCGTTGAGAAAACGATTTTGAGGCACTATACATTTGAATTTATTTGGGGAAGATCCAGAGCTACTTTTCGTAGAAACATTGAAATGGATGAAAGCAGAGAATATACTTCTGATTCTAACCACTATCATTATGTGAAGCCCCTAAAAAAAGTAAAACGTATAGGTTATAATTTAAAACGTACATTGATCATAGATGACACCCCACACAAATCAAAATTAAATTATGGAAATGCTATTTACCCTATCCCATTTGAAGGTCACAAAAACGATGATGAGCTAAAGAAATTAGCCTCCTATCTAATTAAAATCAGGAATACTCCAAATTTTAGAACTATTGAAAAACGAGGGTGGAAAAATAAGGTATCTGATCAAAACGAAAATTCCGTTTAGAACATTCCGATCTATCTATATCGTATTTTTTTTATTTTTCACCTACCAATTTGTTTACCTTTTTCAATATATGGAATATATGTATGAGGAAAGCTGTAAACCAGCCTACCTAAAGTACTTATAAATCAAACTAACAATACCTATAAATTGCAGGTTCATCATGCGAAAAAGTAGAGCAAATCACTCCAATTCCCCGAATCTCATTATAAATAGTCGTATATTTATGATGAAATCAATTATAAACACCTATACGTTATCAATTATGAACAAATTCCTGCTTCAAGGAGTGATTTGTCTATCACTTGTATTTTCATTTTCTGCATTAAATGCTCAAAAGCACAGTACGTGCAACACCGCTAAATTATTACTGATGGATCAAAACTGTAATGGTAATCCACTCGGCAATGGAGTCAACACGGGAGATCCCACAGGATTTGATGACACGGATGATAATGCATGCTCTTCTCAATACTCTAAAGGGGATGACTACATTTTTTTATATGCAGCTACCACATCTCAAGCTTTAAAATTGGATTTATTTGCCAGTGACGCTTGTGTAATTCTGGTTACCAGTCAATGTCCAACCACCGGGCAGTGTGAAGCTGTATCAACATCTATAAATAGTGAAAACCAAAGTCTAGTTACAGAAGAATTGATTCCAGGCACAAAATATTATATTCATATTTCTTCAAATGGAGATGAAAATTCTGCGGGGCAGTTTTGTCTGGATGCGGAATTGGTAACACCCCCAGCAATTCCATCGAATGATGAATGTATCAATGCAACTACATTGACATTAACCAGTGAATTAGATTGCTCTATTGTCACTCCAGGAACAGTATATCTAGCCACTGCTTCACCAGAAAATAATGCTGCTTGTGATGGCAACGAAAATGATGACGTCTGGTTTCAATTTGTAGCCGCAGCAGAAGTCTATGCCATTCGAATAATCAATCTGGAAAACTTGAATGGAGGTGAATATTTAAAGCATTCACTATGGGAAGGAAATTGTGGATCACTAACTTTGAAAAACGATTGTCCTTTTACAAATCAAAGTGTCCAACATGGTCTCACCATCGGCGAAACATATTATCTACGTGTCTTTACACAATTTGATGGACCTACCTCAATTGCCTTTGATATTTGCATGAGTACCATACCATCTCCTCCCGCAAATGATGAATGCGCGAATGCAATAGAATTGTTTCCAAGTGACATTAAAGTGTGTTATGGAACAGGAACTGAAGAATTCGGGACCGTTGCTGGTGCTACCGCATCTCCAGAACCAACCAATTGTGTAGGTGCGGAAGATGACGATGTGTGGTTCAAATTTAAGGCTACCTCTACCAATCATTTAGTCTGGAGAAAACCTAACTATTCCTATAGTACAGACTTCATTTATGATACCGCTTGGGAAGGGGAATGTGGGTCATTATCGATTATATCTTGTGATGAAACAAGCCCTTTACAAATGAACGATTTGACTATTGGAGAAACCTACTACATACGGTTGTATTCTGAGGAATCCATTCCAAGTATAAATAGATTTGATATATGCGTTTCCACTCCTTCTGAGGATATTGAAAACGACGATTGTATAGATGCCATTACTTTGAACATACCAGAAAGTGAAACATGCGGATCACCCATATCCATCACCAATAAAGATATTACAGAGACCGATCATGAAGAAAATTCTTGTGACACCTATCTCAACTATGGTATGTGGTATGAATTTGAAGCCCCTTCTAATGGAGCTTTTGTTTTTGAATCCTTGGAAGGATCACCAGGCATTGCAGTCTATCAAGGACCTGACTGTGCAAATGCAGCCCCATTAACTGGTAAATGTGTATCTCCATTGGAGAATGGAGGAACCGTATATGGATTAACTCCAGGAGAAGATTATTGGGCAATGGTTTGGACCAATAAACCCTACACTTTTAATATAGAGTTTTGTATATATAGTTCTGATTGCATTGTTCCAGATTTTACTGCCGTAGTAAATGATAATTCTTGTCCAGATCTCGAAGTTACAATCGATGTCTTTGAGCTGGGAACTGCAACTTCTGTAGATGTAACGTGTGATATAGGCTTGGATTCTTACTCTGATGTTGGAACAGGCACATATAAGTTCTCTGGGTATTCTCCTGGTGTGGAAGATGTGATAACATTTTATGTTGCTGATCATAATGATCCAAGTTGCATAGATTCTATCGAGGTAACTATCCAAGATTCTTGCATTCCTAATTGCAGTGAAGGACAAACGATTGGATGCGGAGAAAATGTATCAAACATTGATCTAACAGGTCAAGGTCAATGGTCTGTCTTTGCTTGTAATGATAATCCTTTAGCCATTGAACAAGTTTTCAGGTTCAATCCTGCTGTCAATGGCGATTATACATTATCTGTAGAAAATCTAGGGGGAACTGGATGGATCAATTATTATTATCGAACTGATGGTGAGTGCAATAAAGATGACTGGATTTGCCTTGGTGAAGTGTATTCCACTTCCACTCAATTTACGATTCCAAATTTAGAGGCAGAACAAAAAGTCTACATTCTTTTGGATGGCCAGATTTTTTATGATGGAAGAATTCACAGTTTTAGAATAGATTGTCCTACTGCTCCATGCACTATGACGGCAAGTAGAGTGTATGTCGATGAATCAGCTGAAGGAGACAATTCAGGTTGTTCTTGGTTTAATGCCTTCCCTACGATTCAAATGGCTTTCAATGCAAAAGAACTCAATCCTGCGATTACTGAAATCTGGGTAGCAAACGGGACCTATTATCCTACCTACAGCTTAGATAGATCAAGCTCATTTTCATTTGATGAAGATCTAAGTCTATATGGCGGATTTGAAGGAAATGAAACTGACATAAATCAACGTAATATTGCTATGAATCCCACGATACTCTCTGGTGACCTCGGTACGACTGGAAGTATAGAAGACAACAGTCTAAATATTATTAAAATAGGAGCTATGGCAAGTGATGTAGTAATAGATGGATTTGAAATAATGCTTGGTTATGCCAATGGTTATAATCCAGGAGAAGATGTAGGGGCCGGTATCGTCTGCTATGGCAATGCAGAATTGGTGAACTGTACTATTCAACAATGTACATCTCTAAAAGAAGGAGCTGCCATTAAACTAAATGGAGTTGGATTAACACTTACTTGTGAAGATGTAACTACCATGAATAATACATCAGGTGGCAACGGAAATGATGTTTCCATAGAAGCCAATTCCACCTTGGTTGTCAAAGGAGTAACATCGATTAAATAAAGATCAAGAGGTTTTATAGGACAACATACACCGATCTATCAGTAATATGAATCTATATATCTAGAATTACATCAATATTTGTATTCGTATATGTATATTTATAAGCTTTTAGAATTTGTTTATGCGTTATACTGAGCTACTTCCAGATGAGATTTTTTCTCGACACATTGAATGCTTTTGGCAAATGGAATTGTCTGAGCTCAATAACCTAAAGTATACAGAATTATTAGTTCCTACCTGTACGTTTAATATCGTCTTTATAGATAGTCCTTGTTATTTTCGGATAAAAAAGAATCAAAAATGGAAAATAACTAAACCAGGTGCTTATTTCTTGGGCCAACATAATTCTTGTATTCAATTACGAAGTTCTCAGCCTCTTCAAATCACAGGTGTTCGGTTCAAACCATTTGCTTTTGCTCGAATCATCGACACTCCAATATTTAAATTGACTGATGAATTGACTCCATTGGAAGAATTATTTGATACGTCTTCACTTTCACCCCTTATTACACAGATAACTACCGCAAAAAACAAGGATATCCAATTCCACCTACTCAATGAATTGATGTTTTCATTATTTGAAAAATCTCTTTCTATTGATGAAATACTCAGAGCTCAATTAAACTATATTTTAGATCGAAAAGGGGTTCTTCAAATCAGTGAATTGTTTACTGAATTTAAAGTAAGTAAAGTTACGCTGCGCAATCATTTTGTAAATAAAGTTGGACTTACTCCGAAAAAAGTATCTCAAATTTGGCGAATGAATCACTTCTTTCAAATTAAAGAAGATAACCCTTTACAAAATTTGACATCCCTTTGTTTGGATGCAGGTTTTTATGATCAAGCACATTTTATTAAAGAATTTAAATTGCTATTTGGATTGACCCCAAGAAAATTTTGCCTTCAAAATGATCATTTGGTAAAGATTGCTCATCAAAATATATCTAGACGATTTACCAATCAATACGACCCCAGATAATATCGACTTTACTTTTTTACAATTTTATTGCTAATTATTCTTTTAGTTTTGAGGTATACTAACACAAATTGAAAATGAAATTATACTTCAAAATTATATTTTCCATCACCCTGTTCGCATTGGTGGCTCCTCAGAGTATTGCTCAAAGTACATCGATTACTTCTCAATATAAAAAGGAGACAATTGAGAAACTTTCAGAGTTGATGAATGCACGATATGTGTTTCCGGAAGTTGCGAAGAAAACAGAGCTTCACCTGCTAAAACAATACGAAGAAGGGCATTTTGAACAGTTTAAAAATGATGAAGACTTTGCTGCTGCTTTGACCGAATCTGTTCAATCTATCAATAAAGATAAACATATGCGAATCCGTAAAAACAGACCCTATGTTGCTCCTGATAATACTCCTGCAAGAATGATCGAAGAACGTCTGGATCGTTTAAATAGATCCAGAGCGGCCATGGCAGGGTTCAATACAGTACAAATATTAGAAGGAAATGTAGGATATCTGGATTATCGAGGTTTTGCAGGTTTTCCAGGAGGAAAGTCTGTAGTAGATGCCTATATGAAATTGCTCTCAAGAAGTGATGCGATTATTGTTGATCTTAGTAAAAATGGAGGAGGAGATCCGGCTATGGTCCAGTATATATGTAGTTTCTTCTTTGACACAAAAGTGCATTTAAATAGTTTGTATTTCAGAGATGGAGATCGGACCATTGAATTTTGGACCTTAGATGAAGTAGAAGGAGAAAAAATGCCTGATATTCCATTATTTGTGATCACTAGCAATCGTACTTTTTCTGGAGCAGAAGAGTTTTCCTACAATATGCAGACTCAAAAAAGAGCTACACTTGTGGGGCAGACCACGGGAGGTGGAGCAAATCCAGGAGGAACCATGCCCATCAATGAAAATCTAAATGTATTTATCCCAGGTGGGATGGCAATCAACCCTATTACAAAGACCAATTGGGAAGGCGTGGGTGTCGTCCCAGAAGTAAAAGTTGAGCAGGACAAGGCATTTGACAAGGCATTGGAGTTGGCACAAAAAGCGGCATCAGATTTTCGAGATGCACGCACAAAAAAGTTTACTGCCCTATTTTTGCGTTTGAATACAGATTTAGAATCGTTTGAAGAAGGCAAATCAGATGAAAATATCGTAAATAGTTTGAAGGCGTGTACAGAGGCTAACCTAATGGAAGAATGGGAAATAAATATTTTGGGATACGAGTATTTAATGGAAAAAAACAAACCTTATGCTGCCAGTTCAATATTAAGAGCAAACACCCTACTCTACCCCAACTCATCCAACGTATTTGATAGCTATGCAGAATCTTTGATGGCTATTGGTAAATTTGAATCCGCTGTAAAAAATTATAAAATGGCAGTTGAATTGGCTGAAAAAAATGGCGATAATAATCTAGAGTTATTTAAAAAGAATTTAAGCAATGCGAAAAGTAAAGTAAAAATGGAGGATAAGTAAGTAAATGATTACTTTTGCACTTCATGATGAAGATTTACCAACTCACCCATATTGGAGAGTTCCACACGGATCATAATGAAGATTTTCTTATTGTAGAAGAGCTGAATTCCAAACAATTACTTTTAGCCGTCATGGATGGTTGTTCGAGTGGCACAGATTCACATTTTGCGTCTGCGCTCATTGGAAAGTTACTTCGAAAACTTGCAAAACAAGAAGCATTTCGGGTTTTTGCGCAAAAAAATATTGCACCCATTTCCAGCGTTATAGAAACCATTTCTCTTCAACTTTTTGAAGAACTCAGGGATGTAAATCGGTTATTGGATTTAAAATCAGATGAAGTTTTGTCTACCTTGATATTGGCTATTGTAGACAAAAACGAAAAAAGCGCAGAAGCCGTGGTTGTTGGAGACGGTGTAATCCATTTCAACGGCCAGACCATCGAATTTGAAAATGACAACAAACCCGACTACATAGGGTACCATTTAAATATGGACAAACATCTTTGGTTTCAAACCCGAACAGAACGACGAAGTTTTAAAAATATACATGACTTTTCTATCTCTACCGATGGCATTTACACATTTAAGAATTTTGACGGAAAATCATATCCTGCATTGTCTGAAGAAGCTATTTTACATGATTTTTTTGTCGATCAGGATCATAAAAATAATCCCAACAAACTCAAAAAAAGTCTTCTCAAAATAAAGAATGTTCACGGACTACAATCAAGTGATGATTTAACTATAATTCGATTAATTTTTGGTTGATGAAAACTTCACCTAAGACCTTGTAGATTTAATTATTCATCGCTCCAGTTTTATGATTCTTTACTATTTTTCTAATTCCTCTATGGATCATTGATGAGTTAAAGCAAAAAGATTTTATTAGTTATGAATGGAAGAGAGCAGAAATTCAAAAAGAAGAAAATTTGTCTTTAAGAAGGACGTTGAGGAAAGACTTGATTCAATATTATCAATTGTTGAATAAAACCAATTCGGAAACACATGACCTCCTAGATCCTCAAAACAATTTAAGTATTTACCACTTACAATATGACCTAGTTCCTTCTGGTCTTGGAATCAATCATGGAACACTTTACTTTTAACTATATCGAGATCCTTTTATCAAGTATTCAATATATGAAGGCTAATGTGATCCTGTTTTTCTTAATCATCTTATACCCCAAAGGACTGTCTTGCAATTGAATGTATAATTTACTTCCCTATCCAGTGCTTTTTTATTATTTTCATCCATTGCTTATTAGCAGAAAGAAAACACTATTTTGCATTAAGGCACCCCCTAAACTCGCCTTAATTCACTTCAAAAAACCACCACTTATGGACAAGCCATTCAAAAGGGTCATCACTGTAATGTTTGAAAATCAATATAGAAATTATGTCATTAAAGACCCATTTCTAAAAAAACTAGCTTCTGCAGGGGCAGATATGACCAACTATTTTGGTGCATTCCACCCCTCACAAACCAACTATTTAGCTTCATTTGCTGGAGAAATTTGTGGCGTTACCAATGATACCCCACCCGCAAAACCCTTGAAGCAAAAGACATTGGTTGATATTTTAGAAGCAAAAAGCGTTTCCTGGAAAGCTTATATGGAAGGATATCCAATAGACCGATGGAATCCAGCATGGACATCTCCCGATTATCCGGAAAGTGAACAACCTATCACTGAATACCCTCCAAAAGGGGCAAAAGATTTGTCTCGATATTATCGAAAACACAATGCGTTTGCATCTTTCCATAATGTTCAGAAAGAAGAAAAAAGATGGAATAAAATTGTGAACGATGAAGAATTTTGGGTGGATGTAGTAAATGATACCTTACCTGAATATAGCTGGTATACTCCAGACATTTGGAATGATGGACATTACTTATACAATACGCATATAGATACCAATCCAAGAACAGAATTGGTCCCACAACTATCTGCATGGTTAGAACATGTATTTTTTGGGAATATCGAAACTTCAAAAATCCAAGGAGGAGCTGATTCTCAGCTGGACAATTGGGGATTGAATCTCGATGTAGATCTCTTGCTTACTGATCCTCAACAAGCATGGAAAAATTCAAATATTCCAGAAGGAACTTTGATCGTAGTCACATTTGATGAAGCTGATTACGATGCTTCAGGCTATGACACCAATTATGATGGTCCCAATCAAATCTATACGGTACTTTTAGGGGATATGATTGAGCCTGGGACGGTCATTTCGACTCCTTACAATCATTATAGTCTGATTCGGACCGTTCAAGAAAATTTCAAACTGGACTCGTTAAATAAAAATGATTTTGAAGCAAACTGGTTCAGATTTTTGTGGAAGGAAAAATTTCAATGGTCCAGCCCTATCAATACCAATTTCCCTAGTAGTTCAGCTCTGGCAATAAGTAAAACAGATCTAAGTGTTCATCTTGTATTCGCCGACTCGGATGGGGTCCTGGCAGAAAGTTTTTTAGAAAATGACACATGGTCGGCCTCTAAGCCTATTGGCATGAATACCAAAGGGTCAATTGCGATGGATACAATAGATGGAACTACGATTATGGTACTGGAAGGGAATAATGGCCAGTTACTATTTTCTGCTTATAATCCTGCAATTAAAAAGTGGGCTGAGCCTCATTCTATCAACCAAAATACTTCTGGAAGCTTCGCATTGTCTTCATACCGAGATGTAGCCAATTCATCCAATAAGTTGATGTTGTGTTGGGTGGATGATAATGGATTCATTCAATCTACTATTGGAGATGCTTCAGGTTTTTCTGGACCCTTGATTCCTGTCAAACAATTAACCGATGGCCCAATGGCACTACGACAATTAGGAGCGTCATTATTTTTAGTGTACAAAGAAAGAAACACTCGAAAAATGCGTATAACCTCCTATAATGTTGGCCCCTTCAATGCTTTTGAAGCAGTCGATTTTCAAGGCAATAAAGCCCCAAATAACTATACAACTCTGCATCAATGGTCACCAACAGACTATGTAGTGGGTCATTTCTCCAAAAAAATGGCTGCGCTGGCCAACGAATATCAAAATCTTGGACAGATGGCTATGGCCACAATTTCGGGAGAAATGCATCTGGTCCATCGAGGTGGCTATGAAGATACTCCTAATGCTTTTACAGAAATGTTCGGCTTGAACGGAATCTATACGGCCTCAAGTCAATTCACCAATGGATTTGGAACGTTGGCTCAAGCAGGATGGACCTTGGAAACTGAAATGTCCGATATTACAATTGCTCCGACCAGTCCGATTGCGATGTGTGCAGGTGAATCCAAGATAGTTTTAGTTTGGTCAGACACTGTAAGCAATAATATTGTATATCGAGAAGGAGGATATAAGGAAGTAGAATGAAAATGTATCTTGATTCTTCAGAACGGAATAGAGAATATGTGTAAGGTAATTCCATATCTTTAGTTTTTTTCTCATTGTCTCATAAAGAAAGGAATGAACAGAAAAACATCACAACATCTGCATCAATATGTACTATGTGCACTATGGTTTATACTAATAGTATGTATTCATATAGGGTGTAGTGATGAGGAAGTGGTAATTCCCATTCCTTCAGAGAACAATTTTGACCAAAGTTTTCCAATAGTCTATAATGCTGTGCTGCCTAACCAAAAGCTTCCGTATCCTCATCATAATCCTGAAAACAATCAGTTTCAATACGACTCATTGGTTCAAGAGTTGTTTATCATTAATAATTTTGGTCTATATCAATGTGGAGAAACCAAAGAAACATGCTATTTCCATGATGGCCTCGATTTTGTTTTGCCAAATAGCACCCCAATTTTCGCACTAAAGTCAGGTACGGTGCGGGCCAATATTGGTGGAAATCAATACTATAGAACATTGGTTGTCGAAGATGAAGATCAACCCGGTTATGCATGGTCGTACACTCATGTTAATGATTTTGGAGTTAAATTAGGTGAAGAGGTAACTCAAGGACAATTTCTAGCTCGAGTAAAATTTAGCGGTCTAGAACATATTCATCTGAATAGGACAAGACTAAGAGATGGAGGATCATGGGATAAATTTGAAGATTTAGTTAATATCTATCCTGATGACTATTTTACTTTTATAGATGACACTCCGCCCATTATAAAAAAACCATTCTACTTTTTTAAAAACCACACAGATTCACTTTTGATGAATGAGGAGGGTATGGATACGATTCATGGTCAAGTTGACCTTGTAGTCAGTATGAGAGATGGAGGTGCGTATGCCAGTGACTATATAGCAAATAGTGGTTATTGGGGGGATCGTTTAGCAATCAAAAGTGTTGGATATAGGATACTAAAAGATTCAGTTGAAGTTGCAAATAAGCCTTCATTTGATTTTACTAAGTTGGAATTTAGATTTCACAATGAAAAATGGCGAGAAACAATGACTGTTTTCAAACATGCAGATCTATTGGACATTGATGCAGGCAGTAATAATATGTTTCATTCCCATTATATTCTCACACATGCTAGAGACAATTTGACTGGAGCGATTCATCCAGATGACTCTTCGCTTTCGTGGAATACTTTGGAAATGAATAATGATGGATCCAAACGATTTCCAAATGGAAGGTATACCATTGAAGTAACCGCATATGATTCAAACAATAATAAGACGGTGGAAACTGATGACGTATATATTCTGAATAAGTAGAAAAGAAAAAAGAGACAAGTTGGAACAAGCCTCTTTTTTATGATTTTATAAACGTACGGAAACTATACCAATTCAGTTTCTAACAAAGGTTGTGCAGCTGGAAAATCTACGGGCACTTTAGTAGTTTTGTGTAAATAATTTGAAATTGTTTTATCTCCTACCAAAACGATCGTATCAATCAAATTTTCCTTGGTCCATCCTGCATTTAAAAAAGTATTAACTACTTCATTATCTGTTTCTCCTCTATTTTCGGTAATATTCTTAGCCAGTTGAGCCAAGGCATCTAATTTTGAATCGAAAGATGCTTTACCTGCTCTTAGTTCTAAAATTTGTTGGGGATTAAATCCATTCATTCCAGCAATGGCTGTATGTGCAGCAAGACAATAATCACATTGATTTACTTCACTTACTGCAAGATTTACAACTTCTTTTTCTTTTGCTTTAAGTGAGGTCTTTGCATTGGAAAGCGTTAAATAATTATTCAATGCATTTTCACTATGAGCATAGGTAGCATACAGGTTCGGTACAAACCCAACTGCTTTTTGTAGATTATCAAAAATCGCTTGGTTTGTTGTGCTTACTTCATTTCTTTTAGGAACGTTAAATTGTGTGTTCATTTTTATTGATTTTTATGTTAATAAATACTGTATTGTTTGTTTTAAATACAATGCAAATATGGAGGAGAAATAAACCAGAACATAGGTCAACAATTCCTTAAAAAAGGTCAATATTTCCCTTGGTGTTAAGTGTGAGTGTTTGTAAAAATCTCTACTACCCAAAAGGCTAATTCAGTAGTTTATAAAAAAGGCGATAACAAATCAATGTTATCGCCTGACTCTACATGTCAAAATGAATTTACTTTACGGTTATGCTGTATTTAGGTGTAGGGTTAAGGGGACAAAAATATTCATACTCCCCTGATGCCAATGACACCACTTTTGTTTGTGATGAATTTCCTTCTTTAACAGGTGATTGCACATAGGCTGATTTAATGTGGTATTGAGGTTCATATTTACCCTTTGGCACGATCACAAATCCTACTTCATGGTCTATACCTACATTTTCAATTTCAAATAAATAATTGCCCTCTGAAAGAGTTAGATTTTCTGTTTCAAATCTACCAGGAGTTTGTTTCAGTTTTATTGTCTCAATGTTGTCGGTTACGGTAAGGGAATACTTAGGAGTAGGATTTAATGGGCAGAAATATTCGTATTCTCCTGCTGTTAAACTTACAATATTGGTCATTGATGAAGTACCTTTTGCTACAGGTGACTTTACATATGCTTGCTTGATATGGTGATCAGCATTATATTTTCCTTTTGGAACCAGAACAAAACCTACCTCTCTATCGATTCCACTATTAGCAATTTCAAATTGATATTCACCAGGTTGTAAGGTTAATTGTTCAGTAGTAAATGCTCCCTCTGTTTGAATCAGTTTTACATCTTGAACTTGGGCAATAGATTGCATACTTATCAGGATAAATAGGATTAAAGCTTTGAATGTTGATATATTATTTTTCATCTTCTCTTTTTAATGATGTGAATAAATGATTGATTTTAAAAACATCACAAAAATGAGGGAAGTCGAAGCATTATAATAGGTAGATATTTCCCCGAAAAAGGTCAATTCTTCCTTTTCTACAGATCGCAATCCTAGCCCATAAAAACTATGATGCTTACTTCCCTTGAAAAATTAAATTCTTTGAATATTCAAAAGGGTAAACCAAGAATAAATAATAATCCTTATCAAAAGACGATAAACAAAAATCAGATGGATTGCTTTTTAGCAGACTTAAATGCTTTGGGACTCATTCCTTCTTGTTTCTTGAAAAACTTGGAGAAATGGCCAGCATCTTTATATCCCAATTCGTATGCTATTTCTTCTGTAGTTTTTTCAGAATACAATAACAGCCGTTTTGCTTCCAAAACTATTCGACTATGAATCATTGCTAAGGGAGTTTTCCCACCATACTTACTAAATAAATTAGATAATGTTTTTGGAGACTTAAAAAGCAAATCCGCATATTCACTCACTTGATGCTTCTTTCTGAAGTGCTTTTCTACCAAGAGATTATATTGACGAATAATATCTAATTGAGCATTGCTTATATGTGAAGACACTTTATCTTCTTTTACCATTCGGGTGGATATGATTAGCATTCTTTTGAGTAAAGACCGAATCATTTCGCCTTGCAATCGATCTTTAATTTTAAAATCTTCCTCCAAAAATGAAAGTATCGATGAAAACTGATTGACTTCCTTTTCGCATAACTTAACTATTTGTGGTTGTGCAGAACCAAAAAATAAGAGACCATTGCACGAAACCTGATCATCATTTGTTTGAATGCAAAAAAACTCTTTATTAAAAACTATGGAAATGAGTCCTTCCGTATCTTCCTGTATTTTCATGTTATTCAAAGGTGTACAGAAAATTACCTGATCTTTTTCTAAAATAATGTCATATCCATCTATGTGTACTGAGGTACTTTTTTGCCTTGACCAAAGTATTTTGAACAATCCTTTATGTGCTAATAATTCAAGTGAAGGTTGACAGTTGAAGTTAGTTAAAATGAATCGATCCTCATTTTTTATGGTAGAGTATTCTAATTTCATAACCTGCGAACACCGTTAACAATAAAAAGTTTTAAAAAAATATGAGATCTACACTGAATCAATATCAAACGACTTTTTGATGTATATTGTAATAATTTAATCCCCTCTTCCAGTATGAAAAAAGAAACAATAATTTTACTTCACGGTGCCTTAGGTACAAAAACTCAGTTGGATGAGTTAAAATTAAAACTAGAAAGCTCATTTAATGTCTATCAATTAAATTTTGAAGGCCATGGAGACTTTCACTCTACCAAGCCCTATTCCATTTCTCTTTTTGCTGAAAATGTACACCAATTTATGTTAAACCACCATTTACAGAAAGTTCACATTTTTGGATATAGTATGGGAGGATATGTCGCCTTATATTTCGCGCTAAAATTTCCAAAATTGGTAGATTACATCATTACATTGGGAACAAAATTTGATTGGACCCCAGAAAATGCTCAAAAAGAAATCAAAATGTTGAATGCGAAGAACATCTTGCAAAAAGTTCCTGCATTTGCTCGTCATTTGGAACAAGTCCATACCGATAATTCGTGGATAGATGTACTGTCTAAAACAGCCGATATGATGATTCAATTAGGGAATGAAAAACCATTAAATGAGCATACTACAAGGAAAATAAATCATTCCGTCTTAATTGGAATTGGTGAAAAAGATCACATGGTATCGCTCGAAGAATCTGACCATACAGCCCAACTCCTCCCAAATGGTCAATTGAAAGTAATTCCTGATACAAAACACCCCTTTGAGAAAGTAAATACAAGTTTAATAAGTGAACTCATTATTGATTTCATTAGTACTTAACTTAAATTAGGAAATACATTGACTAAATCATTTGTATTCCACCAATGACACCTAGACAGGTCAACAAAGAGTTTGCAAACCATTGGGCGATTGAATTGTAATACAAATTTTCTCAAATCCTCCCTTTCTTATTGTTAATCCTGTTTGAAGCTGATCAAAAAAACTATGAATCTTTGAAGGGTTAGGATGGGTTAGCTCAATGGTCTTTAAAGTACACATTTCAGGCAAATCATTTGTAGGGTGTGTACTTGAAGAGGACCAATCCGTCATAAAAGGCATCAATTCAATTTCAGGTGTCGATGCAGGAAGAATCATTTCCCAAGACAAACTATTCCCGTCTGCAGTTTTCCTCTTTCCACCAGAAATGCTACTGATTCTAGGATCATATTTTTCAAGTACTTTACTATCTCCTATTAAATTTTCAGATTTTAAGGACCATCTTGTAATTTTAGGTTTAGTAATCAGGTCTATTCCCATCCATCTTTGTCCCTTGAACTCTACATTCTCTGTATCTGCGGCCAATATTTCGAGGTAACAAGAATTGCCTAAATTGAGGAGTGCATTTTTTGTACCTTTTGTCAAGTGCCTCCCTCCTATTGTAGGTTTGGCCCCTAGCAAGGCTTCTATATACTCCATTCCCTCTTCCAGATTTGGGACACAATATACGATATGGTCCAGCGCTCTTTTCATCCTTCTATTTGACTACGTTTAATTACATATTTAATAAGACAAACAAAACTAAGTTCTAATTTCTAATTACAAAATAGTTTCAAAAAAAAGGAGCTGCCTCAAAAGAAGCAGCCCCTATTAATAAAAATTTTATATTCTTCTAACAAACTGGATCACAGGACAATGTGACTTTCGCTCCTTTCTTGACTACTTTATCATTTGAAGTACCTGCATTGAAAATTACGCATGTTGTACTACCCCAGGTTGCTGTTGTTGTGACTTGGCCAGCTCCAGTAAATGATAATCCAGCAGTCACTGATGTTCCAATTGGAATTTCTATTTCTGCACAAAACTGATTATCTACGAGTGGGAATGATCCTCCACCGAATGGAAGCGTCACTATTCCATTTTGTATGATGATTTGTCCACCACCATTCGGTAATGTTACAACATAAGAATCAGCAAAAGTACTATTAGGGTTGGGCTCGAAGGTAGCGCATATTTCTACTGTACAAGTTGGCTCACAAGGCGCTTCACAATCAAGAGTTATGAATTCTGATTCTGCAACATAATCTGGATTTCCAACACCTGCTTCGAATAAATCACATTCTGTACCATCAGGCCACAATCCTGTTACCTCTACTGCTCCAGATCCTTTAAAACTTAAAATAGCTGTTGCTGAATCAAAAATTGGAATCATCATACAGAACTGGTTATCTATTAGTGGGAATGTTCCTTGTCCAGGTACAGTGACCATTCCACCTGAGATGATTACATTACCAATAGTAGGCAATTGAACAGTAAATACATCTTGGAAAGTTGGATCTAAAGAAGGAGTTATATTTGCACATACATAAATTTCACAATCTGGTGGTGGAGGACATGGAGATTCACATGTAAGCTCTACCGGTTGTGATTCAAAAGTAAATTCATCTGTCCCAACGCCTGCATCAAAGAGAGGACATACGGCTCCATTTTCCCATGTTCCTGTAACTTCTACTGCTCCAAATCCTTTAAAGTTTAAAATGGCAGTAATGGGGCCAAAGAGAGGTATTTCTGCACAATATTGGTTGTCGACAACATAATCAGTAGTACCGTCTGGTAAAGTTACAACTCCGTCTTCAATCCAAATATTACCAATATTTGGCAATTGTACAATGTACAAATCAGTGAAATCATTTACTGTATTAGGAGTAATATC
>JARGNR010000060.1:32875-38238 GCA_029212405.1 Saprospiraceae bacterium
ACACAGTAACGATACAGTCAGGAAGTGGTACTTCATCGCTATCATCAGTTCTTGTATTTATTTGTTCGGTTTTTAATTCTGCATTTTCAAAGTCATCGTCTGAACAAGAAAACATTAAAGTAGCTCCTAGAGCAATGATAATAAAGTACTTAAGTAAATTAAGGATTTTCATAATATATGAGTTTTAATAATTAAAGAAATACATGCCTAGTAGAAGGGGTTGCAACACCACTATCTTTCAAAAAACCCGTTCTATATAATTATTAAATCATTGTGGGGATTTGATCTTAACACCATAATGATCCGATGCCAATAGAAACGAAGAGTATTAAATATTGTTTAACACTAATTGCATTTTTCTTAAACAAAATATAATAATCACTGATTCCTTTATGTCAAATCATAATTCTCCTTTAGGCCCTTTTAGTAAAATTATAATACACTATAACCCTGCTTAACCAGTACTTATATATATTATTTATTTATATACATCATTAATATTTGTGGTAAAATAGTCCTGAAATTTTATTTGCTATTTTTTTTAAAAAATAGCACCAAACACTGAATTTTATTAAAAATGCTCTTTTCTTTTACATAGGAATCATGTAAAAGAATAAAAAAAAGAATGAGTACATCTTAGATATTTCGATCTTCTAATAACTATTCTATGGATTTATAAATACTGATCTTGGCAGTTGATCCTGTAATATATATTGATTCAAGCATGAAATGATTAGTAAAAGCCAATTTGATTGAATAAAATGGGAAACGATTCTTTTCATTTAGTGTCAATATCAATTGGATTATATAATATCTCTCGACCCCAATACGACACATAGGGAATCTATTTCGTTAATAATTTAAACTATCTATATGAAATCTCCAACATATTTAACTTTGATTGGGTCCTTGCTTTTTACACTTTTCTCCTTAGAAGCTATAGGGCAAATATCCAATTCTTCTATACCATCCAATCATGATTTTGACTTTTGGATAGGAAACTGGGACGTATACAAGTTTGGAACAGATACATTAGTTGGTCAAAGTGAAATAAAGCCAATACTCAACCATTCTGCCATTGAAGAGAATTACAAAGGATGGCAAAATCCATTTAAAGGGACAAGCAATAATATATTTAATACAAGAACACAAAAATGGGAACAGCATTGGATTGATAATACGGGATTCGTCTTACATATATCTGGTGGACTATCAGATGGTAAAATGAAACTTATTGACTGTATAGCGCAAAATTGCAACAAAATCATATGGTCTCCTTTATCCGATGAAAGTGTCCGACAAGAATGGTTTGTCAGTTCTGACACGGGCACGTCCTGGAATAAAATATTTGATGGCCACTATAAACAAAAATGGATTGGATCAGATGTTCAACCCGTTTTATCTCATTTAAATGAATATCCAAACATTAGAGACTTCACCATTAATACAACTGGCGAGGAAGCTTATATAACTGTTCAAAATCCGACTGAAGAAATTAGAACGATCTGTAGGATAGACTATTCTAATGGCGTTTGGTCTGATCCAACGCCAACTTCTTTTTCAGGTTATTATAAAGATATTGAACCTTACCTTTCCCCCGACAATCTGAGACTATATTTTGCATCTAATCGACCTAATGCTTTTGAGAAAGAAAATTATGATATTTACTATGTTGAGAGAAGTCACCCAGATTCCGTTTGGTCAACTCCAAAAAACATAGGTAACCCAATCAACACAGAGTTTAATGAATTCTATCCTGCGATTTCCCGTTCTGGGAACCTCTATTTCACGAGTGTCAAACCAAAAGATAAAGGCAAGGATAATATTTACTGTAGTGTATTGAAAAATTCAATTTACTCGCCCCCTTTTGCATTAGATACAACCATTAATACAACTGGGTATGAATTTAACAGTTATATTGCTCCAGATGAATCATTTATTATCTTTTCAGGCTACAATCGAGGCGATGGTCATGGCAGTGGGGATCTATATATTAGTTTTCGAGAAGAAGGCCAATGGAGCAAGTCAAAAAATCTGGGAAATTTGTTAAACAGTAGATACATGGAATACTGTCCGTTTGTTGATCATAAAAATGGGTTCCTCTATTTTACTAGTCGAAGGCATTCAGAAGTGAGTAATGCAATAACTACTAATTCCCAATTAGAAAATGAGGTATTAAAATATACAAACGGATCGAGCAGAATTTACAGAATAAGGCTACAAAGCATAAATTTATAAAACTGAAAAACTCTACTATCCTACTGATAGCAGAGCTTTAATTTTGTCTTTACATTATCATCTATGGGGTTTCCAATCTTACACCAATCTTCACACCATATTTTTGATAAATCAAAAACAATTGAGCTTTCCACCTTCGAGTAAATTTTACTAGATATACTCATTCTAGATTGCATTCAGAGTGTTTTAAAAATCAATTTTTAAGAAAGTATGATTTACAAATTTCAAATACTATAAAATATGTAAAACGCTCTTGAAGCTGACTTTTAGGGGGTATGCATAACACAGCCATAAAAATAATCGATTTAAATATAATAAATATTGTTTAATAGCAAATGTTACCAAACCTCATTTTTTTGTTCTAAACGGTAATTGTTTAAATATTCTTACTTAAATCTTTACTTTAGCTAAAATTTCACACCCTGTCAGATTTATGAGATCAATTTTCTGCCTCCTCTATTTTATTTTTGTAGTAATAAATCCTGTTAAGACTCAAGATATAAAAAACTCTATTGAGGGAGATTCTTTTATCATTTCAAAATTTAATACTTCACTCAATTATTTAAAATCATTTAAGAATGATAGTGCGTCTTTAGTTTTAGATTCATTACTTGTACAGCTTTCAGATTTACAGCTTACCCACACTCCAGTTGGCCTGAAAGTAAGGTTGGCAAAAGCACAAGCATTGGAACGAGATAATAAAGGTGATGCAGCTCTTATCAAATTACTAGAATTAAAAGTCGAATCCTCTAAAATGGAATTATGGGAGGTATATGTGAATGCCTGTATTAACTTAGCTTTGGTATATGAAAAAGTGGGTAAGGCCACTGAATGTTTGAACAACTTAAGAGATGCTGGAAATAAACTTGCCAAACATTCGGATCTTGATCATCTTTATCCTTTTTACTGTATACGAATTTCTTCTTACCATCGAATTTATAACAGTAAGGATTCTGCTCAGTATTATGCTCAAGAATGCCTGCGTACTTATAAAAAACATAATGCTTATGAACATGGAGCAGATGCTTACATGCTTATGACAATGTTGTCAGCCGACGAAGGTATTGATGCTCAACTAACTAATGCTAAAGCTTCAGTAAACATATTTAGAAAACTCGAAAACCATACGGGCATGGGATATATGTTAGGTGGGATTTCTACCTTCTACTTATTAAAAAAAGACTATAAAAAAGCACTCGATTACAATGATTCAACTATAATTTCTGCCAAAAACTCTATTGCTGGAGGTTTTGATGTGTATCTCTCTTTATATAGTGGGCTTAAACAACGAGGGAAAATATATGAACAAATGCAACAGTACGATTCTGCTATCCATTATATTCATTTGGGCTATGAATTACAAAATCAACATATACAAAAAGAAAGCAAATTAAAAGTCCTGGAAATAGATGCAAAGTATCAAAATGACAAAAACGAGTTGATAATTATAGAGCAGGAAAAACAACTGAATAATGTAATTATTCAACGTAAATTGTTAATGATCATTTTCAGCTTAGTGGTTATTTTTACCTTGGGACTTACTTATTATTATAATAAATTAAAAAGTGCAAATCAACAAACTAAACAACAAACTGAGCAAATTAAACAATCAAATAAGGAGCTTACCACTTCATTGAAAAAACAAACCCTTCTACAGGGTGAAGTCCATCATCGTGTTAAAAATAATTTGCAGGTAATTATAAGTTTGTTGGATTTACAAAAGGACAAAACAAAAGATTTAGATTCAAAAAATCATTTAGACTCTATGTCCAAAAGGATATATAGCATGGCTGCCATTCACAATTTGCTTTACCAGAAAGAAGACATGGAGCATATAATTCTTTCGGAATATGTTAAAAATTTATGTTTTCATTTTAGTAATTTTTCAATAGAAAGTGACAAGCCCATATTCAACATTTCTATAGACGACATCAACTTGAATCTTGAAACTTCGATGCCTATAGGTATTGTCATCTCTGAATTGCTAAATAATAGTTTAAAATATGGTCGCATCGAAGGTCGACGCTTGATCATTGATATAAATATACACCGCAAGGATGAAGGGATTTTTATAGTATATCAAGACAATGGACCAGGTTTCCCAAATGATGTTGATGAATCTTCTAATAAAGGCTTAGGGTTTTATATTTTAAAAAGTATGATCAGGCAATTACAAGGTAAAATGAGCACAAAAAGTAAGGATGGCGCTTATTTTGAAATTTACGTATTAGAAAAAAACAAATGGAAAGAAGAGGCTTAAAAACAATAGGACTATAATTAATATTAAGATCATGAATGTATACAAAGTACTTATTGTTGAAGATGAAATTTTGATTGCCGACAACATCAAAAAGTATCTATTATTGAATGGCTATGCTGTCTCAGGCATTGCAATTTCCTACGACGAGGCCATTGAATTATATGAAACTACCGCCCCAGATATCGTTCTACTGGACATTCGATTAAATGGTAAAAAAACAGGAATTGACGTAGGAAATTATATTAACGATAATTCAAACAAAAAGCCATTTCTTTTCCTCACTTCTCAATTGGATAAAAAGAATATTGATGAAGCAAAAAAATGTTATCCCGCTGGATATCTGTCCAAACCAATCCAACATGAAAGTCTGCGAGCTTCAATAGATGTGGCTCTACATAATTTTAATATGGACATCAACAATGAATCAACAATCACCCTAGTTGATAAGAACACAAAATTAATAATACCTCTAAAAAACATCCAATTCATTCGAGCAGAACATGTCTATGTCAGAGTATTTTTGAAAGATGGTGAAGAAATCCTCCATCGGTCTACACTCAAAGACTTACTATTAAAACTTCCTGTAGAAACGTTTATACATACACATCGAAGTTTTATTGTCAATATTCAACATATCACCAGTTGGAGTACTAATTATTTAAACATTAGTGATCATTCTATTCCGATGAGTAGAAGTAAGAAAAAAATTATCGTCGAAAGACTTTCTCCTTGAATGCTAAAATCATGAATGGTCATACAATTCAACAATGCATACAGATGTGTTAATGGGTGTTTTTAGTATTTAGTTGATTTGGACTTCCTCTCCATAGCAGACAGTAGGATAGGTTAAGCTGCATAAAGATAA
>JARGNR010000207.1 GCA_029212405.1 Saprospiraceae bacterium
TACTACAGCTAGGAATTTATGTAAGTTGTTAGTTAGACATTATGGAACTTTTGGA
Source organism: Saprospiraceae bacterium (assembly GCA_029212405.1). Lineage (GTDB taxonomy): Bacteria > Bacteroidota > Bacteroidia > Chitinophagales > Saprospiraceae > CAJXUU01. The sequence goes on from JARGNR010000207.1 coordinate 56, forward strand.
AATAAAAAGGATCATGAGTTGTTTAAAGATAAGTATAAACAAATTTCAGCTATCATTGATCTTGAGTACAATTGTGAATTAATCTACAGTGGATTAGTGCATGAAATGAAAAGGAATGAAATATCTCATAAATTAAGGAATAGTACTGAAGAGTGGCTAAAATTTGCTGAGGCCAGATTATTTATAGAATCTGCGGATTTTCATTATTACTATTATCAAATTAAGTTAAAATTATGCAGTAATATTGAATATGAAAATATCTGTTTTGAAGCTATTAATTATTTTGAAAAACTATATTTTAATCATTCTGTATTTATATCAGTTTTTAAAAATAAACTGGTTCAATTTAGATTGAATAAAGGAGATATTTCATTAAACACATTGAAAAACTTGATTTCATTGAGAGAGGAGCATTTGAGGAACAGCGCTTCTTGGAATAGGTATACACACAGTTTAGTGAAAATTTATTTAAATAGAGGAGAATATCTGGAGGCTGGAAAGTGGATATCCATTGTAAAAGGTACTAGAACATATAGAAATATTCCTAAACCACATAGAAATGAATGGGAGCTATTGGGAATGTATAAGTATATTATGGCAGGTGAATTTGATGAAGTAAATATTCGAAAGATAAAATACAACCTTAACTATAGTAAAACAGAAAAAAGCTCTAATAATATCCCTTTTCTTATTGGGGAATTAGTCTATTTACTCAAAATAGGTGAAAATGAATTGGATAGAAAAATCAATCATTTGCGAAACGTCATAAAGAATCAGTGCAAAGGAAACGAACTGGAAAGAGGATTGGGTTTTTGTAATGCCGTCCAAAAAGGTCAGAAATTTAAAGCCAAAAAGTCAAAAAACTCCTTTCAAAATGAGTATGTTTTTTATGAAAAACTATTAGAAAAAGTGTGATTTTTCAAAATGCGTAGAATTACTCAAAAATTAGGAAATTCTACGCATTGATATTGGGTTTTACATTTATCAAATCTGTGATGATACTGTTACTTACAATAGTGTCTACATCTTTACAAAGGTCTTATACAAGGATGTTTTGCTCTTCATTTCAAATATAGAGATCATATACAAGCCAGGTGTTAAATCTAATAGATCAATCTGCATATCTTGTTGTATAATGCCTCTTTTTTGAAGTGAGCCATCTTTAGAATGTATGGTGTATTGTGCATCTTGTAAGATGGTTTTACTTTCTATATATAATTGATTTCTTGCAGGATTTGGAATAATTGAAATCTCATTCACATTTACTTCTACTGCACTTAAAATAACTGGTGCTATGCAATCAAAGCTGATATTTGGACCTACACATTTGGTCTCATCCAATACATTAAATTCTATTTTTATCTCTTCTCCTGGGTTGGAATTTGCAAGAATAAAAAAGGTGTCTGAGAGAATACTAGGAGCCCCGTTATTAATTGCAATCCAATATCCATCGACACCTTCTACACTTGGCCATGTAAGTAGAATAAAGTCGACTGTGGACGTGTCACATGTAATCGTAGGAGCAGAAATTGTATCTAGTACTTGTGCTACTATGCTGTTTGTATCCGTTCCACATTCTCCAAAAATAGTAGCAGAAAGCTGGAGCGTACCCAATTCTGGTAGTAAAAAGTCAATCGGTTCTCCTTGTTGAATACCATTTAGATCCCATAGGACACTGTCATACACTCCGCTAGTTGTCAATTCGATTGCCAAAGTGTCTCCGACGCATAATGTGTCAGCACTTGCAATGATTGTTATTTCAGGGATTCCAATTTCTTGGATGTAAATCTCTTGGCTGTATGTGCATTCATTTTCATCGGTCACCATGCTCATATTTGTTCCATAATTAAATGAATATCCAACATCTACCCAACCAAATAAACCATCTCCATTGGGATCTTGAGTGCTTAATAGTTCAATATTGAAATCAGAAAGTTCACAAATAGCTATGCTGTTAAATACTTCATCCGATGGGGCACTGGTTGTTATTGTTCTGCATAAACTTCCTGTCCAGTCCAAATCGTTGCACGGGATTTCAATTTCTGTCAAGCATACATTATAAATTCCAATGTCATTAAAAATTGCTGCGAATGTATTGTCTTCTGTTATAGGGTTCGGATTACCAGAATAGGGTGTACCAGAAAGTGTAATAATTTGCCATGAATACAATGCACTATTATTTTCATAGTCTGCAACAAATTCTATTGCTTGATTGGTGCAAGTAGTGAGATTGTCGCAAAGAAAATTGTTCTCAAGTTGCAAACAAACTTCATTCACTTCAAAACTTGGAGGAAATGGGGATCCTACCACATCTATTTCATACGAACATACAGACCCACTGCAGCCATCTATAAAAAAATAATAAACCTCACCTGCTTCAAGGATGTCTGAAGTGATCTCCACAGGTTCAAGTGAACATTCTGCAGAACAAAATACATTTTCGCTAAATGAACAATCCTTGTACAACCCTATTTGAACTCCTTCAACACCTGTTGTCGATCCAAAACATTGAGAAGGAGTGACAATAATGGAGTAATCGCCATCATCTGCAACAAAAGCAAACCACGAGATATTGTTTGGTGTACCGCCATCAAAACAAAGTGGTAAGGGCTGATTTCCGGGACTTTCTGCAGTGGGCATTATATTACAGAAGTTGGCCAAGGTACTTACACCACAAATTATAAAATCTTCTGTAATTTCATCACAGCTGGTAGACGCCAATGGGTTTGGTTCATCACAAAGTGCATAAAAACAAAAATCAATATAATCCACGAGGCCCGATTCTAATGTGAAAACGGTAGTAGTCAACGGCCATTGGTCAGATCCATTATCATCCAAATCAATACCATCATCGGCATCGTTTGATCCAGTACAAGATGAAAGCAGAAATAATGAACCTCCCGATAAAAATTCTTTAGTAGGGATTTCTAATATATATGTTGTTGGTTCAATCGTGACAGCCGATGAAGAAGGGAATTCGAAATTGTTGTCATTGGAAATGGTAGAGTCTATAATCGCATCGTTTTCTGCGTTTCTAAGATAAATGGTCACTCCAGAAATATTGTTTTCTCCATTAAACATGGAATTCCCATCAGAATCGACCCATATAGAACCCGAGATATTAATGTCTTGACTGCACAATGAAATATTCGATAAGAGTACAAATGAGAAAATAGTTAAAAGTGTTTTCATTGGTTATGTGTTGGTTTAGTGATTAGTTTTGTTTTATACAGAAGAACTCATTCTCTGTCAAAAACGCTGTTCATTTATTTACAATATAAGAATTGCATATTTTTTAAATTATTTATCGTGTTTTTTAATCGAATATTTATTGGTCGAAAGTTCTAAGCTTTATCAAAATAATTTAGGGATATTCCGAGGAAGCAATATCCCTTTATTTATAGTAAACTGGGATGTT
>JARGNR010000208.1 GCA_029212405.1 Saprospiraceae bacterium
TTTTTACCTCAAATTTAATTCCCAAACTTCTTGTTTTTCATGTTAGTCTACTCCTGAATATGCCGAACTATTAACACTAAACACAGAAGGTTAGCCTCTATTCAGATCAATGCAATCCTATAGTTTTCCTAAGCTTTACCTCAATAGTTGTATTTACAAAGTATAGTATAAAACACAACCGCATAAATTTTAGCGTATTAATGCCTCATTTTAAAAAGGGTGATTTCACAGAGCAGTAGGGCCTACAAAATACATAATTTTGAGATCGCACCCGTGTTTTTTTAATAAAAAGAGATGGCATTCTTTATGCGGACTCATAAATACCTTTCTCATGAATAACACTCAAGACACTCCTTCTATCTATATGGATGAATTTCACAAACAAAAAAATGGATTAAAAATTTTCGGTATGAGTACTGATGGCAAAATAGTGCGTGAATTGTTGCCAGCAGATGACAGTTGGCCCGATTTCACCTATACCAGAGACAGATACAATATTACTAAGGTAGCCACTGCAATGGTAATGGGAAAGTTGTGGGTTTTTGCGATCTCAAGTAATGGGAATATATATCGGAATATTCGCTCCATAGATGGCAGTTGGTCCAACTGGAAGACTATTCCTATGGTTGAAAATATTCAATCAGTGTGTGTAACCTGCTGCTGCACAGTTTATGGAGTTCCAAAAGTTTGGTTGTACTATCTTGATACGAATAAAGCAATATGGGGACAGGAATTTAATAGTGATGGAGGCAGTTTGAATTTGAAAAAATTAATGGTAACCGATTATGTTGACATTTCCTGTTCCGCTTATTTTCAACATATCCGATTCTGCGGAAAAGGACCTACTGGAAATATCAAATATCATAGTTGGGACATTTCGGCGACGGGTACTGGAGGTCTTGATATAAATTCACAATTTTATGACTGGGTCCATGCAAAGGCGCAGAGTATGGCAATATCCGAGGGTAATAATAGGGTATATGTAGTAAAAACTACAGATGGACAAATTGACTATAATGTATGGAATGAAGCTGGTGTTCCACGAATTGACGAATTCAAAAAGGCAGGTGAAGTAGGTTACTTTGAGGCTGTATCCAGTTCGCATGTGGATAATATCTGGCATATTTTTGGAGCCACCAGTGAAGGAAGTGTATGGTGGACCGCTCGTGATCTCAATAAGAATTGGCGTAAATTCATTAACACAAATGTAGTGCCTCAAACTAGGAATTCAAGGCTTTTATTAGCTCCTTTTGCAGCAATGTCAGGACCAAGTTTACCTGAAAAAATCAAATCTGCGTGCCTTTCTCTTGATGAAAAATCGGTTTACTTCTTCATTGAAGATTCTATAGTTGTCTATGATATTGCGAAGAAACGAGTGATTCATGAACCACAATTGGTGAAAGATCATTTTTCTTCATGGCCGGATATCTTTTCTTCGGATAAAAAGATTAGAGTATCCTACCGTAAAGCACATTCTTATTCAAACCCATCAGCTATTCCCTATCACATCATTTCGGTAATAGAAAATAATCCTGCTGACAACTCGTTTTATGTTGTTCTGGGAGAAACCAAAGTTTCCGATCCCCACAAAGGGGAATTTACGAAATTTGTATTCAATGGAATAAATGTTCATGTGGACAAACCCTATCATATGATAGCTGATGGCCCTTCTTTTTCTTTGGATATTATGGGCGATAGATATGCTTTTTGTAAGCCCAACACTGTACCTACGTACCACTCTTATAGGGGGAATTCTATTTCTGATGCTTTGATAAAAGAAGTTTGTTCCACTCTGATATTGCCGGATGGGTCTACTTATATATTTGTAGGAGGACAAGCTTTTCATTACAAGAACTATAAGGGGGAAAGCCAAGATCTAAGGATGATTCCTCCTAAGTATAGAAATCCTGAACATAATGATAGCACAAGTATCTCACATATCTTCAAAGGAGTACCGCTGAAACATCATCAATATAAAGAAAAAAGAATACATGATGCAAGTAGAAAGAAATCAGCTAAAATTGCTTTCCATAAATACAAAGATGATGTAGATGCTCTCCGAGCAAAGGTGACTGGTGCAGATGTCTTAAATTTATTGAGTGATGATCATGCAAGAACAAGAAGTACTATGTCCTCAACTCAAGAAAGGGCACTGCATATACGGAAGACTACCCCAATCTTTGCTTCTATCTCCGATTATGGTAAAGAAGAAGGATTTGATATATTTTGGGTTGGTTTTCATGCGCAAGCTTCAGCTCTGCTCACACTTGGATCTACCATAGGGATAGCTGTCGATTTGCATGCGTTTCATAATGGTGAAATAAGTTTACGGTTGTTTAAAGCTCCAATGATTGGAATTGGAGCCGAAGCAGGTGCCGAAGCGACAATAATGCTCGGCCTTCATAAAGGGGGTTTTGACGAATTCTTTGGCGCGGAATGGGCCATTGGTCTTTCAGCAGAAGACGTTATTGGCATCATGGGGACCGTAGAATTTTCAGGACTTGAAATTGCAGGTGTGTCAATTGGTAGAGGAATAGGACTTGAAAATGGTGTCTCTGCTGAATTGATGTATCGATATGAGCCTTGGCTCGTTAAATTATATCGTGAATATATTCGAAGGCATTTCCATAAGTTTGATCGGCCGAATGGGTAGAGTTATAGCTTAATCATCTCCTGCATGCGGTTACACTCGCATGTGTCAAGATCGTTTTTTTAATAATTTTCACCTTAGATTAAGAATACATGAGGTAGTGCAAAGCTTGTGCTTTGAATTACCTCAGCTTTTTGTTCAACAATTATTTTCATGTCGATAGCAGGTTTTTCAATTCACAAGGAACTGGCTTTTGGCAGCGACGCTGTTCTTTCTAATTATGAAATGTTAAAAACAGCAACTGTAAATGCTTCTCAAACCTTTTCAATGATGAACCAACTTGGTATCATTGAAAAGGGCAAGATGGCTAACTTATTATTAATGGAAGAAACTCCGATTTTATTTGTCTAAATTAGAGAAGCCCTCCAGTGTACGTGTAAATAGGAGGAAATTGAATCGAACGACGTTGGATTCCTAAAATGAAATGACCAAGAGTCTATGGCAAGGCATATATCTTCTTTTTTCTGAGGTATGGATCCAGACCTCTGTGTTTAACTGAAGCAGAAGACAAATCTGAAAGAATAATTTATAATTATAGTATAAAACAGCTACAAGAAAGATGAGTACTTCAGTATTTATGAGACTGAAAATATCAGCTTATATTTAATTATATTTGATGTGTTAATAAAAAATCGAAATTTTATTATCAGAAAAAATAAAACACCTTTAACAACAAAGTGTGCCAAAATAAGTACGTAGAAATGGATTAAATAGACTTCCTCTCCATAGTAGACAGTAAGATAAGTTAAATTTGCAAATCAAAAACTTATCAAAATGACAAAAATAAGAAGGAAGTACACCAAAGCTGAA
>JARGNR010000061.1 GCA_029212405.1 Saprospiraceae bacterium
TGCAAGCCATCTCCAATTCCCTGAATGTAGGGTCTATCGGTAATTCTTTCGAAATTGACATTGTCAATCGATCTTTCTATATGGTAGGCAGTATACATTTGACTATGTAAGCTTCTGTCCCAAGTGATGACTACTCGCTCTTCTTTTTCTTTCGCCTCAAAGATGATGGGCTTTTCAAGCAACTGCCATTTTTTTGCAATACTGTATGCACCTGGTTTGGCGCCTGATTTGTTGAATGTCACTCGATATGCATACAACTTATCTTTTTCGATTGAATCATCTTCCCACCGAAGTCCTGATGCATCGGCTACAACTGGAAACATATCCGCAGCAAGAATGGTCATATTATGACGTTGACTAAAATAGGTGCTACGCTCAAAAAGATCTGCCAGGTTTGCTCCTTTATAATTGGTATTTTGCCAATCTCTGTACATGGTTTTCAAAGGAAGTGCCACTTCTTCATCTTCTGGGTGAGTGGAATACCAATTTATTATTTCCTCTTCGGACCAGGGACGAAGTGTATCCACTAGGACCTCGTAATTGTTTCGAACATCAGACATGTCTTTCCGAGCTATACGATAGCCGTTCAACATTCCGTACAACCACCACTCTGCATTTTTAGGTGCCCATCGCAGGACAACCTTTTCACCGTAGTGTTTGGTTTCTAAAGCAACATCTGACTCTCCAATGATCACTGTATCTTTCATGACAGTGGTGGAATCTTGTCCAGCAAGATGCATAGAAAACAAAAGAACTATTGAAAGGAAACGAAACTTCATGGTACAATTTTTTAATCAACAAAAGCTTTCATGTGAAGATGTACACACCTCACTTCATAACTAAGTACCCTAAACCCCAAAATTCCATAAAAAAGAATGAAAAAATCCAAATAAAAAAATCAGTCATCCTCTGTGAGAACAACTGACTTTAACTGCTATATATATGTTATACGTTTACTTAATCATCTACTTCCATAGAAACATTTGAACCATATAATGAAAGCCTACTTATATTCGAATCTACTCGCTGTGTATTGTAATAAAATCGAATATTTGACGCAATAAATGGCCAGGGAGGTGGACTAAAATTATATCCACTAAATGCTACAGCGTATATATTATCATTTTGAGTCTGACCATAGTCAATGGTAGATGCATTCCCATTGTAAATATCCGAATTGATTAGATCATTATACGCTTCAAAGGTACTCGCAAAATGACTGTTGACCTGAATAGGTGTCCAAACTTGTTCATATATTGGATTCCCATTTTTAATTATATCCAATGTCGATTCCGCCCAATTCACAATATCTATTATGTCTTCCTTTACGTCATTCCTAACATCATACTTCAATACAACATCACTATTTATTTGTCCTGTATTAATATTTATTGATCCAATAAAATTGGCCGAATTCAAAAATGATCCGCTAGAGTTTTGAACGATAGGAGTAGCGAAAAAACTAGAGGACTCATAGAAGTTATTCAATAGCACTGAATTCACTCCATACGTATTTGCGTGATTGGATGCATACCTTGAAGTATTGAGATAATTGAAGTCAGCTTGATCAAAATTAAAGTATGGAATTCCATAACCATAAATTTTTTGTAACCCTGTAATCTTCATATCAATTTTTAATCGAATACGATCAATTAAAAAATCCATCTTTGGTTTTACCTTATTATCAAAATAGGTTCCTTCAAATGGATCTTCAACGAAGATTCTAGGTTGTGTAAATGCAGTGGAAGTGGAACCTGATCCATGATACAATGTTTGTGTATATCCTACAAATTCGATTTCTTCCCACGACTCATTAGATAAAGGAATGTTAATTTGATCATAGGCAGTACTATATGAAGATTCCCCATTATAAATAGGTGTTCCTACTGGATCTACCTCTAAGGTAACATCTGCCAGTTTATCTGCCAACGTCTCATACTTGCTCGTCTTAAAAACAACTAAGTGGATTAATGATTCCTGATCTCCAACATCTAAATATGAATTTGCATTATCCTCAGGATATTGTATTGAATACTCATTCTCAACGTCATATTCTGAAGTAATCGAAGAGCTTAACGAAACACTTGGATTAATTTGAAATGCTCCCGTCAAAAATGGTGTCCCGTTATATGTTTTCTTCCGTACCAATTGAACTAAATATGTCGTATTCAAATCCAAAGCAGGGATAGGAAATTTAACTTTTTTATAGACCATATCTGATGCCCCAAGTAAATATCGGCTTACTTCATCCCCTGTATTGGCGTTTCGCCATACGATAAAGTATTGACATGAATTTCCATTATTATCTTCTGCATACAACCTGCTTTCTCGGATGTCATAATAAAATCTCATGAGGCCATCTTTAACAGGTAAAATGATATCATTTGTGTTTATGTCTCTCCTGGTACCCCTCCACTCTTCTGGCATAAAATATCTCTGACCTCTAATTGGATTGGTATGAGTAACATATTCTTCATAAATGGGTAATGGACCTGCATCAAATACTTCAACCGTATCTTTTTGAAAATCTGCAATATATTGCCACCCATTGGATGTACGTTCCTTCGCTTTAACCTCAATATCCAACCTAAATTTTCTATTCCCATTTTGCTGATCAGAATTCGACAGTGCATTGTCAGGCATGATTCGCACACTCCTTCTTGAACCAGAAAAAACAATGTTTCCATCCACCAATGTATCGGTCACATTGTGGAAGTCTCTATACAATCTAAAATGCTCCAAAGTAGGGGCTATTGTCCGTACAACTGTTTGCCCTGAAGGAGTAATTTCCGGAACATAAAGTTTTGCTGCATCTGGGTTTGAAGGAGATGCAACAGGCATTTTGAATGTAATCTTAGGGTGTATATATGGATTTACAGCATTATTGCCTCTATGATTGGCCCTATTGGGATACACTTTATCAATGACATCCAAGGAAAAAGGATCCGCATTATAAGGATAGCACTTATCTCCAACTTCTACTTCCACTCTCGCACTTCCTTTAATCAATCCACTCAACACACTGTAACTCACTTCCGCTTTTCCATCAATCCAAAATGGATTAGGTCCACCAGCTTGGATTAGCATAGCAGCTGCTAGGCTCAAAAACTCTACATCAATTTCTTTGCCCAAGATTTTTCCTCGTACTCCAACTGCTCCTTTTAATCCTGCAAATATTTGTCCCAGTCCATAAAAATTAGATACTCCAGGTGGTGCGTAGGTATCTCCATCTTCCGCTGTGCACTGCATGCCTGCTACATTCATGAAAAGTAAATCCATGCCAAGTACCACTTGAAGATTCGCATAAATAATCTTCTCAAAGCTGGCATTGACCCCAACAGAGGCACCCAATGCAAATCCAGAGGTTTTATCTCCCAATTCTTCTCTTCCACCATCCGATACAGAAACTTCATCTCCATCATAACTACTCCCTTCTTCATCCCCACTGGAATCCTCTCGACCTTCTATAATATCCATAATGAACTCTGGAGGATCGGGTAACGTAGTTGGTATGCCATGTCCCATCATCATATATCCGGTAATTTCTACTCCTGCTGCCTCCCCAGAGGGTTCTTCTGCACTTCCTCCTGCTGCTCCTGCCAGATTAAAAGACAGCGCTCCTCGTCCCATGTCCGTATAGGGATTCCCTAGGTAGGCATGCCAATAGGTTTTACCATCTCCACCGACACTGTAGCCTCGGTCTCGTGTCTGTTCGTGATCCACATGTCCTATAAAAATATCATGCGAGATCAATCTGTATGGATCATTGGGATTTGCAGATCCATATAACATTCCCGGTATCACATTCAAATACATACTTCCAGTACCTCGGAATGCCGTCAATGTTTTTCCTGGAACACTAAAACGATCAAAGTACAGCGTATTGAAAGCGGCGATCCACATTTTACTTCCGTCCTGCGCATCCGATCCTCCTCCAGATTCTTTTGCTGGGAATGCTAACGGTTCGGAATCCCTATCCTCTGGATTATTTGCTGGAGGACTTGATGGTGCACCTCTTGAAAAATAACTATCTTGTAAGAGGTATAAATATCCTCCGACTGTTATCTCATTAATTCCTTGGTTGGCTGCCCAGGTGACCCGTACCAATGGATCTAATATTACCAATTTAGGATCCGCAAACGACAAGCCTGCATTAAATTTAATGGTCCTCAAACCATAGGTCCCATTTGGATAGGTGCCAGGATCATGTGAAGGCGCTGCATTCAGAGGCTGTCCTCCATTGGGCATATCGATATCATACTGTTCTGCTAAATCAGCGATACAATCATTCACTTCTTGCGCACCGCCTCCATCGGGTTCTCCATCTTCCAAATCATCATGACCTGGTAAAGGGGGTGGGTCCATATTCCAATATATTCCACCTCCCAATGCGTTAAGTTTTAAAGGACCTATTGGGATACCTGTATTGTGAGCAAATGTTCCATCTATATACCAAAATCCATGATATTCTTCTGTTCCATAATTTGTAGCGCCTGGTGCTTTGAAAGTGGCAAATCCGCCTTGCAGATCTATAAATACCTGATCCATCGCATTGACCATGACACGTCCAAAGTACCCTTCGGTAGTCCCTTCTTCCGTTTCAGTACTTTCATGACACAGACAAGCCAACAACTCCAAGAAATCCAGATCGACAGCCAATCGAGCACAATCAAATCCAACGTGGTCAAATTTGATTTTATCCTTACCATTTGTGGTTTCTTTTTTTGTATAAATAGTCAATCCTGCCCCTGCTGCAAATCCTTGTCCACCGCTCGCAAGTGCCAAGTCAACTACAAAGGAGACCGACGGCTTTCCATCTGTTAATGCTAAACCAAAGTCACCCAAACGAATAGGAAATCCATTCATCGCACTATCTGTAGCATCTTCTTCTCCTAATCCAGAACCTTCCACCGAGCCATCTCCACTTGTGCCGGAAGAATTACTACTACCTGACCCTATTTCAGTATCACTACCCGCTACATCTCTATCTAGATTACTACCTCCACTGGATTGATAATCATCCACTAAAGCATCAAAATCGGGTAAATATGGATCGGAAGTACATACATCCCCTACCCCCAAGCCAAGTCCAATAGCTGTTCCTTTTCCATCTTGGGCCTCTCCTTCCATAACAAAACCATCGACGGTATTGTACTGCACCTGAAAATCAGCCAGTGCCAATTTAAAATCACCAGGTATCTCTATAGGAGACTGCGCAAAGTCTACAGATAATGTAGATTTTATAAATAACTCCATCTGTGTATCGTCATCTCCAGTACCCAATTGGATACCCAAATATGAACTCGAACATACAGTTGCATCAGCCACTAACATAGGTATTCCAATCCCATCTGCAGGGGGTCGAACTACGGCTCTAAACAAATAGGCTGCATCCTCATCTTCTTCCTGAATTTGCTGATCAATCATTGCCGCATAGGTCAATCGGTCGTCTTCACCTAATACAGGAGCTCCAATTTGTCCTCCCATACCTCCACTTTGGAATGTATTCTGTAAAATACTTAGTCCAAAGGAATCTATAGACATACCCCAGCCCTTGATGTTTCCATTTTCATACGACAATAAGTTTTCTGCCGTAAAAACAGCACTAAATTGAGGATCAATGAGCAAATTTTCTATTGTATAATATGTTCCACCAGAAGTACCATCATCCTCAGAATAAGCACTTGGTGGTTTGAATTTTAAAGTCTTCAAATAAAAGCCTGTCCAAAATTCTGGGTCGGGTAGGTCATCATAATCATAATTTTGAGGGAATATCATACCTTCCATATTTCCAGCTTCAGACAAGTCAAGAGCGGCATCAATCACTTCAAAACCCCAGCCATCAAGCCCTTTAATCTGAAAGGGATCCATAGAAAATGTCAGTAGTAAATCTGTTCGTGCTTCTCCAGGATCAGATACATAGGCATCTCCTCCACTGACTTGTAGATTCATTCCAAAGTAGCCATTGACATGCTCTCCCAACATCACTTGCCCAGTATTCGGGTCTTCCCTTAACAACATGTCCCTTGGAAACTCTGCCGACCCACTAATATTCAAGGCTTTAAACCCATTGCAGTCTATTTCCAAATAAAAAGGTTGGATAGTGTCTAATCCGTTCACTATACCCTGTAGTCCTCCATTAAATTTTAACTCCACCTCACCGTCGATTGGAATATCTAAATCATTTGGCAAATACAATCTTGCTTCATTCCCAAATCCATCTGGTCCGATACAAATATCTTGTGCTCCCAAACCAAAATTAAACCCTGCTCCTAAAGAGGGAAGTGACATCATAAATAAGAAATCAACATCTGATGTAGTGGGTGTCAACTCAAAATCTGTAAAAGCGATATTCACTGAACTGGATTCGCCTTCTCCGTCACCACTGCTCATATTCACGTCTATTCCAAAGGGTAAATCTACTTGCCCAGTCGTCATCACATCAGAAATCATTCTTGCCTCATCTAAAAATTGTGACAATGTTCCAATCACATCAGATGAACTATTCCCAGCAATATAGTCTCCCACTTGATCCAGTAAGTTTGGATCAGAAGTTTTACCACTCACCAAACCTTGTAGGGCCTCTCCATCAGCATTTAATCCTACATCGGTAAATGTGACGGCAATTCGAACATCATTTAAAAAGCCATCAAAAAGTGCTATTCCGTCTCCCGAGATGAGGTTGCCACTCTGTGTTGGGCTTCCTTCTACTTCAATTTCAAAATTACCCATGGTAAAAGAAGAAACCGAAGTGGGATTGGGATGAGCCGTTCCATTCGAAGGCAGTTCTGGTGAGCAACGAGCAGCACATGGACTATTATTTCCTTGATTGGTTCCCACAATCGCTGTTTGACCCCACGTAAATAGATTAATATTCGAATAGCCATCGTTGTTCAATGTCTCCCCATTCGGATCTGGATCATTCGCCAATAAACGGATGGCATATGACTTTCCATTTTCAAAAGATGGAGCAACAGAATTCAATGCAATCACATATTGTGAATCCACCACATTCTCTACTTCATGGAAAAATTCAGTGCGGTTTCTAAATATGGAATCCAACCTATTTAAATCATCCTCTGGAGTTATTTCAATAATTTTAATATCGTATTCTAATCGATTACGAACTTGTGCATCTTGGAAATTTGCAGTCCATTTTACCGTAATAGGTTCGTTGGTCGCAAGTGATGAATTATTTACTGGCTCATCAAGCACTATTGAGCCTTCCGTAAAGTAGGTTTCCACACTCTGAACACCAAATTTGAATTTCTTACCATTAATTATCATCTCACTAGTAATTATCAATCCTGCTTCCATGACACTTTCCTCAGAAAGTTGAGCCTCGACAATTAAGTTAAGTTGAGGGGCTCCTTCATTGACCAACAATCTCGACTTTTTGAATCGAATAGGCAGTCCATTCATTTCATCTCCATCTCGCCATGTCCCTCCACCTTCTTCTTCTACATCCAAATCCGTTTCTTCAGCAATAGTTCTGAATACATTTTCTCCCTCCTCGATCATTCGATCCATCATATAATCAAATGCTTCCTGCATAGATGTATAATCCAACGAAGAACAATCTATCGAATCATTGTTTTCAACCCCAAAATAAGATCCTCTTCCATCCAACACCTCATCTGGCATCACAAAACCATCTACTGAATTGTAATGCAATTGGTAGTCGGCCAATTCCATATATGCATTGCCAGAGATGGCTGTCCCCACGCTTCCCGTATTGATATCTAAGTCTCCTTTGAGAAATACTTCGACCAATCTATCTTCAGGAATTGGACTCAATTTCATTGCTAAATACGAGCTTTGACATACACTAGCGTTGGCAATTGCCATAGGAATGTCCAAATTCTCTGAAGGCTGAACATGACCATCAAAGGTATAGTAGGTTTCCTCAGGATCGTCTGTCACTTCGTCCACTATGGCATAAAAGTCAAGGTATTCTTGATCTTCCATGACCGGTGCACCAAACTTGCCATCAATATGTCCATGTTGTAGAGTATTTTGTAATATTTTCAGTTCGAAGGTATCAATACCCAAGGACCATCCCTTAAACACTCCATCTTCTAGATTCAACATTTCATAGGCTTCAATATCCATACTCAATGCATTATCAATCAAAATATGATGAACCGCTGCCGTACCTACCACTCCATCTTCCGCATAATCTTTAGGAGTTCGTAGAGTAGCATTTTTTATATAAAAACCTTTCCATTCTTCATCTACTGTATATTCATTATCATACCCTTCAGGAAATTCAAGATCATTAGGATTTCTCGATTCTGATAGATCCAAACTGGCATTGGCCACTGTAAATCCCCAACCCTTTAGTTTTGTCAATTGAAAATCATCCATGGCAAGATCAACAATAAAATCCGTACGTGGAATCGGGTCATTGGTTATCGAAAGTTCACTAAAATCTCTTTCATAAATGGCTGAGAAATATCCTTTTGCATTCTCTTCTTCAATCGCAAGTCCTTCTATTTCCTTTTTCAACATGGATTGTGGGAATGTCACTGTACCTGATAAATTGACGGCTTTGATTCCATCACAAACCATTTCAAAATAACAAGGACTTTGATTGTCAATTAAATCATAGCTTCCACCTTCATCATATGTCCCTCCTTTAAACATAACAGATAGATCTCCGTCAATTGGAATATTGATATCCCCCAACAAATTGATTACAAACTCATTCCCAAAACCATCCGGTGCTACACAAACATTGGAGGCACCGATACCCATTCTAAATCCATCGCCGAGCGAAGAAAAGTCCAACAAATTGACAAAATCCATTTCGCCTCGTTCAGGTGTCGCTCGAAAATCAATCATAGAAAAAGTAAACGCTTGGCCATCGATCTCTTGAGACAAGCCAAATGGAAGCGTGACTTCTTCTCCATTCAAAATTTTATTTACGACTAATAAATTTGAACACACATCACTCAATGAAGCCAATACATCCTGATCCAAGGGTTGGAAATTATCAATTATTCCTCCAATGATATCAACCATATTTCGATTGGGTTCATCGACAAGACCTATTACTTCTCCTGTCAAAGCTGCTCCTTCAGTATTCAGAGTCACCCCAGAGAATTCTACTTCTATTCTTACTTCATTTAAGAAATCCAGTCTAACTATTCCTGTTCCCGAAATGGATTGGATACCCTCTGTGACATCCGCCAATTCAATATCATTCACGGTAAAATGCCCCATTGTAAAGGATTCAATATCCGTATAAGATTCTATGGTTGTTGTATTGGTTAATGCGGGAATTTGACACCTTTCAAAACAGTCTACAATTTCGTTATTGCTTCCATCATCACCTCCATCATCATCCAATGGATTATTTCCAAACCAAAAAGTATTGATATTACTATATCCTTTCCCATCAAAATATGAATCGCCATTTAGGTCAATTACTTTGACTCGTGCAGCATATAAAAATCCTTCTTGAAACTTGGGCAAGCCAAAATCAATGTCATAGATATAACTTAAATCTGGAATGGCTTCTGTTTGATAGAATACGGCTCCACCGCTTTCTACATATTCATAAATTGGTTCATTTTCCAGTTGTTCAGGTGACAATTCATAGAGTTCCAACACATATTCAAAATCACCAGACTGATTATTACTAGAATTATTAATCCACTGAAATGTGACAGGTACGTCAACGGCATCCCATACAGATCCATCCAACGGGTAGACCAATTGAAGGCTGCTATGACTTATTGTAAATGGTTCACTGCAGATTTTTGGACTCAAAAACACTTCTTCCATTCTATTATAACTCAGCAATTCAAAACACAATTGATACGTCCCTTCAGGAAGTTCTCCATCAATATCTAATGGAATATTTGGAGATCGTTCTAAGTCATTTATGGTAGCATTTCTATAAATATCTTCTAAATCAAAAGCAGTAAGTACAGCGACCTCTCCAGGTAAAATAGTGAGAGATTCAGAAGGGAAAAAATCTGGTGAAATTCTCGCAAATGTTTCTTCTCCGCCAGCATCTCCTTCTATTCCAGCTCGTATATAATACTCAAATTCTGTATCGGTTGTATTCTGAATAGTGATCATATAATTGGCCTGATCTCCGATCCAAACATTGTACTGTGTAGGATAAGGTGGAAATATATTCACCTCCACGCCTAAGGGTATTTGCGCATAAGATGGAGTTGCTATTCCAAATAGGCAAACAAAAAATAACCAATGACATATTGATCTTGTCTTTTTAGATAGATGTAGTTCCGTTCTTTTCATAAATCTAATGCGTTAGAGTAGGTCTATTAATAAATACCATGCTCGGTCATTTTCCATAAAATTGAGATAGCTTCCGAATGAATTTGCGATGATGTAATCCTTATAAAACTGCTTAAAAAGTATATCGGTATTGTGATCCCAGTCGGATTTCAGAAAAGTCCGATCGGACGGTTGATGACCGTTTGATATGTCCTAGTTGAACTCCCGCATTACTATTCTTATCCAATTTGTAGTTGAAGTCTATTCCATTCCGAAAGGTTGTTCCTTCTCTCAATCCTTCCCTATCATTCAAAATATATCCGGATCGGAGATTAATTCGAAGTTTGTTTTCGATAAAACCTTTGTTTGCATTGAGTCGGATTCCATAATTGGCAGAATTAGTCACTTCCCTGTTATACTTCCTATATGTAATGGCGCTGTTGACTTGAAGGTCATTATCTTGATTGCTGAATCCAACATTAAATGAACTATTCCAACTATCATATGCATTCAAATCCTCTTCACTATCGTCTACCGTCAAAAATGTATTCCTCCCTGCTCTGATACCAAATTTGTATGCAACACTGCCTTTGCTTATGGTATATCGAAGCGCAGCATTTGCTACATTACTTGAAATGGCATAGGTATACAAATCATTAATCTGAATCAAACGAGCTTGAAAATCTTGGGTGAAATTTGAATAATTTAGAGAGCCCGACAAACTTCTTGTCAATCTAAAATTGGCAACTAAATTGGTAATTAAATTGTTTGAAGTAGATAATTTATTGCCTGTGAGGTTATTCTTTTGAACCCCTACACTCCCCATCAAATTTAGCTTCCGTTTAAAGAAACTGGTACTTCCTCCAATGGTATAATTGATAATATCTGAATTAATAAATGCAACTGTCAAAGGCTGGAAATAAGGTTGTATATATTTTACTCGACCATTCAGTGAGAAGGATTTATGGGCATAATTTAAACCAATGTCTCCCGCATATACCACATTACTAGAAATATTTCCCTCCACAATATTGCCCGTGATACCATTACTTCCGATTATCGTATTATCCCCATAACTGTCCAAATTATCCGTCTGAAAAGAAAGACCTGCATTTGATCTCAAACTTAACCCTTTGCCTAATCGCAATGCAAATGTACTACCAAGCACCGTATTACTTCTCCTCGTAAAATCTTCCAATACCTTTTCTCCATTCAAACTATCCAATCGATCAGACGACCTCACTCCATATACATCCAAATACGACGAACTGGAACCAAACCCAATGCCTATCGCTGTAACGTCTCTCGAATACGTCGGCACAAAAGTAGTCCCCAATTGCAATGAATCGACAAATGATCTCAAGTCTTCCACTTTACCTTTCAAGAATTTGAATCGAAGCTTTCCAGGGGTAAGTTCTACTCCATATCCATTGACTGTCCTGCCATTCAGTGTGTAGGGATTAAAATTCAAATAGGTATCTCCAAGATGTAACTTAATCCACTTATAGGTAGGGTTGATTCGAAATCTGGAAAAACTACCCCCGTAAGCAAAACTATTGTCACGTATCGAGGCGTATACCGGCATACTGAATCCATATACTTTAAAATTGAGGCGAGCAGACAATCCATATTGGAAAGGACTGGTTCGCTCTTCTATTCCATTGACAGAATATAATCCCAAATTGCCCCCAATAGAACCGCTTACATCAAAAGCTTTTGCATCTGCAATTTGTTGGAGGTTTTGGGCTGAAATATGGATCGAGCTTACTAAGAAGAGTACAAGGTAGAGATGTTTCATTTTGATTGGATTTAGCTTTCGCAAAGACAAGGTGCATAGATTGATTTGGAAGATATTTTAGTTCTCGTTGCTTTGATCACATTGCCGCTAGACGTGGCATCCAGATCAATTTCTAAAATATTCTTTCCATCTTCTTCTTCAGGGATCCAGACATACATTTGATGAGAATTTACTTTTATATAGGTAGATTCATTTGCGATTAGAAATCCCGTTGGGTTAATACATGCAGTATTCAATTTTTCAATTATTGCATCTTTAGACATCTGTTTTTTCCCAAGACTTTGGCAGTGCTTTGAAGAATTCTCTTTCAGGAAATAGTA
The DNA here is from genome assembly GCA_029212405.1 of Saprospiraceae bacterium. Classification (GTDB taxonomy): domain Bacteria; phylum Bacteroidota; class Bacteroidia; order Chitinophagales; family Saprospiraceae; genus CAJXUU01. Next base: position 12,370 of record JARGNR010000061.1, read on the forward strand.
TTGTAATGAAAGAGCGATATCATCAAATTCTACAAATGGAATGGTACCACTAGGAGAATCAAACAATCCAAAGGGGCAAGGAAAATACAAGCCTACCTCACTCTGATCAAACGTTTTGCTACAATTGAGCATAGGGGCTATCACATTTATTTTAAGTGTACCTGCATCATATGCTTCCAAGACTTCCAGCACGCCGGCACTCAAAAAGGTATTAACTGCTTCTCCAAATTCATATTCTCCGCTGAGTTTGTATTTGTTGCTGCCTGCAACCAACTCCACTTCATATTTTTCATTCGGAATCTTGTTGTTTGTATGTTTGAACTCTATGCCGAGCTCTTGATCCGTCACACCCATATTAAAATAGGTTTGACTGGTCACCGCACACCCATCCGATCCCAGGCACAAACCATCATCGGTATACCCTTCAAAATATTTTAAAAAACTAAACTTTTTGATTGGGAGAAGATCATCTGGTATAGGAATTACCACATCCAATTGAAACAATTCTTCAAAAACAGTTCCTACTACATTTTCATCAAAAAAGAATTTAGCTCCAAACTTTACTCCTGTATCAAAACAGATATTTCCAAATGGATCAGCGGTTCCTCCACCCACAGTAAAAAGATCTGTAAAATTAACACCTATGTGTCCATTAAAATTAACATATGCAGATACATCGGCCAATGCGCCCAAAGCTTCTCCTGCGTAATTGGGTTCACCGAAAGCCAGTGCAGCCCCCACACCGATACCAAAACTATACCCCACTTCCCCTTTTGCTCCCAGCGTGGCATTGACTTGACCATCTTCAATTAAATAAGAATAACTTACGACTTTGGTCTTATTGTTGGGTAATTGTTGGAGCAACTGAATATCAAAATCAAAATTAGGATCCGAAGTAGTATTCCAATTTAAGTGCCCCATTTTAAGATCAGCCTTATTGGGAAAAGTAGCATTGACTTCAAAATAAGCACTGGCACTTTTGGCAAATCCTCCAAATTCTGGACCTATCACCGCTGCTATATTAACAATTCCAAAAAATGAACCAATTGGAAAATATTTTAATTTCAGATCAGAAGGAAAATAACTTCCTATATTATCTACTTGCTGCTGTGCAAATAAATTGAATACTGCTTGCGGATCTCCATATGGATATTCTGAGGTCAGTGCCTCACCAATACTTACACTAGCAGAAAGGGTCTCTATCCGAAAATCTTTCAACGTAAAAGTGAAAAGTCCATTTTTATTAATGTCCTTATCCAGGCCTGTAAAAAATCTTTCTACCACATCGTAGTATCCATTTCTTGGCATTATGTCCGTAGTATCTATCCCTTGCAGACAGTTGGGAGGATTATCACAACCAAAATATTTGTAAGCCACATGAGGATGGATCGCTTCGAAAGTAGGTTTTCCAGACAATGCGAAGTTTGGATCAAAAGGTATCGGAATGAATGCTTTCGCTAATAAATCCAAGACATTATCCGCTACATCAAATATGGCTTTTATATCATAATCTGACCGAACTGAAATTAAATTTGAAAATTCAGAATTGAAATAATACTCTTTGAATGCCTTTACAATATTCGCAGGTTTTGTAATGGTTTCTATGGTAGAGCCAGATGAATTTATGGCAACTATTTCTCTAAATAATAACCTATCTTCCGCAACATCTAAGCTGGAAACAATAATGGAACCTACTTTTAAATTATCGAATAGAGGATCATCCTTCAAATTGAGTACTTCCCCTTGTTTGGACAACACTAATTCATCGTACCGATCATCTGTCACCTCAATAGTTTGATCTGCTAAGATGTAGTAAGAGCTTTCCAATTCTTCAAAAGGTACATCTACTACTGAAAATTCTTCTTTACTGCATCCGTTGAACAGCAGAGTAATACCCAAAATAAATGTGATAAGATATAGAGATTCAAAACAAACAAGCTTTTTCATGCTGCAGCAGTTTAATAGTTATTCTATACTCTATACCCTGAAGTCATGAAATTCCACAAAATTGAATCATTATTACATAAAAATTCATACTAATAGGTGAAGTAAAAAATTCAATCAAAGACGATTTTTGACGAGTAACTTTTTAAGAATACCTAAACACAAAATTTTGATCAGAATTATTATTTGCTGCAGTTTCCTATTAGTTGGATCAATATCATATTCCCAAAATCAGATTATACAAACAATAGATTCACTGTATGATTCAAAAAACTACTCAGAACTCATTGAAATTGCAGAACAGTATATAGGAAATGGTCTAAGGGATGATTACATCACTTCTAAACTGAAGTATGATTTATCAAACTCTTACTACAAATCTGGAGATTTTGTCTCCTGTTGGAAATATATAAGAGATGCATATGAACAGGTATTAAATTTGGAACTTTCTGACTCCACAGATGTAGAGCTGTTCATAGATATTGCACAGAGGTTGGGAGATTATAGCTTTCAAGCTGAAGAGCATAAAATTGGAAGAGAAGCCTTGGAAAAAGCGATAAAAATCGGAGAAGAAAAATTGAAAAGTGATGCTTGGAGAATGGGAAAACTATATCATAAATCTGGAGCAATTTATAGGATAATGACACAATTTGAAAATGCAATTGCTCATTTAGAAATCGGTCAACAATATTTACCCAAACTCCCAATTGAGAAAGAACAATACTTAAGCACTGTTTTCCTATCAGAAATGGCTCAAGTCTATAATGACAACAACCAATTAAATAAGTCGATAGAAATATTTAAAACCATATTAAAAACTGCCGAAGAAGAGGAAAACATCAAACGTCTTTCTATCTACAATAACAATATAGGGATCGCCTACGAAAGAAAAGGAGATTACGGAAAAGCAGAATATCATTTCAGAAAAAGCTTAGAAGCTAAATTTAAAATCTATGGAGAAAAAACTCCAAAAATTATTTCAAATTATACGAATCTAGGTAAGATCAATACTCGATTGGGACGATACGAAGAAGCTCAAATGTATTATACCAAACTAGACGCCTTAATCTCTGAAGTGTTTGAGAAAGATCATATCAAAAATAGTGATACCCAATTTAATTTGGGTTTAAGTTACTATCAGCAAAACCAATACAAAAAGGCCCTGCCCCATTTTTTAGAAGCCGTCCGTATCCGAAGCATTCATAAATCAAAAGATGACCTAATACTTGCTGAGGCTCAATATCAATATGGAGCAACATTAAGTAAATTGGGAGAGTTTGACAAAGCCCTCCCTATCCTAAAAAAAGCATTAGAAATAAGAGCAAATGGAATACAAACGCAGGATACAGAGCGTATGAAAATCTTGGTTATATTAAGTGAGATACATTGGAAAATGAACCTAGAAGAGGAAGCCCTTGCTTACTTGAATCAATCTTTTGATGCCCTCAATTTTTCAAAAAAAGAACCTTTTGCTTTTGATAAAATTGAAAATCCTTTGGGTATGCTACACCCATTGATTTTACAACTACAAATTCTTTCTGAAAAGATTGTTCAAAATCCAATTCAAAACTACTTCCAAGAAGGAGAATTTTATAGCCAAGTGTCCGATTCTTTGATCCAATACATTAAATATAAATACGATGATGTGGCGAGTAGAAGAGTGGCTACCTCCAATATCCAAGATTTAAATGAAGCCTTGCTATTCTTTAATTATGTGGCCATGCAAGAGTCTAAGGATCAAAAATATGTCTCGCAAGCCTTTCAGATTATAGAAAGAAGTAATAATACGTTTCTATATGAAGCACTTGCAGAAGATAACTCTGTTACAAGATATGGCCTTCCGCAAGAAATTATCAATCGTAAATCTACCCTACAAGATTCCATTGCCATTTTACATCAAAAAATAGAATCTTTTCCCATTGATGTTAGAACTCAATCCAATGTATATGCCTCCTATTTATCACAATTAAATACGCACAAAAATGCCTTATATACCCTTATAAACACCATCGAGACAGACTATCCAATGTATTATAAATCAATATATAAAAACCCAACTATCACAATAGAAAAAATCAAATCACAATTGACAAAAAATGAAGTCATTCTATCTTATTTTAATGGAAAAAATGAGATCTATGGATTGGCAATTTCAGGAAATAACGTGCAATTTTTATCCCTAGGAAATAGCAAGACTATCGAACATAATATTTCAAGACTTTTGACCACCTTAGAAAGTAGAAGTATGAGTAATACCTACCTATCTTCTAGTAAAGAACTGCACAGCAAATTAATAAAGCCATTTGACCTTCCTTCCAATTCATCTATTTCTATCATTGCCGATGATGCCTTGAATTTGATTCCATTTGAGATTTTAATCGATGAACAAATTAATCTCCCAATGGTCCTCACTCATTTCATAACGTATCAATATTCAACTTCATTGAAATTCAATTCTGCCTCATCTACCTCAGGCAAAAATGCACTCTTAATGGCTCCTATTTTCAAAGATAATCAGACCCTCATAGCACAGAACTTTAATGTTGATGATAGGTATCGAAATGATCTTGGATATTTACCCGAAACAGAAAATGAAGTTCTCAACATTCATGCTATGATAGGAGGAGATCTATTTCTACATCATGAAGCCAATGAATCCAACTTCAAAGCCATTGCTCCTGGTAAAGCATTGCTTCATTTGGCTACACATGGATTTGTAGATAATAGCAATCCTGATTTTTCTAAACTTCACTTTAGTAATAAAAATGATTCTATAAACGATGGATTATTGCACGCTCATGAAATTGTTCAAATGGATCTATCGGCTGACTTAGTCACCTTGAGTGCGTGCAATACAGGAACTGGAAAAATTCAAAACGGAGAAGGCATTTCTAGTCTTGGACGTGCGTTTGCTTATGCCAATTGCCCCAATCAATTGATAAGTCTATGGCCAGCCAATGATAATTCTACTACCCAACTGATGACTTTGTACTACAAAAACGTAAATAATGGAATGGGCAAATCACAGGCGCTTACTCAAGCAAAAAGGACCTACTTGTCTACTGCACCCGAAGTATATAAGCACCCATATTACTGGGCGGGATTTATTTATTATGGTCAAGATACCCCATTGAAATTGGGACCGTCATTCCCTTTTTGGGCATATGGTTTAGTATTTATTTCCATTGGTGTCTTTACCTTTCTCTATCGGAAGAAAATCAGCAGCTTTTTTATTTAACATTTTGCAGACCACGTATTTATGGTTTTCATATTATATTCACCCAATACTCAAGATCATTCCCAAGTTTAATTCATTGATTCAAAACACCTATTATGAATACACTAATGAAACTTACCCTATTGTTCTTACTGTCTATACTATTTTCCCAAAGTGTAAATAGTCAAAACTTAAAATATATCGAAATAGACAGCCTCACCAGCATAGGACAAGACGATGTGGCTTTGATTAAAATAGAAGACTTTTTACAAAAAAAATCAACGCTATCTGAAAGGGAATTCGCTGAATTGCTCTACCATAAATCTGTAGTATTCTTTAATCAAGGTGACTATTCCACCAGCAGCAAAAATGCAAAAGAAAGCATCGACATTATTAAGCAATCGGAATCTAATTTTGACCTCTATTATCCTGTCTTTCATACCTATGCCAATGCATCAGGGGTTATAGGAAATAATAAAGTAGCTATTGAGGAATGCCAGGAAGCAATCTCACTTTTGAAAAAATCAAATGCCACAAAACCTGGAATATTAGCACGATTTCATATCAAACAAGCCAAGTTGCATTCCTCCAATTCTGAATTTGATCTTTCTGAAGCAGCATTAGCTAAAGGAGATTCAATCATAAACCTACTAGAAGATGAGAATACGCGTCTTAAAATAAGCAAAGAATACCTCTCCGTTAAAGCAAAACTCTTTGCACAGACAGGCAAGATGAAGGAATCGATTGCAATCACCTCAAAATTAGCGAACATTGCAACGGAAGAAAAAGATTCAACTCAAATAAGTGCATTAAATAACACGATAGCATTGAGCTATTTTCGACTGGGAGATTATGGGAAATGTAAACACCATGTCGAACAAAGTATGGCTGTAAACCTCAAAAAATATGGGGAAGAAAGTCCTAAAATGTTGAGAAACTACAGCAACATGGGGGTAGTTTGTATGAAGTTGGAAGATTATGATACGGCACGTGAGTATTATGAGAAGACTCGCACTATCATTGAAAATACAATGGGAACTGAAAATATAGAAATGTCTTCATTGATGTTTAATCTAGGGGTGAGCCATTTCCAAAAACAAGAGTATGACAAAGCCTTGCCCAAATTTAAAGAATCCCTTCGACTTAGAAGAAAATTTCTAGGCGATGCCCATGCAAATGTAGCACATGCTACCCAAATAATAGGTGCAACCCTAATTGGTCAGAATAAAATGTCTGAAGCCATACCTTATCTTGAAAAAGCACTGGATATTCGATTAAAACTAGGGAATCCTTTAGATCCTGAATTGACAAGGGTGTATTCAAATTTGGCCATTTGTCATCAGTACAATGAAAATCTTGATAAAGCTCAAGAATATGTTGATGCTGCTTATGAAACTGTAGGATATGATCACTCTACTCCATTTGAATTTGATAAGTTAGTTGCACCATTTATGTTTTCAAATCCACTAGAATTGGATATTTCACTTGCGACAGATCGATATAAACGTTCCGGAACAGAACAAGACTATCAATCACTTGAGCGAAAAGGCATTTTAGCAGATTCGATCCAAAATTATCTCAAGTTTTATTTGGATGATCCTGGTTCAAGAATGGTTGCCACAGCAAAAAATATGTTGGTATATGATGAACTTGTCAATGGGTACTTTGAACGATATACAAAGACCAATAGTAAAGAGGCACTGCAAAAAGCGTTTACTCTATTTGAAAAAAGTAAAAATACCATGATGTATGAAAAACTGGCAGAAGAATCCAGCGAATACACCATTGGTATGCCCAATGAATTAATAGATCAAAAGTTTGCCTTGGAAGATTCCATTGCATATTATGAAGAATTAAGTGGTACTTTGGAAGGGGATGAATTGGCTCAAATATTGAAAAAGGTGAATGAAGCAAAAAGTGCTTTTTACGAACATCTCGCTAAGATTAAAAAAGAATATCCAACATTTTATGAATCTGTATATGATTATCCGACCATTTCGATGGATGCCTATGCACAGATGTTAGCACCCGATGAGGCTACTATATCCTATTTCTTTGGAAACGGAAACACTTACGGAATACTCATCAAAGAGGGAACCTACTCCATTTATAATTGCGGAGAAAGTATTGCTATCGATTCCTTATTTGAGTTATTCAGCGTAACTATTGCCAAAAGAAATGACCCAGAAGCCTATACTCCTCATGCCAAACATTTGTATGATCAACTCATCAAGCCGTTTGATATTGAAGGTATTTCACATCTTTACATCTTAGCAGACAACTTATTAGGTTTGGTGCCTTTTGAAGTTTTAATCAACTCAGAAACCAATAATTTTCTACTTGAAACACATTCGATTTCCTATCATTATTCGGCAACCCTTCATGCAAAAAAGAGTAATTCTTCTCAGAGAAAAGGAGAGATTCTAGCGATGGCACCCGTTTTTGAATCATTGGATCAAAACACCTACTATGCAGGACTTTTAGAAACAGATATTTTTAGAGATAATTTATCTGCACTACCGAATTCAGAAAACGAAATCAATGCCCTGGCATCCCTCTTTAAAAGTAAAAAATACGATAGAAACAAAGCAACGGAAGCAGCATTTAAAAAACATGCCTCTGAAAGCCATGTGATCCATTTGGCTACTCATGGATTTGTAGATCACAATAGTCCAGACAATTCGAGGCTATATTTTTACGACGACTCCTCCAGTACCGAGGATGGCAAACTACATGCTTTTGAAATCGTCAATATGAAATTAAATGCAGATTTAGTTACACTTAGTGCATGCAATACAGGAGTCGGAGCTATTAGAAAAGGGGAAGGAGTGGCCAGTCTTGGACGTGCTTTTGCCTATGCAGGTTGTCCCAATCAATTGATTAGTTTATGGCCTGCCAATGACCAATCGACGACGACCATCATGTCTAATTTTTATCAAAACATTGATAATGGCGATACCAAAGCGATGGCACTACACAATGCAAAAAAACAATATCTGGCAACATCTCCAGGAATTCTTCAACATCCGTATTATTGGTCGGGTTTTGTATACTATGGAGCAGACAGCCCCTTGAAGATTTCCAGAAATAGTGGACTATTGGACTCTAAACTATTTTACCTTTTAGCTTTTGTTCTACTCGGAATCACCTTGTTTTATTTCAGTAAAAAATAATACTTAGAGCGATTCAGTATAAAGCTTTTAACTGTTTTGATGGCAATATAGCGATGTACATATATAATTAAGAACAATCAGAATTTAACTAACATACTCAAAAGTGAAATTACTGTACTCCTGTATAGGGTGTTTCAGGAGTTAGTTAATCTTAAAAGTGAATTCTCTTTGAAATCCAACCAGCCTAAAATTTGCCCTTACTTACTTCAGAGATTTCAATATCGCTACTGCTTCAGCCTTTTTGTAATGTGTACTTTCAGCAATCTCCTTCAATGATATTTTTGCCTTGTCTACATCCCCTGATTTTAAGTAGGACAAAGACATATACCATTGAACGATATCTTGATATTGATCTGCCCCATCTGCCTTTTTAGCCTTTGAGAACAAATCAATTCCACTTTTTACTTTGTTTGATTTAAGTGCAGCAATTCCTGCAAAAACAAGATAATCCACCTTATTCTCTTTGGAAAGTAGAAAAGTTGCATTGGCATAATCACCATTGTTATACGCTTCCATACCTAATTCCGCATTACTTTTGGATTTGCTATCCACCTCCTCTCCTCGTTCATTCGAAGAAATTGCATCTGGGAGCACTTCAAAATACTGGGCATACAATGCAGCAGGAGGAAGAGCCTTTTTTGCTTTGCCATCAGAATACCCCATATAACCAAGGACTCCTAACATTATAATGGCAATGAGTAGATATAATCCTTTTTTTAGTGAAGTGGATTTCGGTTTTTCATCGCTATTACTATCATCATCTTCCAGCATATCATCAATCATGCTGTCCAATGAGGTCTTTATTTCACCAATATCACCTTGTTTACTAAAAGACGCTAATCCTTTATTCGCTTTCTTTTCTAATTCATCCATATTTGTCAAGTGCTTCTAGTACTTTTCTCAAATAATATTTTCAAATTTCTTTTCCCATTTTGAATATGTGACTTTACTTCTTTGAATGTCATTTCATATGCAGCAGAAATTTCTTCATATGACATGGTTTTCAAATAGAATGCCTCCACACATTTCCGTTGGTTATCTTTAAGTTTGGGAATTAATTCCAACACTTTTTCAATGGTTTCATCATTATATACCTTTTCCTCCTCACTTTCCATAAAAGTATCGGCAACTTCTGTCAATTCGCTAAATTTTTTACCATCTCTTAGCTTTTTAAGACAGATATTACGGCAAATACTAAACAACCATCCTTTAAAATAGGTGATTTCTTTTTGGTCAATATTCAAAAGGACCACTTCATAGGCTTCCATCACAGTATCCATTGCTGATTCTCGCTCACTCAGGTAATAAAATGCCAGTCCAAAAAGTTTCTCATTATACTTTTTGAATAGGGGTGCCAATATCCTTCTATTTTTGGTCTGTTGATATTCTGCTATGATTCGCTCATCCGAAGTTAAATCCAAATTCCTAATTCTTGTTTTTGTTGACTTAAAAGTAGGAGAAATTGCGTTTGAAACATTCATAAAACCTGATTTATAAAAATGGTCTTACAAGAATGCAACAAACTCTTAAAATATACTTCACCTAAAAGTATGATTTCTCACTGTATTGCTAATGTCACTAATTTTTTTTGACTCGTTTGAAGAAATAGCAAAAAATCATTTGATGCTATTCAATTTTAACGTTATTCCCAAGTAGATCAGATGTTTAATACAATTTCCCCATTAACCCCAACAAATAGATACATTTTATAAACTCTCTATTTGTCCCTTCAATTTCAGTTTGCCCAGCACTAGAATAAAACAAAATTCTCAATTTTCGCAGACAGCCCTCAATATACCGTATGCATAAGAATGTGACTTTTAATTGTTGATATCGACTAGGGTCTGTCGACTGAAGTCTGGAAAACTTGGTCAAATGAAACGCTCTTCCATTTACAAAATGATCATACAGGTCAAAGAATTCTCGAGAGGAATACCCTTGCAAATCTGGAAGTCTTTTTAGGGCAATCTTTACTGCTTCTTCAGGGTTGAAATTCTGAGAAGAATCTGATATTTCATTTTTAAAATATTCATGTATATGGTTTCTTAGATTATCCTTTTTAATGGCTTCATCCGCTTTCGGTAAAATGATAAATTCGATCAATTGCTGTGCTATAAATTCAGCTTTTCGAATCGGTTCTTCAGGCGCCAATTCCATGGAAAAATAATCTCTCACCAACTCATTCATCGTTACCAATTTATTCTTGGTCGGCTTGTGCAATTCTGAAAGATACGTTCTAGAAACTTCCTCCGAAGCATAATTAAAATCTACCACCTCAACTCTGGACCAAAAATCGGATGTAAAGGGTTCATCTTCTTGTCTATACATCGCACCCAAATTCGCCGCGGCACACATTAGAATATTATCACCAATGGAATATCTTGTCCCATCAGGCGCTATAAATATTTTCCCTCCTGCAAAAAATGGATTCAATGATTTCCGTAAAGCTTCGGGCCATTCTTTTATTTCTTCAATATTTATAAGACTGTGAGAAGTGGTGATCGCTTTCGTAAATCCAGCAGGAACAGAATAAGGACCATGATCACCAAATTTAATTGCGGTTACCAAGCTATTTTTTGTTTGCCACCGGTCTGACGCATGTTCAAAATATTCTCTATTCATAATAGAGGCCGCAAATTTCAAAAATGCACTTTTCCCCGTACTTGGTGGTCCTGTCAACAATATAATGCCAGAGCCACTCATCAGTTGCAACTTTGCCTTAATAAAGAATTCTTTTAGTTTGACCTGAAAAAATGGTGTATCATCTATAAATTCTAGAGGGATCTGTGGTACTAGCCTATTTCGATTCTTTTCATGGAAATTTCTTTTTTCTTGTTCCAAACAACATCGTAATGCCTTCTTTGCAATATCAGATTCGGGTAAGTATTCTTCTAACACATCATCTTCAAATTGGGGAAACTCATGCGCTTTCCCTTCGCCGGTTGATATCGTCCACAGTGCTTGGACCATTTCCATATCTTTTAATGCTACATACCTATCAAAGTGTACAAAAAATGCCTCATATTCTTCTTCAAAGATCTCAAATGAACGATTGGATCGTAAATTCTCCGTTGTGGTAGGCCGATAGGTTTCCAAGTCTTTGTCCCGCACATAGATAACCAAATATCCGTCTTTCTTTTTTTCTATCAATTCTAATTTCCAATTAGGAAACCCACTATCTGAATATTCTAAATCTATAAAAAGATTAGGATCGTTTTGAACATAGGCATACTTCCCCTCTAAAGTCACCAATCGATCCAAATTCGATTTACTCTTTTCTAAAATTAGCAGTTTGATTTTTCTTCGTAATTCAATCGCTGTCCTCAAATCACCAAAAGAACTTTCCAATTTCTGAATGTCTTTCTCAAGAAATAGATATGCCGCATTTCTAGCCAATTCCATATCTGAAAAACCCCCAGTATGATTCTGAATGAAATGATCAATACTGTCCTTAATCATATTAACCAGTTGCATTTTTGCTGCTTGCTGTTCAGCCACTTTTTGTTCTCGAATGGCAAGCAGTTCTCGCTTACGCAGCTCAATCGCTGTATACAGCCGCTTCTGAATCGCAACCGGAGATAACACCTTTTCTTTGGAAAAACTCTGCAAAATAAATGGCTGTTTCAGCATATTGAACAATTCTACTGCAGCGGGATGAGTGCTCATTAATTGTTCCAATTCACGCAAGTCATAGGTTTCACTGATAGATTTTTCTAGAAGTTTGATCTCTTCATTTATGAAAATGAATAATGCATTCTCATCATTCGTAATCTGCTTTGAGAAAAGTGTATTGAGCGTTTTTTGTATGGATTTAAATTCTGGAAATACCTCACTTTTAATATCTGAGTTCATCGCAAGAAGCTCATCCTCAAATTGCCTTACTGCATTTATAATATCCTTATATTGATACGGATCATCCAGTTCATCTATACTTTCAGGCATAGATTTCATTTCTTTTATTATATATTCAGAACGCAAGGTTTCAAGCATTTGAATTACCTTGGATTCCGCCTCTCCAACAATCGAATTGATTGTTTTCTTTAGCCGTTGTCCTACTATATTTATTCCTACTTGACTTGCTTTAGCGCTTATTTCTTCTCGGATATTATTCCTGGCAATAGAAATTTTGTTCTTAATAACTAAAAGCGAATCATAATCAATACCATCTTGCATCAACATGGAATCAATATTAGATTCAAAATCATATTTAGCGACCTCAATGGCAGAATGTAATTGTTCTTCTTTAGGTATCGTTTCCTCCGATACAATTTTTGCATACACCGTTTTTGTGAAAATGCTTTTCTCTTTAAACAAATAGGACAAGTCTGAAAACACTTTTGCAAAGTTTTCTTTTCCTTGTTTCGTTAGGAGCTCGTCTACATTTGTTTTGAGCAATTCAAGTTTTTTTCCCTCTTGGTTGACAACAATCAGGTTTCCTTCTTGAGTTACTCTAAAACCAGTTTTGAAGAAGCCCAACCGTGAAACTTCCTCTGGTTGGTCATTAGAAATATCGTATACAATTATTTCATTTTGAATGTTTTGAGCAAACAAAAACATTAGATTTTCATCTGCCTGAATCCATTTGCAAGATTCAGGTAGTACTACTTTTTTTGGCCATCTCTGAGGTACAATAGAAGTATGTGTATTGATGATTGTCACCTCTTTTTCATCAGAAAGTACTGTAATAATTTTTTCATCGGTAGTCAACACATGGTAGCACTTATTCAATACATTTATCCGTAAAATATTATTTGTATTGTCGAGAAGGCTATCTAGTTCAACAAAATTTCCAAAGTCGTGAAGACGAAAAGTATCATTGACAATGCCATTTTCATCACCATCATTTTCAAAAAAACGCTTTATATCCTCTGTTCTAAAAACCAATATTTGTTCTAACTCCTTAGGGTCATTTGTTCGAACGATATTCCATCGACTAGGTGCAAGTAGCTTCCCCGATGCGTTATGTGTTTCAATAAATACGGCAATTCCACTTCTTTTATTTAAGCTCGTAATTATAATATTTCCTTTGTGGGTAATATATGCATATCGGGTTTGTACTTGTTGTTGTACCCGTATGTAAGCTTGCAAAAAATCATAAAACGTTGAAAATCTGGCTTCCAGAAAATCATGAAATTGATCGTCCTCTCCACTGAAAGCACATGACACTTTAAACTTCTCTACTATTTCATTATCCGTTTCCAGACCAATGTACTTCGTCAACCCCTTTGCAAGGTTCCCTCTCCCTTCACCAAAAGTAGTATGCAGCAGGTTCACATAGTCATTTTCACTATTTACTGTGGATTTCTCTATCCCTCTCAAATTTAGAATGATGCTTTCAATGTCATAAAACTCAAGATCTTTATAGTTATCTGGTAAATAATGATCCACGTCCAACAGCTTGCCATTTGAACTAAAAAAGCTCAAGTAAGGACTGGATAGATAGCTCACTATATAAACATCATCAATAGCACTGTCTCCAGAAAGAACAGTGACACCATCTATCTCCAAGTCTTGTACTTCCAAGTGGGTATCCTGTTCAAAAAAAGTTGGGATTCGTTTAAATCTGAATTGATCTTTTATCGTAGTCATCAATGAAAGGGTTCATGCATAAATATGAATAATAAACATTTGGTTTTAAAGGTAAAAAATTAAGCCATATATTGGTATCACTTTGCAATACCTGATCACGATATGATTCTAAACGAAGAGGAACAAACTAATAATTCGGATTCCAGAAAGGGTTCTGCCGATATATTATTGCGAGGCTTCCGGTCAATGCTGGAACACTATAAAGAAAATGGATTTGTCTTTATAAATTATTGGGGCAATAGTTCAGAGCTACCTATTTGGAAATGTATTTTAAAAAGTGATCAAGCTTTTATCGATGGCATAGATTTACAGACCATTCATATAGAAGTCAACCACCTCAATAAGCAGTTGGCACAGGAATTAGCTAAAAGAGACCATTTTAATGACCCATTTTGGGATTCTTTTATGTCTAAAATTAGATGGACAGGCTGTTTTGTTCCCTACTCTGAGTTTCAGGTAAACACTAAGAGTCAGTTGAAACAAGAAATGGATCATTTCACGCTTCTAATTCAATATTTTGATGTGAAGGGATATTTCCTCAATCTTAAAATCGATTCTATAAATGACCAGTACAAAACCACTCCAATCGCATGGTTGGGAATTTGGAATTACTTGATTACGTATTCAAAATTTATTGAATCTTGCAAGGATTATTCAGATGCTGTACCACTTATTATTTCCCACTGGCATGGAAGACTTTATCCCATTCATACATTTAAAAAGTGCTTACCATTTCAACAATTAACAATCCTATTATTAATTGCCATTGAATCTAAATCTAAATTCCCTGCACCTAATCATAGATTTAAATATTATGTAAAATATAGTCATCCGAAAGTTCAATCCTTTATCAAAAAGCATAATTCAATCATTCAAAAATGGGTTCAAGGAGAAGAAAACACAATTTGGACGGATGAAATGAAAAGTGAATTCTTAGAATTTGGGAAAATAGATAAAATCATATTTGATTCAACCCTTTTTATCCAATACTTGAAAGAAACCCAATTTAGTACGCTGCCTCATGTATTTGAAAAAATCATGCGTTTTGGCAGCACTTCTCAACACGAAAGTATTGCAGATCGAATTCGTAATTTCTCAATTGTAGATTATATCAATAACCTTCCCAACCTATTGCAAAAAAGGCCTGAACGATACAATTATGGGCATCGTGATGTATTAGAAGAAAGTTTGAATTTATCCTGGCAAAATGTATCTGAACAAGAAATAAAAGAAATACAAAAAATCATTGTTCAAATGCCAGACAAGGAACGTGCTAAATTTGACAAGTACGCAAAACAACCTTGGAAATCTCATCTTATCCAGATGGCCAATGAAACAACTTTACCCATTTTTGAATGGTACATTCATAAATCCAAAATTGTAGTAAAGGTTAATACAATGGAGGACAAAAGAGCCAAAAAAATTGAAGCAGAATATAATACAAAATCAGAAAAAATAACTAGACAAACAAAAACCTATAATCAACAAACCGAACTTCTTAGAAATACATTATCCCGAAAGGATATCAATAAATTAAAGGTTAGTTCACCGGATTTTGAAGATCCAATCCTTACAAAAAAATGGAATCTTGAAGTAGAAAACCAAACCAGTTTTGTACGACACAAAAACTCCTATCGCCAAAGAAGAATGCTCGAATTAGGCATTTTGGCCAAGGATCAATATTCCAATTTCAAAAATGAAATTTGGTTGAATGAAATGCTTGAAATTGAAAAAGAGATTAGAATGTATGTTCCTTTTGTGAAAAAGGCGTTTAAGACTGCCTTACCCGTCAAAAAAAGCATCGAATTTAATGACTATCGGCATTCAACATCAGGAATAGAGTTTGATCCGACAACCATCAATGATCAAAATAAATGGCTAAGGGGAGAAGTAATGAAGTCGCTTACCTCAAAAATAAAACTGGGTGAAATAGAACAAATCAATGCCTTCTGTCTAGATTTCTCTGGATCAATGAATCATAAAAGGATGCGAAATCTTTATAAAGTTTTATATCTGCTAGTCCTGGGATTGGAAGGCCGAAAGTCATTCGACGCATTCCATTTTTTCAACTCCTATTTTATTGAAGGATCTGATTTCTCGGAAAAGTATACCAATCGAACTTCACTATTTAAAATACTGTCAAAAATTTCAATCATTGATTCCGGAAAAGTTAGATATGGGGGCGAATTGGGTACTAATATCAGCGGTGGCATAGATGAATGTCATCAAAGAATTCAAGCTTTTAAAGAAAAAATAAAACTCAAAAATCCTAACTCCAAATTTGTGTGTTCAATGTTTGTCATTACGGATGGAGAGCCTTCAATGGGAATTGTCGATCATTCCAAATTGAAGGAATATATTCAGCAGAAGAGGAAAGAAGGGGATATTCCAATCAAAGGCATTTATATCAAAGCTAAAGAAGATGAGAATCAATTCATGGAGGAAATTTTTGGAAAAAATGAATTTGTTGAAACAGTTGAATTTAGTGAAGCAGTGCATAAATTTGTTGCCATCATGACCCAGACCTTTAAGGATCAAAGAAATGAAGAGAAATGGAAACAAAAAAAGCAAACGATTCAGGGTAAAACGCAGCAATGAATACCAAAAAAAAGAAATTGAAAAAAGACCACAGCTTGCTTATTGGACGTAAGATAGGATCCATGGAATGTATAGAGGCCATCGAATTCGGGGATGCCGTCTTACTTATTGGAGATAAAAATGAACAATCCGTTTTTATTAAATCATCAATAGAAACGAACCCTTTAGAATATCACATAAATGATCAAATCATCACTCGTGTAGAATACAATAGAGCACAAACCCTATTCATCTTACATACCTCTCAAAGCACTTATTTCAGGAATAAAGAAAATCAAGCAATTCCCGATTCAGAAAACTGGACAGACTATTATTTAGAGCCCTTTACAGATACATTTTATAGAAAAGACAATCGAAACTATTGGTATGATATCCAAGGTAACCAATTGAGCACACCGTATTTTATTAATAATGATATACTATGCTCTCTTGTAAATAAAACAAGTAAAAAATCTCTTTTTTATAAAGACCAAAAACTATTTACAAACACCAACCAAACCTTAGTCCAAGTAGGTAAAGTCGTATTTAATTCCAATCTAGATCGCATTACCTATTTTGGAGAAAAAATTACAGGTTTAGGATCAACTCGAGTGACATTTGATGAAAAAAAATCAGTGCAAGAAGTACGTTTAGGGTTAGATAAATCTGCATTTATTTATGAAGACTCTTTCCTCCCATTTACCATTTTTGGTGATGAAATTATTGAACATGAAGGCTCAAAACACATAGGCAACTATCACTTTGAACTATTTAAATCCCCAAAAAAATCATATGTCTTATGTGATTCATTTGATCGGATTTTACACTATGAAGACTTTCCACTGAGAGTAGATTTTGATTCGTTAAAATCGATCGGAACGATGGACATTATAAAAGTTCAAGGTCGTTCGACAGAATTTTACTATGACCTGTCTACTCATCTTCCATTTCAACCCTTTGGACAAAATGAATACATTCTTCAAATTGATGACTCACCGCTAGAAATCAATCATCAGCTATTTTATAATGTAGAAACCTCTTTTAGGAAGCTAGTATATTCATTTTCAGATGAGGAAGTTTTTAAAATAGACAAAGAAGAAATCCTTCCAGAAAAAATACAATTGGTTGAAGGATTCGAAAATCATTTTTGTTATAGCTCTATTAATGGAGCGAAGACATTGTGTACCCTTTCGACAAGAGAAACAATCCAACTAAAAGACACGACAATAAAAGTTGAAAAACTTCTAACTAAAACCAATTCAAAGCTGATTAATTTCCAATCTCAGCATCAGGAACATTTCGTAATGGATGCAAGATTTGGTTTTGATAATCTAAAATTGGCTCAGATAGGAGAATACACTATTAAGCAAACAATAGACAGTCCTTTTTCATTGGGAGACAATACCTTTCAAAATGTATTGATTGAAACGTTGGGAGGGACCAAACAACGAGTGATCAATCTCAACAATCGCGAATTGGCTCTTTTTCATTTACCTCTTGATTTAAAAGCAGATACGGAACGATCACAGACCTCCGTTTTTGCCGGAAACGATGTTGAACACATTGATCTAACTAAAGAGATTGTCATAGAGCAAAAAGTGTTTTACGAGGCAACATTCATCTCCTATTTAAATGACAGACAACAAATTATAATCCAAAAGGAAAACGGAAGACCTCTGCAATTTGATGGTCTTGGGCATCAAAATGAAATTGTTCAACATTTTGATCCGACTACATTGGATACCGCATACCGATTGGGTAATCACAGAATTATTGGTGTCAGCACATTGTCAGAAGATTTGAAACAAAACCAATTGTTGTTTTCATTTCATACAATGACCAGTTGGATTCCATTTTATGATAATTACCTTCCTATTTTCCGAAGAATTAAAGACTTTGACAATCGGACATCCTGGGAATACCACTTATTAGAAATCCACACCTTTACCAACGATAAAGAATATATCGCAGTAGAGCAAAATCCACCATTTAGAATATTAGCAGATAAAACAAAGGCCAAATTCAAACCCAGAATCATAAAACGAAAAGAGTTGTTGTTGACTTCTCCTGATGACGTATCCGCACTAAGGAGATTTTTAACCAATGCTGGGCATCTGGTGGTTGTAGAATAGAGAATTAGGATTCGAAATCATTTAGATCAACTATCTTTCTTTTGTTTGCTAGTGAAATAGGTGACTGTTTTTCCATAGTAACGCCAAAGGCCATCCCCTCCACCGAACCAAATATTCCCTTCTTTATCTTCTGTTATCCCTAAAAATGGCCCATCTCCTTGAAAGGATCGAAATACAGTTCCCTTATCATCATAACGCGTTAGGTTTCCTGCGGGACTGGTTGTCCAAATATTCCTCTTCTTATCTTCATAGACACATATAACAAAATCATTTGCCATTTTTGTAAATGAACTACCATCAGAACGCCAAAGTCCATCGCCGCCGCCAATCCAGATATTTTCATTTCTGTCTTGTATTATTGACCACGTATTCATAAAGCTTTCCCCATTTTCTTTTGCTACTTCTTCGATTTTTTTCCATCATAAACAAATGTTTTGCCTCTTGTTCCAACCCATATTTCACCTGTTTGCACTTGCATTATACAGCTAACATTATTGTTGTCTTCTTGACTTGTAAGGGTATAATTTTTAAAAGAATTCCCGTCATAACGACTTATTCCACTACTTCCACCTATCCAGATATTGCCATCCTTATCTTCAAAAATGCACATGTTCCTCATACCAGCAAGACCGACTATATTGGTGAAATTTCTAATTCCACCTGAAACAGATTCAATATAAAATGCACCCGAATGACTACTGGCTACCCAAATGTTTCCTTTACGATCTTCCAATACATCAAACGCATGCCAGCTGTCCAACCCTTCTGTTTTGGCTAAATGAGAAAAAGACGTTCCATCGTATCTGACAATATCAACGTATGAAGCAATTAAAAGATTTCCTTTATCATCCTGCTTTACTTTTCTGGTAATTCTGTATGGGGCAAATTGAGTAATTACAGTATCCACATCTGCTTTTGTAAATAATTTATCTTCATAACCATTTTCGATTTGGTCTGAATTTGTATTTGTTTGATCCTGATTCACTTTTTGTTTGCAACTAGCAAATGCAAGTAGTATGAGTGCCAAGCATATTTGAGTTGTTCTGTTAATCTTTCTTTCTTTTATTATTGAGAAGGACTGGGTATATAGATAGGACGTAGCGATAGCAAATCTTCTCTGATATGCATTATTACATACTGAATTATATCACTTTAAAGTTGAGACCATTTCTTCCCAATTTGAAATCTCCATCCTTCCAAATCTAGATTCATTATTTGGATATTTATCTATCCAGAAGTAAGTGTTTCTCATATCTTCAATGATTCCTAAGTAAGTTTCTTTTTCTAGCATTTTTTGCTTGAGTAGATCTAATTGTTTATTTGTCGCACCTTTTCCTGTTTTATTTTGATAAGCTCGAAGTAATTCTCCTATGGATTTGTTTAAATTTTCATTTGAACTTAATTTTTGTTTTAATGAATTTTTTATAAAATATTCGGATAATGATTTGTACATGCTTTCGCAAGTTTGATAGATGAATTTCCCCTTATACTTAGAATTAATATTTAATGATTCTACTGCTTTATCTAAATTTCTTGTTGTCAGGAACGTATCAAAAAAATATGAAAATCCATTCTCTAATTGACCGAAGGAAATTTCTTTTTCAGGACCAATAATTGCTAATGCAGGTGCTCGACTTACTGTTGAGGCATTTAATCTATTCAATAGGCTAATAGTGAAATGCCCTCCAAAACAAAGAGCCATTGAAATTACAAGATTATTTCCTGTCAATCCGTTTATTTCCGTTGTTAATTCAGATAAATTATCCCATGTTAATCTAATGTTGTTTTTGAGACATATTCCATAATCACTTCCGTGACATTCAAGATGAATATGAGGATAAGTTTTATGATTTTTAACTTCATCCATAATCTGGTTAATTGATGACAAAAGGCTAGCACTACTCTCGATTTGGTGGTATTGGCACTTTAGCCCTTTCTGTTCGCATCTCCTTTTTACTATATCATCATACATAGATCTAACGAATTTTTCGTCATCAAGAGATACTAAAAAGTGATATGAGTTTGATTTAAATTTGATATTGATTTTAGTTTAAATTAAATACTGATTTTAGTTTTGGCTGCATGTAACGCCCAAGTATATCGAGCTGCTGACCGAAGGAAACCTGATCTAATTTGACGTGTTGTGTGCCATTTATTTTTTACTAGTTATCAAAGCTTTTAATTACTGATATATAATATTGTTGACCATTAATAATGTATTCTGGTTTTTCTGTAATTTGAATTTTACGCTTATCATATTTGTATGGAAACCAGAATATTCCATGGTTGATATTGGCTTTTTCTAAGCTATTTAGCATTTGTTTATCCATTGCCGATTTATATTTTGTATTGCCATTTTTTATATCTACGATAATTGGAGTGTTATCTATAATCACTTCCAAGTCTACTTCAAACGAATAGTCTTTTGTGTGATATATTTTATTTCTAGAATTCGGAATTTGAATTGATGAGAAATCCAAAAAGGCAGAAAATTGTCCTACTAGTTCATTTTCATTAGTTGTTTCATCTAAATCTCTTGCGTAAGAATATTCTCTAATTATGGCTTCTAATTTCTCAACTGGGGGTAAATCATTGTCAGCTAATATTGCCCCTAACTTAGTTTGCAGTTGTGCTTTATCTTTGGTTTTCCTTTCCTCGTATTGGTAAGATAATTCTTCCAAAATCTGTTCGAATATTAGATAGGTATAAGCTGATACATTTACTATTGCTAAAAAGGCTTCTTTTTCATTAAAGAATAACTTAAAATCATGTGTTGATTTATTTCTCCATTCTTGGCGATATAGGGTAAAATATTGCAAAACACGTTCATTAAGGCTTGTTTCTGATAAAATGAATCGTTCAATTTCGTATATAGTTTTAAACTTCTTGTCTTTTTTAACTATTAGTTGATTTGTTAGTACTAAATACAATTGCCTTAAACTCCCTTCAAATGCCTGATTTGTTCGGTAAATCACATCAGTGTAATTCTCTTCATCGCCTTCTTCTTTTCCTTTTACGTAAAAATGTTCCGCTCGCTTAATATGAGTAACGATTGCATCAAGATTCAATTTGGTTTCTATTGATTTGATATGTTTGACTTGGTCTTCAATTGAATTGATAATATCCATGTTCTTCTATTTGTCTTTAATGGCACGGTCTCGCATACCCATCAATCGTAAACAAAAGTTGACGATTGATGGGTATGTATTGTTTCCAGCTGTTTTTATTCTTCTTTTCTCGTTTGATACTCTTTTGAATCAATTACAAAATCACAAATTGAAATTGCACAATTAACTGCTAATTTTGCATGGTGTTTTGATGGTTTCTTTTTCGTTGCATGTCTATCTCCATAACTATTACTCACCCCAGCTAAACCATTTACAATTGAATTTAGACCAGAAAGAATTTGTATTATTGATTCTGGCATTTGCTCTTTATCTACATTCAATTTCAATTCTTTTTTTACCGATTTATAAAGTTGAGTTAAGTCTCCTTTGTATTTAACTTCTTTTCTAGTAAGGTCTTCTATCAAATCAATAAATACTGCTTCTGTCAATGACCTTGCATTTGTAATGGCTCCGTTATAATCTCCCGTTGTGATTTTATCATTACACTTTTCAACTTGTTCATTTACAAATTCATGTGAAAGTGTTTCAATTGTTTTAGCTTCTATTAAATTTCCAGTATCATCATAAATTTTGAAAAATTCTCCCTTCTTTTTAAACTTATATCCGTCGAATTTTAAAAAACTATTTACATGTTTAACAGCAGAATCTAAAACATCTTCTTTTCCGATAAATTTTCTTACGTCTAAAATTTCTTCGATAAGCGATTTAAGTTCAGTTGAATTATTCATATCTCTCAATCTATCTTCTGCAAAAATATGTCTTGATGGAAATCCAGCTTCGTAGATAAAATTGAATCCGTATCTATTAAATAATTTCACCAACTTAGGTCCACTTAAATATGGTGTAAATCCTGAATCTCCTGTTACTACTAATTTTAAATGTTCAATTGTATTCTCTGATATTTTCATGGGTTGATTTTACTTCGACGTTCTTTGTTTTTTCTTTTAATAGTATGGAACACCCTAATACACACCACTCCTATATGACATATACACATGATGCCTATATCCCCATTACATCTGTAAGATATCACTTCCCAAATCTATGGAATACAATTGGGCATCGCCCCATTTTAAAATCTATGCAACCCTTATATACTAAGATATTAGACATGTACACATTTCAAAATGTACAAGATTTGCAATGGTCCAGTTGATCTAACCAACCTAAATATACCATATTGGGTACGCTTTTTTACATTCCTATTAAAAAAACTGAATTCATTTTCAAGGCAAGGAATATATCCGAAGATTTTGTTTGCATATACTCCCGTCCAAATTTTAGAATTGTAAGGCAATATGGGTTTACTTTAAATGCCTCAAATGCCTAAAGCATTAATAAAGCACTTGTAGCTCTTTCGTACCCGTTGTGACTACGAAGGAGTCATGATCTTGGTCATTGCTTGATTGCTCTCATCCTTTATTTATATTGAAATTGACCACATAAATGATAGTAGCGATATTAGTGTGAATATTGAATAAAAAATAAATTTTGGACTTGTTGATTCCTTATCATATTTACTATTGTATTTGTAGATTTTTACTGCACCTAAATAGCATAGAGTAAAAATTACTATACCAATGATTACGTTTAGGGTAGATTGGATTTTGTTTGAAATGAAAACGATTGAGTTACCTATTACTAATCGAATATTAACAATGAATCTACTTAGGTTGTATGATTGATTTTCTGTGTACTTTATAAGCCAATTTAATGGATATGACTCAGGTGGCAAACCACCTCGCTTCCCAAAATATGATTTTTCAAATTGTGGTATGTAGATCTCTCTAAAACCTGAATCAAAATTATTACAGACGAAGAAAAACATATCACTTTTAATTTTTGAATGGTTCGAATTTACTTCAAATGAATCACAAGTAAATGATACACCCTCTTTATAGTATCTTTCATAATCTTGTAACAATTGAGCTTTCTGGGTTAGTTTAACTATATTTTCATATTTGATGATGAATTCTTCTTTAGTATTTTCTTGATTCGATATCAGCGTATGCAAAGGAAAATCATTTTCTTTCAGATTATCATAAAGTTGGCTTATCTCTTGACTTTTGAAGATGCTCGGTGCTGTAGCCAAAAGTATTGCGGATATAGTGATTGTGGAAACAAGTACGATCAAAGGCTTGTTTCCATATGACGAAAGAAATCTTCTATTTTTTGTATCACTTCTTTTCTGAATATGATCTACAATTCTACTATAAGATGAAAGGATTGTAAAAAAACCTGAAAACATTATCACATACAAAATTAATAAGACAAATTTTGAATAGTCCAGATAGGCTATTATTGAAAATAACGTCAATAAAATCATTGAAATAGTCACAGCTAATAAAATTTTATTGTAACCGATATGATGTCTAATTAGGAACTCATTGCTTATTCCTATCTTATTAAATACCATTCTTGCTATGGGAGTCTTGGGAGATAGTAATGCAAAAACGCCTGCAAAAGCACTTAGTCCAGATAAGAGTTCAAGCATAATATTTTTCTATTTTATATTAATTCATGAGAGCCAATATACTAATACACGCCTCTCCTCTCTGTCGTGTATTACTTATGGCGCGTATCTCCACAATGAGACTAATTAATAATAATTCCATATAATAAGACCAAAAACAACCACTCTCATGCTAAGAAGAATAGAAAATTATCCATTCCCATTCCTTGATTGTTCCGACCCACAAATTCTACATCCACCTATTGATAAAAAATCATTAATAAACCTCTTGGTAATCGTGGATACTTCCAAAACACTGTAAGAAACAACTTTACTTATTTGATCTTACAATTCTAAATATACCATACTCCAAACATATTTCACCACGAATCTTACAAAAACTAGACTTCCCCAATTTATCTTTTGACCAAACAAATTACTTGAGTACTAGCCAACTGATATTTTATCATCTCTATTTTCAGGAATTCCGTTAGATTAAGAATCTGTCTAGCTTCCATAACTTTTCATCCCAATTTGTCATATCCCTACAATTT
>JARGNR010000209.1:0-538 GCA_029212405.1 Saprospiraceae bacterium
ATAAGGTATCGTTGAAAGTAAAAAAACAGAATGATATTCGCCATTGTAGAAGACGATAAATGCGGCTAAAAGCGAAGAAATTGCAGAACCCATTTGAGACCAAGAACGAGTATGTCCATAATAATAAACTTTCTGATTTGCCCAACCATTGATTTCTAAATATTCGAAAATCATCGCCTTATGAATACCACTTCGAAACGCTTCACCAATGGCAAATAATATCATTGCAGTTGCGAATAGAGCAAAAGAATTAACCAGATAAAAAAGCAAAAAGGAAGAAATATAAAAAAGGAAAGAGAATGCCATTGTTCTTCGACGCCCCATAGCATCTGCAACAAATCCGGTTGGTATTTCGAGTAGATTGATCGCGATTTCGCGAATAGCATACAATGTACCAATTTCGAGAAATGTCAGTCCTTTTTCTAGAAAAAACAATATCAAAAATGGCTCGAAAAATCGGAGATTTTTCAAAAAGCCATAAAAGCAAAATTTATAATATTGAAGGTTTTTCTCAAAAGTAACTTGAGTAGATTTCATT
>JARGNR010000209.1:548-3383 GCA_029212405.1 Saprospiraceae bacterium
CAATATGTCCACCAGATAATAACCCCCCTCGGTGCAAACAACGACCATATAAAATAGACACTTTTTCATCAAACCGAACCATAACTAAGTCCGTATTTTCAACCAAAACACCCATAGGTTTTCGGTCTTCTAAGTCATTAAAATTGGCAACTTCGACAGGAGATAAAAGGTCTTGAAAATTATTCATTAAGTTTAGATTTTTCTTAGAAGCTATTTGAATTTATAATTTTTCACATCTAATGGCAAGTAAACGAATTTGCGCCAGATATAAAAAAGCTTCTGAGGACTCGGTTTTTCGCTCATAATCTTTAGAAAGTCTTCGATAATTATCATTCCAAGCATTAGTTCTTTCGACTATCCATCGCATTGGTAAAACCACGAAAGTGTTAATGTTTTCGGGCTTTTTGACGATTTGTAAGTTCCAACCGAGATTCTGATAGCATTTTTTAACAAAATGAACCAATTTTCCTCGGTAGCCACCGTCTGCAAAAAAAGTTTTGAGACGAGGAAAATCAAATCGATTGAGGTATAGTTTAGCAAATAACCAAGAACCAGCATCGCGGTCTTGCCAATCTGCTGATGTGACCCATGCAACGATAATTAGACCTAGAGTGTCCACCAATAAGTGACGCTTTCGACCTTTTATCTTTTTACCTCCATCGTAGCCGCAGTCTGATTGACCACTCACAGCTGTGTTCTTAACAGATTGAGAATCAATAAGACCAACGCTTGGAGAACGATTTTTACCGATTAATTCGCGGTAATCGCCTCCTAATTCTTGACTTAAACATTCTAGCAGACCATTGTCACGCCAGGTTTTGAAATAATAATAAACGGTACCTGAAGGGGGAAATTCACAGGGAATGTCCGCCCATACACAACCGTTTTTTAAAACATATAGTATAGCATCGAAGAGTATTCGTAAAGTCCATTTGCGTTTACGAGTCACCATTTGCTCAGGCAACTTATTTTCTATAATTTGCCATTGGGCATCTGTCAGGGTGGAAGTGTATTTTTTTGTCATAATTAAAATTACTACTTCCTTGGCAGTGCTCTTCTTATATGACAAATTTTATAAATTCAAATAGCTTCTTAGATGATGTCTAAATATTTTACTTTTCAAACGGTAAAAACATTTAGTCATCTAACCTGAAGGCTAAAATTAGCAAATTTGAACACTTTCTTAATTTTTCGGTGACCTATCTTTAAAGTGACGTTAAATTTGAATTTATAAAGCCAATATATTCCATTCCAATATTAGCTTTAGAAATGAGGGATAAATAAGTTGGGTCAAGCACCTAAATATTTTGACACCAGCCGAGGCGTGATGAATGAGCATAGCCATAGCTCTGTGAATAAAGAAGAACGAAGTAATGGTGTTAAAAGATAACGGCAATTGGTCTAAGTTATTTATTCCTCATTTCTTACAAATGGATAAGACATCTTCATGAGGGAAAAGATGCATTATTAATAGAAAAGGGTGGGGAAAAACTATGGCTATTTTTTGTTTTTTTTTTCAAAATATTAAACAAAACAATGCTGCTTGCTGTTTCGCTGCGTCATTACGATCACACAAGCGTTAAAATGTCTGTTTTAATTACCAAAGCTATCTAGTCATTCCTTTTAAAAATAATTGTCAAACCAATTTTATCATGAAGAAATTTTTATTATTATTCTATTTATTATTTCTAATAAGCTTGACCACATTTGCTCAAAAACCATCTTGGGCTGGCAAAAGTAGTAAGTCTTCTATAACAGGTAAAATTACTGGAATACTGGTTGATTCTACTTCCAATGAATTTGTTGAGTTTGCAACCGTAGTGCTCATTAATTCAAAAACCAGAAAGGAAATTGATGGTACTCTAACAGATGAGAAGGGTAAATTTAGATTCCCTGAAGTAGTTTTGGGCGAATATGAAGTTGCATTTTCTTTTATAGGATATCAACCTAAATTATTGAAGGGCATTAAATTGACACCAGATAAACCTGATATTAATTTTGACCCTGTTTTGTTCAGTATGGAAGGGCTAAATTTAGAGGAGATCGAAGTGGTTGGAGAAGCAGCAGTCATTGAAAACAGGATAGATAAGTTGGTTTATAATGCGGAAAAAGATATCACTAATATTGGTGGTGATGCTTCAGATGTACTGGCAAGAGTCCCTATGTTAACTGTAGATTTAGACGGTAATGTTTCCTTACGTGGTTCTTCCAATATACAAATACTGATTAATGGTAAACCTTCTTCCATGTTTTCAAGTAATGTAGGAGAAGCCCTCAAAACAATTCCTTCTGATCAAATAAAATCAGTAGAAGTTATTACTGTTCCAACGGCTCGCTTTGATGGAGAAGGAACAGGAGGAATCGTTAATATTATTACCAAAAAAAGTAGTATCAAAGGGTTTACTGGATCAGTGAATACCACTATCGGTAATCGAAGTAATCGAAGTGGTTTAAATCTAAATTTGGTAAAAGGACGCTTCGGTTTAAACGGCGGTGGTAATGTGTCTTACTCTTGGCCGAATCCTGCAAATAATTCCTTTTATAGAGAGGATTATATCGGAAATGAGGTTAGGGTGCTGAGTCAAAATGGAGAGGGGAAAAGTACCTATCTTGGAGGGGGGTTCAATTTTGGAGCCTATTATGATATCAATGCTTATAACAGTATCAACTCCTCTCTTCGTATTAGAGGAAGAGGGGGCAGTAATGATGGCACTACGATTGCAGATTTTGATGATCCTGTGAATGAAGTTTTTCAGGACTATGCTCGTGATAATGATGTCAGTTCTTTAAATAGTAGTTTTGACTGGACAACAGATTACCGTAAAACTTTTGCTC
>JARGNR010000210.1 GCA_029212405.1 Saprospiraceae bacterium
TTTTCAACCATTACATTGTTTTTGCTCAAACACTTTTGTGTTTTTAACAGAAAATAAAACTTCAAAATACTAATCTGGCTAAGGCCAAATTTAGGCTGGTTGGATCCAAAGAGAATTCACTTTTGAGATTAACTAACTCCTGAATCACCCTAACTCAAAAAATAACTTTATATAAATATTCAAAAAAAGCACCAAAGAAAACTTCAGTGCTTTTTGAATATTTTATTTCAATTTGAATTAAACATTTTTCTCAATGCAATTCAAATCTTCGAACGCTTGTGTCAATCTTTCTATGAATGCATCCTCAGCTGCTCTCAACCATTTTCTTGGATCATAGTACTTTTTGTTCGGTACATCGTCTCCATCAGGATTTCCGATTTGTGCCTGTAGGTAATCATGATTCTTTGCTTCGTACTCTCTTATCCCGTTCCAGAATGCCCATTGCTGATCGGTATCAATATTCATTTTGATCGCTCCGTATTCGATTGCTTCTCTGATTTCTTCTTGTGAACTTCCAGATCCACCATGGAATACAAAGTTGATCGGCTGATCCGCGGTATTGAATTTCTTCTGAACAAAATCTTGACTGTTTTTCAAGATGATCGGTCTCAATTCCACATTACCTGGCTTGTATACTCCGTGCACATTACCAAAGGCAGCAGCAATCGTAAATTTATCACTTACTTGGCTCAACTCTTCGTAAGCATAGGCTACTTCTTCTGGTTGCGTGTACAATTTAGAACTGTCTACATCGGTATTGTCAACACCATCTTCTTCACCACCAGTTACTCCCAATTCAATTTCCAGGGTCATGCCCATTTTATTCATTCGCTCAAGGTATCGCTTGCAGATTTCGATATTCTCTTCAATCGGCTCTTCTGACAAATCGATCATATGAGAACTATATAATGGAAATCCATTCTTCTCAAAGTGGTATTCACTCGCTTCTAATAACCCATCTATCCAAGGCAGTAATTTCTTTGCACAGTGATCTGTGTGTAATATAGCCGTCACACCATATGCTTCTGCTAAATTATGAACATGCATGGCTCCAGAAATTCCTCCTAAGATAGCTGCTTTTTGACCATCATTACTGAGGCCTTTACCAGCATAAAAAGAACATCCCCCGTTTGAAAATTGAATGATAATTGGTGAATTCACATCTCTAGCTGTTTCTAAAGCTGCATTTACTGAATTTGTTCCAACACAATTTACGGCAGGAATTGCAAAATTATTCTCATTGGCATAGTTGAACAATTCTGTCACCTCGTCACCATGTAATACTCCTTTTCTAAACTTCATTATTTTTCGATTAGTTATTTATTAGGTTAAAGCAACTACAATTTAATTTGTTTCTGATGGATTAGGGTCCATTTTTAAATAATTCCTTTGGCAGCCAGGTATCTTTCTGCATCTAACGCAGCCATACATCCCGTACCTGCAGCTGTAACAGCTTGTCGATACACATTATCTTGCGCGTCTCCACTAGCAAATACTCCTTCTACATTTGTTTTTGTAGAATCCGGTTGAGTAATTAAGTACTTGGCATCATCCATGTCCAAATAATCTTCAAAAATCCAGGTATTGGGTTTATGCCCAATGGCTACAAAAAATGCACTGGCATTGATGATACTTTCTTCTCCCGTTTTATTGTTTTTCACTCTTGCACCGATCACCTCTTCTTCTCCGAGCACCTCTTCCGTTTCCGTATTCCAGTAAATCTCAATATTTTCTGTATCCAAAACTCTTTGCTGCATAATCTTACTCGCCCTCATTTCATCTCTTCTTACCAACATGTGTACTTTTGAACACAACTTGGCTAAATAGGTAGCCTCTTCAGCAGCGGTATCCCCTGCCCCAACGATAATCACTTCTTTACCTCTAAAGAAAAAACCATCACAAACCGCACAGGCAGATACTCCTTTATTCATCAATTTAGTCTCTGATTCCAAGCCCAACCATCTTGCACTTGCTCCCGTAGAAATAATCACTGCATCTGCAATAATCTCATGACCGGTTTCAGACCAAACTCGTTTTTGCTCACCACTAAAGTCTACTTTTTCGATCATCTCATATCTCACTTCTGTACCAAACCGTTCTGCTTGTTTTCTGAAGTGTTCCATCATTTCAGGCCCCATTACTCCATCCGGATAGCCAGGATAATTTTCTACGTCATTGGTGATCGTCAATTGTCCTCCCGGTTCTTTTCCAGTATATAATATAGGTTTCATATTTGCCCGTGCTGCATAAATTGCTGCCGTATATCCCGCAGGACCTGATCCGATAATCAGGCAATGTACCTTTTCTGCTTCTTTATTATCCATGTATAGATTTTTATGTTCGTTGTTTGTGGCCTCAAGGCGCCGCAAAAATAGAAATTTTTATAATGTATTAACTAATAAACAAAACCTTATTTAAGTACTAATGTTCGCAGTTGTGAAACTATGTGTACGGATAAAGACATTATTAATAGTGAAAATGCGACCACTCATCTAATTTTGAATAAAAAAAGAAGAACTAATGGTAGCTTTGTTTCAAGCAATACTGAACCCAAAATGCTTATTGATTCTAATTGATGGCTAATCTATTACCATGAAAAGAATTTGAAATGATAATATACAACTTATTGATTATTGCATTTGGATGCTGGAATGTCTTTAAAAAGAATAAAGCACTCAGTCCTATTTTTGGCTTAGGTTTCCTTGCGATGCTAGGACTTACCTTCCTAAATGTGTACAATGCACATGAGCCTATGGATGAGAAAATCCTGACATCTGTGGCTATTCTATTGGGTTTAGGTGTCCTTGGATATATTCTAATCGCCCTCTCCAAAAACAAACTGGCACAAGTCGGTGCTGTAATTATGGCTGCGGTTGGATTTAATATGTATGTCAATAATCCCCATACGCCCATTGATCCTTCTATACAATTGGATACAGAATCCGAATTGATTATCCGCCTCAATCATAAGAAAAAAGAAAAGTTGACCGCGCAATTGAACGCATTGGACTTTGTCTCCAATATTCAACCCATTCTTTCCCCACAAGATGCAAATTCTACAGAATTAGACGATTACATTACGCTGAATATAAAAGACGGTTATGATATCAATAGTGCCATCGGTACCATTGGTCAAGTAGCTGGCATCGAATGGATCGAACCGAACGAAGTACTCGAATTAGATATACAAAGAACCAAAGCACCGGACACGAAGTCTGATTTTATAAAAAGTGTCAACGATCCGCTTTCTGTCCAACAATGGAATATGCAAGCCTTGGACATGTCGACGTATTATGACCTTTTCCGTTCTGGTCAATATGCTCCTCGAAAAACCGCCAAATTATTCATTCTAGATAGCGGTGTGGATGCCAAACATGAAGA
>JARGNR010000211.1 GCA_029212405.1 Saprospiraceae bacterium
AGTGCGACTACATTATCTTCTTTGTCTTTGACTTGGGCGACAAAATCGAATGTTTTTTTGCCTTCTTTATCCACTTGAGCTTTCATATCTACTAATTGGTCATCTGATATTTCAAATAAGGCTTGGACTGTCCCTTTTCCAGGTCTTTTAAATTCAATACTTGCGCTTTTATCCCAAAGAATGTATTGATCACCAAAATAGGAGTAGGCAGCAAATACAAAAAAAGGATCACACATGGCATAAAGGGAACCCCCAAAATGAGTGCCGTACACATTTCTATTGTACCATCTCAACTTCATTTCAACTAAGTAAGAAGTCCCTTTTTTATTAACTTCTTTCAATCGGATTCCTGCTCCTAAAAAGGGTGGATACAAATTGAGCAGCTTTTTATATCTAAATAGTCTCTTTACATCTAAACGCATTCCAATAATAATTTAGGTGTTATCGTAATCCAATGAAAATGATCTACTTCTTCCTATTCCATGGCAAATATATTCATTTTCGCAATTCATACTTTTATTCCAATTTTTATCTGCCAAATAATCCCATAAACTAGCGTTAATACACATTCAATCGATGATTATGCTACAATCCAATATGCTAGGTGATGCAAAAATCATTAATATTGTTCCCTCGTTAATCGACATTGTTTTTAAATCGCAGTATGAATTCCCTAAAACTGATTTTATCCAATCCAAAATATTTTGCTCCTGCATGGGTATTTGCATCACTAAATATTTTAACTGGAACATGGGTTTTGTATCTGCCGTTTATAAAAAACAAATTTGCTCTAAATGATGCTCAAATCGGAGTCGCATTATTTTGCACAGCAATAGGACTATTGGCTTCTATTCCTTTTATTCCAACGGTAAGCAAAAAAAATGGGTGTAGGATTGACTACAAAATATAGTATTCTTTTCTATTCAATTGCCTATGTTCTCCCTCTACTTTCTAACAACTACATTCAAATCTGTGTAAGCCTGTTCATCGTTGGGGTAAGTTCTGGATTTACAGATATTTCCGTGAATGCCTTGGTATCTACTCTTGAAAAAAAAGAAAATAAGAATTTCATGTCGGCATCGCATGGCTTTTTCAGCCTGGGCGGGGTCATAGGAGCAGGCCTCGGAAGTGTCTTAATGTTGGTGTTTGTTGATGGACTTTGGCATATGGTTTCCGTAGCACTCCTGGTAATTCTAGTGAACATCATCCTTTCAAAACATTATTCAAGTATAACAGAGGAGGACTTTATTCCTCCAATAACAGAGTCCAAATTCCATTACATCGGCCCTTTGTTGGGCTTGGCCATTCTCGCTTTTATTACCATGTTTCACGAAGGGGCCGTTGAACATTGGAGCAATCTATACCTATACGATGTCGTGGGTGTTTCAGAAAATATGGCGGGTTTCGGCTTTATTGCATTTTCACTCTGTATGACTTTAGGGCGATTTCTTGGAGATGGAATCAGTCAAAGAATTGGATCTCTGAAAATTATCCAATATGGATGCGCTCTTGCTTTTGCTGCCTACTTTTTGATTATTTCCTCTCACTTAATCCTGGCAGTAATTGGCTTTGGGATAGTTGGACTGGGACTTTCTGTTATCATACCTGAAATCTATCGACTGGCTGGGAAAACAGAAGGAGTAACCGCCTCCACAGGAATTTCTGTAGTTTCTGGGATTGGCTACATGGGATTCTTAGTGGGTCCAGTTTTGTTAGGTCTTATTTCCAACTGGACTGATTTGATGGGGAGTTATATCTTTTTGACCGTTTTAATTGGGGTTGCTTTTGTGTTGACGTTCTATTATTTATCTCGTCAATATAGGAAGTCATAGAAGCAGGTAAGTTATTCAAGATGGAGATGATTTTTTCACTCATTCATCGACAATATATTTGCTTATTACCCCAAAAATAAACAGTGGAGCCAAGTAGACAAAGAGCAATGCTCCGTTATCCAATATCACAAACAGTACATCACTGTCCTTTTCTACGCTAGACCAATCGTTGAATACATAAATAGAAGTTATCAAACTTGTTATTAATGAAAGTAGATATCCTCTACTCACTGTTTTTAGATGCTCATAAAATGCTAGGTCGATTAAATAATAAAGAAATACAAAATCAATAATTACAACAACCAATACAAATATTGAAATATAAATAGGCCTATCGGGATATGCAGTAATATGCCCATTAAAATATTGAAACCCGATTTTAAATAAAATATATAGTATCAAAAGTGAATTAAATATGCATTTTGTCAAGAAGATTTTGTTTTTCCATAAGCCGATGAATTTATTACTTATTCTTGGACAAACATTACTTCTCTTCTCCTGTGCTGATTTATTGATAATTCTAATTTCCTTAATTTCCTCCTTAATCTGCTTTTTCAATGGTGTTGAATCATCCAAAACGAGCAAAGCATTTTCACGGATTAGACTTTCATATGCTAGATTATTAGAATCAATCATGACGTTAGTAGATAACTTTAGATGCTCTTTATCTAATAATACAACTTCATATTCCTTTCCTAAATAGAATTCAAACGTTTGATCATTAATCTCATCAACTGTTTGAGAGGTATAATATTCTCGCAATATCCACTCTTTACCATATGACTTAATTTTTACATTAAAAACTGATTGGGCAAGTGTTGTAATGGAGTTTAGAAAGTCCGTAGATGTAAATTTTTCATTTTGATAAAACTCATGGTGGATCAAATGATTGTTGTCCACTCTAAAAGTAACTTTTGTGCGATTCTTTGGTATTGTAGTTGGGAGTATCTCACTTAAAAGCAATTTTGCTTTGTGTATATAGAATCCATTCGGATATTCAGATAGATAATACTTATAACCATCATCCTTACCCATTCTATCAATATATCTCCATAAAACTCTTTCATCTACAGAGATTTCTTCAAAGTTAGTTTCAAGAAACAAATGAGGAAGTTCATAATAAATAGACTTACCATTGACATCTAATTCATCTAAGAAAGAAAGCAGTCTCTTTTTGATCCTATTAAGTTCGACATTGGACTCCTCTCTGGTCTGTAAACCTCCTCTCCATTCGTTAAGAAATTTATTGT
Organism: Saprospiraceae bacterium; assembly: GCA_029212405.1. Classification (GTDB taxonomy): domain Bacteria; phylum Bacteroidota; class Bacteroidia; order Chitinophagales; family Saprospiraceae; genus CAJXUU01. The sequence continues at coordinate 3,083 of JARGNR010000211.1, forward strand.
ATTGAGATAAAAGTAGAATCAATGAGTTTTCCACTGAACGATCTCTGCTGAAAACAACAAATAAATCTTCAATACACTGAAACACCTTATCTGCAGACAATAAGTCTCGTTGATGAGTAATAAATTCAGTGATTTCCATCTTGTAAAAGTAATCCTATTCCTAAAAGTATAAAATTATCAACTGAATAGAATCATCCCTTCCGTCCAGTA
>JARGNR010000062.1 GCA_029212405.1 Saprospiraceae bacterium
TTTTTAACTAGATTCAGATATTTAATGCACAAGAGACCATTAGTATCCAAGTCCACAATGTCCATAAGAGCATTCCATATACGTAGTATTGAGAGAAGTTATTTATCGATTATTGGACCACTTTCCCAAAGTGTTATGTACCTCTCTAATAGTATTTTCCTAGTCGTATTTTTTAAATGTATCTCTGCTGTGAGCACATACTCCCCATTGGCAACTTCCTTAAGACAAAAATTGTCACTCCTGTTAGATCTCGTCTGGATCGGTTCAGGATAACTTTTGTGCAAGTAGTATTGCACATATTTAATTTGTTCAAGCGCACAACGGTAATACGAATCAATGATTACACGAATGTCATAATGTGGTCGGTTAACATTAGTCCTCTGCATAAATTCCTCTTGCTTTTCTGGTCTTAGAAATGAGGTATGATTGATGAAGAAGTAGTCTGTCGGTAATATACCCTCATCAAGATCTACATTTAGCTCCAATTTTTCTTCATCCCCTCCAATATTATTTCTAGATGGAAATGCTTCGAATTCCACTCCAAAAGCTTTAATTTTTTTTACTCTTTCAGTTAGAAATATTCCAATAACAATCGGCAGAACTGCAACTGCTAACCATCGTGTTTCCAGGTCCAATAATTCAGGATATTGGAATCGAATAAAAAGTAAGATCACAAGCAGAGAGCCAGAAACAATGTAATACAAAAGAAGTGATCTGTGTTTTTTCATCTTTGATTCATTTATGCCCAATGGTTTACTTTAATAGAAGCAATGACATTAGGCGGTTCTTTATTATTCAAGGCATATTCTCAATTTCTTTTTCACTTAAGTAATCTATTTAATTCTGAATTCAATTCTTCTCCTTTCAAATTCCTAGCGATTATTTCTCCTTTAGAATTGATTAAAAAATTATCGGGTATGGACCCAACCTGATATTGCATCGAGGCAATACTTGTAAAATCATTCAAGTCGCTAACATGTATCCAATTTAGACCATATTCTTGAATTTTGTTCTTCCATTTTACATCACTTTTATCTAGTGAAACCGCAAATATTTTGAATCCCTTTGATTTATAGTTATCATATGTCTTTTTCAAGTTTGGCATTTCTTTTAAACATGGAACGCACCAAGAAGCCCAAAATTCAAGAAGTGTTACATCACCTAAATTATCTGAAAGAGAAATCAGTTTGCCCGATGTATCCATCATTTCAAAATCAACAAAGTGATCACCTAACTGTACGGCTGGTTTAGAGGGGTCTATTGTTTTATAAGTCTTTATAGCTTTAAATACCCTTTGTCCATATGTATGTTGTTTGTTTTTGTGTGATAAGTTTTTGTATAGATATTCTTTCCGCTCCAAAGAAACTTCAGGAACCGCTATAAATATTGAAAGAATATATGCACTGATTCTATTTTCCGGATAAGTTTCAACGACTTCCAAACACAATTCCCTAACCGTATTATTTTCTTCCATAGTTCGAGCATCCCCACCAATGGTGTCAATTTTAGAAAATAGTTTCTATTCCGCCCATTCATGAATTTTAGACCCTTTAAGATTTCCATCGCGTAAGTCGGATTGAGAAGCATCAAAAGTCATTCTCGAATTTTCCATCCATAGATATGCCAGTTCATCTGCTGTTCTAAGAATAACTGCTGAAGGTGGATTTTTTAATTTTCCTTTAAGTTCGAATTCATTGTCCCAAACTTCAGTGGAATCAATGACCTGCTCTGTTAATTCATCAAATAAATAAATATCTGTCCCATCACTCATACCATTTGTCTTTCCAGATAGTAAGAAGCCATCCATTTGTTCATGGTCAATTGAATTGCAGTTTATTAGAATGAAGATAAAAAAGACTATTCTTGATAATTGATGCATGTTTTTTCGTTTAGTTTGTTGTGAACGACGTCAAATTACATAGATTTTGCCACTGTACATGCAGGAATGATCATATGTATAATGTTGTCTATAGCTTTTTTATGAATCAATAATGGCATTTTCTTCTGATATGCCCATCTTATGATTTTATAAAAGGTAAAATCGTTTGTTTATATATCGATTGAAATCAGTTTTTGACACAGTAATATAGAACAATGAAGTCTTCTTTTGAAAATTGACCTCCTCTCCATAAAAGGATGATCCTTTCTCTATTTGAGTTGAGTTCATTATTCTTGAATAAGCATCGATTGTCAATTACATTTAATTTCCATAATCAAATTCCTTTATCGGTTTGTCTGTGGGCAAACTTAATTCTTCCTTACCTATATCAATTCTTTCAACTTTATTTGCCAACTCAATTGAGGTATAAACACCTTTTATCTTTTCAATACGTAAAGGCAGCCCATCAGTTATTTTATAAATTCTATCTAAACCACCATCATGAAAGTTCTTATACCAAATAGGATTCACTGCTAAATCTTTTGAAAATGTGACTTTGGAATTGAGTTCTTCTCCAGAATATTCATTCTCCGATAATTTGGAGTGGATGGTAAGTTCAATACATTCATAGTCCAAAATTCGTTTAGTTTTTTGAATTGTAAATTCAGTAGAATAGGCTGTATTATACGTATGATAATATTCAATCGTATCTTTGCCTTTAAATTGCAGATATAGCCGATCTTCCTCCTTTATTCGATAAATTGCCATTACAAGTGCATCATTATAAAAAACCTCATTATTGTAATTCCCCTCTTTATAAGTAAAAACAGCTCTATCTCCCAGTATTTCAGCAGGATGAATATTTTTAAATATCTCTTTGATATTAGAGTACGTTATATCATAATAAATTTTACCCTCAAAATAGGAGTTCACTTTTTTACCCCCTGACTTATTAAAAGAACAACTACAGATAATTAGAATTAAAATAGGTAAAAGGCTGCACGTTTTCATATAAGTACTTACGATTTATCTATGTATTTCATTTTCAAAATCTAAATAATGATTCCAAGTTATAATTAATCGATGTTGTATATAAATAGATATTGGGTTTAATTAAATGTAATATATTTAAAGGTTTGGCGAAGAATTTAAAATTACCTTATAGATTAATCTAACCTAAAGCTATACGATAAATTTTCTTCTTGAAGTTCTACTTAAATTGCCTACGAATCCGTAAATTTATATCCGAATCCAAGTAGAGATGATATCATTCTATCAGCAAGTCTTGATGCACATCAAAACATAATACTTGTAGTCTATGATCTGACCGGTCAATTAGTGATCCAAAAAGAATTCAACCAGGTCTTAGAAATAGAAGAAGTAATTCCTGCCAATACCTTTTATAAAGGAAAGTATATATTGCAACCGGTATCAGAAAATCAGCAGGTATACAGTAAACGTTTTACTAGACTTTAATATCTACTACAGAGGAAACAATCAATCAAGCCCTTTAATGAGGTATATTACTTCTGGGTCAATTCATAAAAAAGCAATATGCTTTATTTTTAAATATAGCTCTGAAAGTCAATACAAAAGGAGCAAGTAATAATCATACAAGTACAACAAAAATGAAAAATACGTTCGGAATCTTACTTTGTTGCATTCTACTATTCGCCTGCAATACAAATCAGTCAAATACAACCTCTTCTACCCTCTCGGAAGATTCGGAAGCAGCCAAAGCGTATTTTTCACCAACTGGGAAACAATCCACTGTTTATACAACAGCAAGCGAAACCGATCTACGATTAGCCAATACAGCTACATTGAAGTATGAAACTGCACGACAACCTTATGAAAACGAAGTAAGCATATTTGTCAATCCTCGTAAAACCTTCCAAACATTTATTGGAATTGGAGCAGCCATAACGGATGCCTCGGCGGAGACTTTTGCCAAGTTGCCTGCTGCGAAGCAAGAGGAATTGCTAAAAGCTTTCTATGATACGGAAGAAGGAATCGGTTATTCCTTATGCCGCACGCCTATACATAGTTGTGATTTTAGTAGTGAAAGCTATACATATATCGAAGAAGGAGACAAAGAGCTCAAGACGTTTAGCATAGAGCGTGATCAAAAGTATAAAATACCGATGATCAAAAGAGCCATCACTGCAGCGGGTGGAGAATTGATGTTATACGCTAGTCCATGGAGTCCTCCTGCCTTTATGAAAGACAATAATGATGTATTGCATGGAGGTAAATTATTGCCTGAATATTACGCTGCATGGGCATTGTATTATACCAAATTCATCAAAGCCTACGAAGCAGATAATATGCCGATTTGGGGAATCACGATCCAAAATGAGCCTATGGCTGTTCAACGCTGGGAGTCGTGTATCTATACTGCTGAAGAAGAAAGAGATTTCCTCAAAAATCACCTTGGACCGACGATGGAAAGAGAAGGTTTAGGTGACAAAAATATAGTGGTTTGGGACCACAATCGTGATTTGATTAGTCATAGAGCAAATGTGATATTTGAAGATCCTGAAGCTGCCAAGTATGCGTGGGGAATCGGAATGCACTGGTATGAAACTTGGGCCGGAGGAGAATCTATGTTTGACAACCTTGATAACATTCAAGAGTCCTTTCCTTCTAAAAAGATATTGTTTACTGAAGGCTGCCAAGAAGGTTTTGATCCAGAGAAATATCAATTCTGGAAACATGCTGAGCGATACGGCCGTTCGATTATCAACGATTTTAATCAAGGAACGGTAGGTTGGACCGATTGGAATCTAATGTTGGATCAAACGGGTGGTCCCAATCATGTAGGCAACTATTGTTTTGCACCGATACATGGAGATACAGAAGCGGGTGATTTGATTTATACCCCTACCTACTATTACATAGGCCATTTCTCAAAATTCATCCGACCCAATGCTAAACGCGTAAGTACAACAAGCAGTAGAAGTCACCTACTCAGCTCATCTTTCATCAACGAAGATGGAAGTTTGGTTACTGTAGTGATGAATCAAAGTGATCAAGAAATTGAATATAGTCTATTTGTTAATCATGAGGCAGTAAAATTAAAGATTCCTGCCCATGCAATTCAAACACATGTGTCTGAATAACAATAGCATTCAGGTTTCGGCATCCAGTTCGTGTGCTATTTTCGCAATTTGAACAACCACAACAAAATAGGATTATTTGTCAATGACATGATTATTTCGGAATAGAATGACCTATTCTAAATCTACTCCTACATTCAACCATTTATTATCCTGTTTAACGACACCATGGCTTTAAAATAACCCGAAGTATCAATTTTAGTATCCATGGGTTCTAATTCCGCTATTCGGGCATCAATTTCCTCTTTTTTATTGGGTAGACTTTTTTTAATACTTTCTAAGGTGTTAATCTGGTGATGATATCTCCATTTCAGAAATGTCTCATAGTCCGACAAATGCCCATCAACATGATGGGTTCCATTCACTTCATCCAAATATTTCAGGGCCTTTAATACCGCTTCTTGATTAAAATGGAGTTGTGGATTTTTTAGGTAGTAGTCAAGGTATTTATTAAAATAATCTGCTGACTTCTTTGTATTAAAGGAAGCAAGGGTGAATGCATATTCTGATCCCGCATAACATACTTCACTTTTCAACAAGTGGATTCCGATAATATCCTCCAAGTGTTTTGATTCCATAATAGAGGCAAAGTAACTGCCTGTGGATCTTGTCCGCCAATTAAAATCACCTAAATTTTGCAGAATAACATTTTCTGAAATTTTTGGTTTCAAATCAATCATTTTCTGAATCCATTCTTCAGAATAATTACTAGTTTGAAAATAAAACGGAATGACCCATTCTTTTCTAAATTCTTCTGTGATATCATTTTCATTAACATAAGACTCCAACTCAGAAAAAGGACTTTTATGTTGCACAGTTGCTCCTGCCGAGTGCAATTCTCTTTGATTTAATTCCTTCTTCTTTTTCATGGTTTCTTTTAAATTTTATTCCTTTTAACTAAAAACAAATCTGTAGATTAAGTTTTTTAAAAAAATTCGGGAATTGTCTCATATAATCCCATCAACCCAAATTTAAAGATGCTCCCTCTTCTCATATCATATTACAACCAAACCTAAATTATTTGGAACCTCAATAAACAGGACTTTGAATTATGGTATCTATCATTGTTTTAAAATCGGAATTGGCCCAAATATCTTTAGTTTTTATCACACTAAACCCGTCATTTTTCTCCCAATAGTCAACCACGTATATCAAGTCTTGCGATAGATCATCTTGTTCTACAGAGATCTTGATATTTGCACTACATTTAGTGTTATCTCCATATTTATTTTTATTAAGATGGAGGCCAGAAAAATACACTCCGTGAAGACTAATTTTATCATCCAATTCTCTATTGAAGCATTCGGTGATGAAGTCATCATACCATTGCCTTTCTCTAGGATAAGTGGCCCATACAATTTCAAATTCATTGAGTTGATCGGACTCTTTTGTTTTAGTGGTTGGGTTTCGAAAACGATTCCAAGTTCTTTTGAAATACTGGGAGTCCGACATCGTCATTTCATCAATCTTTCTTATCGCAAGTTCTTCTTTAAACATATTCGAATAGAAGGTAGTAAAACCCGCAATGATGCCACTTTTTCTTTCTTTTTTTGTGATGAGACCATGTCTAAAATTGTCGTTACATTCAATTAACTTGGTGATAAAATTAAAATATAAATCGTCCTCTATTTTTGGTTCATCGATGGTAGAATTTATATCTAAAATTATAACCTCATTCTTTTCAATTGCTTCTGCCACATTGACTTTAAACGACGTTGTATATGCTATTTCACAATTATCTCTTGTCTCGATTCTAAGTACTTTCTCACAATATTTAGACAGAATAATGGGTACCCTTTCGAGAGGTTTATTTTTAGAAAAATTTTCAGTAGTAATCACCTTAAAGTGTATACTTTCAAAAAAGTTTGTACCTTCTCCAAGTATAAAGTTGTCAACATCAAACTTCTTTACTTTTGAGTTTAATTGTATTTTATCCCCTACTTGTAATCGATCATTCATTTTGTTTTTGGTTACTTATTACGCATGATTAGGAATTTATCACTCTATTAAACAGTTTGGACCGAATCGATTCTATTCTTCTATTGAGTGTGTTAATCCACCACCCCTTTTTTATTCAATCACAACACCTTCAGGTGCAAAAATCCTCCCTTTAAGATCCGCTTCAAACCAATAATTTTTATAGACAAGTTCTAAATATCGAGCACTATAAGGTTCATATCGGAGCGCCTTGAAAATCGGTGCATAAATACGATTTCCTTTCAAATCTGCCAATCCTATTTTACCTCCTTTGTGCAACTTTATAAGATCATAGGCTGTCTCTACTTTATCATATTCAAATTTGAGTATTGTCTTCCCTTTTGAATCTACCACTCCCATCTTATTGTCTTTTTTCACGAAGTAAATTTCTTCACCTGAGGAATACTTGATTCCTTTTACCACGTCCAAATCCTCAACGCTGTTAGCATACCCATCAAAGGATAGAATTTCATATTCATATTGGTTGTAGTCTCGGTTGGCCTCCTTCTCTCTTTGTTGCAGTAAATCCGCATAGGCCTTTTCCAATTCTGTAAAAGGTGAAATTTGGTTGCCTTCCGCATTCAGATAAGCATAAATCTTAGGCCCGCTAGAAAGTGCCACGGCTTTAAATTTATTTCCTTCCTCTATCACAAACACCTCCAAAATAAAGCCGTTTTCATAGATTTGCTCACCTTCCTCATTGAAGAGTTTCCATTTGCGATTTTCGACGATGGCATAAAAATATTTCGTGGTTCCATGAAAATTAACTCCTCTACTATTTTTATAGTGGCCCACTTCTTTTTTATCTCGAAGAGAGACAACATGCAGTCCTTTATTGGCTTGGTAGTCATCGAAATAAATGGCAAAATCTCCATAACTCACTTGCCGTACCTTCTTAAGATCGGGAAAAGGCTCATTTCCATATATATCTATGACATGGGACTTGTTTCTCTTATTATCAAAAATGCTAGAAAATTTTGAACGTTGTATATTATTAAACTCTGAAGGAAAATATATTTCCCCATCAAATTTTGGTTCGCAGGTTATGGTCCCTTTGCTGTCCACGATTCCTATTTTACCATCATCTCTAAAAAAATGGTAGGAAAGTATATCGGATTGATTCGTATTAGAAGTACAAGAACCTAAAACTAGAATGATTGCAAAAATTAAGAATCTAATAATCATGTTGGTATTGTTTAATTGGTTGTAATAGGCGGTATTAATATCGAGCTTAGTTGTTTATTACCGTATAACATTTGCTTTTCATTTCAAAGATAAATTCAATTCATCCTTAAGCAAATGGATTAAATTAGTAAATTCTTGCGGATCACTTAATGATACTAGATTTATCTCTTCCCCATCCACATAAATCATTACAAGATACAATTTGTTGAAAAAGAACCCTTCGTAATACTTGGTTGCAAATCCTTTTATCTCATCTACTCCATAAGAAACCCATTGATAGTCGAGAACTGCAAATTCTGCTCTTGTATTATTTCTAGCGATATATATTGATTTTTCAGTCAGGTCAATGGTTACATAATTCTGCCATTTTGTAGGATTATTTTTTACCAATCGAAAGATTAAAGTGCCCAATCCAATTAATAGAATCACATCAAACCACATAGCATCTAAGAAAATATCATAGATGTAAAAAATAGATCTTACAAACAAAAAGAGTGCCCCTCCAGCAAAAAACATCAAAATACTATACCCTATAAGTTTTCCGATCAATCCAGGCCACATGCCCGCAGTGTTTGATTTATATTGATATTTCATGTAAGGCTGTTCATTGATTTGATCATTTTTCTTTAGCTCTGGTATAGAATATCTTTTACTTAGTTATAAAATCCTGTTGTATTATTCAGACTATTTAGTAACAGGTCTAGTTGGCATACATACTTTAATATAATGCTTTAATTTATCTCTTCAATAGGTTTATCAAGATTCTGTCGATTATCAAATATCTTTAATACATGAATTGATTTTTCGTCAAAAGTATAATACAATGTGGTTTGCCTAGTGTCGACACATTTGTGAAGCCCTTTTTTTATTTTTGATTTTGGAAAGGCCTCAGGTTTTTGTCTGACAATTTGTATGCGTTGCTCTAATTTCGAAATGAATATCAATTTTACTTTTTCAGACCAATTGGTTTGTAAATACATGAAAAGATTGTAAAGCTTTTTTTCAGCAGTTTTTGATAAAACAATTTGCCGTAGCATTACTTATTCTTTTCAATAAAAGTTTCAAATGAAACAGTTTGCCCATTTTTGACTTCTTGTAATGCTCTATCAATCTCTCCTTGTTGATTTGGAGTAAGTTGCTCCCAAATATCTTGAGTTTCTTCAGCTAGCATCTTGGTAACCATATTCTGCAAAAGCTCACTAAATGGGCTATCTTCACCTAATAGCTTCTCTTTTGAATATAGATGGTTTTTCATCCTTTTGTAAAGATCTGAATCTTCATCTGGTAAGTCCTTTTTGTTTTTCATCTGTCAAAGTTAGTAGACACACTTTAATGAACAGTCTCTACTAATGTATCATTTTCTGTGTGTATATCTAATTGTTAATAAACATCTCTGACCAATCCCCTTTAATACCTCTTTTCACATCATCCTTTAAGAAGTCCGGCACCCACTACTTATTCCATCCTTCCAATTTTAACTCGTATTTTTGGAAAAAATTTCTGCCCGTGACACAACAAAACCAATCCTCACCCCAACCAAAACCAAAAAGAAAACCCATTTTTTCAATCATTGCCATCGTCATGCCATTCCTATTTTTTGGCATTATGTTCATCATAGGAAATTACTTTCTAAAAATCATCGACCCTTCCTACAAATACCATGTAATCGGGGGTATTGCTTCCCTCTTCCTGATCGGATTTATCTCTTCCATTATTGCTTTTCTAAGAAACGAACGTTCCTCCCTTTTAAAATGGTTGGGAGCTTTAATCAATGCAGCAGTGATTGTATTTTACCTCTTTGTGATATTTTTAGACTGATAAATAATCAACTTTAGCAATTATAGTTTAGAATAATGCAAAGACTCATCTGCGATTTCCAATTTCGAATGAACCCTATTTCTAGCGATTTTCCATAAAATAAAATGAGCAGACAAAAACGCAATCCTTACATCGCTCGTTTATCTGCCCGATCCTATACCCTCCAACTTTTCCTATTATTAAATCTTTTTCTTTTCTCCGTCATGCAAAACTCTATAGTATTCATCTCCATCAATGAGCAATCCCTCCGACTCTCCTTTTGGCCAATTTTTATGGTAATCCTTGGGGTGCTTTACATCAATTCCAATAACTTTCCCTTGGTATTTCCGATTCACTTTGGACTGTAACGTATGTCCCACCACAATCGATTTTGCATCAAATTTATTCAATCCCTTTTCTACCTCTTCCTGAGTCAAATCATCCCTATAGTATCCTCGATACCAACAAATCCCCGTTTTGGTGGACATCAATATACCTTCAGATGTACTTTCTGGTGTACTTTCCCTTTTTGGAAAATAAGGTGTATAATAATTATTACGCAACACATGATTAATTTCATCTAATCCCAGTGATAGTTCTCCTACATCAGGATGGATCCCGCCATGAGCAAATAAGTTTCCATTAATTTTTTCAATGCTATTCTTACTCGATAACCAGCGTCCCAACAAAGAATTTGGACTCAATAAATCAGTTTGATACCTCCCTAAAAAATTAGCCGCTGCCAAGTATTTATCTGCTGCAGCTTTGTAATTCCCTTGCATATTTTTTAACTCGTGATTGCCAATAATGAAATGCACGCACCCGCCTTCTTTTTCTGCATCTTGCTCCAGTTTGTAAATCAACCAAAGTACTTGAGTTACGGACCAACCTCTATCCACAAAATCTCCCACTAACACCAAATGTCCCTTTCCAAATGTCCAATTTAATTTTTGATCTATCACCTTAGCATGAATTAGAAAATCTCTAAACGCTTTGTAACTGCCTTCAATATCAGAAATAGCTAAAATTGGATTTCCATCATTGTATGTCGTTTTAGGGGGCTCAATATTGGGACGAATCGTAAAATCGAAACTGGTGGAATCAATTTGAAAATAGCTGGATAGAGAAACTTCAGCATTGAGGGCGTATTCCCGTTTATCTACCACATATCCATCTCCCCTATTCCCACTTACATAATTGACCTGTACCGTACTGTCATTTTGATAGAACACATAAGGTCCTTCATTTCCAATGTGATACTTTAATGGATGATCACCATAATGCACAGCAGCACCATGATACAAGCCAAAAAAGACTGCACAAATTCCAAGTATCAATAAGGTGGAAAAAATATGCTTCAGGAATCGTATTATTCTTTTTTTCATTTCAGTTAATTTTGAATTATTTTCAAACAAACCTAAATACAAACCATTGACAACTAAAATTTTAGGGACAATCAGACCTTAACTGAAGTTATAAATAGCGCCCCTGCATCTAAAATACTTTCATCCCACCTATTATGCCTTTGATCACCCTTAAACGATTGTTTGTCAACTTTTTTTGATGCTCTTGTTTATCCCCCTATTTTCATGAAATGATTTACAATTTAAATAGAAAAACAAAGGTCCGAATTGCAATAATTGCAATAACAACAGCCCTTATTCCAATCGGCATTACTTTTTTTGAATTAATCACTACAGAAAAGGAATCTGTGGTATTCTTGGAAAATTACCCCACTCCAATAAGTACGCTGGTGCTGCTTTATTATATCCTTCTAATTATCCTTGGTGCTGCTTGGTTCATCACCCAAATCATTTCATTATTCAAACTAAAAAATGAAAAAGCAAAAGCTGAATTACAACATTTAAAGAGCCAGGTGAATCCACATTTCTTTTTCAATACCTTGAATAATCTATATGGCCTAGTAGGAAAAGATGTTCAAAAAGCACAAAAATTGATCTTAAAATTATCGGAATTGATGAGATACAGTATTTATCAAGGAGAACGAGAATTTGTAAATTTAAGTGAAGAAGTTGACTACCTTACTAACTATATCGAATTGCATAGAATGCGTTATCGCAAAGAAATAGATGTTCAGTTTGAGATCGATATGGATGAGGATCATAAAATAATGCCATTGCTTTTTATCATACTTTTAGAAAATGCTTTCAAACACGGAATCGAAAATTTACCAACAGATGCTTACATTCATCTCTCCATTCAATCTCAAAACAACGAAGTGTTTTTTGAAATAGAGAATAATTTTGACACCTTACAGGAAAAGCGAGACCAAGGAATTGGGTTGAAAAACTTAAAAAGAAGATTGGAATTAATGTACCCTCATAATCATACCTTAACCTTGTCTACAGAAAAAAATGTCTATAGCGCTCAATTAACATTGCAACTATGATTACCTATTTGATCATTGACGACGAATATATAGCCCATGATATCATAAAAGGGTATTGTGATTTATTGCCCACCATGCAATTGATGAAAAACTGCTATGATGGTTTAGAAGCTTTTGAGTATTTGAATAAACATGAAGTGGATCTAATTTTTTTAGACTTAAATATGCCTAAATTAAAGGGGTTTGATTTCTTAAAAACATTAAAGAGACCACCAAAAGTTATTGTCACCACAGCCTATAAAGAATATGCGCTGGAGGGCTATGAACTCAACATTTCAGACTACTTATTGAAACCATTTGGATTTGATCGTTTTTTAAAAGCAATTAATAAAACATTTAGTACTTATGCAGAAACTCCTACTAGTTCAAGTCCAACCCAGCCCACCTCCAAGCGAATTTTTCTGCGGAGCAATAAAAAATATACACAAGTGAAAATTGATACCATTTTGTTTGTGGAAGCATCTGGAAATTACACTAAAGTGGTGACCACTTCTGAAACAATTTCTATTCGAGAAAAAATATCTACGGTATTGGAAATGTTGCCCATTGATGATTTTTTACAAGTCCATAAATCATTTGCTGTTGCCCCAAGTCATATTAAAAGTATTGAAGGAAATCGAATATTTATTGCGGATCATATTATTCCTATTGGCAAATATTACAAATCTAATATTTCAAAATTATTGCAGTAAAAATTGGCAATTGGGCTGATCCTTTCCATCTCCAAGAAAATATAAAAAGGACATACTTTGCCTAAACAGTATCATTCAATTATAAAGAAGGATTCTATTTTATAATTGGGATTCTATCATTTTGCCTTCATCCAAATATCACCCTTCAGAGTGACATTTCAAACAGATAGCTCCCCTACTTTTGAAAGCAAATAACAACATGTAATGAAGCAATTTATCCTCTTTTGCATTATCCTGCTTAACTCCACTATTCTTCCCTCACAAAATGTAGGAATCAATACCACCACTCCTACCGAAAACCTCCATATTCGAGCCGACAGTAGTAAAGTTGCCATTCGATACGACAACAAAAAATCCGTTGAAAATGGGGTGAATTATTTTACCGTAACCGGTACACCTTCTTCTGTATCCAATTTTCAAATCAACCCGTCCTACATAAACTGGACCGATTTCAATGCGGCAAAACTGGTGAATTCAGACAATACGGCACTCAACAGTCCCATCCTAAATATCTATCCTGAAGTAGCCAATCAAGCTAGAATCTTTTTTGATTTTGATACGGACATTCCCTCTACCGCAAACATTACCAATATGACCTTGCATGCAGAATGGAAGAGAATTGGAAGTGCTACGGGAGAATTACGGATTACATCGATATGGATGCAACAAGCTGCAAATAATCAAATCTTGCTCTCATTCGGTAATTTCACCAAAATCACCTCCTCGACCGACGTTGTAGTAGCTCTACCCTTCAAAGAAGTAATTACCCCAGTAACGCCAGACATGCTGAACCTCAATGATTTTTTTATCAGTTTGACCAACTTACATTCTATTGCACAAGGGTCCAGCAGACTAGAAATTGATAAAATGTGGCTGGAGGTAGAATACAACGTACCTTCCGAAGGCACGGAAAATGTCTATTGGACTTCTGGGGTGAAAGAAGGCAATTATCAAATTACAAATTCAGAGGATCTAAACTCCAATGAATATCTGAAAATTGACGAAACGGGCGTCACACAACTGAAAGGTTTAAAAATTGCAGCCAATGCGGGACCCAATAAGTTTCTTACCTCGAGTAGCGACGGAATGGCATCCTGGGCCGACTTACCTATCCAATCAGAAGTACTATGGATCGATAAAAACGATACCGCTGCCTATGCTTCAGGGCCCATCCAAATCCATAATGCTACAGGACAAACCGCAGTATTGTTTGACAAAGGAGAAAACCGACTCAACAACGGAATCAACTTTGCTGAAACAGATAATCGTCAATTTAATGTCCTTATTGATGCCAACAACGACCAAATCAATGAACAGTTCAACATCTACAAAGACAGCACTCAATTTAACGCTGAAAATCCAGCAATCCGATTCCAATTGGATGATGGTACCAGTTATTTCAATACGGCTGGGAATTTGGGTTTAGGAACAACAAATCCCAATGCAGCTGCCCTCCTTCATTTATCTTCTTCTGATAAAGGGATTTTGATTCCTAAAATGACTACCGGCGAAAAAGAAGCTATCAATAGTCCTCCTTCAGGGCTCATGGTGTTTGATACCGACCTCCAACTCTTTTCCTTCTTTTCTGGAGGAGATTGGAATTCGATCAATGCGCTCTGGGCACAAAATCAAGACACTGCATACTATAATGCTGGCCCCGTACAAATCGATAACAATGCAACTGATGCCGCTTTGGTATTTGACAAAGGTGAATCTCGGCTTAACAATGGAATCAATATGATAGAAACTGAAAATAGATTGTTGAATGTAATCTTGGATGCCGACAATGATCAAGGCAATGAAGCGTTCTCCCTATTCAAAGACAGCACCGAGTTCGCGGGACAAAATGCTGCTATCCGATTCCAATTGGATGGAGGCGATAGCTGGATCAATACGAAAGGCAATTTTATTGTCGGGTCAGATGAGCTACCAGGTGAAAGTCCACTTTTAGACTCTCTTTTTTTCTATGATGTTGCTCAAGCCGCTTTAAGAGTTGGTGTCTTGGATAATTCTGAAGATTGGTCACCAAGTAATATAGGACATGCATCTTTTGCCGCTGGACTCAATACAAGAGCTTTTGGATCTTCTTCCGTTGCTACTGGTGAAAATACAACTGCGTCAGGAGATGCCACCACAGCATGCGGTTGGTTTTCAACAGCATCAGGATTATACGCCACCGCATTAGGAGAAAATACAGCAGCAGTAAGTAGGACGTGTACCGCAATGGGAGATAATACGAGAGCTGCGGGAATTAATTCTACTGCAATGGGATCATTTACGGTCGCCAAAGGATATGCATCTACTGTAATAGGAGTTTTTAACGATAGTATTTACAATTTAAGTCAAACTACACCTAACCCAACGACCCCGCTGTTTATCATTGGGAATGGAGACAGTGATGCCAGTCGATCCAATGCAATGGTTGTGACTAAAGATGGTCAAATAGGGCTGGATTTGAATTCTCCGAGTACCCCAATTCATCACGGTAATGGTGCTCGACTTACTGCTGCGGGCGTGTGGTCCAACTCATCTGATCGAAGGTTAAAATCAGACATCCAACCTATTGCTTACGGTCTTCAAGAAGTGATGCGCCTTTCTCCTTCCAAATACATCGTGAATTCTACAGGGGAGGAAAGTATCGGTTTCATAGCGCAAGAATTAAAAGAGATAATTCCTGAAGTCGTTCATGGGAAGGAAGGAGAAATTTCCAAAGGAGAAACATTGAGTGTAGCCTATGGCAATCTGGTGGCCGTGTTGACCAAGGCAGTTCAGGAACTTGCCCTCCAATCCAAAGATCATAAAGAGGCGATGGATGAAAAGGATATTCGTATTAATCAACTAGAAGCCAAAATCAAGAAAATGGAGGGGTTAGCAGCACGTGTAGAGGCATTAGAAAAGGTTTTTACTGCAACAAATTCGAAGGAAGTGAATGATTGATTTTGCACCAATTTGGATTTATAGTGGCGTAAGAAACTGATTAATCAAGTAGGTCAATTATTGGCTTCGAACTTATTTTTTTTAACACGCATAAATTCACCTTCCACCTAATTATCAATAAAAGATAATTTATTCCTACTATTCAAACATTTACACATATATATTATTACTATATATTTATTGAAGGGTGATTCAGAAGTAGACTAACTTTCAAAAACAAGAAGATTGAAATTTAAAAAGAGTAAAAAGAAGCGTGGCATTGACTGGGTTTTGGGAAGTGGGAGCGGCTATGCGTGCTGCATTACCCAGTCAAGCGTTTTTTGGTTCGTTTTTTTGGCAATGCAAAAAATGAACGCCTGTCGTGGCGAACGACCATACTTGATTGAAAATCAATACCCCATATTTAGGTGAAAATAGAATTAAATGGGGTAATCATTCAGAAGTAATAGGTTTAAGACTATTGAAATAAAAGGATATTTGCTTTTGGTGAATATCCCTATTGAAAAGTGATCACTATTCGTCAAAAGAGCACTTAACTACTCTTTTGACGACATTTTATAGTTCTTGAATCTGGTTAAAGTACCACTTCACTAATTTGAACCTCGGGCTCAATGTTGGTGAAGTTGGGCAGATCTCCTAGAATTTCAGTAGCATGAGGACCAAAAGCAGCTCCAAAATCTTCCACACTATCAAAGTACATAACTCCCATGCATACATAAGGAGCAGCCGATCCTGGAGCAGCACTTCCGACACCTTTGTCTACACTTGAACTTTTTAATTTATCACCCAATAATTTACCAACGAGTGGCATATGCGTGTTTAAATAATAATCCATATCAAAAATTTTGCCTTCTCCATTGGCGTACATAACAGATACTTTAGTCATTCCTTTACTCATAATTTATTCTTTTTATTCCTACTCATATGGCTTTTCGATTACGCCCCGTTTTTGAAATGATTGCTGGCTTCATTATTTCTTTGAACTATTCGATGAAGTAATTTATTCTCATAATGATCTACAACAAATTCAATACGGTTTGTGGTGGGTGCAGCGTGGATGGGACTTTGTACCTAGAGCAACTTATATGGGTTGCGTTAAAATCAGATACCGCGGCAGGTCACAAGATGGTATATTTTGGAATAAAGATAATCTAATTTGTTAAACTTAAATTCCATCTAAAATGATGTGATTTTTATATGCTTGAATGATAGAAATTTATGCTTTCTCCTATTTAATCTCTGAAAACAATGCATCCATAAATCGAAATTCAATTTAAGGTGTATCGCTGTCCTGTCGCTTAATTATTTCTATTTCTACGAACCTACAATTCACTCCATCCAATCAGTGTTTTTTCTAGTTGTTTTAGTGGATTCATCCGTATGATTTTCATTTTATAATGAGAAAAGCTAGATCATAAAAAATACATCCCACATTCGAACCGATATCGAGTGTACGATACCTTTTCATTTTTCAATGCTACATTTATCTAGCTGAAATGTATATCCTTTATTTACCGTCGATTCAAAATACTTGATTAATTGATCTATATCACTATTTTCTTTCCGTTCGTATCTATTCCCTACTTCAAATTGATTTTCTGTCATAGACAAAAGATTTCCTGTACTCAATTCAGACTTGGTTACTTGCATAATTGAATGTTCCATTTTCATTTGTTCTATGTAATCTTCATTCTGAGCAAACAATTCAATGACTGTATAAGGAAACCGCACCAAGTGTGTCCGAATGAATATTTCCTCTATTGTCAAGTCTCGGTGGAATGGTCTCGTCACTCTTTTGTCCGTCTCATATACCTGATGATAATCTGAGAAATTATCGTAGGAAAAGTCATTAAAATAATAAGAAACGATATCGCTATTGATCGTGATACCCATTGGAATTCCACGTTCATAAAGTTTTGCTTTTTGAAAATTGAATCCTACCCAAGCATGATAGACATCAAAACAAATGTCTTCCAATTCACCATCAATGTATCCAAATAATGGGTTTGATATATCACTGTCATTAATGAAGAGCATAAAATCATTGTCGATTTCTTCTTCATCTAAAGCAATCGACATGGGAAACTCGAATGACTCTCTCCAAAAGAACAAGGTATTCGTAGAGATGTGCGGCGTAGTTTTCAATTTCTTCACCGTTTCGAATGAATATTTATTTCCAATTTGGATCATGCTCTCTTCCAATTTGGAATTGGAATTTTCCATTGAATCGAAAAAGTTTAGCAAAGCTTTTTTAGCTTCCTCATTTAATTCAAAATTTACTCTTAAGTAATTGTAAATCTCTTTGAACATTGTTGAAATCTATATTGAATTTATGGGCAATCAATTTGAACCACCTTCAACTCCCCATTTAAATCAATGGAAACTCTAAAACACTCATTATTACCGTTTTTTAAAATAACTCCTCTGTTGGGTTCTGTTATAAATAAATCTGCATTGTTTAATTCTGTTGAAGGATCATTTCCATTGGGGTAGTCATCGCACGCATTACCTATGCCATCTTCATCATCATCAAGTTGGTCCTGATTTGAAATATTGGGACAGTTATCATTCAAGTAAACACCGTCTTGATCTTCATCGTTACAACTGGAATAAACTTCAAAAAATGTATTACAATTCTGTACATTTTCTTTCAGATTAATGCTGCCCGTATTTACATTGCCCACCAAATGATCAAGAACACAACACGTCTCCAAATTTGAATTATACCTTAAATTTATACCTCCAAAATATTTTAAGTTTGAAAGCCCCTCTATATCGACCAAATTTTCATTGTTGTTTATCGAAATATAGTTTTGAGACGCCAACAAATTTGACAGAAAATCAAGATTCTCCAAATTAGAAATATTATCTAGTGTGAGCGTTTCAATATCTTGTAAACTATTTAGCGGTTCAAAACTTTCTATGGGCGGTCCCCAAATCCGGAGATAACCCAATTTAGTCACTCCGTCAAAATAGGATAAATTCATTGGTACGTTACTCCCATAAATATCAAAAAAATCTACATCCAAGCCTGCAGGTAAAAATGATAAATCTTGAATACTTTTAGAATTCACACGAATTGTGTTTAAACTATTCAAATTGTCTATCGGGAAGAATTGAAAATTAGGATTTGTTAAACTATTTTAAGTCATAGTTCCTTGAACCCATTGTAAAGATGGAATAGAAAAAGAACTAAAATTTCCAGATAGCGTAATTCTTGTCAAAGAATCCACAAATGGAAAACTTAAAAAATCGAGACTGTCGCATACAATTGAAATTTCAGAAACCGAGGAAAGTTTTGAAAACACCACTGTATCTTTATGGAAAACAAAGTCCATGAATCTAACCTCATAATCTACAAATTTCACGAATCCTAAATTCGAAAAATCGACGATAGGATCCAATGTATCTTGATTCGTTATTGTTAATCGATACACAGAATCACAACTGAAATTATCCATTTCAGATTGATTCGAAATCGTCACAGTATTACATTGTGCATGGGCAACTGTGCTAAAAAATAGAATACTAGCGATGCACAGTAAGGTTCTCATTATTCGTGATTTTAAAGTAATATAAATATACTTAGATCTATCAGATCTAAACATAGGTTGTGTATTTCCATTCAAAAAACATGTAAATACTCCCTTTTAATGAAAAATCAATAGTTTAACTGTTCAAGTAGCTGAATTGCAAATAGCTAGTATAGTATCCATTTTTAATTCTTAATTCTTAATTCTTCACTATTAATTATTAATCATTAATCCTTCTTTTTTCTCAAAACATTTCGATAGTAGTAGTTAATATCATCAGAGTTACTCTCGATAATATCTAATCGATTATCATTATTTAAGTCTACGAGTATAATATCATAAGTCAATAGTTTTTCATCCCTAAGGTTGATTTTTTTCCAAACAATCCCATTTTCATAATTCAGAAAGACTTCATTGGGTGCTCCCGAATTAGCAATAACAATATCGATGCTCCCGTTCCCATCTAAATCTCCAAAATCTAAGGAATATGAATTATTAAACGTACTATCAAAAACTACTTTTCTACTGTAACTTCTATCGTTACTACCAAAGTAAATAACATTTGGTTCTTCGATGTTAGCACTGATGATGTCAAGATATCCATCATTATCAAGATCAACTACACCAATTGATCTTGTTTCATCAGTTCCACTACCAAATGGGATTTCATTTGCAAAATTTAGTTTTCCATCATTCAAATAAATGAAATTTTGCTGCCCATCTCGATTTGCTAAAATTAAATCCTTATACCCATCGTTGTCAATGTCGCACACATCAACATCAATTGTAGAGTCATTTTTAGAGCCAAATTTTACTGTTTCTCTAAATTCCCCTTTTCCGTTATTTAAGCAAATTTCATTTTCTTCAGACCTATTCGTAATGAGTATATCGATATCTCCATCATTGTCTATATCGACTGTTTTTAAATTACGAGTCGGAGAATATGCTTTTCCAAAAGTACTAGATTTCAAAAAATCACCTTTCCCATTATTCAAGTAAATCACATTGGGGGCCATATCATTGCCAACAGCCACATCCAAATCTCCGTCTCCATCAAAATCAGCTAATTCCGTGGCGTAACTTGTCTCATTTATATGGTCTAGTAATTTGGAAACAGTGAAACGTCCATATCCATTATTGAATAAAATCTGGTTGGGTTGTGGCCAATGTCTTCCATTTGCGACGATTACATCTATATCTCCATCATTGTCTATGTCTCCGGCACTTATTGAAGCAGACTTATCCTTTGTTGGACCTAATATTGACCAGCTGTTAGAGGAAAATTTAATCTCCTGAGCGTTTACTAAATATTGAAATAGTATCAGAGGAACTATAAATATATATTTCATATCTTTTTTTGATTGGTTCTAACAGTTGTATATCAACTCCCAAAGAACTCTATCCCTTCTATCCCTCAAGCTAACTATAACCTACTCCATCGATATTCATTCTTCCACACCAAAGCTTCACCCGTTATTAATTATATACATTCTGATAATAAATAAATATATACGCCTAAAATCAGACACCAAAATATCACTTTATTGGTCTCTGGTGGTTTATCACCCTAAATATAAACAACTTAAAGCATCTTGAGCAATAGGACTCAGTTTTAACCTGTTCGAATGAGCGCTGGCATAAAATATAAAGCATTTATTTCAATGCTTTGAACTAAATGAAAAGTAAAAATAATATCTGATAGATAAGCCTATACCTGTAGAAGATATCTAATTAAAAACAATGGTATCATTCAGCTGCCAGCTATTAAAAAATAAGCATATAGAGGATACACCGTAAAATTAAAAAGACGTGATAAGTTGTTTCTTATACACTTATCACGTCCCATCGAATTGTTTATCCTATTTTTAAAGCAAAGGCAAATCTTTTTACATTTTCAATATATACCCGGCAACCAACTTACGAATGGCATCCAACGCTTCTTGTAGTAATTCTTCAACTACGGAAAACTCAGTCCCATCTGCATACCTCACCTTTGAGCCATCTCCATCGGGACTAGCGTGATCCACATCAATGGATGTTCGCCAATATTGAGCATGGTTTCTCCATTCGGTTTGATCTACTATTGTTGGCGCATCTACCCAAACATTCCAAGCCAAAACACTATCTTTTTGTAATAAATTTCCAGATCCTACATTAAATAGATTCATTACAAGTTGATTAAAACTATCCACAAAATCATTTCCTGTTTTTGCAATCTCGCCAATACCCACTTCAAGATTCGCATAATTCCACGCTTCCCCATTGTGTAATGTGAATACGGGCAAATGATCTAAAGCTTTGGGTGTGTATAATTTGTCTCTTACAAAAATCACTTCAGGGTCTTCTACATGATCCATCTTATACGTACGATGCGTATGGAGATTTATAGCTTGGTCCTTACTAATCGGTAAATGATGGAATAGGTTTAATAAATCAAAAGCACCCCAAAGAAATTTCCCTAAACTAGACTGATTGGCATCCTTACTGAACCATATTTTTGGTTTCACTACCATATCAATGGCCAAGCTTTTATCTGTTTCATTGACCCAGCCTCGTTGTTTGTCAACGGTGACTTCAACGTTGATGGTCCCAAATCCTTTTATGTATGTTCCTTGCTGTGGACAGATGACGGCCCAGTTTTGTCCAGTAGCATCATATCCTGCTCTAGAAATGTCTGGAGCAAACATTTGAAAACACCTCGAATCAGGATCATCGTGAATAGTCAGCCAGGTAAATTCCGGCCATAATACCCGTTGTTGACGTTCAATATTATCAACACATTCTAAATTTTTATTAAACTTTATTGTACTTAAATCTGCAACTCCATCTTTGTATTGCAGTTCTGGATGATTCTCAATAAAGCCACCTTTCCAACCTTTCGCTGGGATGTGATTTGGTACGATCTTACTCATTGTATATATTTTATTAGTTCACCTAAACATATAAAAGAATCCGTTCGCATTTGAGCGCATAATTCCTTGGTTTAAATACAGGTAGTTCTACGTATACAACTTTGGTTTTACATCGTAATTGCCTCTTGTTATTTTTTGTAATCTTAATCTTAAATACCCCTTTTAGTAATTCTTTACTCCGAAAAATGAACATACCCAAGGCAAAAAATCCTTTTGTAGCCCTAAAACAGAGTAGTCAAAAAGAATCCTAAATTCTTTAGTGAGTGGTAAGAAGTATTTTACAATTTTTCATGTATCATTTCTATAAATCACCCCAAAATAGGTCTATTTCAGTTTAAAATTACTGACTATTATCCCAAAACCATCGGGGTCTTTAATGTATACCCCGTTATCCATCCAAAACGGATTGTTAGGCCTATTTTTCTTTATATTGTATTTCTCAATACGTTCAATAATAGTATCATATTCACTTTTCTCTAATGGATAAAAAACCAACAAATCCTCTGAATCAAATACATGATGTGCTTGAGTTTTGGATGATGTAAATTCAAGATGCCAGCTGTGATTAGCCTTACCTAAGAAAACGCCACTATAGCCATTATGATTTTCAAAATTGAACAATATATCTAACCCAATAATAGAGGTATAAAAGTCAGTAATTAACCCAAGATCATTGGTATGTCTTGCACTTCTAAATTCCATCTTAAATAGATTTCAAAAGAATTAAAATTGTTCTTCATAGAAACTTATAACTAATCCATTTGGCTCTTCTACATAAAAACTTCTATGACCCCATGGCTGATTAAAAATGTTTTCTTTAATGGGAACGCCATTGGATTTGTAAGTCTCAAAAAGTTTGTCAATATCCCAAACTTGAATTCCTGCAAAAACACCCTGAGGAGCTCTATAATCTAGACCTATATGCCTTTTATTATCTTCTATTGGGCGTTTTAGTATTTCTATCAATCCTTCTCCAATTTTAAAGACTGCACCTTTTTCATTTTCATTTCTGTCCCAGGAATGTCCAAGGTTAAAATTTAATTTATTCTCGTAAAAATCATACGTTTCATCATATTTATCTGTGCTATATGTAAATCTTAAGTTTGCTGCTATAATTTTCAAAATATCCTGTTTTAATTTCACGACAAATATCACAGGAGTACTCCAAATATAAAACAGACCTTAGTACAGAATGTGGACTGTACTAAGGTACGGGACATTAGTCCATTTGTGAGTTATATATTAAATAAGCCTCTTTTCAAACTTATATCAACAGCTTTGGTTCGATTTTCTGCATTGAGTTTGGACAGTATTGAAGTAACATGGAATTTAACGGTACGCTCTGTTATGAATAGTTGTTTACCTATCTGACCGTTTGTTAAGCCTTCCCTTATAAGCGATAGCACCTCTAATTCCCGTTTTGAAAGCGGTAATTCCGGGAATTGATGTCTTTTTTGGGGTAAACTACTTGCCTCTTGAGTATTAGTTTCCTTGATTAAAGAAGCAAACTGACTATTAAAATCGTTGACTTTTTTAAGGGCATTCTTTACCTTATTCTTATCATTTTCTATTGCATTAAGACATGAAATTATGTCCTCCATGTGGGAATGAAAAAACTTTTCGAATACTTTAGGAATCTTACTTTCTGATTTGATTTGTTCGTCTTTATATGCATGCTGTATGTGGGTGCGTTGAATAGCACTCCCAACCAATTCACTAATTGTGTTAAGAATTGTTAGTTCCTTTTCTTCCAATTGCCGCCTCTCTCTACTGAGTAAATTTATTAGTCCTACTTTTTGTTTATTTATAATGATTGGAACTACTGCATGAAATTTCAATCCTTTGGTTCCATCTTTAATATCTTTTAGTCTTGAACACACCATTTCACTAATATTTATTGACTGGTGGATATCATCTAAAAAATATTGATTTATACAATAACACCATCCTGATAAACGCTCTGGATAATTACTTAATGCAGGGGGAAGATTGTAGGAGGTTGCTAGATAAACAGATTGATTATTAGGTTCAGTGAGCCAAATCCACCCGGTCTCTAGACCTAAAATAGTTACGGTCTTCGCTAAAGATTTTCGAAGAGCAGAATTCAGAGAATACTCTTTATTTAGTAGACTTGCTATTTCATATAAATGAGAAAAATAGTCTTTATCTTTCATTTTACAACATTGATTTTAGCCCAAAAATTGATCTAGTATTCAAATTAATATTAATCTCAAGACTTTATGCATACATCAGGAATTAGGTTTTATCTATACCTCAAATACTATTTTTAGTGGCTTTTATTTTATCTAATCCAATCCATTCGTGTTCTATATCTTTCATTAATAAAGCATTGTCAAACTTAACAGAACCGTCTGGAAATATACTTTTATCATCAAAAAAACTAGATTCAATATGTTCTACTTCCAATAGGGAGACGTTCCAATTGTAAGCCTTAAGCTCTAGCCCTTCAAAATAATTTCTATCCGGTGAATATCCGATCGAACCATTCTCAAAAAATTTGGAAACGCATTCCAAGTTTTCAAAAACACTATCGCTATTCCATTTTTTGGTTTCTTTAGCTATAATCGATAAGGATGTTTTATCATCACTTAGGAAACTTACATTGTAATTTCCATCGGATTCATGAACCGTAAACGCAGCGAGATGATGAATTCCAGGGAAAATGGTTCCACCTGCTAAAGAGTTCAATCTTGAAGAAGTATCACGTCTTGGGATAAATACACCTTCTTTTAGTTCTCCATTTTCGGTCCACTCCACCGCAATTCTATGAGCTCCGTTTTCAGATGATATTCCAAATTGTTTTGGCAGCCCTTTGGGTCTAATTTCTTTAAGTCGTATAAGACAAATACCAGCTATACCTTTTCCATTTACTAATTTGGGCTTAAATGGATAAGGCAAAAAGTTTTCCAAGGCTTCCCTGTCAACTTGATAATTTATAAGAATTCTTCGATCGATTACCCCTTTAATCTTTGGTATTTTCATTTTCTTCTAATTCTGACTAACATTCATTAAATTGTTAACTATCAATATTTTTCTTCATCAAATTTACTTTTTCTACAACAGCATCTCAAATTTTTAAATCGAACAACAAAAGAGGAAATGCCGCCATCACTAATTAACTGACACAAATTATCTTACATCCCTTACCTTGTTGGATAGAAATGGGACCTCTATTCACCTAAAATTGCTTGAGTAATCCTTAAAAAGAAAGAAACAACACAGACGTGATATTTGAAAATTCATCGGATCGATCAGAAGTCTGGAAAACAATCGTTGTATTCCTTGCCATTGTCACCATTTTAAGTTCGATTTTTCATTATGCAATAGTAAATTTATACCCTTCCCGAATATACATTGGAAGTCTGATGTGGTGTCCAGCAATAGCCGCAATAATTACACTAAAACTAAAGAAAAGACCGATTTCATCTTTAAATTGGAACTGGGGAAATTGGAAATATATTCGACTATCTTATGTTGTTCCAGCCTTGTATGCGATAATTACCTATCTACTAATCTGGATATTGGGTTTAGGAAAATTATAAAGAAAAACGCATCGTCAAAAGATCGAAAAATTTAACATTGATATGCGAACCAGGTAAGTAGGGATATTCATAATTTATACTTTATAGTGATTACTAGTACTTTATGCCATCTTACATCCTTTGCATATCATTAATCTGCACAATGTTTCATATATGAAGTATCACTTAACCTTTTAATTATTTTTTTTCCTGATTCTTTCTGGTAAAGAAATGAAACGCCTCCGCTTACACCAGATAAATTTATTTTATTAAGATATTCTATATCCAATTCTAACCATAAAGCATTAAATAAACTTAAGGTATCTCCATGTGAAATGAGAATTATGTTTTCTTCCTCATCATGCAATATCTTGTTATAAAATGGTAATAATCTATTCCACACATCGCTTCTTGATTCAGCATCACTGAAACACTTATCATAAACCGTTACTTCTTCACTTTCAATATTTTCTCTTAACCACTTTACTGATTTTCCTATAGCTCTTCCTAGGCTTCTTTCTTTTAAAACATCAGTTGTAATAATTTTTACATCTAAAATTTCACCAATGATTTCTGAAGTTTGTATTGTCCGTAAAAGTGATGAACTATAAATCAAATACTTTTTACCCTTGAGTTCTGATTTTAAGTTATTTGCAATATTTACCGCTTGTTGTTTACCTTTTTGAGTTAATTCCCAATCTGTCCAAGAACCTATCATCCCATTCGTATGATGAATTGATTCAGGATGTTGAATCGTAATTATATTTTTTATTCTATACATTTTCTAGTATCAAAAATTTATCCTGTAGTTTTGACTAATGCAAATATAATGACTTGCTTTTAGTGCCCGATTTTTTCAATTCTCAATAAGTCTTCTTTGTTTTCTTGCCTCTGACATCAAAGAATATTGATCGGTAGACCAATAGGAAGCTCAAATGACACCCAGTTTTAGGCATTCGCATTGTTATGCTTTTAGATTTCACGTTCCTAAATCTAAATCCCAATTTTTGAATATACCTCTATCTAAGTTAAACCAATTATCAAGAATATAACAGTTCTCATATTCCCCTTCATCGTAAAGTCTAACTAGTTTATTTTGGTATTTAAATTCTACTTTTTGAATTCTATCTTTAAATGCACCTTGTTAAAAATCAGACATAAAATAGCTAATCAATGGATCGGAGTACCAATTATTTTCAGAATTGTTATAGGACACTGGCTCTTGTTTATAGCAATTGCTTAATATATAACTTTCTCTTTCTGCGATCAGACATTTCTTTTCAAAACTACTTTTCCTCTCTTTATTTATATCGTCTTGAATTTCATTATGCGAATAATACTGCCCCAATGCAGAATGTTGGTATTCTTTCTCACCAATTCTACTAAACAAATTATCAAAATATACTTTTGTCCAATGATTTAAATCTTTGAATTGAATAGTTACTTCATCATAGTAATAAATGCAAAGCTTACAATAATTTTCTGTTAACCTCCCATCATAAATTTCTAGATAATCTGGTCTGTCTTCATGAGTCCAGATAGTCCAAATTGTGTAATCCTCATTATCTCTTATATAATCAAGAATTTCTGTCAAATATATCGCTCTAATAGGAGTAGTTTCAAAAACAATAGAATTCGAAAACTCACATAATTCGAAAATAAACATTCCCGTCCAAGAGTTTGAAATCCGTTTACTATATTCTTTATAACCTTCATTAAAAAATAATAAATTCTTTATATGCTCATAGTCCTTTAATCCTATTTTCCCTTCTCCCTTTTTCTTGAATCTTATATTATAATGAGTGTAACTTGCCATTTTGATTTCGTGCTTTTATTGGATCTTCTTGTTGATTTCTAATGGTTTGACTATACCAAAATCCCGAAGGGCATTGTGCATAGGTATTTTTCTCTTCTGGTTCAACAAATCATTTAGTCCTTAAAATTCAATTAAGTCGTTCTGATAATATTTGAGAATTGTTTTCTCCCAAAACTTAAAGTTCATCAAGCTCATTGTTCCTGCTGGATACCAATTCCCGTCATCTACATTTTTTATTTCAAACGTCCATTTGTATTCTTCTCCACTTCTCAAATATACTTTTAGTCGTCCAAGCGTAGACATTCCAAATCCAAGATAATCCAAGAGTTCATTTATTCCATCTTCATCATTGTTAAAATGAAAATGCCAAGCTCCAAAATGAACCGTATTTTCTCTTTCACCTTGTTGAATGAAAATTTCAAATCCATTATCGTCTTTGGGTAGAATTTTCATTTCATACTTATTCACAATCCTGAACTCGACTTCAGGATATCTTTCTTCTAATTGCTCCGATATTAGTTTGATTAAATCGTTCATTTTTTTTCTGCATAAGTCCGAGTTTGACGCTTAAATATTTGTGAATGAAATTGAATTCATATATCGATCATGATGCTCAATTCCCTCAGATAGTGCTCAATAAATACACCCACAGATACCCTAACACCTAAAGAGATTTTTTCGTTTTATACCCATTGAAAATTTTAAATTTGATAGGTAGGAATACCTAAACACAACCACATAAAAGAAGCTTGTCCCTACATGATTATCGACAACCAGTTGATTTAAAACAGGATTTGCATAAATCTTCAAAGAACTGCTTGTATATCCAATCAAATTAAACAAACACAGGGCTTTTACATCTGCTACATTCTCACAAGCACTCCCATTGCCATACAATGAAGTGGGTTTGCCACTCGCGGTCCGCAATGAACTACTTACCGTTCAGTTTGACACTCAGACTATCTATTCCTCAAAGAAAAGCGTGATCTGAAAAGCCCTATTCGGCTGTATCCATATATTTTTAAGGGCTTTCGAGTCCACAATTTCCTTTATGTCTACTCCATCATCCATCACTGTTTTCACAATGGCCCGTTTAACCGTATCCTCGATATTTAGTGTCGCTTTCATATTGGAGAAATCATTTCGAAAGGCACCAAGAATAATAACTTGGCCTTGAGGATTTTCTCCAGCCAGCACATGCATGTTCGCCTGGTAAGGAACCTTGTATGTAAGGTACTTATCTGGGTCTACAGGAATCAAATCAGCCATTTCATTCCATAGTTTATGGGCATGTGCAAGAGGTTTGTAGGTCCCATCGCCATTTAATAAACCAATGCCCGCCGTTCCAAAACTATTGGGAGAACTATTCACAATACCCGTGCTGTCTTCTTTGACCATAATTGGAAAACCAGCACCACCAGGAATATACGGTCCATCGCTGCCACGGTTGTAATAGGTCATATGCAGATTGGGTAGCTTTTGAAAACCGATCCAAAGGGAAGTGGCAATGGATGCTCCTTTGGCAATTAAGGTATTGGATACCTCCAATCCATCGGAAAGCGTTGTTTTATTGTCGAACCGAATGGCATACTCCGTTATCATTTGTTGAGTTTCTGTGTACCCAATGCGGTCCAGATGTTCTTGAATATGGACATAGTTCTTTTCATAATCTTCAGGATGGTCCGAATAGACATTCCAACAAATAAAGTCCATAGGCACCTCATTGGCTTGCACATAGTCGAAGAACAACTTTATCCAACGTTGATTAAACGGGAAAGGATTATCCTTATCAATTGGGCCTTCACCTCCCAATGGATTCCAGATCGCCGGTCCACCAATTTTTATGTTGGGATAGCGATTTTTTATGGCCTTGGCGCACGTTTCAAACAATTGATAAAACTCCAAAGGAGTACCGTCCCATTCATAATTGGTAAACGTTGTATTCAGGAATTCCTCATCCGAAATGTGTGGTGAAACATCCGAGGGCACAGTGTTTATGGATTGAATATTGGGTTCATTCCAAAATTCTACATGTATTTTTTTGTTTGCTGAAAGGTCCCATTGTTTAAGAAAATGATCCAGAAATTCTATAAATAATTGCGGTTGAACTTCTTTGCTGATCTGTGCTATATTGGGCCAAAAGTTGACAGGATTATCTGGATTCAATTGATACCCTTCTAAAGGCATGCCCTTATAGGGAGCCCAGGAAGCCATGTTCCTCCAGCTTTGTCCCAGCCTAAGATGAATATCGAAGTCTCCATCTTTGATCTTTGCGACTTGTTTGTCAGTTTCTGCCCAATAATAGTTTTTAGGATCGATAGGATCTGGGATGTCTCCACTTCCATCATATGGAAAATAATTCATCATATCTCCAGCACCGAAAAAATCACTTACCCGTATAATATTCACCCCAATGTCCTGATATTGTTGGGTTACATCTTTAAATCCATAACTTGGTCCTTCTGTGTCTGGCCAAAAAGCTCCAGGACCTGCATTCACTCCAAAAAGGGGCTTAAACTTCTCGGGAATCACATTTTGATCCTCTTTTTCAGCTGGTAAGGGAGTTTTTGCGCTATTCTGATCTGTATCGAGATTTGTTTCCGTTCGGTTTGAACAAGAACTCATTATAGCAATTAACAAGGTAAAACAAAGGAGTATTGCTAAGTTTATTTTTTTATTGAAGTTCATTTTTTGAGGTTATATGATGTGAGAATATCTTGTCGTTCTATTTTGAAATTGTTGCTTACGTGCTAACAAATCGATCGGTCGACCATAGGAAGTCTGATAGCATGAGCTATTGTAGCATTTAGAGTCTTCATTCGTCGGGCCGATTCGTAAATCTTAACTTCTTAAAAGTAATAGAATTTCCTATACTTTTTGAATCTATCATTAGAATGATCTAGACTACTTTTAAAACCTCATTTTATTCTGTTGAAAAAAGAGCAGATTTACTACGACCACATAAATAATGGACTCTACTCTTTTCAGGTGGATATAGGAAGAATTTAAAAATGCCGCATCATGACAAAGGTGTGATGCTTTCATCATGGTCGGTTAAAGACATCTTTTCACCTTCTATAATATACTCAACTTCATGCGCCTCTTTGAAATCAGGCATTTCTAGTTTTCCTATCAATTTATGAATGACATTTTCAGGCACTTTATGTTCTCTGTCTGAATTTTGTTTTAATAGTGTTTTGTAAGGTACTTCTATATAAATGATTTTGACCCTTGCATGGTAATCCGTAAAGAGACCAATCCACCTACTTCTCATATCTCTTGTTATATTGGTGGCATTGAAAACAAAAGATGTCTTAGCTCTAAGGTATTCTTTCGCTTTTTCTTTTGCTAATTGAATCACCTGACCATTTCCTTTTTTGTCATTTGGAAAAATCTTGTGTTCTCTGCGGATATCATCCAATGAAAGAACAGGTTGATCTAAGTTCTTTTTAATATACGTATCTTTTCCACTACCAGGCAATGCACACATCACTGTAACGGTGCATTTTAAATCATCAAAAGGAGCATAGTCAACATACGCATCGCGTCGATTAAAATAGAGGAATCTCCCATACTTTGATTTAAACTCCTTCCTATTTTGAAAACAGTGATTATCTATACAAAGCTCTTTGAACAAATCTATTTTTAAAAGAATATCCTCTTGATCCTGGCATTTTCTTCCCAGAACATCAGCAGTTGCAAGCATGGACAATAGTCGGTTATGAACAACCGTACTTGAATAAATTACTTCTTTATCTGGATTCTCCTTAGAAATTGCCCAAAGTGGCAGACCATGTAATCGAACAAGTTTGCAAATCTGTTCTCGGATTTGAAATGGCACATTAAATTGAGAATACAAGAGTTGTCGAGTTGTATATTCCCCCTTTTTGGCATGTCTGGGTGATACAATTCTCACTTCCCCGCCAATTTCTTCTTCTGTTGTGGTAGACCTTTTTTCAATATCATGAAACAGGGCAGAAGTTAATAGAATGTGTTTATCCTGTTCTGAAAGTGTTTGGTATTCAGGAAGCTTCATTAACTCATCCGTTACCATTTTTGTATGGATATACACATCACCTTCAGCATGCCAAATAGGGTCTTGTTGGACACCTTTCATGTCATCAATCCAACTGTAAGAATTGGATAAATCATTCCAATCCAAGGCTGTATCAATTTGATATTTTGGAAACTTCCACATTATGTAGTACTTAGATATGAATACCCTAACCAATTGTATTTTTGGTAGTCTATCAACTCAGCTTTTTTCCAAGTTTTTGTCCAGTGTACATCAGTTTTTACATGTGATTTACGCACGAGTTTAAAGAGGTTATTGAATTCGTTTGGAGAAACATTAATTTCACCTTGATTCGTTCTGAAAGAAGTTGAATTCCTAATTACAAAGCCCTCCGAACACGATTTGTTTGTTTCTGGATCATATCCTCCTAATAGACCTGGAGAATTGACACTTTCTTCCCATGTCATGCCGAGGTTGGCTGTCAGCCATTGTGAGAGGATTTTATTTTCGTCTTCAGTTGCTACAAATAAATCCTTTAATTCAGTTTTAATTTGAATTTCAGGGACTACCGGAAAGTCAAGTAGGTTTGCATAGAAATTGACTTCTTCCCAAGATAACCAAGTGCCTTTTTCTCTTACTGCAAATACGTAAAAATAGGATTCAAGTTTTGAATACCCGATGGAATGCACTCCATACATATTCTCACCAAAAATCTCTAAATCATTTAAATCACTTTTAATTAATTGCCATCTTTCAATTAAAGGTTTGTCCCAAGGATGTTGAGTTGGGGCTGTATGTGACCTCGCAAATACTCCATGTTTATTAAAGCAATTATTTTGACCATCCAATTTTTCAGTTAGAATTAATTTATCCATTTTAGCAAACGATGAAACATACCCATTGGGCATAAATCTATCATCGGATGTTGTACCCAAACTTATTTGAGCATGTAGACTCCGACAATATTTCTTGGATTCATTCATGTTAATTTTTCTAGCTTATCGTTTATATTTTTTAATTAGTTCAATCAATATTGCTGCTCAGAAAGCCTGTTGAGGTTTCTGTCCCAGAATATGATTTTTCCATTATCATCTGTTGTAACCAATTTACTAGCATTTTCATTCCAATCAATTCCCCAAAGAAGATTTTTAGTAGTTTCAGCAGCTATCAAATCTCCTTTTCTGTTCCAAAGTCGGACCTTTTCACTGGCAGTTGCTAAGACATCCCCATCGCTTGACCACGCCATATTTCGATATTCAGCTTTACTTTCTTCAATTGATTTTATTCTATCCCCATCACGTGTCCAATATTGCAATAAAGGCGGATAGTGCTCTACAAAGTCTCCATAATCCCCCGTCACAAAGAATGTTCCGTCTGGGTGCCAAGCCACACAAAGCATCAATACCTCTATTTCTTCATCCATACATTGTGATATATTCACCAACCGCTACTATGAGGTTTTTAGTTGGATGCCAGTCCAAACCAATGATTCCCTTCTGTTTTGTGTCCACTTTCTTTATAAAAGTACCATTTTCATTATATAGAGTGATATGTCCATCATAATCACCAACAGCTAATAAATCTCCAGAATGATTCCACCCTATTGCTCTGGCTCCATACTTACATACGCTGTCTAATTGTATGCTTTGTTCTGTATCCAAATTGAAAATGGTCGAATTTGACTTCCCGTCTTGTACGGATATGGCCAACTTATTTTCAGTTGGATGCCACTTGGTCTTGGTAATCGTTCCTTTATAAGGATACTTTTTTAGCTGTGGGAAATTACTTAAAGAAAATAGTCCTAAAAAAGAATCGTTGGAACCCCCTACCGCGATTTGATCTTTACTAGGGTGCCAGTCTACAGCCCAAAAAGACCATTGTTTCTCTTGCTCTAATTCTTTACTTTCTTCTTTTTGGATTGGTTTACATCCCAAAATTGTATTGAGTACTATAAGTATAAAAAATATTCTCATGGTATTGATAATTTTCACATGTACAGAATATCTAAATCATAAATAATGACCTACAATTAAAGGTATGTCATCATGTTCAAATAATCAAAACTATATATTTTATCAATTATAATAAGCCTAATGCTTAAATTTT
>JARGNR010000063.1 GCA_029212405.1 Saprospiraceae bacterium
TATAACCATAATTATGAATCAAAAGTCGGTGCAGTTGCATCGGCTTTTTTTGTTTTACCACAGCTAGAAACGGCCTTCTTCCCCGTATTTAGTATTCGATCAGTCTCAATCAAATCAGGCATCATTCAAGCTTGGCGATGTATTTCCACAGCTTCACGCATTCACCCAAATTACCATCCTCCGTCTACCATTGCCACAGTGAAAAAATGACCGAAAATCCTTTTGCAGATTATTTTGATGCGTTGGTAGACTTTCACTTTATCCTTGGTCGAAGTGCTTGCAACTAAATATTACTTTGGGCGTCTTTATCTCGAATTACAATTTACAACCGCTGAAAAGCAACATTACAATTAACCCATTTTAAAGATTAACAGATTATGAGAATTACTAAGAATTTAATGTTTACTGCCCTTTTTGCTTTGATTTTAGGAACGGCTTCTGCAAACACTAATCCTGAGAATACAACGGCCAGAAAAGAAATTAAAACCTGGATTCAAAAAGCAAACTTAGCAGAGAACCTGCAAAAAGATATTACTGTTCATGTAACATTTATGGTCAATGAAAAAAATGAAATCATTGTTACATCAACTGATCAAGAAAACTTAGACAGCACCATTAAGTCAACTTTGAATTATAAAAAGTTGGAATCTACTGACATGCTTG
Source organism: Saprospiraceae bacterium (assembly GCA_029212405.1). Classification (GTDB taxonomy): domain Bacteria; phylum Bacteroidota; class Bacteroidia; order Chitinophagales; family Saprospiraceae; genus CAJXUU01. The sequence continues at coordinate 664 of JARGNR010000063.1, forward strand.
TCAACAAGACCTATACACTACCTGTAGTGCTTAAGAAGTAGTGAGCGTTTTTTCATAGTTATAACCATAATTATGAATCAAAAGTCGGTGCAGTTGCATCGGCTTTTTTTGTTTGTACCATCTTAAGTCCATCCTAATCTTCATATTAGATTGCTCTTCACTTGACAATACTACGATTCTCATTAGTCAATGTTATAGAAATTCCCCTTTACTTAAAACAAAGAGCAGACACAGTCATTCCGCTCATTTTCAAGCAAATAGAATAACCAACATTCCATTAGCAGAGTATTTTCATGCATTGGTAGAGTTACCCTTTATGGTTGGTCGAAGTGCCTGCAACTAAAATCATTGAGGGTCGTCTTTATCTCGAATTACAACTTACAATCGCTGAAAAGCAAATTATTTAATTACCCATTAAAAAATAACAGATTATGAGAATTACTAAAAGTTTGATGTTAACTGCCCTTTTTGCTTTGGTTTTAGGAACTGCTTCTGCGAACACCAGTCCTGAAGAGAAAACAGCGAGGAAAGAAATTAAAACCTGGATTCAAAAAGCTAAGATCTTTTCTGAGATTAAAGAAGATATGACGGTCCATGTCACTTTTACCGTCAATGATAAAAATGAAATTATTGTGACATCCACAGATCAAGAAAAATTAGACAAAACTATAAAGTCTACCTTGAATTATAAAAAATTGGAATCTACTGACATCCAAATCAACAAGACGTACACACTCCCAGTTATTTTAAAAAAGTATTGAACGGAATCATTCGTTATCCATAATTTTGATATGAAAGCTGATGCAATTGCATTGGCTTTCTTTTTTATTTAAAAATGAATGTAAAAACACCAAATCCAACTTCATGAAATCAAAAATCATCAACAGTAGAGAATTAAAATGTAGCTCTTTGGATAAGAGTAATTATTGATAATAATGGTATTAAGTTTTGCTCATTTCTACCTCTTTTTGATCAAAATTTATTTTAAGGAATTTTTAACACGGATTAGTAGAGAAAAATGTGACTTTTCGTCGAAGTGGTTGCAACTAAAATGAATTCATCTCGTCTTTTAATCGAATTACACATTACTACAAACTTTTATTACCTAACCCATTTTAAAATTAAGAGATTATGAGAATTACTAAGAGCATCTTATTTAGCGCTTTATTTACTTTGATTTTGGGTACAGCGTCTGCCAACACTAATCCTGAAACAAAAACAGCTAGAAACGAAATCAAATCTTGGATTCAAAAAGCAAACTTAACTGCAGATTTAAAAGAAAATTTAACAGTAAATGTAACATTTATGGTGAATGCAAAAAATGAGCTTATCATCATGTCAACAGATAAATCAAAGTTTGATAAAAGAATCAAATCTGTATTGAACTATAAAAAATTAAAGTCTTCGGATATGAAAGTGAATGTATCATACACACTGCCCGTAGTCTTGAAGAAGTAGTGAGCGTTTTTTCATAGTTAAGCATAATTATGAAAACTAAGCCGGTACGAGAGTATCGGCTTTTTTATTTATAAGCTATACCTATTGATTATTCAGCGATTCTAAATAATCTGGAAGTCGATCACATAAAAAATATTTCCATCCTCCTTCACAACTCTCTCGTTTAAATTCAGGAACATCCGTTTGAAAATCATCTAAAATTTCTGTAGTCAGCTTGATTTTTGTGGTAGTCTTAACTTGTACTAATTCAAAATGAACATTTGAATCTCCCTTATATCCTTCATATTTCCAATTGTAAGAGATTTTATTTCTAGGAATAACGTCAATAATTGTCCAAACATGTGGAAATGCTCTGTCATCAGAATGGACAGTAAATTTAGTTTCAAAACCTACTTCAGCCCTAAATTCATGAATCTCCTTAAAAAACCAATTGCGCATATGCATTACCTCTGTAATTGCCATCCACACTGTTTCAAGACTCGCATTAATCCTATTCTCAATAATAATTGGGGGATCTGATTTTTTCATTCTAAATCCAATTTTACTGCAAATGACATCAACCATTCGAATACAAAATGGTATAAAATAAAAAAAGCCAGAGTAAAAACTCTGGCTTTCTTCAATTTTAAATATTTCATTAATGAATTACAATGAATTTTTCCAATGTTCTATCGGTAGCATTGCCAAATTCAATATAATACACACCAGGTGCTAGATCAGTAACATCAATTTTTGCATTGATCACATCACTATTGTATTTCTTAACTGAAATCAGCTTTCCATAAGCATCAATAACTCTAAGTTGAGTCGCCTCTTTATTTGTCAGTTCAATATTAACGTTCAAGTAATTTACAGCTGGTACTGGATAGATTTGCATTCCTGTAACAAAAGCCAAATCTTCAACACCAACAATTGTACTTTTCACTTCAAATGGTCCGAATGTAATTGTACATCCATTTTCATCTGTAACATCAACTGTATATTCACCAGCAGATAACCCTTCCACAATTGCAGAAGTGGCTCCATTGCTCCAAGCATAGGTCAAACCACCTGTTCCCCCTGACACATCAATAGAAATACTTCCATTTCCGTCATTATTGGTCTCATCCGTAATTTCTACTAAATCTTGAACTATTTCAGAAGGCTCATCCAATGTATACGATTCAGATTTTTCATAGCCATAATTATCCGTTAATACCATTGTATATTCTCCCATTACAAGTCCAGTAATTTCAAGTTGGTCTGAAGTAAAACCATTCGGTCCTACCCATGAAATTGAATATCCTGGCTCTCCACCTGAAGGAGTTACAGAAATTGAACCCATTGCCTCTCCATAACATGCTATATCTGTAGCTGCTGTTTCATATACCAATTGCGATACAAAGTAAACATCTTCACAATAGGTATCTTCTCCACAATCATTTGTTACCGTAAGACATACTTCATAAGTACCTGTTTCATCAAATATCGTAGTAGTGTTTTCGTCTGTCGCACCAAAACTCCAACTAAAATCAAATGGTTCTCCAGTAGAATTGTTTGTTAATTCTAGTACCCCATCATTTAGATTGGTTGTAAACCCAGACTCAGGATTGATAATTACTTCATCAACAACAACGGAAGAAGTTGCTGAACATCCATTGGTAGGATTAACCACCATCAAAGTATAGGTACCAGCATCTGAAACATCAATAGACAAACTTGTAGTATTGATTATATCTCCACCTTCATTCATCCAAGTAATTTCAAAATCATCCACTTCACCTTCCAAATCAGCATCAATAGATACTGTTTCTACCGTACACGTTATCGTTTCTGGTTGTTCAATACTAACTTGTGGAAGATCTGCTGAAAGCGAAACTACAGCCTCTGCCGAACTTTCACATCCATTGCTTCCTCTAGCTACAGCGAGGAATGTTCCTGCCATATCTACTGTTATACAATTTGCTTCTACTTCTCCATCTTGAGTAGTCCAAGTTACTGTGGTGGATGGATCAACGTCTGCACACAACTCAACTTCTGTAGTTGTACAATCCAACACTTTATCTTCTACTTCTACCGTTGGAAGTGCATCATCCAATTCTACTGCAACAGTCATTTCATCTGTACAACCATTGTCTGTATTTGTAATCAATAATTTGTATGTTCCAGCAGCATCAACTTCTGCCATATTTGTATTTGCTCCACTTGTAATATTACCATCTTCACTGGTCCATAAGTAAGTGATATTATCTCCATCAGTAGATCCTGAACCGTCCAATACTGTATTTTCTGTATCACAATCTAATGTTTCAGGAGCTTCAATAGCTACTGCTGGAGCCTCTACATTCTCCTCAACTGTCACATCCATTGTTTCAGAACATCCTGTATCATTATCCAATACTGTCAAAGTATAGGTACCTGCTGCATCTACTGTTGCATTTAGATCAGTTGCTCCTTCCAAGATATTACCATCTTCAGTACTCCATGTATAATCAATATTATCTCCTTCTGAAGATCCTTCACCAGAAACAATTACCTCTAAAACTGAACAATCCAATCCGTCATCTACTGAAGCTGACACCATCGGTCCTTCTGTTGAATTTATTGTAAATGGAGATGTTTCTACACATCCATTGTCATCTGTAACTGTCATTACATAATCTCCAGGAGCAACATCTTCGAATGTTCCTGTAAAATTAGGTCCATTTCCATAATCATAAGACCAAGGTCCTGATCCTCCTGTAGCAAATGAAACAACTCCTCCATCTTCTGCACCACAATTGGCATCCTCTGGCAGCGATGTCAACGTAAGTAAATTAGGTTGATCAATTTCATAGATATCCTCAGCAGTACATCCTTCTTGATCGGTAACAGTTATCGCATATACACCAGCTGGCAAACCATCAGCGTATGACCCTGTAAATCCTGTATTCCACAAGAATGAATATCCTCCATTTCCTCCAGATCCTCCGACATTAATTGCACCAGAGTTTTCTCCAAAACATAAAACATCTGAAGAAGCTAATAATTCAAGCTGGATAGGTCCATCAGCTGGTCCTCCCACTTCGAATGTCTCTACGATAGCATATCCATTATCATCAGTCGCTGTCACAGAATATGTTCCAGGCTCCAATCCATCAATATTATCGGCATTTGGAGCACCATTACTCCACATATAATCAACTGTTCCTGCACCATTAAGTGTAGTGAGTTGAATTGCACCTTCACCAGGACATGTTGCATCTGTAATAGAAGCCGATACTTCCATTTCAAATGATTCAAAGAACCAACTTGCCCAAACTGAAAGACTTGTTTCTTGACCTACTTCAAAAACACCATTGTTTCCATTTGCAGAAACTGCATAAATGGTAGGATAATACCCTATTTGATAATCATTTGCCATTCCAGATGCATTTCCTGCGGCTAAATCTATAAATGGAAAATCATGTCCTGTGACCCAATCACCTTGTGTGCTACTATTACAACCAGGAAGGTTGTACAAGCAAGCTGTATTTGTATTTAAATCGGCTTCGATATAAAACACCCTAATTTGATCTGTTCCATCTGGTCCATATGTATCGTGAAGATTTTCCATTGTCCCTGTTTGGTGAAAATTCCAACAAGGACCGCACCAGGTAGCCGAAAATTCTAATACTACATGCTTACCTGAATTCAGAATGGTATACATATCCCAAGTATTGCCATCTAAATCTGTGGCAGTCCAACCAGGAGCTGTTGTTCCATCTGGAATTTGTGCATTCATATTGAGCACAAAGCAAAATGAAAAAATGAGTAAAAAGTGTAAACGTAATGTTTTCATTAATGAAGGTTTTGCTAGTTAATAATTTGAAATTGCGTTAAATCTACAAATTAACTTTCGAATGTCTTAAAGATGACAAGCGATAATTTCAAAATCAATGGTTTATTTCGATATCTAATAAACCATAAAAATTATTGTTCGCAAAACGTAAAAAATGAAATGATAACAAAATAAAATATGGGAGCTAAAGTCCCATATTTTATATACTCAGAGTTAATTTTTATATGCTACCACGTATATCGTTTAAATGCTTCCATCGCTTCGTATTCAGGCAATCCGAGCAAATCATAGGTAGCTGCCGTCGCATGATTTCTTGCTTCTGATCTTTGCCAAAACTCTCTGGAGTCATTTCCGGGAAACAATGGTCGATCTTTTTGGCTTTGATGTTTAAAGATAGCTCTCCGCTTACGCACTAACTCCTCTGGACTTAAAGGCACTGCCATGTCAATGTCATCAATACCCCACTCCTGCCATGCACCTCTATACAACCAGACATAACAATCTTTCATCCAAGGCTCATCTTTTAAGACTTCAATTGCACTAAAAATTGCATTGAGGCATACTCTATGGGTCCCATGAGGATCAGATAAATCACCCGCCGCAAATATTTGATGAGGCTTTATTTTTTGAAGCAGCTCTACAATGATATCTACATCTTCTTGTCCCAATGGTTTTTTCTTCACCAACCCCGTCTCATAAAACGGCATTTCTAAAAAATGCGCTCGGCCTTCTGGAAGTCCAACGTATCTGCAACCTGCCTTGGCTTCGCTTCTTCTAATTAGTCCTTTTATTTTTTGAATCGAAGGTGAATCAAGTTCTCCTTGCTCCTTATTGGCTAAGTCTTGTGTAACCTTCTCAAAAAGTTGATTGTAATAGTCAGGAGATTCGCCATTATCACTACTAAAGTCCCGCATGAAATCCAAGTATCGAACTACATCATCATTGAAGACTGCGATATTCCCAGATGTCTGATAGGCTACATGTACCTCATGCCCTTGATCATGCAATCGAATAAATGTTCCTCCCATAGAAATCACATCATCGTCTGGATGAGGACTAAAAAGGACTACTCGTTTCTTCTCAGGTAATGGGCGCTCAGGGTAAATAGATGGATCAGAATTGGGTTTTCCGCCTGGCCATCCCGTAATTGTTCTTTTCAATTGGTCAAAAATCTTTAAGTTGATATTATATGCAGAATCAAATTCTGTAATAATATCTCCCATTCCATTATCCGAATAATCTCTATTTGTTAACTTAAGAATCGGCTTTTTCAATTGGGTACTTAAATGTATAACTGCCCTTTTGATCAGTTCTTCATTCCATTTTATTATTCCTATTGTCCAAGGGGCTTTTACTCTAGTCAATTCTGCAGAAGCCGCTTCATCTAATACGACTAATGTGTTTGCGTGTGACTGCAAATACGTTGCAGGTACAACATCACTAATATCTCCTTCTACTGCTTCTTTAACTATTTGCGCCTTTCCTTCTCCCCATGCCATTAATATTACCCGCTTGGCATCCATGATTGTACCGACACCCATGGTAATTGCTTTTTTTGGTACATACTCTTCACCGAAAAAATCAGAGGCTGCATCAACCACTGTCAAATGGTCCAAAGTTATCAATCGTGTTCTTGAATTCTCTCCACTTCCTGGCTCATTGAATCCGATATGTCCAGTTCTCCCTATTCCTAAAATTTGCAAATCCAGCCCACCCAAATCTTTTAATTGACTTTCATAGAGTGCGCAATATTCATACACCTCTTCCTTATTGAGTGTTCCATCTGGAATATGAACTTGTTCTTTTGGAATATCAATATGATCAAATAAATGTTCTTTCATAAAGCGAACATAACTTTGCAAAGCAAAAGGTTGGATTGGGAAATACTCATCTAGATTAAATGTGTGTACATTTTTAAAGGAAAGCCCATCTTCTTTATGCATTCGGACTAATTCCTCATATACTGCGGTTGGAGTAGATCCTGTAGCCAATCCAAGAACACATGGTTGATTATTTTCTTGTTTGGCTCGAATAAGATCTGAGATCTCATTTGCGACAGAAAGCGAGGCATTTTTTGAAGTCGAGAATACGTTCGTTTCTATTTTCTCCAATCGATTTGTATATGGAAAAAAGGGCATAAGGTTGGGGTTCATTTCTTGTTTGTTTTGATACATGAAAGTAGTCTTAAAAGTTGTATTGCGAAAAAAGATAAATTCTTGAACGCACATCTTTTATTTTTTAGTATATATATTATCAAATAAAATTGTTTTATTTTTTAATACTTTTAATCATGAAACAAATTTTACTTTTTTTTATATGCTTTCTGCTCATTTCTTGCAATAAAAAAGAAGCTATTCCGCCCAATATTTTATTCATCATGTCTGACGATCATGCGTATCAAGCCATTAGTGCCTACAGTGATCAATTAATCCAAACTCCAAACATTGACAAGATTGCGAAGGAAGGAATGTTGTTTACCAATGCATGTGTTACCAATTCTATCTGTGCTCCATCTCGAGCTGTTATACTCACAGGAAAACACAGTCACATCAATGGTAAAATAGACAATCGATTTCCCTTTGATACTTCTCAAATGACATTTCCACAATTATTTCAAAATGGAGGATATCAAACGGCCATGTTTGGGAAATTGCATTTTGGAAATGAACCCAAAGGGCTAGATCAATACAAAATATTACCAGGCCAAGGGACCTATTACAATCCAGATTTCATAACTAAAAAAGAAGGTAAAATTCGTATTGAAGGATACACTACCGATATAATTACGGACATGACATTGGATTGGTTGAAAAACGATCGAAAAAAAGATCAACCTTTTATGCTCATGTACTTACATAAAGCTCCTCACCGAGAATGGTTACCTCCGGAACGTCATTATAAAAATTTCACTCAAAAAACGTTTCCAGAACCAGAAACTTTATTTGACAATTATGAAGGCAGAGGCAGCGCCGCCAAAGAGGCCGAAATGAATCTATTGACACATATGAATTGGGCAGGAGATTCTAAAATTTATCCAGAAGTCATGGATCAATTAGGGATTCCGGAGACATCAAATTGGGACAAAAAAGCATTTGAAAGAGAAGTCGGTCGTATGACCCCAACACAACGTGCGAAATGGGATAAGATATATGGACCTATTAATGAAGAGTTCATTAAAAACTATCCTTCAATGACGTCAAAAGACAAAATGAAATGGAGGTATCAACGATATATGCAAGACTACCTGGGAAGTATAGCCGCAGTTGACGATGGTGTTGGGCAAGTATTGGATTATCTAACTTCGGCAGGATTAGAAGAAAATACGATTGTCATCTATACCTCAGATCAGGGCTTCTACCTAGGTGAACATGGATGGTTTGACAAGCGATTTATTTATGATGAGTCTTTTAAAACGCCATTGCTTGTAAAATGGCCCGAGCAGATTTCTCCAGGCTCCAAAAACACCAATATGGTTCAAAATCTTGACTTTGCTCCTACGCTTCTGGAGGCTGCTCGACTTCCAATTCCTAGCGATATGCAAGGAGAAAGTCTTATCCCATTATTTAAAGGTCAAAAAGAATCATTTAGGGATGCTGCTTATTATCACTACTATGAATATCCTGCTGTGCATATGGTAAAAAGGCATTATGGTATTGTTACGGAAGAATTCAAGTTGATTCATTTCTACGACGACATCGATGAATGGGAATTATACGATAGAAAGAATGATCCTCAAGAAATGCAAAATCAAATTGAAAATCCAACCTACTCAGATATCATTGTCGATCTCAAAAAGAGATTAGAGGAATTAAGAATTCAATATGGAGACTCAAGAGAACTGGACCAAAAATATATAGATATGTACAAGAATTAATGGTTGCTTAGATAATCATAACAAGCTTGATGCATAAGGGGTCTAATATTTAGCTTATAAAGATTTCTATGCGAACGATCTGGATATACACGATTACTCAGAAAAACTAGTAGGATATCTGCATCAGGATCTGCCCAAACAAATGTTCCCGTAAATCCAGAATGACCAAAACTAGAAGCAGTAGCAGATTTAGCAATATAGGCGGCATCTGCATCATAATCAAGGAGCGGTTTATCAAATCCTAGACCTCTCCGGTTATCATTTTCTGGATATTGGTAGGAAGTAAATTCTTTGACTATTTGCTTATTTAAAATAGAGTTCCCTCCAACGTTTCCATACTGCATTAACGCTTGAAATAAAATGGCAAGATCTTCTGCATTGCTAAATAATCCAGCATTACACGATTTATTGTCGAGCATTGCTGCAGCTTCATCATGCACATAACCATGCACTAAGGTTTTGCGAAAAAAAGTATCTCGTTCTGTAGGTACAATGTCATTCAATTGAAACCGCTCTATCGGTCTGTATCCGATTTTTTTCAGGTTTAATTTATTGTAAAAATTTACCTTGAGTTGGTCTTCATAATCTGTTTTAAGTACATTTTCAATAAGCTCAGGCAATAGCAAAAAGACCAATCCCGAATATCGATAATCCGCCACTTTAATATCTTCTACTTTTGATTTTTTAATCGCTTTAACCATCTTGTTACGGTACTTTTTGTGCAAAAAGAGGCTATCGGTAATTTTTATAGGATAATTCTTAGAAGGATGCTCTTGAAACGTTTTTTTTCTAAAGCGCCCATCTTCCTTAAGGGTATTTTGCCAAAATACGATATAGGGCTCTAGTCCAGCTTGGTGTGAAAGTATCTGCCTAAGGGTCAATTTCTTTTTATTACTTCGACACAATACTTTTAGATATTCAGAAACTGGTTTATCCAAGTCAATCAGTCCTACCTCCACCATTTTCATTATCAACAATAATCCAGAAGAAACTTTTGTTATAGACGCCAGATCATACAAATGATGGTTTTCTACTTTAATATTTCTATCATAGGTGTGGTAACCGTAAGACTTCTGAATCAAGATGGAATCTTTTGTAGCTACGATCAATTGAGCTCCTGGATAAGCCATACTATCCATACCCATAGAAATTATTGAGTCCAACTTAATTTCTAATGAATCCAAATTCTGAGCTTCACACTCTTGATTTGAAATGCCTAATACAGCAAGCATAACTAGCCCCGTGCATATTAATTTCCTTGCTCTTTTGATAATGGTTTTCTTCATAAATACTAGTTCATTACTACATCTCAACTGCATACAAAACAGGTAATATTTCTTTAGGCATACTATTTCAATTTTAAATGTAGTGAATTTTCTTTTTCTAATGCACCTAGAAAATAATTCTCACTCCATTATGCAATTCAGATTGATTTATCATCTGTAGAAGGACAACCCATTTTTCTATAACGTAAATCTTATTCTATGAAAAACCCGTTGCTACTTATTATTTTTGTATTGTTTGCTACGATTGCATTTTCACAAAATGAATTCCATCTCCCTTCTCAAATATCCACGGTTACTGTTTATGAACATGGAGCAATGGTTACTAGGGCATTTGACACAAAAAACATCGACTCTGACGGAGTAATTACTATTGATTCCCTGCCTAAAAACATCTATCCCAAATCGATTCAAGCCAAATGCGGTGATGGTCTAAAAATCTTGTCCATAAAGAATACACAAAAAACCGAAACCATTGAATTTACAGCTAAAACCGATAGTCTTTATAATGAAATAGAAATGATAAAAGACTCTGTAGAATTACAAAACACCTTGCTTAAGAGTATAAAACAAGAAATTGATGTCATCTTAAAAAATGATAATTTTGACACGGAAGAAGGGACAAATATGGACCAATTAATCAAAGCTTCTGACTTGTACAAAACTAGACTAAGAGAATTAAATCTCGAGCAGTTTTCAATCATTAAAAAAAGAGAGCAGTTCAACGAAAATATTGGAACGCTAAAAGACAAAATCAGAAGAACACCATCTAAGACCTATGAACACCGAGTTGTTGAAATTAAAATTGAAAATCAAAAAAACCTGGATAAAACATTGACTTTATCCTATTTCTCTCCTAACGCATCTTGGTATACATTTTATGACCTGAGGGTAAAGGAAACGGACAATAGTTATTTGGATCACAAAGCGTTTGTAAAACAATCAACAGGTGAAGATTGGAATGATGTGCAAATAACTCTTTCAAATCGAAATCCAAATAAAAAAATATCGCCTCCTTCTATCCAACCCTATATTCTTCAAAATATTCATCATAAAGGATATTCTGCACCACCTACATCCAACAATTGGAATGGAAACAAAGTATCTCTTTTGGTTGGTCAAGTGACAGATTCTAGTGGAGAACTATTAATCGGTGTAAATATTAAATGTCCCGAAACGGGAGATCGCACGCTATCTGATATCGATGGTAATTTTACCATCCGTAAAGCTCAAAAAGGCAGTATTGTAATAAGTTACGTTGGTTATGAAACTCAACACTTGGATGTTTCTGGATTGCATAATATTCAAGTCACCTTAGCGGAAGGACAACAACTTGATGAAGTTGTAGTTACTGGATATTCAATAAAAGAAATACCCCATAAACCACAAAAAAAATATAAAAAAGAAGAGGTTAGAAAAGCAATCGATATAAAAACACACCGCTCTTTAAACCTACATAATTTTGAATTAACCGACATGTATTCCATCCCTTCAAATGGACAAGAAATAGATGTTTTGCTCAATACAAATAACATCCCTTTCGTATACAAGTACCTTACTTATCCTTCTCAAGAACCGACCGCTTACCTTCGAGTTGGAATTGACAATTGGAAATCGTATGATTTATTATCAGGGAATGTAAATTTATTTCTCGAAGGTCAATATACTGGAGTCAGTCATTTAAATATTGAGGCCAAAACAGATACGTTGTGGTTTTCTTTAGGAGAAGACATCGGCGTTCATATAGAAAAAGAAAGGATTGAGGAGTTTAATAAAAAATCATTCCTCAAAAACAAAATCATTGAATTACACACATTTGATATTCACGTTAAAAACAACAAGCCCTACGCTATAGAAATGGATATTATTGATCAAGTACCAGTAAGCACGGACGATGATATTAACGTGAAGGTTTTGGAAATTTCAGGAGCAGAAATAGACGAAAAACAAGGCTACTTACTATGGAAAGAAACCTTGGCACCAGGTGAACGCAAAACCTATCGTATCAGCTATGAAATCAAGTATGGAAAGAATGTAGATATTGTAAGCAATTGATTACAATGAGACCAAAAGGCCCCAACAGAGTTTTCCTCTGCTGGGGCTTTCTTTGTGATTTACATCTCTTAAAACATGGTAAATCACTATATCCTATACATAATTCTGCCACTCAAATGAACAGTTTCAGTTCCTGTATTTGTTCCTGCAGTTGCTCCGATCTTTACCATATTTGATACATCTAGCGTAATGTGCGCTCCAAGATAGAACCATCGGGATCCATAGTTGTATATTCCTTCTGAAAAATTGATCACATTAGGTTCTGGATTTTCTAGTATTCTATCCTTCTCTGTTAAGAAAGTAGTACCATATCCTCCTTCAATTCCAAGATTAATCCTCCAAATTCTCAAAGGCACAATTTGAGTGTACAAATCCAATGATCTTTCAATTCTACTCATTTTTATATCTGGTGAAATGGTATAATCAGTAGGCTCTCGCATATTTGAATAATTCAGTCTTAATCCAGTTCTCAGCCAAGGCAAAACTTCATAGACACCAAACAGGCTAATACTTTCCCCTCTTATTCTTTCAAAATAATAACAAGATCCTACATCTAATCCAAACAAATATTTTGTAGGTATTCTTGCTGGTTTTACAAGTTCAGGATTTTCAAAATAGGGCTTACCAAGAGGACTAATTGATTTCATTTCCAACCTAGCTATCGACTCAAAATATTCCAACGAAAAGATTTCATTTTGGGCATCTTTCGACGTTAATTCTACTTCATCAATTGTTGCATCAGTCCAAGTTTTACTCTTCTTTTCATTTACAAGTGTCGATCTTCTATTGTCATCAGAAGTATTTTCAAACTCTGACAAATTTCCGTCTTCTATACTATTTTTTACACTTTCATCCGAGGAATCTGTATTGAGTAAAGTTTGAGAGTTTGTACTCAGTTTAGCTTGTGCTCTTTCAATTGATGTATCAGCTCCAAAGGGAATTTCATCTCGGTTACTTTCACGCATAGGTTTGACCTTAAAAGAATTTACTTCAGAGTTTAAATTTCTTTTATTCGCCACGATTTGATCAGCTTCTAAACTTATTTTGTTTGTCTCACCTTGATTTATTGGTTTAGATTGCTCAATAGACTTATCCTTTACATCTGAAGTCTCTATTAATGGGCTCGCTGACATTTTATTTGGCTGCAAAGATGGATTAAAACCAGTGTCGATTTGTCTCGTTTCTTGCAGCATGTCTGAAGTAAAAAAATATCCTCCAATGCTTATAAAAAGTATGCCAATTAAACAAACGAAGAACCATTTTTTAATTCTGGAATACAGGCCATTCTTCTCTACAGTAGGAGTAGTTTGTACAATTTCAGCTTCAAGCAAACTTTCCATCGCTTTCCAAGCATCTACATCTACTTCGGGTTTATATCCTTTTATTTTTGATTTATAATTCATAATCATCTTACCTTTAAATTGGATGAATAATTGGACAGTAGTTTTTGCAACTTCTTCTTCGCAGTATGCAAGATATACTTGGAATTAGATTCCGATATACCCAACATTTTGCCGATCTCCTTGTGTTTAAAACCATCTATTTCAAACAATGAAAAAACGGTACGTTCTGACTGTGGTAGACGTTGGATTACCTTAAAAATATCAGCCACTTCAAGTCTATCCAATATTTCGGTTACTTGCATAAAAGAATCAATCTTACTGTAATCCGCCACTGTAAGATATTTCTTCTTATAGTTCGTCATTTTCCTAAGATGATCTATGGTAGTACGATGGATTATAGTATATGCCCAGCCGATAAAATTGGATACTTCAGCTGCTTGATCCAAGGATTGAAATATTTTTAACATTCCTTGATTGAATACACCATTTGCCTCTTCTTTATTGTTCATGTATCTCATTGGAACGTTAAGCAACTCTTGATATAAGATAGCATATAGCTCGCTTTGTGCATTCCTATCACCAGATTGGCATTTCTCTATAATAGCAGGAAAATCCATAAAGTGATTTTTCGTCTTCGTTATTAATGTAAGCATAGTTGTTTAAAACTCTTCAACTCTTACATCAACAACCGTATCAAATATATTTCGATCATCTTCGAGAATGATTGATGCATCAATATCATAATCGAAATAAATTCGATATCGCTTGTTTTCCAACAAGTCAAAATCGCCTCCAAACATTTGTTGTCCAGAATATATGGGAGTATTTGCTTTAATCGTTACTCCATCAACTGTAGTGGCTGAAATACTACTTAGACTCGCATTTAACCCAATATAAGAGTCTTCCCAATGCGATTCGTTTCCTACTAATACGGGTTCCGTGTCTTCTGATAAGTCAAAACTAACGTCGATGCCTGCATATTGTTGTATATTACTTATCCCCTTATTTTCATTAAATAAGCGAATGTACCCATGATTCATGCTGATATCTTGGTACAATTCTGACTTCTTAGCGGACACATAAATTTCCAACATAGGATCCGCATCCTTCTTCCCACAGGAAGCCATTAGAAAGAGAGAAAAGACTAGAGCTATAAGTTTGTTCGATTTTTTCATTTTATTCATTTTTTATAGTGATCAATAAGGCCTTTGATAACTACGTCGAACTGAAATCCAAAAAGGTTAGAAAAAAAGAAAAAAACTTTTCAAAATTATTTCTGGCATTTATAGACCAAGGACTTTTACCCCCTGCTCAAATATGATATCCACAGGTATTCCTTTGGCAGAAAGTCGATCCAAATCCGCTTGCAATTGTTCCTTAATCACTCCTTTGTCCGCCACCAATGCAGCTACTCCATCATAATCACCATCTCCTTGAAGCGTCAATATCTTTTCAGAAAGTGCATCCATGGCTTTTTGGAAATTTTCAAAATTCACCTTGTATTTTCCAGTTGCCTCATCTCGAGTAAATGCTTTCATTTCGTCAAAAAAGTTGAAACGAATCATATTCGCTTTACCATGTGCCGAAGACGCTCCAAATCTTACTGATCTGAATATTCCTGCCATAAAAGTGACAATATAATCATTCAGTTCTCCATCAACTTCTCCTTTTTTATGCAGTTGATTGATCATATACAATCCCAACATATCCGCCTTCCCTTCTTCTAATGCTGACGCATGTTCCTTTAACGCTTTCCGTACAGTTCCTTTTCCATCTATTGTATTTTTTATACCCAATCCATGTGCCACTTCATGAAACATCGTATTGCCAAAAAACGCATCAAATTTAATGTGCTTTCTTTGACTTGGATCAATCAGTTCATCTGCAATCGGAATCAAAATCTTCTCAAATTTTGCCTTCATCGCATTTTTCAATTGAAGTCTTCGTGTTCCTTTTTTTAATTGAACTTCCTCATCGTTGGGTAAGTTGATCGCAATAGTTTTACTACCGGCATTACAATCTCCTGCATAATACACTACATCGTACGCATTCAGCTCTGTGTCTCTACCAGGCTCTTCTGTTTTATATGCTGGTGAAACGGGTAATCCTTCTTGCAATTCAGGTAAGAATGCTGCATATTTTTCCAAACGTTTGCTCCATTCCATGTCTTTTATTAGCACATAAGCTTCATGCGCAGCTTTATAACCAAACAGTTGATCTTCATATGTTTCAATAGGGCCAATCACCACATCAATTGGGTTTTGCTTCATATCCAACCATGCAAAATCACTCGGTTGATAGTCATCTGTTAATACAGCCTCTGATCTCAATGTGAGGTATTTTTTTAGTCCTGGATCATCTGCAAATTCTGCTGCTTGTTTAAGTAGTTCTGATACTCGAGCCACTTGATTTTTAAATTGAACATGATAGGGCACTGACTTTAATGAGCCATCTTCATTTCTTCTAATGAAATTGTATAAACCAGATTTGTTTTCCAAGGTAGATTTCTCGAACTCTTCTTTGGTCATGTCATTCGGATAGTAATTGGCGCCCATTGGCTTCTCTCCTACCCCTTCCACAAAAGGTTTATTACCATTTAACCTATCCCAAGGACCGTAGTTGATATTTACGAATGCTTTGGTTTGCTCATCTTCTAATCCCTCCATTAAGGAAGCTTTATCTCCATACGCTTCGTACCAAAAGAGTTCATTCATTATGTCTCCAGCTTCGACTAAAATCGGAATCATCTTCTTACTATTTTCACTTAAAGAAGTGAGATCCGCTTCTAATTTGAACGTGGTATACTTTGAAAGCAATTTTTCCATTTCAGGGTTTGTACCCTGTTCAGCAGTCTTGTTATTTTCTTCTTTCGATTCTTTGGGTGTGCATGCCAAGATCATAGATGCAGCTAATAAAATCAAAATATACGTTCTCATGTGTTATGTGTATTGGATGAAACAATGCGTGAATATACAAAATCCATTGTTTGAAATTAAAACTAAAAAACAAGATTAAAAGATGACTCTGTTGCGATACTCTTTTCAATAATGGAATGCTGGAGGTTTCTACAATTCTCCTTCTAGCCTATACATAATGTCAGTCCTAAGTATGTATTTTACTCCTTTATGTATTTTTCCACCCTCATGATCCAACGGATGATAAAAGATCAATGCCATTCCTTTTTTAGGTTGGATACTAAGGTTATAAAAGGACGTTGCACCTCCTTCGTAATCATCATTGAGATAAATCATAAATGTGTAATAACTACACTCTTTTTCGTTCCTGATGTAACTTTGGTCTCGATGCCTTTTAAAGGATTGCCCAACAGTATATTTATAAAACCGAAATCGTTCATTCAATCCGATCGAAATACTATTCCCTACTTTTTTTGGAGCGATATTTTTCAAGTCTTCCCAAAGATCATTTGCCAATTCTTCATTGTCATAAATGATTCTCAAATTATTTCTAATATGGTCAATCCGTCTAGGGCCTAAATCTGTTTGTACCAGTGCCTCAGAATATCCAATGCGCTCTCCCATTGCAATAAAAGCATCGCATTTTTCTGTTGTCCAAAAGTCTTCAATTGTCAAAATAGACTCACCAAAGTGATGTATGTTATTGATTTTCATGATATTGGTTGTTTTACATCGTAGCCCGTATCATCTTTTTAATCACTACAATCTGACCTAGGTGATAATGGCTGTGCTCTATGAAACCAGCAATGTTGCGAAAATAGTTCCCATACTTTTCTGCAGAAAATACTGTCCAAATTAATTTTTCATCCATTTGCTCGACTGTTTCAGCCAAGGCTTCAGCTTCCCCATACATTTTCTCTAAAAACTGCTCCCATTCAATTTGGGAATGAATCGCTGGATGATCAAAACTATATTTATCCTTTCCAAGTAATGGGCCACCACTGAGCACACTTTCCAAGGACGCTACATAATAATGAATGTGGTACGTCAATCCTAGTATGGTGTTCAATTCACCTATTTTTTGGGTTGCCTCTTGCCAAGTAACATCAGAAAGATTATCCCTAATGTTTGACCATGTCCAATTGACTCCAAAATAGATTTCTCTAATGTGTTTCGCAAGTTGAGTAGTTAATTCCGAGGGCATACTACCAGATTTAATGGGTGGATTCGAATAAATAGGATTAACGATGTTGATCAATCAAGATCATATTCCCATCCGGATCCACTATAGAAAAACTACCTGGTCCTGAGGTAGTTTCGTCTACTTCATTCATTATTGGCACATTTTGATCTTTGAGTGATTTTTGAATCTTTCTAACATCATCAAATTCTTCTAAGGCATTAGCACTTTCATCCCAACCTGGATTAAACGTAAGGATATTCCCTTCAAACATACCCTGAAACAATCCGATTAAGGCATTCCCATTTTTCATTATGAGGTAATTTTTATCCATTTGACCAGCAAATACTTCAAACCCCAAGTGTTGATAAAACTGCTTGGATTTTTCTAAATTTTTGACGCTGAGACTTGCTGAAAATGCTCCAATTTTCATCTTTAATAGTTTATATTTTACAAATAATTAGTCCTTCCAATGTACCACATTTTTTAAACTTCTGATTTTAACTTTGAAAATTTATGTTCATCATAAAACTGATCATTTTTAAAAACTGCCTTTCTAGCAATACCTTCATGTTTGAAGTTATTCTTTTCAAGAACTCTCATAGAGCCCAAGTTGTATTCAAACACACCAGCAAAGATTCTTTCTAAGTCCAGTTCAGTAAAACCAAAGTCTGTAATTTGTCTAACTGCTTCACTTGCAACTCCTTTGCCCCAATAAGGCTCTCCTATCCAATATCCTAATTCTGCAGATTTTCGATACACATCATTTTGTTGATGTAGACCAATCATTCCACAAAACAATCCATTACATGTAATCGCAAAAGTGGTTTTGGGGTCTTCTTTTTGCAATAGCTCAATAAAAAAATTAGCTTCTTGCATTGTATAAGGATGAGGCATACTATCTCTGACATTGTTCCATATCTTGATATTATTGGCAAGTGTGGACAAATGTTCTAAATCTTGGATTGCCAATTCTCTAAGTATTATTTTCATGCTTTTTCGTTGACCAAGTAATTGATTGCTTATGCTTTGTAAAATTCATTTTTTGGAACCAAGATAGTGGTTAGTTCAACACAATGTCCATCAGGATCATTCATATATATTGATTCAAAAAAAGTGTGATTCTTTTGTTGAAAAGGAATCTTTAATTGCTCCAAATGCTGTTTTGCCAGATCAAAATCCTCTCCATCTACATTAAAGGCAAAATGATCAATTTTGATATTTTTAGTATTCGGGTCAGGAAGTGAATCTTCAGAATCTGCTGGAAATAACGCAACTCCAGTTTTACCAGCCATCATAAAAATTGGAAAAGTCCCCCATTCTTCAAATTGATATCTCTTCATTCCCAATACATCAGCATACCACGCTGCAGACACTTCCAAATCCTTCACCCGAATTGCCACATGGTCCAAAAAATTTATTTTAAAATGATTCATAGAAGATGTACAATTTATCCTGAAATGTGTAAATCATTTTTCACTTGTTCTTCAGAAACTCGTTGAAGAAAAAGGTAAACAGTTAACGAAGCACCAATAATAGAATAGATTAAATTTCCATTCACAAATCCCAATACCAAGGATATAAGTGCAGGACCTTCGATCAAAGCAAACTTTTGCACTGATGCTACCCTATACGCCGCAAGCTTTTCTTCTATTGATTTCAAAACATGTATTTTCTCTAATTTATTTTTGAACAAATTTTGAGCTAAAAAAATCAGCGCTATAGCCAGTAGTGGAACGATGTATAAAAAGATATCAGAATTATCCGCAATATCGAAATGAGGGTCTTTCATCTGAGTATACAGTACTCCATTAATCATTATCAATCCTCCAACTAAAGCATAATGCAATGTTGTCAGTTCTTTTACTTGTTTATCAAATATTCTTTGTTCTTCCGCATTCATACTTTTAGATTTTTTTCTGTTTATAGTACTGGCCCTAGTCTTATATTAGTAATACATAGATTGCCTTAAGGGATAACTAAGCTATTATTTCAATCATTCTAAAATACTTTTTCTCCTTGTAAATAAGTAGAAATAACTTTTGTGGTGGAAATACTAGAAACGGGTATTTCCATAATATTTTGATTCAATACTATAAAATCTGCTTCTTTTCCAACTTCCAAAGAGCCTACTTTATCTTCTTGTCTCATCGTATACGCTGCATGGATCGTATAAGCTTCAATTGCTTCTTCCAACGTAATATTTTGAGGTGCTCGAGTAACGGCATTTTGAATCCCTACAAATGGGTTCAAATTACTTACATCCCAATCACTACTCAAAGTAATTCTTGCGCCATTTTCTAACAATGACTTTATCGGAACCAAGTTATTCGACAAGTGGGCATCGATAAAATCATCATTTTCATGCCATTGATCAGGGTTTGTAAAGTCTCCAGCCACCTGACAATCTGCGGTTACATTAAGTGAAGCAAAACGCGGCAAATCTTCAGTATCAACAATTTCGCAATGTGTAATTCTATGTCTTCCAGTCCCAGAACTTGAATTCTCAATAGCGTTTAACGCCTCATGAATTCCTCGATTCCCAATAGCATGAATGTGAAAATCATAACCTAATGGTTCAAGAGCAGTAATATATTTTTCCAATCGCTCTTGAGTAAGGTAATTCACGCCATTATTGGTCGCCTCTCCAAACATATCAAATTTATATTCGCTGTGCATGGCTGCAGTTGTATTGGGGACAATTCCATCTATATACACCTTTATTTGATTGCTTCTCAAGAGGTCATTGGAGTTATTTTCATAAAGCGCTTTTATTTGATCGATCTGAGTTTCGTCCTCATCTGCTGGATAGACCCATATTCCAAGATTAGCGCGTGCGGTCAACTGCCCATCGTTTGCCAATTTTTGCCAAGTCAAATGATGATTCCGCTTCCAATAGGTCCGAGCATCCGAAAAAGAGGTGATCCCGTGTTTCGCCAATTCGGGGAATCCAAATGTTACCATCCCATCATAATCATTTTGTTCACTTTCTTGACTTGGTTGCAAAACGATATCCAATAGTACATTACCAGCATTATCCACCAAAATACCATCCGGTTCATCATTTTCATCTCGCATGATTACTCCCCCTACTGGGTTTTCACTATCTATGGAAATGCTTGCAATTTCTAATGCTTTGCTATTTACCCAAAGAGAATGAGAGGTTTGCTCCATGATGGCAATTGGCCGAGTTAGAGATACTTCGTCAAGTATTTCTTTCGGGTTTCTTTCTGCCTCCACTACAGTATGAATGTAATGCCCCCATCCCAATAGCCATCCATTTCCTGGTTTTGAATTGGATGCAGCAAGAACATCATTATAATACAATTCAGGATCTTCCACCTCATCACTTATAATAAAATCAAAATTGGAGGAACTCGCTTCTAATGGATGCATATGTACATCATGTATTCCAGGCATCACAAATTTTCCGTCCAAGTCAACTTCATTTACATTTTTATCTGCTATTGTTACAACGTCATCTTTACTTCCTATCGCCAGAATCAGCCCATTATCTATCAACATGGCATCTGCCCAGGTTTGCTGAGGGTT
The DNA here is from genome assembly GCA_029212405.1 of Saprospiraceae bacterium. Taxonomy (GTDB): domain Bacteria; phylum Bacteroidota; class Bacteroidia; order Chitinophagales; family Saprospiraceae; genus CAJXUU01. The sequence continues at coordinate 22,123 of JARGNR010000063.1, forward strand.
GACCGTGAATATCTTGGCATTAAAATACATTGTTTGTGTAGTAGATTCCATATCTAAAGGTTTATTATTGCCGCAAGATGATAGAAGAATCATCAAAAGTCCTAAAACTCTTATGAGAATAGAATGAACTGTCATTATTAGTTATTTGTAGGAGAGTAAATATAGAAAGAGTATTGATAGGAATAAAAGATAGGGATACATGAAAATGGAAAACCACAAAATTTCATTCCGTAGCATTCTTCATTTTCAAACGTATTATAAACGATTGTAATCCTGGTGGAAGGAAAAGGAATTAAAATATTCTGATTCGTCTATCTCGCTTGTATTTTAAATAGATTTTGTTTTAAAAAACTCCTCTTGAATTAGCTAACGTGTTAAAAAAAGTAAGCGGTACCCCAAAATAATCTGGAATACCGCTTGAAGCAACTGGTTTATCTTTCTTATTCTAAAAGATATTGGTTACGTTTCGTGTGTGTTTCAGGAAGTCAAATAGCACCAACTATAACTTTTTAAAGGACTTTACAAAAACCGTCAACAACCGTAACTGATATTAAATACCTATTCTTTCGCAGAGGTAATCAATTTGTTTAAAAAAAATCTCATTGATCTTTTTATTTCGGAAATAATTGAATTTTGAAGATGATAAAGTATTTTGGGAATCCAATAAAATAGCTAGATCATATGGAGGTTTTAAAATTATGGCATGAAGCGGTTCAAAAAAGAGATCCGAGTATTTTAGATACGATTCTAGCAGAAGATGTTGTTTTTTATTCGCCAGTTGTTTGGACTGCACAAAAGGGAAAGATGATTACAACACTTTATCTATCTGCAGCAATACATGTGATTGGCACTAAAGACTTTAAGTATGTAAAAGAGCTGGTCTCAGCTAATTTTATCTGTCTTGAATTTACCACCATAATTGATGGAATTACAGTGAATGGGGTTGATTTGATTACATTAAACAACTCCAATCAAATCATTGAGTTCAAAGTGATGGTACGCCCGTTGAAAGGGATGATGATCTTAAAAGAAAAGATGTTTGCCTTGATGGAGCAAATGGGAAAATAGAAATAAAACAAGCGGAGTTAAAATTTCGATTTCTTTTTATTTTTCAAAACTGTACGGATCATCTTACTCATTTGTTTACCTTTTTGCCTTTTTTCGTAAATACTGGATTCAAAATGCGCTCGTTCTTTGTTCATCTTTTGAAAATTATCATAAGAGTCTGGATCTATATCTCCATTGTCTAATGCTTCTAAGATCGCACAATCCACTTCATTCGTATGAGTACAATCATTGAATTTACATTCACTAGCCAGAGAAAATATTTCTTCGAATGTAAATTCCAAACCCACCTTAGATTCCGTAATTCCCACTTCTCGCATCCCTGGATTATCAAGAATAATTCCACCTTGATCCAACAGAAATAACTCTCTATAACTGGTGACATGCTTACCCCGATCTATTTGTTCACTGATTTCTCCCGTATCCATAATTTGTTCTCCTATCAAATTGTTGAGCAAGGTAGATTTACCCACACCTGAAGAACCAAGAAGACAATAAGTTTGCCCTTTTTTAATTTCGGATTTGATACGATCAATACCGATTCCAGATAAATTACTAATTGGAATCACCGGAACTTGATCAATTCGTTTATTAAGTTGTTCCAATAATGCTTTCCAAAGAGATTCATCCACCAAATCAATTTTTGTGAGCACAACCAGTGGAGATATCTTGGACGCATTGCATATAGTTAAATACCTTTCCACTCTATTGATACTAAAATCTCGATTTACAGACAACACAATAATACCTACATCTATATTGGTAGCAATGATCTGTTTTTTACTCGCTTTACCAACAGCTTGTCGCTCTACAATAGAATGTCTAGGTAGTATTTTATGAATCAAACCTTTATTATCATCATACAAGGAGACCGCAACCCAGTCGCCCACTGCAGGCAAATCATACCTACTCTCTGCTGCAAATCTCAAATTCCCAAGAAGTTCACAATCCAGCACCCCAGAAACACTAAGTGCGGTATACCGATCTTTATGCTCTGAGCTGATTCTAGCAATCTCAAAGCCCTGTAAATTATTCTCCTCACAGTATTGAGATAAGTATTTAGTAAATCCTAAGTCTTTAAGCTCCATTACTTTGTATTTATTGAAATGAATGTAAAACATCGATTGAAATGACCTCTTTGTACTTGATTCATAAAGCAAAGTAATTTTAGATGGTCATTTACGTCCAATGGCATTACCATTACTTTTTAACTCTTCATCGTATAAACTTAATAAAAATCGAAAATGTAACTTAATTTATTGTATTGATTCAAACTCCTTTACTTCTGTATCTTCCTCTTTTGGCTCAATGAGTTCAATGGATACCTCAGCAGGAAGTCTTCTTTTTTTTGAGAAATTTATCGGAATCCCTCCACTTATACCTATTCCGATAGTGGCAAGGAAAATAAGGAGCACTAACAAAAATAGTTTTACTACCTTTTTAAATTTTTTCATTCTTAATTATGGATATGTCATGGTCATAAATAATGACCTTAGATGACCAGTGAAATCAAAACATGTAATTCAAATTTTGGATGAAGATTAAATCATCCTAACTGAATGTTTGTGTTATTTTCACGTCCTTTCTTAAGATTTTTCCAATTCAATTGGACCTCTAGCACATTGGATTTAAATTTCAAATAATTGGCCGCATTCATTTTAAACTTAACGAACCATTTAATCGTACTATGATACCGGCTAACCCTGTCATCAAACCAAATTAGGGTAAAATTTGACTGAATGGTGGGTAAGTGAGAAGATGGGTAAGAGGAGAAAAAAGCAGTCGAATTTCCTTTTCTAGTATCAAGTAATTCTATGTTTTCCCTTTCTAATGAAGCAGCATTGACATCACTATTGAATCCTGCAATCGTACATATACTCCCTATAAAAATAAAGAGTTTAATCCAAGTAAAAGATCGATATGTAGGTCTAGATAATTTCATCTATTGCGATGTGTGCGAAATGGATCAACTCGGAAACATGATCATTTGCTCTAATCTTGTACAATGAAATTAATCTAAAAAGGGTTCCTTCCCACTGTAAAATGGCCCTAACTAATTCACAATAAATCGATGCACACCTTTTGAGGATTTCACTATATAAAGTCCTGGATTCCATGAAGAAACATCAACATTTAGTTGTCTGCTGAAAGAATACGTACTACTCATTTTTCCAGTACTATCTAAAATTTCAATGGATACTACTTCGTCATCAGCACTCTGAATAATTATATAATCTGTTACAGGATTGGGGTATAAGGTTAATTCATTTTTCACTTCTTCGCTTACACTGCTCAAACCCAAATTCTCAGTTCCAAAAGTAGGATTCATTGTTATAAAACTTCCCGTTCCATTAGGAAATCGTCCATATGAAATATCAGATTGTTGATCTATATAACTCACCTCATCAACTATTTCCCCCATAGGATCCACTAAGAATATTGATTCTGAAGCCGCAGACAATTTAAAAGCTGCATGCAAACCTTCTTGGTCCAGATCGTTATCTGCCCATATCATTAAGTACCCATTGCCTTCTATTAAGGTATTCTCTGGAAACTCCCACTTTGTCAACTCATCTGCGTCATCTGATAGGAAATAACCTTCTAAATTCATCTCGTCAGAACTGTTGTTGTACAGTTCAATCCAATCATCATATTCGCCGTCTGCATCTGCTACCGTGGCATCATTTGACGCCATAAATTCATTGACTACCAGATCGCCAAGGGCAGTGTTCACTGTGGTAGCTACTATCGTATGATATTCATGTTCCGCTCTATCCGGAGAAAACCTACCTATATTTTCATTTTCTACATAAATGAAATATTGAGTAAACCCCTCCTGAATCATAAATTCTACTCCAAAAATACCATCTCCTGCAGCTCCATCGCCTTGCATGCCATCATCCATCATTTGAACTTTTTCAAAAGGTTCATATTTATTATTTCTAAAGCCAACATACGCCACTTGACCATCAGAAACTGAAGCGGTTAAAAATATCGATTCACCAATAACAGGGTTTGTTGTTGACAATTCGGTCGTGTGAATGGTAGGTTGTTGTTGACTAAAATCAGAAAGTCCTAACAAATAATCAGTCCTCCCATCCATTAGATTCGCAATACCCGGTGTTGAACCACCCATTGGTCCTGGTCCACCTCCACTTATATCATCATCTAAATTAGTTTGAAAATTGGCATATGAAAAAAGTTTATTTTCATCGTTTTGTACCGCCTCATCAATTACATTTTTAAGCGTCAAACCGTCTTCATAATAGGAACCGCTATCAAAATTTTCTAATAAAATCGTCTTGAAATGAGCGAGATACATGCGTTTGTACATAGGAACAGCAAGCAATTCTTTTATTAGAGGAAAATTATTATCTGATTGATGCAGTAAATGACTCATTTGCTGCTTAGAAGTTGTATTATTCAGGTTGGAGGATCCTGTCATACTGAACTTTCCAAAGGATTCATTCAAGTCCCAAATTATAGGAACAAATCTGCCATAATCATCTCTATAGAGATAATAGTTCTGAGTAAAAGCTCCTATATAGCTATCCAAGTTTACCATTACATTATTATAAGCAAGCATCCAAAGCGCTCTATCAACATCCAGTATTTCTTCAATAGATTCAATATGATTACTAAGGGTATCACATAAGTCGATCAACTCATTCCATCCATTATCCGTTTTAAGTTCATAGGCATCATAATAGGATGTGCTATCTTCTCCCAAATACACCAAATTGGGAAAATCATTAGATTGAGGCCCTGCTCCAGCTGGAGGGTTACATTTCACAAAAGTATTTCCCTTTGATCCCAAATGCGTATTGGTAAACGTTTTAGTTATGGATTCAGAATTGGAATATAATCCAATCAATTCACCATTGACTGTGACATTGGCATAATTAGATCGGGGTGCCACCATGTATTTTCTTAATATTAAATAAGAGAGCACTTCTCGCAGAAATGATGGATCCTTCGCAATATTACTCAATTTTATATCCTTGAACCCTTGATAATCTTGCTCTTTGTATGTATCCAATTCAATATGAAATGGGTTTTTAACTTGATTGGCGTTATACGTACTATTCCCTTTATATTTCACACCCACACTATCAAACTTCACTTCATTTATAGTGACACTCTCTGCCAAAATATATCCTTGATCATTCGCATATGCAATATCTAACAACTGATCCCAGTTGGATTGTGAAAATTCGATTTCAATGGTTTGAAGTTGCTCCTCGTCGTAAAACGCCTGGCTTGATAAATGAGTGCCCGTTAAAAAAAGGAGTAATAAAAGAAAATATTTCATGTAGTGTGTTTTAGAATCAAATATCCATCATTCCATTAGACGGTGAAAAATGAAAATTCCCTCATTACAACCACAACAAATCAATTTGACTCAATTTGTCTGTGGTTTTTTAGCACAAGTACACCTCCCGTTTGATCATAAAATTGACGTAATTCTTTTGTAATAAAACCTATTTCTAAATCTAGATGAAAAGATTGATGCCTGGTTCGTATATTTAGAAATTGATCCAGAAAGGATCATTTCGAAGTATGCTACCAAAAAATGTCCCATTTCGTGGAAATGATCATAGAAAAGTGTTGATGATTACGCTTTTTATGCTATTGCATTGTTTGATCCTTAGGAGTCAGGCCCTAGCTACCCTAGATGCTTTATGTACAACCTATCCCAATGACACTTCCATTAAAACTATTTGTGCGGATTTATCCACTCAAACTGCTGGCCAAGGCCTAAAGTTCACTAATACCATTTCCCGATTTGATTCCCTTGCGCATTACTATTTAAACAATGCTACGTATAGAAAAGCAGAACATATATATTCTGCTACTACTGCAATTTGGAGAAAACTGGAAAATAATCACAAACTTTGCTCCAGTCTTATTTATCTGGGTAGAACCCATTATAGACAAGGGAATATATTCGAATCATTTCAACATATCAATGAAGGAATATTGCTAGCGCAAGAGGTGGAGGATACAGAGCTTGAAGGAAAAGGACATTTGTATTTGTCATGGACCTATTGGAGAATTCGACAATGTGACGAAGCGCTTAATCAATTAATGAACATGAAAAAATTGCTCACCCAAAGTCTTATGGATACCATGGAATGGGGAGGATATTACAATGCAAGAGCAAAATTCGAACATTGTAATGGTAATGAAAAGATTTCCTTTATGATGGCCGATTCTGCCATCATGTTTGCAAGAAAAAACAAGTTGAGACGACTCGAATCTGTAGCCATGTCCAACAAGGTCAATTATTTACAAAAAAATGGAACATTCGAGGAAAAATACGACCTCGTAACTAAGGCATTGGAAATAAATACAATACAAAATGATGTCGAACAGCTCGGCAGCAATTATGCATTATTAGCCAGTACTTATCTGACATCAAAAAAATATAATCAATCTTTAGAAGCCAGTTTACAATCATTAAAAATTTCAACAGCAATTAATGACAAACCTAGAATATATGAAGCCCATACCTTGTGCAGAAAATCTTATGTAGGACTAAAAGATTATTCCAACGCATACATTCATGAGAGAGAAGCGAGGATTTTGGCTGATGATATTTATGGTCTTCCAAACATTGCTCGAATATTTGAGTTACAAAAAGCAAAAAGCAAGGCTGTACAAGATCAGAAACTACAACAAATAGCTTCTGAAAAAGAACTAGAACGTTTAAAACTGGTACAAGAAAGAAGAACTTATGCAATCGTTTCAGGTTCATTATTTCTGTTGTTGCTGGGGGGACTATACAGTTGGTCAAGTTATAAAAAGAACAAAGAAAGAGAAACACAACTTGTAAAAGAGGTACTTGAAAATGAAATGAGAGAATTGGAAATGCAATCTCTGCGTGCTTTAATGAATCCACATTTTATATTTAACTCATTGAACTCTATCAAAGGATTTATCATCCGAAATGAACCGGAAGTTGCCTCGGATTATTTGAATAAATTTTCACATTTAATCCGTCTCATTTTGTCCAATTCTCAAAAATCAACGATTCCATTGTCCGATGAATTGAAGGCATTGGAGATGTATATACAATTAGAAGGACTACGATTGGAAGATAAATTTGAATATTCCATTAATGTACACGACAGTGTGGATCTAAATAATGTACGTGTGGCTCCAATGATCATTCAGCCGTTTGTCGAAAATTCGATTTGGCATGGATTAATGAATAAAAAAGGCTCCAAAGTACTTCATATTGATATTAAAAAAGAGGCGGATATGATTTCAATAGTCATAACAGACAATGGTGTAGGACGGCAAGCTGCAAAAATGCGAAAGCAGAATATTGGGATCAAAAAGAAGTCCTACGGAATGAAAATCACAGAAAACAGAATTAAGGTCGCTCAACAAGAAAACGCAGTAATCGTGAATGACCTGCTGGATGATGACAAAAATCCCTGCGGCACTGAAGTTATTATTCAATTAAACCACAAAAATCATGAATAAAGCATTTACATCCATAATAATTGATGATGAAATCGGAAGCATTGATTCTTTGGTTTGGGAACTGAAGAAATTTTCAAACGATATTGAAATATTAAAAACTACTCAAATCCCATCAGAAGGGATAACATTCATAAAGACTCTCAAGCCAGATATTGTTTTTTTAGATATATCCATGCCTGAAATGTCTGGATTTGAATTATTAGATAAAGTTCGCGATATACATTTTAATGTTGTTTTCACCACTGCATATGACCATTATGCGATTGATGCTTTTAAAGAAAATGCCATAGATTATCTACTCAAACCCGTCATGCCGGAAGATATTGGCAGAGTCATATCAAAACTTCAAAATAACGTAGATGCGAGCCAAATGCAGGAAAATATATTGGAAATATTAAGTGAACTTCAAAAGTCAACGGATGGATATCGGACCATTGCTGTCCCTACTATGGAAGGACTTGAGTTTATTGAGGTGGATGATATTATTCGCTGCGAATCAACCAACAATTATACATTCATCCATCAATCCCATGAAAAACCATTGTTAATTTCAAAAACGCTAAAAGATATCGAAACGTTACTATCCAACTATGGATTTATACGCGTGCATCAATCTCACCTGGTCAATATAAAATGCATCAAAAAGTATATTAAAGGTAAGGCAGGCTCATTGATCTTAAAAGATGGGAGCATTATTCCGATTTCAAGAAGTAAAAAAAGCGATTTTCTAAATAAATTTTGATCCCCAAATTCTCAGTTTTAGTGCACAATTCTAACAGGTATTCGCTGTATACTAGTTATAAAAAAAATTATTCAGTATAAGCCTCTAAGTTTGAATAAATAAAACATCAGATTATGAGAATTTTACTAGTTTTTAGCTGTCTTTTTTTATCTCAAAGTATATTCTTTGCCCAAGATCAACTGAAAATTCAATTCGATGGAAATGAAGCATTTCATTTTCGAAAAAATGCAAATGGCAGTCATATGATCGATGTTTATGAAAACAACACATTCTTGGGTAGAGGCGCCGGAGAAGCCAATGGGGTATTATGCAGGTGAACATAATTCTGATGGCGCATTTAACACATTTATTGGTGCACAAGCTGGTGAAGATAATACGACAGGGAAATACGGCACTTTCATTGGATATCAGGCAGGTCGACTCAATATTGGAGGACTTCACAATACTGCCATTGGGTATCAATCTGGATATTACAACCTTTTTGGAGATTACAATACCACTTTGGGCTTACAAGCCAACTACAGAAATTTAGGCAGCCGAAATACTATTTTAGGGTATCAAGCGGGACATGGGGGAGTATCTACTTATAGTGGCTATGGAAATGTCATGATTGGTTATCAAGCTGGTTACAATGCAAACGCAAGCTATAAACTTTACATCGATAATTCAGACACGCCTTATCCATTGATCTATGGAGAATTTGACAATAATGAATTGGTTATTAATGGTGATTTGACCATTGATGTTCCACCTGGGTCTTCAGAAAATAGATCAGAGATAAAATTTGGATATGAAAACAATGTTGAATTTACTATCGATTATGATGGTAGTAATGACAAATTCGAAGTTCGACAAGGAGTTGATCAAATAACAATATGGAAAGATTATAAGATGGGAATCAATAGAACTCCAACGACCAACGATCTCGAAGTAAATGGCACCGCATCCAAAACCTCTGCAGGGGATTGGATAGCCAATTCAGATGCCCGACTTAAGAAAAACATAAAAGCACTCAATTCTTCAATGATTTTAAGCAAGTTACTTCAATTGAAAGGCATCACTTATGAATGGGATGATCGTCGAACAGGATATAGTAGACCTGAGGGAGAACAATACGGTTTTACAGCTCAAAATGTTCAAGAAGTATTTCCTGAATTAGTCTCTGAGGATAAGGAAGGATATTTACAGACAGCGTACGGCACCTATGATGCCTTGTATATTGAAGCAATACGAGAATTGGTAACAAAAATTAACATATTAGAAAACAGAATTAGTACTTTAGAAAGTAAATTGACTAACGATTAAGCCCAAGCTAAATACCACTCCAAATGAACTATTCATCTATCATTTTCACCTTTTTTCTTCTCATTTCAAGCAGCATTTCTGGTCAACGCAATACACTACCGACCACTATGGTAGAACAGGTGGACCTATTGATACAGGAAGAAATACCCATTCAGGAAATTATGGGAATATCAATAGGCATTGTACAAAATGGAAAAATTGTATACACCCAAGGCTATGGCCATACGGATCTAAAACGATCCCTAGCCGTAAACTCCAAAACTGTGTTTAATTGGGCCTCCATTTCTAAAACATTGACGGCAGTGGCTGCTTTTCAACTGATTGAGGATGAAGTGTTTACGTTGAATACCACAGCCAAATCTGTGGTAGGAGATATATGGACCAATTCAGATGATGACAACCAAATCACGATAGCCCACTTACTGAATCATAGAAGTGGAATACGCCACTACAATAACGATAGAGGTGAAGACCCCGAAGCCAATTATGATGCTTATACCGATGACGGGTTAATGGATCTGTGGAATGCCAGACAAAGTGTGGCTGTATTCAATGATTTGCCTCTGAAAGCTCCAATCAATAAAGAGTATAGATATTCTACATTTGGGTATAATTTACTCGGAGCGATGATTGACCAATCCACCGAAAATCAATCGTATGAGCGTTTCATCACTAAACGAATACTCGCTCCATTGGATACTAAATCAATACGTGTATCTTCTACTCCATGGACTTCTTTTTCCAAAGATTGTCAGGGAGCAGTACGTACTTGGGAGGAGCCTAGAAAAACACCCGTTTTGCCTGGTGGTGGTTGGAAATCCAATATTTGGGACCTTACTATTTTCATGAATGCACTTATTAATGGTAGTTTACTCCAACGTACAAGTGCTCTTTGGGATGATGTAATTGTCAACGGGGTTTCTGTGGAAAATAAGGGCTATCGTTTTGGATTGCGGAAAGAAATTGACTCGTTGACGAGAGAACCCATTGTGATGCATGGAGGAAAGCATGAAAATGTACGGACTTTGATGGCTTTTTTCCCAGAATCCAAATTGGGATTTACGATTATGATCAATGGGGGTTATGGTGATGCCCGACGGATCTTTGATCGTTTGGCTACTTTATTTGGAAAAGAGCAACTGAAGTATATGGGACCGATTATGACTCGTGAATTTATCAACGGGTGTGATGCGGATATAACAGGAGTATGGACCAAAGGAAGAGAGGAGTCCATAATGCGACATGGATATACATTAAAAAGATTTAAGGTTGAAAAAGAATATTTGGAGGAAAATGGCTACTATCTCAACGACTGTGAATATTTTAAAAGAGAGAATACCCTATTCTGTTCAGGAAGATTCTTAAAAAATAATAAAACATTTTATGTTGAACCTACACCCTACTCCACTTTTGAAAAATCAATCAGGCAGATGGCAGAGAAGAGGTTTCGACTTATTGATGTAGAAGTTTTTCACGACAAAAGTCAGATTTTATACTCGGGTATTTTCACTAGGCAACTATCAGATCCCATTTTAGTCAAGGATTTACCCCTTCCTGATCTTGAGAGAGAAATCGTGAATATGCGCCAAAATGGAAAGGTAGTAATGGATATAGAATCCTATCAAAAAGAGGACAAACTGGTATGGGCCGCTCTGTTTAATTTTGGGCAAGAAACTGAAGTTGTGCTTGTACAGAGCAAACCAGACTTTGACGCATCCCGATCTGCAATGACTCGAGCAAACAAAGGACTTCTGGATCTAGAACTGGTAAACATAGATGGAAAGACTCTATTTTCCGGAATATTTTGGAGGCCCATTGAAACGAGTGGATTCAGGTCGTTTCGTTCACATAGTGCTATTAGTAGGTGGTTTACGATCAATGCAATGGAGGGCGAACGCTTAATTGACCTGGAGAAACCATTTGAAATGCCTTAACAAATGGCTGCTCAATCCGTTCTGAGCTTTCTCATTTTTCTACTTCAAGTGCAACGGTATTTTCAATTGCAAATAAACCGAGCCCACCCGAAATATTGGTATGCAGTTGTGCTGCTGTATTAAAAGGATTGTCTTCGTTATCATTAAAGCTTCTCAATAATTTATCAAATCGGTACTGATCTTTTGATATAGAGGATAATCTGACGGT
>JARGNR010000064.1 GCA_029212405.1 Saprospiraceae bacterium
TGGCCGCACTGCGCTGACGCTGCTTGTCTCGTCTGGCGGGATTCCTTCATTTGTACCTATCGCTTTCACATCTTCGTTGATCATTCAGTCATATCTGCGATGATCATTCAGTCATGTTAAAATCTGGGTAAAGCCTTGGGTTCTTTTGGTTCGTTTTCTGGGCCAAGCCAGAAAATGAACACCATTCACGGCGAGAGAAATAATTCGGTTAAAAAACTTACCTCGAATTTAAGGAGAAAGCCTTAAAAATGGGGTAATATTTTCAGGTGTAAGGCCTCTAGTCCTAATGAAAATGGGGATATTCGGTATTACTGAATATCCCGAAACTAAAAAGGAATTAAATAATATATCTCGGTCACCATTCTTCATCCAATTACTTTAAACCTTCTCCATAATCCGATCAAAATCAACATTGTCTTCAATTAATTGAATCGCCTTTTTAATCTTCCATGGTGTCTTACGATTAATTTTCACTTCGATTTTACTGATTTTAACCACACACCCATATGTATCAAGGTGCGTTCGTATCAATGGAAGATTATTTTTCTCAATATAATTCAGTGTATTACTATCGATTGTTCCTTGCCCTGTCGCTACAATCCCCGACAATGTAGTATGGGTAATTTTGTTTAAGGTCTCGATACTTTCGATTTTCTTTATAGCACCGTTTAGGGCTTTGGTAGAAACAACTAAGAGTTGATCTGTCGAACTTTGCAATTTCTCTAAGTCAATGAGTGAGCCTGCAAGTATTCTTGCTACTTTATTATTATCCGCATCAGAATTATAAATAATTGTACCAGAAACAGATTTTGCAATACTTCTAATCAAAGGATAAGCCAGAGTCTGGTCATACGGGATGACCCCCAAAAGAGGTAAATTATTTCGATCCAACCATTTACTTACGTATTCTGTAACCTTATCAATTTTTTCTTCCCTTACTTTATTTATTATTACTCCCAATACTGGAACCTCATTTTCTCTAAAAATCGCTATGCACATATTCAACATGTCGATGGTACTTCCTATTCCTCCTTCAACTACCATCACTACTCCAGCATCAAGTAATTTTGCAACTCTTGCATTTGAGAGACCTGCAACACTTCCAACACCTGGATGTCCTGTGCCTTCATAAATTGAAATATCATTATTATTACTCATGTACCGCCGAGCTTCAGAAATAATAGATTCCAAATCATATTGTTCTGGATTGTCTAAGTATTTTTCTGTTGCTCCCTTTCCTAATATCACTGGACTATGATACTCTGGGATAAGATCAAAATGAATTAAGTCAGCAAAAAGTACTGTATCTTTATCAACAATTAAATTATTAATATCTAGAAACTTTTGTCCTACCGGCTTGCAATATCCTACTTTTAGACCTTTTTTCATAAACCCAGATACCAAACCTAGCGTCGAGGTAGTCTTTCCTACATGTTGGCTACTTGCTGCCACATAAATATTTTTATATTCCATAGCTTGTCAAAATACGAATTAATTGATAAATGGTTGTATTCGGTCCAAACCAGATTTTGCCTTTTGATGCAGACTTGTCTTATACCTATTAGGAGATATATCCAAACACAGATCAAAATACTTTTTAGCTAAATCATGCTTCTGTTGTTCTTCAAAAACTAAAGCTATTTGGAGTGCTGAATTACATGCCATGAATGATTTCTTTTCTTCCCCTTTATGAATTGCATCCAAATAATATTCAATAGCATCAGTATAATTTTTTAATTCCTGACTTAATCTTCCCATTCGATACGTAAATTCGAGGCTTTCATGATTATCCTTTTCTCCAAATAAATGAGCATTCTGAATTAATATACTGTATGCTCTCCCATAATAACCTCCATCAAACAATAATCTTGCTCGCAGCAAAATGGGATTAGGTATTTCTTTTTCTTTGCTCTCTTTGAGTGCTTGTTTATCTTCATCTACCAAATCGTATCCTTCCTTTTTACACCGATTCATAAAACTTCTATACGCCTCAACATCTTCATTGGTGACCAATTCAAACCAAGCAAGTTTTTGATAGGCTTCTTTTATATAATGACGTCCATTAAATTCGTCCAAAAAATGTTGCATATATTCCTGAGAACTGGGGTCCAATTCATACAATTTAAACTTCCCATACATAAAGTCTAAATATGGAAATGGAAGGTAAGCTTCCCCTTTTGGTCTTTCGTCTAATATCTTTAAAGCTTCTCCATTATGCCCCGTCTTTTGAGCAATATTCGCTTTTAAAAAACATAATAAAGGACTAGAGGTGTGATCTAAATTGGCCTCAGTCAACATCTCATATGCTTCTCGTTTCTTGTTATTTTGATAAAATAAGATATACGCATAAATCGCATAGGACTCTTCTTTGAATAAGAAGTCATTTGATTTGCTATACGCTATTACTTCCTGTATTTCCCTGGTCCCCAACTCGATAGACCCTTTCACACCAATAATCTTGCGTATAATAGAAGGCAAACTTTCTCCCAAGGCATGGATAATACTTAGACTTTTTTTATTCTCTATGAAATCAGGAAATTTCTTTTGATTGGATTCTAACATTTTATATGCACGATACACTTCACGTCCCGCACTAAATTTGTCGTTAAATTTAATCCGCGCAGTTGCCCATTGAAGATTTATTTCCGCCTTGGTAAAGAGGTAATAAGGACTTTCTCGATCTCCTTCTCCAATTTTCCTTAATCGGATGTTTTTATTCTTTTCTAATATATCAAACTCGGCCTTGTCTTCGTTGATAAAAATCGTAAAAAAGTCAATGTAATTTTCAATGTGATAAACAAGTAAATTGTCTGGTTCAGAAGTTTTGATTTCTTCAATTTTCTGTTTTGCGGCCTCCAATTGCAATGTAGTCACCAATTGGTACGCTTCCGCAATCGATGCGTTAGATTCAAAATATCCTTGTCCGTGTATTGATAAAGAAATGAAAAATGCAAGTATGGCAACTATCTTACGCACCTAATAGACTTCTATGTTTTTATTCATCGCAAAATAACAATTTGCTAGTAAAACTTCTTGTGTGACCTATTATTTTAGATATCCTTATGATTTACGAAATCAAATTAAAAATTTAACCAAAAAAAAATGTTTTGATTGATTAAGCATTACTTTTGCGGCTACAAGTAAAAATTCGCCATTGTTGACAAAAAAAGTAATAAAGAAACTTATTGTTTTAAAGACAAAGTTTGCTGCTTCATCAGGGGTTGCTACTCTAGTTGATATGGGAATATTTGCCTTGTTGGCAAGAATTACTTCCATACCTGTTGAAATAATTAATATATTTTCATCATTGGTAGGCATGATCATCAACTTTTTGCTTCAAAAGAAGTTTATCTTTCAATTGAATAGAAAGGTTAGGACTGCATTTTTGCTCTCGCTGGCTGTTTCATTAGGAGGTATATTTATATCGACTTCCATCATATTCGGTTTAAAAACAATTTCGATTTTCAAAACCTATCCTATTTTAGCTAAAATTATTGCAACAGGGATTGTGTTTTTCTACAACTTCTATCTAAAACGATATTCATTTGAAAAAAAATTCCTCTAATTGACATGAAGAATAAAATCATTTTAGAACTAGTTTGGTGGATAGCCACAGCTGTTATAGTTATTCTTTTTTTACTTCCCGTGATGAATTACATTGGCGACAAATACGATTTTTACACACCCAATGTATTTTTCATCACTCTATTTATAACGCTCACCAGGTACATATTCTTATTGCGGCATACTTTTTTCGCAGAAAACAAAATCATTAAATTGATCTTCATATTTTTGCCTATACCTCTTTTCTTTTATTCAGTTGATGCCTTATTTAATTTTCAGGACTTTGTTGACAAAGGAGGACATATAGAAATGTTGAACCACTTGCAACCTGATACGGCTATGGACATTTCAAAATACATTAAATATCAATTTATATTTTTTGGTACTGGTGCATTAATCGTCATTTTTCTTTTTCCTATTCGAATGATCATCTCAATTTGGAGAGGAATCAATAAGGGTACCATATAATTCTAAAAACATACACCTTGCCTTTTCAAGAAATGGGTAAATAGGCGCTCAACTTTATCGATTATAAAATTCAAAACTAATAAGCATGTCTAGCATTAAAGAATTCAACGAATATAGAGAAAAAATGAATGAACGAATACTGTCACAAGACAACAAAGTTCTAAAGCGTTTTTTTTCTCTAGATAACCAAACATACACAGATGGTGCACTTTCATTAAAAACAAAAGAATTATTAGGCTTAGTAGCTTCCATGGTTTTAAGGTGTGACGATTGTATAAAGTATCATTTGGGCACATGCCACGAACTTGGAGTTACTACCGAAGAAGTTTTTGAAGTGTTTTCAATTGCAAACCTAATTGGGGGTTCTATATGCATTCCGCACACTCGAAGAGCTACTGAGTTTTGGGATGAGTTGGAAGAAGCAAAAAAATAATGTACTTCTTTTAAGTGAATGAAGTGTCGATTGTTTCGGCAATTCTTGGAATTGACTTTTGTGATCTAGAAGAGACTTACATACCCAAAATGAATCTTGGTGTTGCCCAAATCAATAGGATTATTGAGTCTTCGTCCTGCTGCAAATGAAACATTAAAAATTCCAGCAGGCGTAGAAAAATTAATACCCATTCCTAGGCTAATGGTATTGTCCCAAACTTCTTCTTCATCTATTGAAACTTTTGTTAATCCTACATCAATAAACGGGAAACTTAGGTAAGAATTTCGATCCAGTAACAATCTAAACTCTACTGTTGATATCAAATAACTACTGGTCAAAACACTCAATTCATCAAAACCCCTTAAAAGGGAGTTCCCTCCAATTCTATACAATTCATTTTCAAATATTTTTTCTTCATTGTATTGAATCCCTCCTTCAAAACCCAATTTAAATGTAGCAATTCGGAACGCAGGTATATAAACAGCTGCGGACAATGTTGCTTCTGTTTGGAGTGTATTTAACTTCAAAGAATCATACGCTAAATTGAAATCCAAATCCGTTCTACTTAATTCTTGAATCCTATTATTTTTAATTATTTTTTTAATCCCGACTGTACCTGCTAGATTTAGCTCCCACCCTTTGCTGGGATTGAATCGATAATCTACATTTTGATAGTTATATTCCAGTCCACCTCCATTGTAAGTGATATCCAGCTGATTGGGAAGTCTACCTGTAGTCAAAATCGCGGCAGTATCAATATCAATAAGTCTTGAAGATTTATTATTCCATGAGGCCTTTATACTTGCCCCTCCATCAAATTGATATAAAATACCGCCATCCCAGATAGTTTCTCTAAATACTTCGTTAAAAAATATACCTCCTTTAAAATCAATACCCAAGGGCAAGTCAAATAAATAAGGGTAATTAAATCGCACTTCCAATACTCTTGTTTCTGGCCTTGTTTGCACATTTGCAAAAATGTATTCCCCTTGTCCTAATTTATTATACATTTCACCCGTAAACTCACCAATAATAGAAAATTTCCGAGTACCGTTATCAGCAGATGGCAACACACCAATTAAAAAATCAAACCGGGAAGCTCGTTTGGATTTTAAATAAAGTTGGACCTGTGCAACTCCATTTGCAAATTTGATCAACGGGGTGGTATCCAATTCTACAAAAGTCAGATTATTAATCCTCTTCGCAATATCTTTTACCTTCTTCCTACTGTATGGGTCTGTTGCCTTAATATTAAGATACCTTTCCATGTATCCTTGTCGGATATCCACTTTGCCAATAAGGTTTAAAGTATCAAATGGCACATATCTATTTTTTGACATGTACATGTAGGTATTTACAATTCCATTTACTATTGAGGTGCTATCCAAATGGATTCGTGCAAAAGGATATCCATTGTTTTCAAGATATGTCAATACTGTTTCAGCATACTGCCCTACCATTTCTAACGAGACCAACTTATCATTCCATCGCACATTCTTTAATCCAGCAGCACTCACTATAGATAAATTTTCTTCAGAGACGGAAACTTCTCCAAACGTATATCTGGAACCAACAAATACATTGGCAATCAATATGCGATCAGCTAAAAATATTGAATCTAAATGTGCAAGTAAATACCCTTCCGACCACAATTGGATAATATCTGCCTGAATCAATGAAGCAAATTCCAAGGAGTCTTTAGATGCTACTATTTTTTCAAAGGATGGCAACTGTTTTTTATAAATGGTATCTATATGAATAACTTCACATAAAAGTTTTGTTTGTCCATTAGCACTCTGACTAAAGAATGGAAAAACAAATAGTAGTAAGAAAGCAAGTTTTGGATAAAAATTCAATAGAAATTGCTTTAATGTTTAAACATAACGATTAATCAAAAAGTTAGTTATTTATTTTTGGTATGGTTTGCAAAGTATAAAATGTAACTTTGTGATCATAACGTAAAATAAACAGTAAAAATGTTCAAGATAAATATATACGTAAAATTTGCTCTTATTGCCTTCTTTTTGTTTGGGGGAATTATTCTAGGTTTGATTTATGGTTTTGGTTATTCCTGGATCATGATATTTATAGGTGTATTAATTTTGATAAGTTATGTGATGTTGGGTACCATTCAATCCGCAGCTGAAATGGTACAAACCATGGATTTAGAAGGTGCAGAAAAAAGATTGAATTTAACTTTATCTCCTAAGTTATTGTATGTCTCCAATAGAGCCTTTTACTATATTATTAAAGGAACCATAGCTATAAATAGAAATGACAGTGCAACTGCTGAAACATTTTTTAACCAAGCTTTGGCATTAAAATTACCAACGGAGACAGAAAAAGCTATGGTATTAATGCAGTTGGCCAATATAAATGCACAAAAAAATAAATGGACTGCGGCCAAAAATCATTTTAGAGAAGCTAAAAAGTTAAAAGTTGTTGAGCCGCAATTAAAGGAACAGATGGTCATGTTTGAAAAGGCATTAAACAATAGAGGTCAAGCTAGAGCTGCTCAAGGCATGGGTAGAAAAGGTCAACAAATGATGAAACCAGGCGGAAAAAGAAGAAGACCTAAAATGAGGTAGAGTCTATTTTGTTTTTCTTATTTCTCTATGTGGCTGTTGGAGTTATTCTTTTTTTCTGAATCATATACACTGCAATACCAAGAGACAAGATCCAAGGTAAAAATGCCAAATTAAAAAACTGAGGCAAGAAATTAATTACACAATTTGCACCTGAGATGATTAACAATCCATAAAGAAGATAGGTCAAAAACTTCTTTATATTGGTCTTACTGAATAGATATACTAGAAAAATGGGGTTTAACCATAAGACGTTCCAATTGTCTCTTGTAGCTCCATGATTGGTACCAAACCACATAAATAGTAGGAAAAACCCTAGAATTCCCGCAGATATAAGTAGTGTATTATTTACTATCGTTGCACTTTTTAAGAAATACAGATTGGATAGAACTGTGGCCAGTAAAAGAGCCATCATTAACCAAAACGGCCAATTTATACTTCGCTCCTTCCTTTCTGCATTTAGACTTTCAAAATCTAAAATGAGTTGTGGAGATTTAGCTAGAGCACTATTATCAGCTAATTTTGCATTTTTCAAATTATCCATTACATATTCAGGCAAAAACATTTGGTGTCTTCTATTGGTCAGCCTATCCGCTCTGGCTCCAATAACCATATCAATTCCGAAATCAGACCATACTAAACTTTGCAAATTTTCTTTCAGTAAATCTCGAAACGTTTTTTGTTCAATAGGTAAGCTATACGTAACATCACCTGAAAGTTCAAAGACATCCACGACTCTTGTGGCACAATTATCATAGAAAAAATCATATTTATATTCTCGGTTTTCAGGTTTGGCATTTTCCACCAGATAGGTCAATATATCTCTTTTTTGCTCATTTGTTAATATGAGTTCTTGTTCAAACACAGACCGTTTATCAAAATTATACTCTCTTAGGAAGCTATCCATTTTGTACCCCACAAGGAAATAGGGCAGTTGGCCTCTCATAAACTTGACATAGAAAAAAGGAGTATTAAAACTAAAAACACCATAATTATAGACCATATCCATTCGCGATTTTATATTTTGAACACGTATGGCCGTATGCCCAAAGGTAGAATACAACTCATTCCCACTCCTGCAGGTAAGAATACTAATTTTTGTATTTTCCAACTCTTCTAGATTTGCCTGACCAAATGAATTGGTAGTAAAAAGAAGTATCAATAAAACTAATGAAGGATATAATTTCATCTTTGCAAGGTATAAAAGTTGTATAAAATTGTACAAGTAATACGATTAAAGAAGTGAAAATGCAATGATGAAATAATGATTACAGATACATTTTAAAGAAATGTGCACACAAATTGGGCTATGAATATCCCCTAAAACACTAAAAGACCTGTTCTGAAGAACAAGTCTTTTACGATCTTAACAATTTTTAATCTTTAGGGCCAAAGGCTAAGGGCAAAATCCTATTGTTTTAAAAGAATGGCTTCCACCAAAATTGGTGGAAGCACACTCAAAAACACCCTTTATTCTTAATTGGTATATCTTTGTGAGTGTAAATTATTATTTTCTATAACGGACCGCCTTCATCAGCGATAAAATCTAAAAATAAGTTAATGATCGTTTCCATGTGTTTGATATTTTAAGTGTTTTTATTTTAATTATGTAACAAATATACACGACATCAAAACAAGAATATAGAACAAAAAACACAATAACACGACAAGCCAATATGGGCTACAATGCAGCTTTCACTAACACAACTCTCTAGTATTCAACTATTTGATTACTATCTTAACCTTTAATTACAATCTATTACAAATGTAAATACTATATTTGACCTGAATAATTACAAAATCCTCAATTTATTGACAAGGCATTTCATTGAAAAAATATAAGTTTTTCATATATATAACACTGATTTTTAACACTTTAAGATTTTCATGAATTTAAATATCTACCAATTAAGCAGAGTTCTTTCAACACAAAAAGTCTTAGCACTAGGTCTTTTTAGGGATAGTAAAGTAGATTCGATGACCAAATATCTATTTCTATTCGAAAATATTGTCAATGGAAAAATCAAAAATGACGAAGAAGCGAAACGTGCATTAAACTATGCACAAAATTCAAAATCCTTTGTCAAATTCAAAGAAAGGTATACCAAAAAAGTATTGGATTACATAATACTTTCTGATGCTCATATTGAAATTAATGAAAATCTTTATGAAGAACATATAAGGCTTTTGAAATTATTTGTTGCTGGAAGATTCTTACTTTATCACCATCAAAATGCAAATGGTGTTAAAATCTTTATTCATATATATAAGCAATCAAAAAAACTAGAGTTATTTGATCTTCAGTTATTTGCAGGGTTGGAACTCCGAACAAACTATGCCTTTATTAATCCTGACAAAAAAAAGTATGTCTACTATGATAAAGAATTAGAGAAAATTCAAAAAGACTTAAATAAGAATTTGAATTTGAGTAAGTTTTATGACCAACTTTCACATGAAAGTAAAAGTTCAAAAGAAGAAAATGTAGAAGAATATAAAAAAATGGTCCTCCACAAAAGTAAATCGTTCCTGGAAAGTATCGAAGAAAGTGATTCACTTACCTATAAAAACCAAGTTCACCAAATTGCAGCCTTTACCTTTACACTAAATAATCAATTAGAAGAATCGATAAAAATTTCTAAAGAGTCTGTTTCATTATTTGAGCAATCGGAACATATCCCCCGATACAACTTATATGTAGCCTATAAGGATATTATGTCAACTTATCTCAAACTTAAAGATATTGAGAATGCTAAGATCTATTTAGACAAGACTCTCAGCATGTTTACTAAAAAACATTATAATTATTTCAGAATGAAAAGTCTGGAATATACAATTTATGCCTATTCTAAAGATTATTTTTCACTCTTCACAACTACCGCTAGAGTCCTTTCTTCTAAACCACTGTACACTTTCAAAAATGCAGTTCAAGAATGGAAACTAAGAGAAGCATTTGCAAATATACTCTTAGAATCTGGACAAATTGAGATGGATCAAATTAAACATGTGAAGTATAAAAAGTTTAAACTGAGTAAATTCATTAATGAAGTTGATACATTTAGTAAAGATAAAAGAGGGACCAACATTTCTATACTTGTAGTAGAACTAATGCATTTTTTAATACGCAAACAGTATAATAAATTGCACGAAAGACTAGAAGCACTGAATGCGTATACCTATAGATACTTAAGAAAAGATGAAACACTTAGGTCCAATTGTTTTATAAAAATGCTTTTGAAAATTCCAGAAGCTGAGTATCATCCTCTAAGGACCATACGCTATGTAACAAAGTATGAAAAAAAGTTACGTGAAACTCCTTTTGAAATATCCCTAAAAGCGGTGGATGTTGAAATCATCCCCTATGAGCATCTTTGGGATATCATATTAGAAATTCTTAAAGACAATCTTAAGAAAAAGAAACATTAATCTTTTTTACTTTAGCGGATATAATCGACAAACATGAAAACTATAACTACTGTATTAGAACTGCAGAATTTGATTCGTTCTTATATGGACAATGGACGCACTGTGGGATTTGCACCAACAATGGGAGCACTCCATAATGGTCATATGGCATTAATGAATGCATCTGCTGCTGAAAACGATATCACTGTCTGCAGTATCTTTGTGAACCCAACACAATTTAATGAGTCTTCTGACTTAGAAAAATACCCTAGGACTCTTGACAAAGATCAAAAATTATTGAAAAATAATAAGGTGGACATCGTTTTTGCTCCACATACAACAGAAGTTTATCCTGAAGACTTAGACACAACACTGTCCATTGACTTCAACGGATTAGATAGTGAGATGGAAGGCGAATTCAGACCTGGTCATTTTGCTGGAGTTGCACAAGTTGTTAAAAGATTGGTTGATATTGTTACTCCAGACAATTTATACATGGGACAAAAAGATTTTCAACAGTTTTCTATCATTCAGTACATGTTGAATCATATTGACTCCAAAACAAAACTACGAGTTGTACCTATTATTAGAGAATCAAATGGGCTTGCAATGAGCTCAAGAAACATGAGACTATCAGCTTCCATGAAGGAAACAGCTAAAGAAATTTATAAAGTGCTTAAATATGTAAAACGGAATAAATACAGGGAAAACGCTAGGAACCTGGAATCTTATGCAATGCAACGGTTGGCCAAAACAGACGGTTTTAAACCAGAATATTTTACAATTGCAGATGGATATACATTGCAAAAAATTGATCGTGTAAAAGATTCGGAATATGCAGTAGCATGCACAGCGGTATGGGCTGAAGGTGTACGATTAATTGATAATATCATTTTAAGAAAACCTCGAAAGATGGATATTTTTGTAAAATAGATTGTCTATCTGTTGAGTATAATTCCTATTCTTCTTTTCTCTATCTAGTCCTTCTTTTAATCCAAAGCTGCACTGCACTTTATGCCTTCAAATAATTTGGTTCTCCTATTTTTTATTTAACTATTTTGTAACATTTCAAACTTAGTTGCCGTCAATTTAATGTATGTCGAAATCGCTCACTCGATATTGATCATTAAAAAAATAAAACCACATGAAAAATTTACTATCTCTACTACTTATCGTTTTTGTTTCTTCTTCCATATTTGGTCAAGGCATTATAGAACGGAACTACTCACAATATGTTGACCAAGAAGATGTCACTCACGTCTATGTATCCGGTAAACTTTTTGATTTCGCTTCAATTATTGCAAGCAATGTAGAGGATGAAGAAGTAAGAGAACTTTCTGAATTTGCATCAAAAATAGAATCATTCTCTCTTATTAAAGTACCTAATACAACAAAAGCGGATGCAGAATACAAGAAAGGCTTGAATGATGTTCAAGGTGAGTATGAAGAATTGATGCGTGTTAGAGATGAGGGAACCAAATTTGTTGTTTTTGTAGACGAAGAAAACGACGTAGTCTATGAAATCGTTGGCCTAGGTGTGGTAGATGGAGAATTCATTGCACTTTCTTTAGTAGGTGAGATGGATTTAAATAAAATAGCAGAATTTATTAGTAAAGCAGATTCTGAAGCATTCGAACCATTGAAGAGATTGGAAGAATTCAACCCTGAAGAAATGAAAGTGTACCCCAACCCAACGAATGTTTCTTCAGAGATAAATCTTGAAGTTCCAGAAGCAATGATTGGAGGAAAAGCAGTTCTATTTGATGCAAATGGATCGAAAATTAAGACATTCGATGTTAGTTCAAAAAAACAGACCATATCTACTGACAACTTAAGACCTGGCAACTACTTTATAGAGCTGAACAAAGAAACAGTATCTATGAAAAAACAAGTCATCGTTGTTCAATAACAACTCCACATTGATTTAAACAAAAAAAGCCAACCTTCAGAAATGAAGATTGGCTTTTTTTGTTTTTATTACCATACTACTAGATTTTATTTAAGTGTTTTGACTTCCTGTACAGTTTGCTTCTGTCGTTTATAAAAGTGTGCTGACTGTGCCAATTATAATAACAGCCAGCACTACTAAAAATGATAAAATAAGTACATCAAAATCATCAGGACATGAAAACTGAATCTCAAATGCACACTTATAACAAGGCGAATCAAGTTTTGTGACACCTTTCAAAAAAAAATTGCTATTTTAAATTTGGAATAAATCGTATTCTTGTTTTTCCATTTCTAAATGTATACCTTAGGAAAATCAAAACAAAACAAGATGAATTCAACTCTAAGAAATATTCTAGCAGTATTTGCAGGCCTCATAATAGGAGGAATCGTAAATTATAGCATTATTGTTTTTGGCTCAACAGTTATAGCACCCCCTCCTGGTGTGGACCCCGAAGACATTGAAAGCATTAAAGCTGGTGCACATTTATATACCTATAAACATTTTCTTGTTCCTTTTTTAGCACATGGCCTTGGAACTTTAATAGGTGCTTACGTTGTATCAAAACTAGCCATTTCTAGATTTAAGGTGCTTTCACTTGTTATTGGTGCAATCTTCTTTATGGCAGGTTTATCAATGGCCATCTTGCTGCCAGAATTCTTAAAATACTCCATAGTTGACTTACTGCTAGCCTACTTCCCGATGGCATTTTTAGGTTGGAAATTGGCTGGAGAACCAAAGTAATTTAGAGAACTGTTCTAAAAATATCATTCACTTTGTTTTCAGGAGGCTATTTATTTATGAATCGTATAAATGATCCTAAAAGGTAAGGAGGACAATTCTTTATATCTTTTGAATTGAAATATAGAGATCTGACCCTAGTTGTCTTTGGTTTGCGTTAGTCTACCTTATTTCTATACTTCAGGGCATTTTCAAGATCATGAAGATTATAAAAGCTAATACAACTTTCTATTCAACACATTTCTACTCATTTTGTGATTTAATAAATAAAACAAAAAGTCAGTACTCTAATTAAAGAGCACTGACTTTCAAAAAATCCTTATTAAAAAAAAAACCGATTTAATATAAAAATGGGAATCGCTCTCTATAAACCTCCATTTATTTTGGAGCTCCCATTATTTACTTTTACTCATTCATTATTTTACAAAAATCATTTTCTTAGTAAGGTTTATGTCTTTTGTTGAAATTGTGTAATAATAAATCCCTGAATGGCCTAAATCTTCGCCTTCAATGATAAACACATTTTCGCCTTTCTCTACATTTTTGGTTGAATTATACAATTGTCTACCTGCTATGTCAACAATGCTCAACTGAACTTTGCCAGCATCAGGCGCCATAAATCGTATTGTCGTTTGTTCATCAAAAGGATTTGGCTCATTTTGATACATTTCAAAAGTAGAAACGATTTCTGTTGCTCTAGCTTGTAATTCAATATTAGTGACGTTCAAATTGTAATCATATGCTTCACTAGCGATATTAGAATTTGCATCAACAACTATTTTTTCGCTGATACTACCTGTTTGCTTAGCTCTTACAGTAATACTAAATAACACATCTCCTTTATTTACTTCATTACTCTGCATCGAAGACCAAGAAATCTTGACATCTTCTTTTTGGATAGACATATTCTCAGCTGAAAGGTCAATTGAACCTCCTGTAATTTCAATGACCTCTAGATCTTTTACTTTGAGTGCTATTTGCAATCCTGAAAGATTTTGAGCTTCATTTGCATACATATTAAATGTATAAGTCTCTCCAGAAATTATTTGGTATTCATCAAGGAGAATAGTCATATCTTTATTTGACCGAGTTGCGCTACTTTGCAATCCACTTATGCCATACGTAGCATTACCATTCACATCTCCAATCTTGATCGCTTTGAAGTTTTGATTAGACATATCATGATCCAACGGATCAATTATTAGGTCTTCCTCCAATGGCCATGGATGAGTGACCGTGTTAAATGATTGTTCTGCCGAAATAAATCGGTAACTCTCATTTGCAGGATATTCATCAATAACCCCTAAGATCAGTTTTCTCAATTGCAATAAATCAGATGCTGTAATTTTCTCATCATTATTGATATCAGAGGCAATAATATCATATGCATCTTCAAATTCAGCCAATCCTAAGATATGTCTTTGGATCATGACTAAATCCAATGTACTGACTCCGTCCAAATAGTTTCCTTCTTTGTTTGCTTTTATTTGGTAGCTATATGAATCTGGATTATTTACGAAAGTATATACGCCTAATTCATTTGTCATGTCATTTTTATCCAACTCAATCGTAGGTGCAAATAATGTAACCATGGCATCTTCTACCATATCATTGCTTGGTGTAGAGATTGATCCAGAGATTTTCATTCCTCCTCCATTTTCACATCCACCTTGATTATCAATAAGTGTAAGCATCACTTCACAGAAGTCAAAATTGTCTTTCTCATCCCATACGTACATGGTAACAGATACAGGAGAATTTTCTAAATCATCACAATCAAAAATCTTTGAAGAACATCTCGTATCGCTATTGTAATTCGGATCATTTTGTGGTTTTGTATCAGTAAACGTAAATCTTAAGTCTCCTTCTTCAGTACAATTATCAAAACTGCCCAAATCAAAATCACATGCCCACAATTCAACCATTCCACTTTCCATTAATGCTGTACTGATATCTATACAATAAGGAGTTGGTGCTTTTTTGTCTACCACCATGAATGTATTTTCACAACTGGTAATATTCTGACACCCATCAGAAACCTTCCATGAAACTTTATGATTACTCATAGATCCAGCTATGTCTTCTGGCAGAGTCACTTTCACTTCTTCACCTGAAGCCGTAGGCGCTAAATATCGATCAGGTATCCCATTTCCATTTGTATCGTTGAAGTTAGAGTCAAACGAAGGCAAATAACTTGAATATTCATAATCATATTCTCCATCGCCCCATAGATCTACTAATACGGTCCATTTCAACCAAGCACTGGAGCAATCTCCATTATCATCAGCCGTATTGGTTAACATTAGACCTATACTTTCACATTGGTCACCGTCATTATCCGCATCATTAAAATCATCAACCGCATACATTTGGTTAGGACAATTTAATACTGGTGCTTCATCATCCAATACTTTTATGATCTGAATATGATTCCACATTCCATCATTACTTGTCGAATTTGGATCATACTGACACCAATCAATTACTGACCAATAGTTAATTATTTTGAAGCATGCTCCATCCTCAAATAAGAAGGTATCGCTTTCTACATTATATCCAACTAACGAACAACCTGTATCTGCCCAAGTTGGGACATTATCATCCCCATCTAAATCAGTACAATCCGTTGTATAATCATTTGGCCAATTTATATTTCCATTGAATAAATTGTCTTCTGTTTTTGTAATTATTTGGTCACAGAACACTGAAGATTGACCTACTACAGACCATCTTCTCGTGATGTATCCAACATTACATGAATTTAGTGTATTGATAATATCTGTATATTCTACATCTACATCTCCGCATGTTGTTGTAGCTGTTGCTTCTCCTACGATACTTAAATCTTCACAATCTACATCACATTCAACACTAATATCAGCTGGACAATTGATGATTGGTTGAAGCTTATCTTCAACTTTTACAAAAGCCCAAGTTTCATTATAATTATCACCAGAAGTTCCATAAGAACCATTCATATCTCCATCATCCCATACTCTTAGCCATACCTTGACGTAGCCAGGATCATTTTCACCATCACCATCAACGTCTACTTCGGCGTTGGTCAAATCATCACAACAGAATTTAACAAACTGACCTTGATCAGGATCATTACTCGCATCAAAGGAATGACCATCATTGTTATACGTAGCATTTCCTACAACTCCACATTCATCGTTGTCTCTTCTAATTTCTAAATGCACACCTGTACACCCATCATGAGATCCATTATCAACTGAATTGGCAAATATTTTAGCTTGACCTTGACCATTATAAGCTTGAGTCAGGGAAACTACAATATTTTGTTTTGCCACTGCAACTGGTGCCGTTTGATCAACTACAGAAACTGTAATTGGATCAATGGCTGTATTGCTACAACAATCAGATGCTATATAATTGAATGTGTGTATTCCTTTTGGTGCTCCAGTTGCAAAATAAAGATTTGCCTGCGCATCCCAGATAATGATTACTCCCGCAGGACCAGTCACTTCATATTCTACAAAATCCGTACAATTATCATGAAGAATCAAAGGTGCTGGCAAGAAGAAATTTCCTTCACAAACCCATGGATCGGTACTAACAGTAATATCTTTAGCGTCAATGGTTGGAGCTTCTTCGTCTATGGCTTTAATCACTTGAGTAAATTCTATTGATTCAGCAGTACACCAATCCAATACAACCCAATTTCTCAACACCTTTATGCTATTGGAGCAAGCTTGATCACAAACAGGGATAACAACATCGGTTTTTGAACTTACCAGGTTACATATTGCACCACTTATAGCAACTCCATTCGCTGTTGGATATCCATATGCAGCAGCAGCAGTAGCTCCAACTGAGGGAGTAAAGTAATCTACAATTGCCGGCATAGAAACATCTGAACCACAAGGAAGAATTACTGGACTAATCGGTGCTACAATATCTGAAGTAGAAACTGCAAGCGTTCTGAATTCCTGTGTGCAACCTGTTGCTTGATTTCCAGCATCGTCTGTAAATAACCAATCTCTGGTTATAATTTTCTCTCCACACCCTCCATCACTTATTTGATCAGAAAATTCTGCTGTATAGCTACCGCAATTTTCTGTTACTAAAGGTTGAGGAACCGTCACTGTTCCATCTAAAATTCCGTCTAAATCAGTGCATAAAAATTCACAGTTTGGGTCGGTATTCCCAACTGGACAATCACAAGCATCTATTACAGGTGCAAGTTTGTCTTCAACTGTAATATTTCCCCAACAAGAATTATCGTTTGTAATATCGGTCACAGTTACTGAATAGACCCCAGGGGAAGAGACTATTGTACCTGCAATACCTTCTATTTCTACGATATAGTTGGGAAGTAAGTTATTATCTTCTCCTTCCAAAATCATGGCCGGAGTGATATTAGCCTCACAATCAAAATTCAACGAAACTTGTACATTATCATTACAAGCAAGTGCTTGTGCAGTAATCTCCAAGGTCATCAGGAAAGTGAGTGCGAAGAACAATACAATTCTAGGAATGTACGATCTTCTTTCCGAGTAAAAGAAATCGGTCTTTACCATTGGTAAAAGTTTTGGTTATTAAATAAGTATGAGTAAAAAATCCCTAATGCACACTATTAGGTGATTAGGGTTCAGATTATTGAGGAGAATACTGCTGGGGGCAGTTTCAATAATTTTATACGTTTTGGTGAGACAAATATAAGTGAAGGCTTTTTACAATTTAGAAGTTGACCAACGGTAATTTTTACATCTTTTTTTTACTGATAAATATTTTTCCTAATATGATCAACAACAGAAACAACCATACATATACAACTAATTTAATACATATCACTCTGCCTATCTGTACAATAGAGTTACATGTGGAAAGAAAAATTAGATTATCTATGTTGGTTTATGTTTCTAAATAATGTGAGCTCGAATCGATGATTTAAAGATTCAGACCTAGGTCTTTTTGCCTTAAAATCATTATTTAAACTGTATCCAAAGACATAGGAAGGCGTAAACGAAGAATTTTTCCCTAAGGATATACTGGGTAAATTGAGTTTACATAGAAGTACCATTTTAAATTTTTTAATGCCATCAAACGCCGGATCTCTTAATACCGTTCTCATTCCCATTACTTCAGTAAAACTTTCGTGTTCAGATCGCAATACATAAGAATAATTAACCCCGATACCCATCGATATACCTTTATAGATATACTTATCGATAAAATAGCTTTCTAATTCAATCAAATATTTAGTAACCGCCGATTCCGTAAAGGCATTATCTGGAGGAGAAACTAGCCGCTCTTCTTGGAGTGTAGCCGTATACCTTGACAGTCTTACTTGCACCCCATCAACTCTTTTGACCAAGTTATTGAATGTCAGCCCAATAGAATATTCAGCGCTTTTCTTATAATTTCTGAAAGGAAAAAATTGTGAATTTTCTTGTAATTCCTCAAAAGGTAAAGTGTATGAAAAAGAATAGCCTATAGATTGACTCTTCATATTAATACTATTAAGACACACCAAAACAAATAATACTGCCCATCGCTTTAAGAAATCCATGTAACTAATTTATAAATCTCAAACGAAAGCAAGTTACATTTTGTTATATTTCCCCTAAATGAAATAAGTTCTGTAATTAGATTATGGATTCCACCTTAAACCTATACCGATGGATTGTCTCAATGCTCTAGTAAAAAAACCTGTTTGTATTTCTTCATTAAGACCTAAACTTGCATTATAAATGGGACTAATTTCCATCCCATTATTTAGTTTATAACGTCCAAGTTGTAGTTCAAACAACAATCCGCCTCCTGTTTTATTTATAATAGAAACATCTTCATCCCTTGTATTGATCAAGATATCTTCTTTATGTTTCATATCATCCAGTTGGGTATCTAATGAATGAATTGTCCTTGAAACCTCTGCACCAATTTTTAATAGCACTCCTTTAGAAAGTGAAAAATGAACTGGCATAAATCCTATTCCCATTCGCACTGTAGAAAAAGTAGAATTTATATCTTGATTAGTTCTAGGCGTAAACCCTACCCCACACCATCCAATAAACGGCATGTAATAGGAATCAATAGAACCACTACCCTTTTCAAACTTTACCGTAAGATCTAGAAATGAGTACTCTGGCAAAAAGCCTTCCATGTCCAATTTCAACATATAGTAATTACCAGAAGTATAATTCGCGTATTCTCGCTCTGTATTTGGGATTAAATCAAAAAAAGTTTGACTACCAAAGCCAGAAGTGAGCTGTAGGGATTGACTTTTTAATGTTGAATCATTAGGGATAACAAGAAGAAAAAATAATAACATTAAAGCTATGTAAGTTGTAGTAGATTTCATCGTAAGTACGTTTAGTATATTAACTAAGACTGTTAAAATACAAATAAGGGTTGGTAAATGGTACATATCTATTCTAAAATCTTTTAGAAACTATAGTATTAGTACTACTCCAATTAAGCAAAACTGTACCTAATTATTAGGTAAAAATTTTGTTCTTCAAGTTCGAATAGTAGTTACAATCTATTCAATACTTTCAATACTTCCTGAAAGTTATAAAATTAACATAATATTTACATTTCTTATATTGTAGATTATTAGCACTTTACATTATTTTATTTGTTACAACAAAAATATCTTTGCTATTTTGTTTAATTTATTTGCTATTCTGTTTAACTTTTACATATATTTGGGGACGATTAGAAAAACAAAAAAAATAAACATATGTCTACAATAGAATTTGATTCAAAATTTGATTTTCTTACTACCTCATTAAACTCATTTGCATACAATTTGACTAAGAATCAAGAAGATGCAAAAGATTTATATCAAGAGACTGCATTTAGAGCAATGACTAATAGAGAAAAATTCAGGCCTGGTACAAATTTCAAGGCATGGACATTCACTATAATGAAAAATATATTCATAAATAATTATCGAAAAAAGGTTAAGCGTAATACGATTATTGACACCACAGATAATCAATTTTTCTTGAATTCTGGTGACAAAGTAGTTGATAATGACGCTGGACGAAATATACTAATGGAGGAATTGAATAACATGATCCAAAGTTTGGACGCAAGCATAAAGGATCCTTTTGTACTTCATTATACCGGCTTTAAATATCAAGAAATTGCCGACAAGCTTGAGTTACCTTTAGGCACAGTTAAAAGCAGAATCTTTTTTGCTAGAAAAGCATTAAAAGATAAAATCAAAAGACACTATGGAGATTACGAATTAGTAAAAACTAAACTCTCCTATAGTTAATTAAGATATAGTTTTAGTTAGTTAGTTAATAAAAAGCGGTACTGTGAAGACAGTATCGCTTTTGTTATAAATAGCTCTCCACTTGCATTTTATCCAATTTATACTCAATACAACCCATCTACAGTATTACTATCATAAATATGTACAATATATAAAAGTACAGATGTAAGAATTCCACTGCTTTTGCGCTACTTACTCCTTCTTCCAAAAAATCATTTCAAGTTAAAAGAATAAGTCTTTATACATTAATAGCTTTTTATGATATCTCAATTAACAATTAAAAATCTTTTATACATTTTTTTACTTTTAATTTTCAATACAAATTGAATGTTCAATAAATAACAAACAAACACTAATCATCATTTACTATTGGTTATCAACATATTATGCCTAATTATTTGTTGAAACAAAAATAAATTCAAATGTTTTGTTTAATTAATTTGCTTTTTTGTTAAACATTATTGTATATTTGACATACATTAGAAAACAATTAAAAACGTAAAATATGTCTACAGTTGAGTTTGATTCGAAATTTGATTTTTTGACTTCCTCTTTGAATTCTTTTGCGTATAATTTGACTAAAAATCAGGAAGACGCAAAAGACCTTTATCAAGAAACTGCTTTTAGGGCAATGACCAATAGAGAGAAATTCAGACCTGGCACTAATTTTAAAGCATGGACCTTTACCATAATGAAAAATATTTTCATAAACAATTATAGAAAAAGGGTCAAGCGAAATACGATTATAGATACAACAGACAACCAATTCTTCTTAAATTCAGGGAATAAGACAGTTGAAAATGATGCGGGTAGAAATATTTTAATGGATGAACTAAAAAAAATGATTAACAGTCTCGATGCAAGTATTAAAGATCCATTCATTCTGCACTATACCGGATTCAAATATCAAGAAATCGCTGAGAAATTAAAACTTCCATTGGGCACCGTAAAAAGTAGAATATTCTTTGCGAGAAAGGCTTTAAAAGAAAAAATAAAAAGTCACTATGGCGATTATGATTTAGTAAAAACTAAACTCGCCTACAGTTAATAAGATAAAGTTTTAGTTAGTTAGTTAATAAAAAGCGGTATTGTGAAGACAGTATCGCTTTTGTTATTCCCATAATTTGCAAATAATGTTGCTTTCAACTAACCATTCAGTAGGCTATAGAAATTCTCTATCTAACAATATCTATCTTAAAAGTTGAAAGCTAAAATAAGGCACAAATAATTAGTATAACCATTATTCTTATTCTTCTTACATCCATTTCCAATAAGACATCAAAAGATAAACTTTAGAAATATTATACATAAATATAATTTAATGTTATTTCAATTAACAATAAAACATAATTAATATATTTGTATCAAGTTAATTTTCAATCTATATTGAAAATTTAATTAGCAATTATTTAGGCTCAACATCATTACCAATTGATTTACAGAATATTAGGTCATTATATTTGTTGAAACAAAATAAATTCAAAAGTTTTGTTTAATTAATTTGCTTTTTTGTTAAACATTATAGTATATTTGTTACACATTAGAAAACAATTAAAAACGTAAAATATGTCTACAGTTGAGTTTGATTCGAAATTTGATTTTTTGACTTCCTCTTTGAATTCTTTTGCGTATAATTTGACTAAAAATCAGGAAGACGCAAAGGACCTCTATCAAGAAACTGCCTTTAGAGCAATGACTAATAGAGAGAAGTTCAGACCTGGCACTAATTTTAAAGCATGGACCTTTACAATAATGAAAAACATCTTCATTAACAACTATAGAAAAAAGGTTAAACGCAATACGATAATTGATACAACAGACAATCAATTCTTTTTAAATTCAGGAGATAAGGCGGTTGAAAATGATGCGGGAAGAAACATTCTAATGGATGAACTTAAAAAAATGATTGATGGTTTGGATGAAAGTATTAAAGATCCCTTCATCCTACACTACACTGGGTTCAAATATCAAGAAATAGCGGAAAAATTAGAACTCCCTCTAGGAACAGTAAAAAGTAGAATATTCTTTGCAAGAAAAGCATTGAAACAAAAAATAAAAAGTCACTATGGCGATTATGATTTAGTAAAAACTAAACTAGCCTATAGTTAGAAGATCAAAGTTTTAGTTAGTTAATTAAAAAAGCGGTGCTGTAAAGACAACATCGCTTTTCTATTTTATATAATACTGCCTCAAGTTGAGTTTTGATTCTTTGCTTATGCCGCTTCACTTCATTTCTCCATTCAAATGTGTATTTATTCGCATTTGCCCCCAGTTTGGCGCCATCTACAAAGACCGACTTTATCTATCAAGCCTAGTTCTGCCATCAAGGTCATCACTTCGCTAAAGACCTTCAACAAAACTCTCTTAAAATTACACGTGCGAAAAAGGTTGATCGTGTGGTGATCTGGATGTTACATGCCTACCAACCACACACAATGGATGTTACTGTAGACCGATTGCTCAAACTTACAGGAAGAATAAATGTTGTCCAAAAACCGTATACTCCTATTTTAAGCATCCTCTTTGAATGAAATAGACTTACTCCTCCTTCGTACTTTTTTAGATAGTATCGATATGAAGACGATCTATATCCTATTGAATATCCTTCACTAAATGATTCTCTTTTATAAGTTCATCTAGACTAGGTAGATGTAAGCTTAACTGTTCTGGATTAAAGGGCATAAAAGTTGCCTTGCATAGTCGCTTACTTGCTCATAGTATAACATAAGTAATACGTCGTATAAAATAAAGAAGAGGCTACCTACTTACGAGACAGCCTCTTCTTTATTATACAAATGTTTGTCACCTACTTATTTGCTTGTTTTTATAGCCTCCAGATATCGTTCCAACTGTTTTTTAACAACTGGGTATAAGAAGAATAATCCTATCATATTCGGAAATACCATTGCAAATATCATGGCATCTGAAAATGCCCAGATAGATCCCATATTTGCTGCTGCTCCAATAATTACAAACAAGCAGAATATAATCTTATATGTCATATCTGCTGCCTTTCCTCTTCCAAACAAGAATTTCCATGATTGCAGTCCATAATATGACCAAGAGATCATGGTAGATACTGCGAAGAGAACAACGGCTATTGTAAGGAATACATCACTATAGGGAATATATTTTGCAAATGCCAAAGAAGTTATTCCAGCGCCTTCATATCCTACTCCATCAATAAATACTTTTCCTCCTTCACCACCATAGTCAAATACACCTCCAGTATTAAAAATGATAATTACAAGTGCAGTCATTGTACAAATAACTACAGTATCAATAAATGGCTCTAATAACGCTACCAATCCTTCTGAAGCAGAATATTTAGTTTTTACAGCGGAGTGAGCAATGGATGCGGAACCTGCTCCTGCTTCATTCGAAAAGGCAGCTCTTTTAAATCCAATCAATAATACACCGATCAGACCTCCAATTCCGGCTTGTGGTGTAAATGCCTGAGAGAAAATTTGACCAAAAGCGCCTGGCACCAATGAAGCATTACTCAATAATATATAAATACATGCCAATAAATACATAACCGCCATAAATGGAACTACTTTCTCTGTTACCGAAGCAATTCTCTTTATTCCACCAATGATAATTATACCTACTAAAATAGCTAAAATAACTCCTATTATAGTACCTGCACTTGAACTGTTCCATGCTAATAAGTCCTTTACAACAATGGTTGCTTGGTTGGATTGAGCAGCATTTCCACCACCAAAAGATCCTCCAATACAAAAAATAGCAAAAAACACAGCTGCTATTTTACCTAAAGTAGCAAATCCTCTTTCTTTTAACCCTTTGCTTATGTAATACATGGGACCTCCATATACAGTTCCATCAGGACCTACATCTCTATATTGAACACCGAGTGTACATTCAACAAACTTTGTTGACATTCCTAAAAATCCACAAATAATCATCCAAAAAGTAGCTCCAGGTCCTCCTAAGGCAATCGCTAATGCTACTCCTGCAATATTTCCATTTCCTACCGTTCCAGATACAGCTGTGGCCAATGCCTGAAAATGAGAAACTTCTCCTTCTTGGCTTTCATCTCTAATGGTATCTCTGATATCTCCATCAACACCGGCAGCTTGATCTCCAAGTTTATGTCCCTCATCAATCTCATCATATTTACCTCTAACCACATTGATTGCAGTTTTAAAGTATCGAACATTTGGGAATCCAAAATAAATTGTAAAAAACAGCGCCATCAATACTAAAAGAACAATCACCAAAGGTGTATCCGGTAGTATTTCAAAGAAAATGACTTTTGAAAAGAAATCTGATATTGGCTTAAAACCTTCGTCGATTCTTTCATCCCATCCTTTTTCCTGACTGTACGATAGCATCGGCAACAATACCATTACAAATAATAGTGTAATTCTAGTTTTCAATAATTTCATTGGGTTTTTTATTTTTTAATCAAGCTGTTAAGGTAATTTCAATAATTCAGAAATCAAAATGGAATCATTAATGATTCCATTAGAAATGACTACAGAGTCTTCATCACAAAGCGTCCTGTATTCTACACGCTTTTTCTAAGATGCGATCCAATTGATCAATTTGAAGCATATTGGCGCCATCAGATTTTGCGTTGGAAGGATCCGGATGTGTCTCAATAAATAATCCATCTGCTCCTACTGCTATACCAGCTTTCACAATGGTCTCGATCATATTTGGCCGTCCTCCTGTTATTCCACTGCCCTGATTAGGCTGTTGCAAACTATGTGTACAATCCAGTACTACTGGGGCCTCACACATTTTCTGCATGGTAGGTATTCCTCTGAAATCAACAATAAGATCGCTGTAACCGAATGTGGTACCTCGTTCTGTAATCATTGCTTGGTCATTGCCCGAATCTCTAACTTTCATCGCAGCATACTGCATTGATTCTGGACTCATAAATTGTCCCTTTTTTATATTGACAATCTTATTGGTCTTTGCAGCAGCAACCAATAAATCAGTTTGTCGACATAAAAACGCGGGAATTTGAAGAACATCTACCACTTCACCTGCCCATGATGCTTCCTGCTCAGTATGTATATCTGTCGTTACTGGAATGCCAAATTCATTTTTAACCTTCTCTAGTACCCTCAACGCTTTTTCATCTCCAATCCCTGTAAAACTATCGATCCTTGACCTGTTGGCTTTTTTATAAGATCCTTTAAATATCAATGGAATAGATAACCTATCGCAACTTTTCACCAGTCTTTCAGCAATAGAAAGACATATTTCCTCTCCTTCAATGGCACACGGACCAGCAATTAAAAAAAATCGATCTTGCTCTTTTAGCTTTTGGTAATTCATTCAAATCTTTTTTTCTTGTCTTCAAGTGCAAATAAACAAATAAATAAAATAGGGCTCGAATGGATAAGAATAAACCTCATTAATCATTTTCATAATTATCCATTTTTTCATTACATTGTGTCATTCTAACACAAAGATCAATCACCCTTGATTAATTCACGTTTAAATTCTAAATAATGAGGTTTATTTTCACTGTCTTTTCTCTCATTTTTTGTTTTCAACTTCATGCTCAAGATGTTTTAATGCAAGGATGGTATTGGGATTATCCTAAGACAGCTTCTGGCAATAACTGGGCAGATAGTATTACACAAAAAGCAAATGAATTGGGTGAAGCAGGTATTACTCATTTATGGTTACCTCCATTGAGTAGAGCCAGCTTTGGAAGTAATAGCAACGGGTATGACCCTAAAGATTTATATGACCTTGGAGAATTTGGACTAGGAGCTACTGGGTATGGAACAAGAGCTGAACTGGATGCATCTATCACGGCTTTAAACAATGCAGGTATAAAAGCGGTCGCTGATGTTGTGTATAATCATAGGGATGGTGGAACAGCAGAACAAAATACTGCAGTAGAAGGTTGGATTGAAAATTTCAACTGCACCAAAAAAAATAACGGAGACAATCCATTCCCTTCAGACAGAGTACGTTGGGTCGTCCCAATTGGTGGAGCTACGGGTAATGGCGCCACAACATACTATTTCAAGGTACGATCAAAATCTGGACATCCTGATTTTCATAATTATGAATACAAGTTTTATAGCGAGACTAGTCTTGTGGGGTATCAAAATTTACCCGCTCAAAATGAGAGCGAACCAAATGGAGGCGGAGATTGTGGACAAGGCAATAACGCTATATCTTTAGGAATAGATTATATATGTACTATTGACAGCGATTATAATTGTGGTTCGGGTTGTGGTATTGATGAATTTGCATTGACAATTTCTTCTTCAGATTTCAATCCTGCAGGTGACTCCATATACATCTATATGAATAACACTGGTGGATATAGTGATCATGATATTATTGGTATTTGGAATGGAAGTATGGATATTCAATCACAAGTTATCTATCAAACGTATACCGACTTTACAAATATGCCAAGTGGGCAAGGCGGCATGAACTACTTAAACTTTAGACCAAATGGCAATCCGACTCAATTGGCAGGAGATTTGGATGCCATGCTTTTTTTCTATGATTATGACCAAGATGTGCTTAGCACCAAAGAAGAATTAAGAGATTGGACACAATGGCTGGACTCTGATGTAGGAATTGAAGGACTGAGAATGGATGCAGTAAAGCATTTCCCTTCCTCATTTGTCAGCTATCTTATGGATGAGCTTCAAGCAAGTGGACAGTCTCCTGATTTAGCTGTAGGTGAGTTTTTTGATTTTAATGCAAGTGCCCTAAAAGGTTGGACAGATGCTGTAAACAATGGAATGGGAGCCGCTGCTCAAGCTGAAATTGATGTAAAAGTATTTGATTTTGCATTGAGAGGTGATCTAAAGTCTGCCTGCGACCAATTCGGATATGATGATAGAAATGTATTCAACTCTGGAATTGTTAAAGGTGCTGCAGGAAATAGGGACCATGTGGTTACTTTTATTAACAATCATGACTTCAGACATACGGATGAACCGGTAATAAATGATCCGATCCTTCCATATGCGTATATACTTACGAATCCTGAAATAGGAATGCCAACCGTATTTTATTCGGATTACTATGGAGTCCCAAATGCAAATGCTCCAACTATCCCATTAGAAACTGAACTAAAACGACTGATTGAATTAAACAATAACTATATTCAAGGAGCTACTTCAGTGGATTATCTGAGTGCATTTGGATCTGCATTCCCAATTATATACAATTCAGGATTTGCAAATACAAGTCTGATATATCAAACTAATTTTGGAGGAAGTGGAAATGATAAAGGTGCCATTGTAGCCATCAATTTTGCAGGTGAATCATTGGAAGCCGAGATTACGATCAATTCAATTGGAGATATCACAGATGGTCTAGAAATGTCTGAAGTCACCGGTAAAAGTGATATTTCAAAAACTACCATCTCGGGTGGTAAAATGGATATTCAAGTACCGCCAAGATCTTATGCAATATATGTGTCCGATGAACTGGTGGATATATGCAATCTTGATTCTATTCTATATGTAGATTTAAACGCAACGGGTCTGAGAAATGGGAGCAACTGGGACAATGCATTTACCAATCTAGCATCTGCACTGAATGTTCAAAATGGGTGTTCCAATGTGAATGAAATTTGGGTGAAAGAAGGCAGTTATCTTCCCAATACTTTGAATGACAGAACAATGGGTTTCAATATACCTGCAAATGTTACTGTTATTGGTGGATTTCAAAGTTTAGGCAACCCTAGCCTAGGTGATCAAGATATAAATACGTATCCAACAATTCTTTCAGGTGATATAGGAGTTACTTCAGATGATTCGGACAATGTACATAATGTCATAGTAATAGAATCAGGCTTAGATTCTGCTTATTTGGAAGCCATTATTATTGAAAACGGAAACGCAAATGGAGCTATTTCACAACACCAAAATGGAGGAGGAATTTATAGTATTGCTCCTGTAGTCCTAAAAAATATTATTATCAGAAACAACAAAGCAACCAATGGAGGAAACGGCATCTATAACACCTCTCCATCTGCCATTTTAACCATAGACAATGTTTCTTTACTCAATAATACAGGAAGTAACTCAGATGTCCAAAATGTAAATAATGCTTCCATTATTGTAAGAGAAAACAGTGAAATTAAAGAATAAAAAAAATCACCTGATACATTTAAGCATCAGGTGATTTTCTCTTTTTTTCATAATCTATATTCTGCCACTCTCTTCTTCTGCTGCTGTGCTTCTTTTTCTAGCTGCCTTAACTTTTTGATTACCAAATCTATAGTTAAAACTAACTGAAGCCCTCCTAGTATCATTTCTTTGCTCAACCAATAGATTGATGTCATCTTGTTCAATTCGAACATTGCTATTTCTAGTCCTGAAAACATCAGAGATTCCAATTTTAACGCTTGCTCTATTATCAAACAACCGTTTTGAAAACCCAAAATCCAAACTTCCTTGCGGGTCGATTTCAAACAGTCCAAATGTCAATCCAGATTGATATCTACCCGAAACTTCCATTGCCCAATTTCCAGGTAGTTGCAATTCGT
Organism: Saprospiraceae bacterium; assembly: GCA_029212405.1. Classification (GTDB taxonomy): domain Bacteria; phylum Bacteroidota; class Bacteroidia; order Chitinophagales; family Saprospiraceae; genus CAJXUU01. The sequence continues at coordinate 28,903 of JARGNR010000064.1, forward strand.
TATTCAAATTAACCATATGTGTCAATTGATTATTATCTAACGTTCCTGATGGTATTGCTGATGAAAAGTCATTGTAAAATCCAGTATAGTTAATCCTAGAAGTCCACCACTCTGTCCAAACTTTAGGCATGGATATAGTAAGACTCACATTACTGTACGCATCTAAATTTTGATTGGTTTGAAATGTTTTGTTTTCAGAACTTACTTGCTCAATCACTTGTGTAATTGCATCCTTTGTATGGCTGTAATTCAATGAAACAAATAACTTTCTACCCATCGCATAATTTAATCCAAAAGCATTTGAGTATTGCGGATTTAAAAGTGGATTTCCTTTTTCAAATGTGTATTGATCCAAAAAGTTTTCAAATGGATTTAAGTCTCTATAATTTGGTCGTTCTAATCTCCTACTATAGGTAAGACTTAAATTGTTTGTTTTATTGATTGCTCTGGATACACTAACACTAGGAAAAAGATTGGTATACTCTCTTGGGACCATCTCTTCCAATGTAATTGATTCCCCTACAGATTTCGTATGCTCCATTCTTAATCCTGCTTGAATCATATAGGAACCAATGCTACCCGATCCATTAACATAAGCTGCCCAAACATCTTCATTGTACATAAAGTCATTGCTCCGCTCAATCTCGTTGACCCACTGATCTTCAGAATTTTTATGTTCAAATAAAGTTTTATTTAGTGTTTCTACCATACTTACTTTTCCTCCTATTTCAAGATTTACTTTTTCCGAAACAGGTATTGTAAGGTCTAGCTTTGAAGCAAAAATATCAATTGTGGTCTCCTGATCATTTCTTAAATAGAAAGGATTAGCTACCGTTTCACCATTGAGATCCATGAAAAAATTATCATAATTCACAAAGTTGTTATTTTCATACATACTCCAATCCACATCAAAGTTTAAGGTAAGTCCATTATCATTAAACTTATGTGTAATATTTGCATTGATGGTTTGATCTGAAGTTTCTTCGTTACCAATAGTTTCTACGGTTAGAAGATCAAATCCAGGCATATTATCCCCAGAAATTTGAGTCTCATTATCATTTAAATCCACCTCGCTCCCACTATTCATTTTTCCTAAGAGACTAATTGTGGTATGGTCAGTGATGTTCCAATCCATCCCTAGTTTTAAATTATATCCATCGCCATCTTCATCCATTGTTGCAGTTTGATCAAAAATGGTATTTCCCTCTTCAAATGGGATATCTCTGACCAAATCAAGATTTTGTTTCCATCCCCAATTATAATACTCTCCTCCACCATACACATTCACTTTTTCAGATCTATAGTTTAAATTAAGGCTATGATTATGGCTGGTCTTCCATCCCTGTCTCAAAGAAGAAGCAATACTTCCATTTGTTCCTAGATTCTCATTTCTTTTTAATACAATATTAATTATTCCACTATTGCCCTCTGCATCAAATTTTGCTGATGGCTGTGTAATAATTTCAATATTCTGAATATTAGATGCAGGCATATTTTGCAACATTCGTGTAATTTCTTCCCCTGTCATATATTGGTTCTTTCCGTTTATAGTCACCAATACTCCTTGTTTTCCTCGCAGACTAATATTGTCATTGTTATCTACAATCACACCAGGTGACTTCTCTAGAACTTCCAAAGCAGAGTTCCCTGCGCTTACGCTACTGTTCGCCACATTGACGATCATTTTATCTGCTTTCAATTCTATAAAAGGTTTTTTTGCAGTAACTGTTACTTGATCCATTTCAATTCCATTGGACAGTTTTAAGGTAGGTATTTCAACTACACTTGCCCCATCTGAAACGATAACTTCAGAGTTTGCTTCCCCAAATCCCACCATAGAAGTCGATACAAAGTAAGACCCATTCATAATTCTCTCAAAAACAAAAACACCTTCTTCTTCGGACAATCCCCCTTTATACAAAGTTGAATCTGAAGCATTTAATAAAAGGACATTTGCATATTCTAATGCTTGACCTTCATCATCCAAAATTTTCCCTTTAATTACTCCATTTTGGCTTATAGCAAGTGAAGAAATAAAGAGTAAACACAGTAAATAGATTAGTCTTTTCATTTTTAAAAGTTTTAGTAGTTTGTAATTCTTGAGTTCAAATTTACATTGTTTTTCACTACTATGCATAACATAGTACTATGTTATAACCTACTACTATACGAAACGAGAAAAATATGGGATAAAAGGAGATTTTTTGTAGACAAAGAAAATTGTCTTAATACCTGATAGACGGTGAAAAATGCGAAAGGTTGCACTACAATACAAGTATTTGCTGCGTAAATGGGCGAATCTTAAATACAATGAGAACTATGGTGGTGGGAGAACTTTTAGATTTTCCGTAGAAAAGTGAAATTTGGACCAAAAAAAGAAAAAAGGCAATGAAAATGAATTCACTGCCTTTTGTAATATTTATGTTGTTGGTTGAGAGTTATTGCTCAAAGGTTGAATTATGGACACAATATGTATTCGCCAATTGATCATGCAAGGTTTGTTTTAAACTGCTGGCCAACATGGAGAAACAAGATATTAAAATTACTGCTAACCATATATAGGTGATCATAGTATATGGATTTTCTGCTCCTGCCATCATTGCCTCTTGTAGATCTTCCGCTTCTTGAAATGCTTCAGTCCCAGTCAACCAAAATTGCCCCATAATACCAATAACGGAGTTAATAATATAAATCGCATTCTTTAAGAACGATTGTCCCAAGTCAATTTTTTCAAGATCTGAATCCACGACACTAATATTTACGATCATTTTACCTAGTGTTGCTCCCCAAATTCCTTCCATTACAGGTTTATATAGCATCCCAATTAAAGCTGATATAAGAAAAAACATTAAGCTTTTATTCTGGTAGCCCATGTATACCAATGCACCAGTCGGAATAATTGTGATTAAAAAATCTAAAATAGTAGCCCCAAAACGTAAACCAAAATTGGCATATTGCACATTTCTAATTTTTGAGTAATTGTTGTCATCTAAAATTTCCGTTTCCATGTTTGATAATTTTTTTTGAAATATAAGAATAAAATTGAATTTGATGCTTAATATTCGACCAACACCTTCGCTGAGAATATTAAATTAATTGATAATTATGAATCGTCCTTCAAAAAGAATAATTGTCTAATTCCAATTATTATTAAACAATTTTCATTACTATCGTTTTTCTTTTTCTTTGAAATTACTGCGTATGAAAGCCTCCTTGTTTTTTATTCTTCTACTTTTCTTGATGAGTTCTTGTAAAACAAGTCAACAATCGATCTCATCAAAAGAAGAAACCGAATTAAATAAGAAAGCCAAAATGCTGGCCCAACAGAATATTATCGTTGACGGCCATATTGATCTACCTTACCGATTAAAAGTGAAAAACTTTAGGCTCGAGAAAGAGTTTATTGGGATCCCTGTTGAATCAGACGAAGGAGACTTTGATTTTGTAAGAGCGCGAAATGGAGGATTGGATGCCCCATTCATGTCCATTTTCATACCTGCTAGCTATCAAAAAAATGGAGGAGCAAAAGACTTGGCAGATTCATTGATCACGATGATAGAATATATCGCCAACGAAAACCCAAAGAATTTCATGATTGCCAAAACACCTCAAGATGTACAAAAAGCGTTTGAAGCTGGTAAAGTAGCTTTACCCATGGGCATGGAAAATGGTGCAGGAATAGAAGATGACCTTACTAACATTGCCTATTTTGATAAGAGAGGAATTTCCTATATAACTCTAACACATTCCAAAGACAATTTGATTTGTGATTCTTCTTACGATACAACTCGCACATGGAATGGTCTGAGCGACTACGGTAAATCAGTCGTACACGAGATGAATAGGGTCGGTATTATGGTAGACATTTCACATGTTTCAGACAGTGCTTTCTATGATGTATTAGAAATTGTAGATCTCCCTGTAATTGCATCCCACTCTTCTGCTAGACAATTTGTTCCTGGTTTTGAAAGAAATATGTCCAACGAAATGATTACGGCACTCGGTAAAAATGGAGGTGTCATTATGGTGAATTTTGGATCCACCTTTTTGGATGGCAACATTAGAAAAGAAAGAGATCAACGACGAGAACAGCTTATGGCTCTTTTAGAAGAAGCGGGGGTTACCAGCAGTTCAGATGAAGGGAAAGATATCATTGCTAATTTTGAAAAAATGAACCCTAATATATTCAGTGATGTAAAAAAAGTGGCTGACCATATAGATCTTATTGTTGAAATGGCTGGCATCGATCATGTAGGATTTGGGTCCGATTATGATGGGGTTGGAGATAGTTTACCTACGGGACTGAAAGATGTTTCTGATTATCCTAATCTGATTGAAGAATTGCTTAGAAGAGGGTATTCTGAAGATGATATAAGTAAGATTTGTTATAAAAATCTATTTCGGGTATGGAATAAGGTGGAAAAGTATGCCAAAAATCTAAATTAAAGTCTAAATGAAAATCTAATTTTTGAATGTAATCTTGAAATTAATCATTGCAATTCACTTGTAAGTCTCGAAGGTTAACATCAGCTAATGTAGCCATCCAAAACGTCAGACTCATTAACAACATCAATTTATCTATTTGTGATTACTTTCATATCTGCGACCTTTTTTCGATATTCCTATCACTTTTGAATTCTCGAATATTATTAGGCATATTCAGGAGTAGACTAACATGAAAAACAAGAAGTTTGGGTATTAAATTTGAGGTAAAAAAGAAGGGTGGCCTGACTCTTTACAATGGGGGACCGAACGCTCATCGTAGATGTGATAGCGATAGCTATCAAGTGAGGGA
>JARGNR010000065.1 GCA_029212405.1 Saprospiraceae bacterium
TCCTAATACACGCCACTCCACTATGTCGTGTATTCCTTATGTCGTGTATCCCTCGTATGGAAGTAACTAAAATAAAGCATTTTACATCCTTTTTAAAGAGGTTCTAAAAACAGAATAGTTTCCGGTTACACCATATATGCAAATAACCATGCTGTCTTAGAAAACGTATCCAATACCACTACAAATGATTTTTAGAAGTCAGACACGAACAACATTGGTCTACATTCTAGATCGCAGTAATTGGATTTGATACATGATATTACCAACCTAAATATACTATAAATATTGAGTTCAATTCTATACTCATTGAACTCCTCCTTGCAGGTTTCCTAGATTGGTGGTAGGCCTTGTCGATTATCAATTGTGGTATTCATTTAATGTCAACTCCTCCTTACGGTACTTCCTATTATGAACTATTCCACGGATTCTGATATGATAATAAGTCATTTGTTCTTTTACATGGTGCTCTATTGCGTAAATTATTCCCGCTCTATAATTTTGAATAGACTCGACATTCGTTGTTTTTACAGCATCACCCAACTCAAAGTCCAATGCATGATTAAATGTTTGTATAGGTCTTATATTATTACAATAGTAGTTTCTCAATTCTCTATTGAGCCTTTCTAGTTGACAATGGATGTTATCTAACATGGTGTCTATTCCAAAATCAAAGTATCCCGTTTTTTTAAGAAGTAAAATTTTCAATTCCGCTTTTAGCTAAAGCCAGGCCCTGAGTCGTTTTCCGCCAGTCAAGATGGAATTGTGAGTTGGCCCTTGGTGGCTATGAACGACCAGCCATTGTTATCAAATTTTTTATCGAATTGATATGCCTGCAATAATTCCATAATCTGTGATTTCAAGAGTTGAGAATGCTGTTGAATCAGGGAGTCCATTAAGCATATGCCAATTTTCACCATTATTTACTGATTTATAAATTCCAATCCATTGAGCAGAAAAAATATTATGCTCAATATGTTTTAATTCGTTAGTATAAAAATTTGGAGGTCGGGTTATACCATTTTGGGCGATTTCCCATAATTCACCATCATTTTGTGTTTTAAGTAGTTGTTGACCTATAGTCATTGCGTAAATATATCTTCCATCATTTCCTATATCATGTAGTGCATCCCCCTCATAAATAGACCTCCAATTTGTATTATTGCTATCTAACATAAGCACTCCACTTTGTGTGGCAGCATAAATTACTCCATTTAATGATGTAAAACCAAGAATTTGTAACTGTCCGAAAACATGTGACCACGTCTCACCATTATCAAGTGATTCGAATATACCAGCGTCGGTTCCGGCATAAATTGATTTTTCTAACTTGAAGAAAGCCCTTATCGGAGAGTTGATATTTTCTTTCGGTAGATCCCAACTCATTCCTCCATCCTTTGAAATGAGTATTCCTTCTTTTAAGGTACCTATTACTAAATTACTTGATTCTACTTCAATACAATTGATGTCTAAGCCTTTTAGATGTTCATTATTTAGTGGAGACCAATTATCTTGACCATCTGCAGCAACAAATACTCCATGATAATCTGTAGAGACATAGATTTTATTGCCATGTTGTTTAATTCCGCTTAATGTTGCATCTTCTGGGATTCCTTTAGCAAATGAAGACCAAGTCATACCCAAATCTTCAGACTTATATATAACAGAGGGTTTTTCTTCCGACCCATTTTTTTGATTTCTTTTTTCAGATGTTTTAGCAGCTTCAATTTTTGATGAAAGTTTTGGTCCATTATTTATGTCTTTCTGTTGACACCCATAAAAAGCTACTAAGAATGTAATAATGAAAAATTTAAAATTCATGTTTTGATATGTCATATTGTCTTTTACTTAATTGTTTATAGCATCCTAATCCAATGCACACCTATTTGCTCATTTTATAATCCATTCACCCTCATAAACATAGTTTGAGGACAGTTTACTTTTGCGCATAGCTCATCCGCTTTAATAGTTTTAAATGCGAAACTATTCCACACCTATAGGATGTCTGATTCGGTCTGATAGTTCTTGATTCGTATATGCCCACATAGTTAGTTCTGTCATTGCTTCCTAAATTTATCGTTTTCCCATCTGCCAAGCTCAATTCTTTTATTGAGTTGGTGTTCTGCTAATTTACGTATTTCTATGTCTTGATGCGCTGATAAAATTTTGAGAGAGTTTATGTTTATTGGGTTGGGTTGAGCTCCAATAGCATAAATACACTTTCGAATATAAGAATACTTCAAATCTGGCATGCTTAAATAGGCAGGTATTTTATTTATTGCTGTTAGAAGTAATTCAGCGTTTTTTTCGTTCTGATGGTACGTTCTTTGAAATGCTCCGGCAATTTCTTCGTGTTCGTTGTGTTTATTATTTAGTAAAAAATGTTGAAATACAGCCTCTTTCTCTCCTTCTGATAATTTATTAAGCATAGGATAGAACTTGCTATGAAAAGTATTTTTCGTGTTGCCATTATTCAATATGTTTTCTAATTCTTGTATGACTACTTGGATTTTTATCTTTTATGGGTTTTCATCTCTAGTGTACATTCTGCTTATTCGAATCTCAAAATAGGAGAAATGTGGGTATTCCAATATGTATTTTGATCAAGGTACTAGTACACCATACCCTCTACTACATGCTAATAAATGACAGTAATATCTCCTGACTTATGCTTTTTTATAAGCGAATCATCTATATATGTAATTACGTAAATATACACCCCTGCATGTACAGGATTTTGTTGGTATTGACCATTCCAAATTGGATTATTGTCATTGGAGTAATACACTTTGTTCCCCCAACGATCAAAAATACTACACTCCAAAATTTTACTAGTATCACTTTCCACTATTACAAACCATTCATCATTAATATTATCACCATTCGGAGAAAAAATATTAGGAACAATAATTTTTAAAGAGTCTGGTTTTGCTAAAGAGCAGTTGTTTTGATTCACTACTTCCAAGAGAAAGCAATTTTTGCCAATAGCTTCAATCATTAGAGTATCTGGAACATTATCTGCGGAAAGAGATAGCGTTGCTTGTGTATTTTGCTCAAACGGACCGTAAACATTCATCTCATGAACTATCTGGAAAGTAGTATCTGATTCAACATAAAGATCAACAGTATAGACATCATCCGTATCATCTAGAGGTGTTCCATTATTGTCACAATCATTGATTTGAATAATTTCAACTTCAATGGGGCAATCTATAAATTTTATAAGCACAGATGCTCCAGTTTCGTTGCAGTTTGATACGGTTGACACGAATAGCAAGAACTCTCCATTTAGCCAATCTTGCTTACCTAATATATAACTTGTACTTTCTAAAGTGGCATCAATAAATTTTCCATCGCCTCCTGATGTCCATGTTACATCCGCGAAAGTAGAAAGACCAGCTGCAATGATTCATGGGTCCTAGAAAATAAATAGTGATCATTCAATTATTTCAAAAAACAGTACTTAATTCCAACTCAAATCCAATCCTTCTAAAGGATTGGTTGATAGTTTTTCTTCTAGAGGTAGACTACTGTACCACCAATCAAAATATGCTTTGGCCACTGTTGGTAAAATGAGCTCTTGATCCACCAATTCTCCTGAACTAGTCCTGGTTATTCTAGGGTTTAACGAAGGATACATGTACAATCCGAGATCATTGATTTCTTTCAATCGTATAGACTCAATAGTCCATAAAACATACATGCCCACGGTAACTTCATATATATATAATGAGGACACTGGATTTCTTGGAAAATTGTTAATAATAAGTTCGTTATCCCGATATTTTAAAAGCTCGGTGATGTGGTCACTACTAAAATCAGTAGTTTCAAAAGTCTCGGTTTTATCTTCTATTAGAGAATTAATAAAAATTTCCACTTCAGTCTTTTCTTTGTTACAAGAGACTAAAAGCAAGAATGCAGTGAAGCATATAAATAGACGATTCATTTTGCTCTTTTTTATTATGAAGTTATGAAGTGATTTGTCAACCTACGTTTTTAAATCACTTCAATAATAGAACGATTGATTAAGCGGTTTTGATTCTTTAGAAGCTTATTAATTTAAAAATCACTTGGTGGCGGCTAGATTCTTAGTATTGTCAAAACACTAGATCAAAAAGAAGTTTTCAACCCTATTAATTTTAGCTTTTTGTAAAGTAGATCATTTTATGAGATTTCTGATTTTCAATTTGTAAATAATATTGTCCATTAGAGAATTCACTTATTTGTATATTTTGAGTGAGTTGATTTATCCAGCCAACTTGAATTTTTTCCCCAATAAGATTAAATATTTGATAGGATTGTCCCAAAAGAGAAGGATCTTTTAATTCTAAATAAATGAAGTCTTGGGAAGGGTTTGGAAATATTCGAAATCCGCCATTCATGGGATTAGCCTGATCGGGAATGCTGCTGGTTTCTTCCGTTAATTTTATAACATTATATGATCTATCTACAAATACAATTCCCTTATCCATTGTTTCCACGATATCCGTAATTATTGAAACACCCACTTTATAAAATTCTTGTTCCCAAATGATATCCCCATCTTGATCAAGTTTAACAATCCAAGATCCCGATCCGTCAGTTCCCTCCAAATCTCCATCATTAGAATTGGCTGAGCCAGCTACAAGAATGGACCCATCAGAGCATAGTGCTAAGGTCTTTGCGGATTCATCTCCTGACCCACCGAGGGATCGTTCCCATTCCATCACACCATCTTTGTCTGTCTTAACTATCCAGAAATCTATTCCTCCTGAAAGATTAGATACATCAATGTCATCAGAATAGGTATTACCGGATATGACATATCCACCATCAGGTGCAGCTTTTACACCTGTGGCAACATCGGTATCCGATCCTCCAAAATTGTTTGACCATTGAACGACTCCGTCAGCATCAATCTTAATGAGTAAAAAATCAAATCCACCATGAAAGTCAGGTACATCACCAGCAGTAGATTTAGTAACCCCGCCAAGAATAAATCCTCCATCCTGGGTGAGGTCAACTCCATAGGCCCAATCCCAATTATTGCCTCCATACGAATTTTCCCATAAGATTTCACCATCAGCATCTAAACGCAATACCCAATAGTCCAGACCACCAATATGATTTGAAATATCACCGTCTTCGGAATAAGCCCGTCCTGCAACAATATATCCTTGATCTGAAGTTTGATCAATGCCATACGCCATGTCTTCTTCAGAACCACCATAAGAACGTTCCCATTCAATTTCGCCCAATGGAGAGAGTTTGACTACCCAGTAGTCATGTTCTCCAAATGCCTCGCTCACATCTCCATCTACAGAAAGCGTATTGCCCGCAACTATATATCCTCCATCCATGGTTTGTTTTACTGATTGAGCCTCATCCCATAACATTCCACCTAGCGACTTCTGCCATTCCATATGGCCATTTACATCTACTTTCACCACCCAAAAATCGTAGTCTCCTAAAGGATCAGTAATATCCCCATCTTGAGAATTAGAGAACCCCACAACAATTACACCTCCATCAGTAGTTGCATCAACTGAAAATGCCAGATCAGAGTTGCTTCCTCCAAAATTACTTTGCCATTCAATATTAACTTGGCCTTGAACAACGCTATGAAGGGAAATAAAGAAGAGAAACACAAGAAGGATTGTTCTTTTCATGATCATAAATTTCAATTGTTTAATTATGCTGACTAACGCTCGCTAAGTTGTCGAATATAGTCAGCGCTTGGAGCAGTGCTCCCTTATTGTCTAGTTCTATTTTTTTTACTGCTCACTTTATATTGCAATTCTCTCAATTTTTTTATTCGTCTGCAAGAAGTAATATGCATTATGTTGTTCTGTTCCTGTTATTTTTATTTTTTGCTTACTTCACAGCATCATTATTTACCAAAACTTCCACCAAGGTTTTTTGCGTTGAATTGTTTTTTTTGGTTGACTTAGTTGTGTAGGATTTCCTTTTTTATTTGATTCGTTTGACTGCTTGTTTTGATTCGCTTGGATTTCCTTTGTATGCTCAGTTTTTTGCTGAGAATTTGGCATTGGAATATTTCTTTCCTCGTATTCTGAAATAAGGATTGACATACGTTGAAGTGCAAATATTTTCAATCTTGCATCTGGAATTAAAGTAAGTCTATCAAACTCGTCATCTAATTCATCTTTGGTGAATTCTTTGTATTTTACTTTTAGCGCTTCTTCATCAATTTTACTCAGTTCAGCTTCAATACTAATTAGGAGCTCAGCATATTCTGCCTCGGTCAGCGGTTCAATTGTGTATTGTGTTTCATCAATTCTGTTGAATTTAGAATTCGCTATTAATTGAACTTGATCATAAGGCAATACATATTTTCCATTTTTTGCAGGGAATACTACATAATCCGCATGAGATAGAAATTGTGAACCGTGGGAATAGAAAACAACATATCTTTTTCTATTTGAACTATCTTGTTTGGATGTTACGATTATTTGCGGGATTTGATATTTGTTGAGGTCAAAGAATTGGGTATTTTGAATATGCTCGACTAAGCTGTTGTAATAATTTACTTCACTGGAGTCATCTAATGTCTGGTGAATAGCCGGACCTATCGTATAATTCATATAGCAACATCCAATAGAAAGTAAATGTCCATCTTTTCCTATACTATCTAAAAAGAGATCAACACCTAAAGTTTTAATTGAATCGATCCATTCTTGATTATAATTTGCAATTAATTCCTCGGAGGTGACAGAATTCTCAGCATCTTCAGGCAAAATTTCGCCATTGGTTAATTGGGCAATTATTTTTGAGATATCCACTGCTAGTTTAAAATCCTCTTCACTTGCCATTACATTAATCCCAATGGAATAGGAATTTTCTTCTTTTGAAATGGTTATTCCTCGGGTTGACTTATTCAGAATATAGATTTTTGTTCTTTTTAGAGGATCCGATAAATGATTAGGTTGGCTATAAAATCTAATACTGGGATTATTTAGACCCAAAGTAAGATCGTCGTAAGTAACTTCATTTTGACTTTTAATATTGAAATAGAAACTCATTTTTAATTTTATTAATGTTTATAATGGTTTATCTATACTGGCTGGTAAAACGTAAAAGAGGCCAGACAAGGATATTCTATACTTTAATTATTTTTTTGATTGGTAATTAGTTTGTGGTTGAAATGTATATTTGAAAAGCCAATCTTTCATCATCATCATCATCATCATCATCATCATCATCATCATCATGAATAATCGGCTGACACTATTATGTTTTGATTTATCTAATCACGCGATAAAATATTTAATTCCATTGAAGTAAGATCAATAAAATGGAAGAAATATAAAAAATAACCACAAATAAATTGATGGCATTCTTTGTTTTTGCTTTCTCTTCCCTAATAATTGGAATAAAAGGCTGGCCCAAAATTCCAATTAATAAAGGCTTTTTTAAATGTGATATGTTTTCCTTGGAACTAATTAATTTGAAATGAAGAGCCATTTTTAAGAAGGCACTCGCAATGACAACAATAAAAAGAATATTTTCAAAGGTTTCCATGTAATATAGTTTATCGAGGTCTTTTATACTCTTTGTTATTCATCCCCTCTATCTGTTTTTTCAATAAAATTCATGGTTTTATCCACAACAGATTGGTTTATTGTATCATATCCAATTGTTTTCGATTTACCAAGATAACGAAATTCAATACCGTGTTTTGTCATTAAGACTTTGAGATTATTAGAAAAATCTAAAGATGAAGGTTGATAGGAAAAGAGGCCCTCTAATTTCAAAGTGGTGAAGAATATTGTCGTGTCTCTCTGAACTACACCTATTCCATCTTCAATAATAGTTTGAAAAGAAGTATCTGGATAGGGAGCATCCAGAATTTTATATTTCGAAATAACTAGTGTTGAAGGAGCGTCTATTCTTGTCCATTTGCCAATTTGTACACAACAGGAATCATTCAATTTTCTACATTGAATATCATATTCAAGTTCACTATTTGCAAGTTCACAACATTTATTCTCCGTTTTTTTATAATTACATCCAACCAAAGAGAAAATTAATATGAAATAGAAATTAAAAATTGGTTTTATTATCATTGAGTGAGTAGATATGGGTCGCGTATAGAATTGTCTTTTGTGTTTAAGTCAAATGACTCCATTTTTATGTGTATGCAACGATAGCAAGTGTGATTTCATCCATTCTCTTTCTTATGCAGTCTTATTTTTATCATGTATCTTTTTAGTTAATTTGTCAGCAACATGTTTCTTGAAATTTCTTCTTCTTTTTTCACGGGAAAAGAAAAAGTTATCTAAAAAGGTTATTATTAGATACCCAAATCCAATCATTGCCAATAAAGAAATAAAGATTTTCATTTAATTTAGTTTAGTCACCAATTTAGCCATTTTTGTTCTTGATTTGTAAACAGACATCCCAATAGGGTAGACCAGATTATTTCATTGAATTAACCATTCCTTTATTTTAGCATAGACCTTAGCATTATTTAACAAATCCGAATGTGTATTCTCAAACGCCATCCAGGTATTCCCCTCTTTAAATTCCAAGTTTTTATCAGGATTCTTATGTTGACCTAGTGCACTTTTTACTTCCACCAAGCCATCGCCTTTTATGCGAGCATGTGTACGAGCCGTTTCATTTTCAGAAGATGCGGCGATGCAGTAAAATTCAACCTGTTGAGGTAATGGAATATGTTGTCTTTGGTCTCCTTTTAATTCAAATCGTTCATGCCCTTGCCAGTCTTCATCTATAAGGTTTCCATATCTTAAATCTGTGACTCCCGCACTTCTGATTTTTCCCAATCGGGCAAAAGGTTTTGAATAGGGTATGAACTCCAAAATGTTATCAATATAATTCCCTATTCGCTCCAATGGTGCGCCATGATGAGGAGTCCCTAGAAATACCATTTTCTTGAGGTGTTTTGTCCACGTTTGTTGCTGTTGGCAGCCATAATAAAGCGCACTTCTCGATACCAAGCCACCCATACTATGGGCAATGATGACCAGTTCCTCAATGGGTACCGTCCAATGCCGAACTAAGTCTTCTAATAATTCACTTAAATCTTGGCCATTCGTAGAAATATGACGACCACTATTGTAATGTAAGTAAATAGGCGTTTTACCCAATTCTTCTGCCAATGCATCTCCGTGATTGTGTTCTTTTTGAGTCCATTTCATATCATTCAAACATGAACCATGCACCATCAAAAGGATTTTTCCGTTGATCTTCGGATATGCCGCATCAATACTTTTTCGATCAAGTGGGATCTCCTTTGCCAAATACCTGAATTGCATGGTAATCTGTAAGGGGTTTTCTTTTTCTTCTAGATAATCACCCACCACTCCGTTCAAGAGGGAGCGAATCGCTTCTTTTTTTTCTGAAGTGTTTACCTTTCCAAGAATAGGAGATAATTGTCTCAATGCTTTATCTAAGCTTCCACCTATGAACTGGGTGCTCCATTTGATATTTTTATATGCAATACCAGCAATATTGGTAATTAGATGTTGAACAGGTGTAGAGGGCAAAAAAGGAGGGTGGACAACTCGGTTGTGCATGGATTCGACCACATCTGTTACACCTATTGTTGCATCCGTAATTAATCGGGTAAAACCTTGTAAATAAGCGCTCGTATTATTTTTATTCGACCTCAATAGTAATTTCCTTTTTTATGTCTCTGGAAGAGTTTCCTATTTTGAATGTATATGATCCGGGTTCCACCACCCAAGACCTGCTTTCTGTATTGAAATAGGCCAACTCTTTCACAGGAACTTGAATGACAGCAGTCACAGTTTGCCCTGCTTCTACCATTACTTTTTGAAATCCTTTTAATTCTTGTGCCGCTCTTTCTACCTTAGAATCTTTTTTTGTGGAATACAATTGTACCACTTCCTTGCCATCGACACTTCCAATATTTTCAATATCCACAGAAACATAAATCGTATCACTTTCTGTATAAGCACTGTTTTTATCTGTTGAAATATTTTTAAAATCAAAAGTGGTGTAGGATAGTCCATAGCCAAATGGATATAACGGTTCTACTTTTTTAGTGTCAAACCATCGATATCCTACCAAAATACCTTCGGCATAAGAGACTACTTCATCGCCTGGAAAGCTATTTGTAGCATGTGCCGGAGAATCCATGATGTCCTTTGGCATGGTCCAGGGCAACTTGCCTGAAGGATTGATCGATCCCAATAAAACGTCTGCCAATGCATTTCCACCTTCTGAACCATTAAACCAACTCCAAACTAAGGCGGATGATTTTTCTTTTATGGTATTCACATCAAATGGTGCTCCTGCAATCATGACCACAATGGCATTAGGAGCTACGGCTAACACTTTTTCAATCAATTCATTTTGACCAAACGGCAAATCTAAACTCGCCCGATCAGAAGCTTCCGTTTCATAATCACGGTTAGAACCTGCAAAAATGATGGTAACATCAGAGTTTTTGGCTGCGTTTATCGCTGCTTCCACCAAGGAAGGATCTAATTCGTCAATGGTCTCCTTTCGTTCTTGGGTGACTTCACCAAATTTAGCTGCTCGCTTAGGGGCATATTTTTCTTGGTATCCTTCCGCATAATTGATCTGAACAGATTCAGGCAGTCTGTTTTTTAAACCCTCCAAAGGGGTGACTTCTCTTTTCGTTTTAACACCTGCTCCAAATCCTCCTAAGGAATTTTTTTTGGTAGCATTCGCTCCAATGACAGCTATTGATTTAATATCTGAAACATTTAGTGGTAATAAATCCTGTTCGTTTTTAAGTAATACAACTGATTCTGAAGCGATGTCATAAGCGTCTTTAAAATGAGCCTCGGTGCTTATACTACCTGCTGTACGCTCTTGCCCACCCATACTTTTTAAGGTATACATCAACTGCATAATACGCTTAATGTGGATGTCTAATTCAGCTTCAGAGATTTTCTTTGCTTTTACAGATTCAATTAACGCATCTGCCAAAAAGAATTCATTAAAGGGTTTTGGGGTGCCCATTTCTATATCGAGTCCACTTTTCAACGAATTTACAGAAGTATGTACAGCTGCCCAGTCAGAAATTACAATTCCTTCAAAGCCCCATTCATCTCTCAATACGTCATTTAACATATAACCGTTTTCGCAAAGATATTCACCTCTGAATTTGTTGTAGGCACCCATCATAGTGTAGGCTTTAGCTTCTGTAACTGCTGCCTCGAACACAGGAAGATAAATCTCATGAAGCGTACGCTCGTCAATTTGCACATCGACAAAATCACGATTGGTTTCCTGATTATTAGCTGCATAATGTTTGACACAAGCTGCTACGTCATTTTCTTGTAATCCTACAATAAAAGGAACAGACAGTTTTTTGTTTAAATAGGGATCCTCCGTAAAATATTCATAGGTTCTGCCTCCTAAAGGGGTTCGTATAATATTTATGGCAGGCGATAGTAAAACATCTTTATCTCGAGCTCGGGACTCTTCGCCAACGCTAAATCCAAACCTGTAAGCAAGTTCAGGACTCCATGCAGCAGAAAGTCCTGCCCCAGCTGGATAATAGGTAGCATAATCATTGTCCCACCCTGCAGGTGCCCATGAATCTCTTGATATCTCCTCACGAACACCTAACGGGCCATCAGCCATTTTCAATTCTGGAACTCCTAATCGTTCTACTCCTGCGGTGGTAAACATACTGGTGCCATGCAACATCCCAGATTTTTCTTCTAATGTCATTTGACTGATAATGTTGTCAATCTCTGCATCATAAGCATGAGTAATCGTTTTGCCGGTGTAGGTTTTGGAGCTTACTTTTTTAGTAGAATTGGCTTCCTTTTTCTCGGAGTTATTACATGACATAATTAGGGTGGATAATATAAGTACCAATAGGATGGATTTGTTTTTCATTGATTTTATTTAAAGTCTTGGAAGCAGTTTTTTGAAAATGAGCTGTTGAAAATGAGTTTTTTTGTCGAGTTATTTCTCTTTAAATCACTTCTAGCGTAAAAATACTAATTATTCAGCAACGGTATACGTCACTAGTAATCACTATAAAGTATAAATTATGATTATCCCTACTTACTTCTTTATCAAGATCGTCTCTGATATCAACCTCGAGACATAGTTCTTCTGTCTTTCATCATCGTCTAAATTTCACAAAAGTTCTTCCATCAAATTTAAAAGCTCCATTTTCGGGTGTTCCAAGCCATAGTTCGTCATTATTGTCTTTATAAATGCTGAATAAATTAATGTCTTTTGAATTAACTTGAACTGCAAAGTGAGTGATTTTCGTTCCATCATATTTCCAAACGCCACTATCATAGGTTACAAACCACAAATCATTATTTTTGTCTTTTACTGTTGATAAATACTCGTCTAAATCGCTGTCTTTTTTCCCATCTAAACCACCTATGCTTTTGAGCCTGGTATAAAACGTATTGCTTTTTAAAGATCCGCTGTCGTAAACACGATAACGATATTCAGTATTGAACCAGAAGTCGCCATTTTTGTCTTCCACAATGGACCGTACTCCGTTTGCACCTTCGTTGCGAAATTCTGTTACATCTTCTTCTGTAATCCATTCAAACGATTTTCCATCGTATCGGCAAACTCCTACAGGATTTGAGCCAAACCAAATGTTTCCTTTCTTGTCTTTATAAATGCTATAAATTTCAAAAGGATTGGGGAGGTTTGGTGGTTTAGGCAACTGTAATTCATGTAATGTATGACCGTCATACCGATATACTTTCTCATTTTGATAAGCATGTTTAAACCACATATCAGTGGAATTAAGTTTCCAATCATTATTGGAGATGGCCGTTAATGTTGTAAATGCATTTCCATCAAACTTAGATATCGTGGATGTAGGGTGACAAGCTGTGAAATAGATGTTGCCAGATTTATCTTCTTTAATTTCATCAATTCTATTGTTTGCCAAACCATGCTTGGTGGTGAAATTAACCAATGTCTTTCCGTCATATCTATACACCCCCGTATCCCAGCTGCCAAACCAATACCTATTCTTTTTGTCTTGATAAACAACCATTATGCTGCTTCCAAGATCTTTTACGGTGTCGCCCTTTACCAATAGTTCTTTAAACTGATCCTTGTTTTTTTTCTTATTAGAGGTCTGTCCATTGCAAGATGTCAACAGAGTTAAAAGGCTCAATAATAGGAGTATGTTTAATTTCATTTTAATTGGTTTGACATTCGTCTTTGTCGTTATAGAATTTCCATAAATTTTCAATTCATCAATAGTACAAAAATGTACGAGTAAAATCTTGTTTTTTCTTTTGATTAAACATCTGGCCTTCTATAGAAAAGCACAAACGTATGCAAACTGGGTAGTTCTTCCTATTATTTAAACACCGTACCATTTATGTGCTATCTCCAAAAGACAAAATTTATAAAGTTCAGTTTAGCACCTAAATTTGTCTTAACGAAGTACTCCCACTTATTCCCCTGAGGTAATAAAATTGAAATCCATTTTTGATTCGGGGACCCAGTCAATTCCGTCTTTAGATTGATATCGAATATAATAATCTGGGAAGGTCTTAAAAAGTCGACTCACTGTTGTCTCATTAATCAGTTCTGTTGTATGATCTTCATCTATAAGATTAGTTATATCTTTTACTAAACGCCTATTAATCATATCACAACTTACAAACCAAGAAGGGTAGATGAAATTGGACTTTATGGAGTATGGGCCAAATTCAACTTTACTATATCCCTTCCTTCCATTTGGATATGCTATGATGCTCGTTAACTGAATAAGATTATTGTTCTTGTCGTAAGAATAATCAGTAGTATATTTTTCATAGGAGAGTTCTAAAACCACTTTCACCAATTGCCCTTTCTGGTTATAGAAAATTTTTGTTTTTGTATCTTCTTTTTCAAATTCTGCACCTTCCGATTTTAGAATACTTATTAATGTATCTCCTTCATAAGTTATTTTGTATCTCTTGTAGGGTTCAGATTTTGAGATTATCCGATGTTGAGCATCAAAGGCATAGTTGGTAGTTTTTGTTCCCTCAGGAGTGGAAGTATCTTTCTTTAACTTGTTCCCATTCTTGTCGTAAGTGAAATCCTCTTCATAAATCAGTGTTTTATCGAGTGCTTTTGTACTTTTATATGCTTTATGGTTAATCAATTTTCTATTAAGATAAATGAAGGTATCTTGAAGTTGATAGTCTGATTCACGAGATGTTTGACCAATCAAATCTCCAAACTGATCATATGTGTACGAATCATGGGATTCATGGTCTCCTATTGAGAAAATCTTATGTATCAATTTATCGTCTTTATATTCAGCAATGACTTTTTCAAAAATTTCATCATTACTATCATATTCTAGATACTCCAAGTGCGTAAAATTACGAGAGTAGTTGATTATACGTTTTGTTCTTGGTGAAAAGGTATTCTCAGCACGGTTGTAATCAGACACAACAATGGATTTGATTCGTGTATCCTTATCATCAATAATTAAAGAATCAGTTGATTTACCCATCGGATAAGATAATAATATTAAGAGTAAGTAGTGTATCATGTCACTTTTTGTACAAAACTACTTCTAAATTTTACGAAGCCCAATTTTATGGAGGGTTGATGATTCCTTTTAAGTATTATTTATGATTTGACTTTTAAAATTGATTGATCCATTCTGCCTTATAAATCACTTCAGGTATCTGAGATGCTCTTTTTTAGTCAATTTTTGCATACAAATACATGTTGCCATCTCTGGGAGTTGCATCACCATACATATATTTATCACAAAATTGACTCATAGATAAACCTACGGTGGGTTTAGGAATAATATTAAATTTAAAAGACACACTTCCATTCGAATTGAGTTCTTGGATATTCCATTGATGTACGGAGACAATATCAGTACGGTCGTTTCGGAGTTCATATATCAATTCATCTTCAGAGATTCTTATATATCCACAGGGTTGAGATATAGTCGGAATCCATCCCTCTCCATGCCCAATAAGCTCCCATTCTCCAATCAAGTTGTTTTCAATACTACTTTTTGACGATAGTGGGTTTTCCAAACATTCCTTCATGATCTTCCTTTCATTGTCATCAATAACACCGTCTAGATCATCGTCATTTTGCTCAAAAATACAAGCATAACTTCGCTCAATCATTCCTTCATTTTTATTGCAGGAAAATAACACAATGAATAGTACAAGAAAGATAGAAGCGGAGATTGAATATTTCATGTTATAAGAATTTTGCTAAAGATATTAGTCAATAGGGGAGTATGGGTAACTATTTATTACTTATTTGGTATTAAATTGGATGCTATCGCTCAAATATGTAGGTATCCGTATCAAAAGCATACCCAGCGCCATACATGATATTTTTTGAAAAGTATTGCATTCCTACAGACCATCTAAGTTCTTGATTATCTGGCTCTAGCAAAAATATCAAATCGTCATTCACATCATAGGTTTTAAGATTCCAAGTGGAAGTGATTTCTTCATTAGTACTCAGATTCTTAAGGGTCAGAGACTGATTATCTATAGTTAGAATTAAACAATCAGGAGTGGATTCAAGTGTTGACCATACAGGGATAATTCCTGCTAAGGTCCATTGACCGTTCAAGTTCTCTTCTATTTCAGCTGGCGACAGAATGAGGTTTTCTTTACATTCATTAAGGAGCACATTTATATCTTCTATATTTTGAAGAATATCACAGTTTTCAGACTTGCTTGAATTGTCCATTGCATCTTTTGAGCATCCTAAAATCACAGATAATGTCAGAAGAATAAGTAAAGGTTTATTCATAATTCTATTTTATAATTACTTAGACGTCTAAGTCCTGAATGAACGTTGGGTGTAAGTGAAAGCGAACACCTAGTAAACATGGCGTAGAGGTCGAATGGGATTCATTCCCAATTTGCAAAGTATTACCAGGTGGCTTTTCTATTGTAAATTCAGTTGCCAAGAAACACCAAATTGATCTTCAATAAATCCAAATTTTTGACTAAAACCATAATTATTCAAGGGCATCATAATTTTTCCATTTTCGGATAGTCTAGTGAATAACTGTTCAAGTTCACTCTCGCTCGCACATTCCACATAATTCGAAACTGCTGGGGTAAAACCCCATTCATGTATTGGCGGACTGTCGCTGCACATAAATAAATTTCCATTCAATTGAAATGTGGCATGCATTATTGTTCCTTCTTTTCCAGGTCCTTCCTTTCCCCAACGTTTAATATTAATAATTCTGGAATTGTCAAACAGCTCAATGTAAAAGTTCATTGCTTGTTCTGCATCTTCTTTTTGAAATGTCAAGAATGTAGCGATTTGTCCTTTGGCTTCATTTGAATTTTCTGTAGTTGACCTGATGAGTTCAGATCGCAAGTGACTTATTTCCTCTCCTTTTTTATTTTTTTGCTTTAAGTCAGAACAACTGAAAGTAAGTAATGCGATAAACAATATTGTCGCAATTTTTTTCATACTATATGTTTTAGTTTCTTTTTACAACTAACATTCTGCTAAAACTACACTTCAAATCAGGTTATGCAGGATCAGCAATAGTTTCTACTTTTTTTCTTTACGCAAAATTTTCTCCATTTTACGACCTTTCGCCAATTCATCAATCAGCTTTTCCATTTGTCTACATTGTTTGTACAGCTCAAATTCCTCCTCTATTTCTTCTATTCGATAACCACAAACGACTCCTTTAATCATGTATTCGTTTGGATGTATGTTGGCTTTTTGAAAAAATGTCCTAAACGTTGCTTTTTCATCTATCAATGCTTGTAGAGCATCTTGATCAAAACCAGTATACCATTTAATTACTTGGTCGAGTTCTTCTTTAGTTTTACCGTTTTTTACCAATCTATTCAGGTACAGTGGATAAATGGATGCAAATATCATATTGGCTACCTTTTCATTTTTTTCGGCTGTAACTTTCATGTTTATGTTAATTTTTATTTGATTTTAAGTTGATTGTTGCTTTTACCATTCTGATTGTTCCCTTCCATTTTCATATTCATTAATTTGGTCTGGTTAAATCAATAATATGATATTGATTTTTCGTTTCTACAAAATACCATCCCGAAAATATTTTGTCGTATCTCATCTTCATTGCGGATTGAAATGTTTTTTCTTTAAGCAATATATCAAGATTTGAACTAAGTGTTTTCAATTCATATTCTAAATTTTCTTTTGATATGGGAAGGTACCGACCATCACACAAATCTGAGTTTCCCGATTCTCCTCTACGTACAAGTTCTGAAATTCCAGCAATCCAAAATTCGAAAGCACTTTTAAATTCTTTTTTGGCTGCACTACAAATATAAACTTCTCTTTTTTTCTCTATTTCTAGCTTTACATCTGCAGAAACTTTATTCTTAGGGTAATTTTTCAAGTCTTTTGCAGAGAATATTCTGTACGGGTAGTAATCTTTATTGTCATTCCTTTTTTTACCATGTATTAATTTGTTTGTCTTCCATTTGATCCAATCTAATTCTTGAAAGTCCCTGAATACGGTTGTTCACAATAGTAAGGATATATCGCCGCAAACACTATTACAAGTTATGTTCATTTTTTAAGTTAATACATTTCCCAAATGAAGAATTACTTTTTTGTTCTTTGATGAAAGAATAAAAATATCAAAATCCCAACCCCAAGTTGAATTCATTTCATGAAAAGGATATACTCGTTCATTTTTTTTATCTTTTGGAAAAGTTATTTTCAAAACTTCTATATCCAATGAACTAAAAAGGGCTTTTAGCAAATCAATAAAATATCTCGAATTCGACTTCCATTCTCTTAATTTTCTTTCTGATTCTTTTTCAGCAAGCTTTCCAGTTTTAAGATATTTTTCTCTTTCCTCTTTTGTCCAATCCTTATGATGTTCACTATATTTTTTGAAAGATTCGAAAATTGCATTGGCTGAAAGGTATTTGTCTGCAAACCAATTATTTAAATTTTCTTTGAGCTCCATATCCCAATCTTTTAAAAAATGGAATTCTGCATTTTCTTTAAAAAATGTATGGTGAACTTCTTTAATTTCAACAGAGTATTTTACCCTATCCAAGATCAAGGAAATCGCTAAGTCAACTATTTCTAAATTCTCTGCTACCTTATTTATCTCATTGATTGAATACACTTTCATTGCACCAGCATTCGACGTAGCTGTATTTTCAATTAATTGCTGAACGTACAAGTACCCTTGTAAATGTTCTATTTTAACTTCATCTTCAAATTGTGGATACATTTTTTTTATTTAATGGACATGGTTGTAATCATTAGCATAACGGCCATTAGAATTCATGCTTTTAATCATCTGTTGGGTATAAGTAATATGATGCATAATATTTCTCGGTGACTTTATCTTTTTATTTAAAAAACTCCATTCTTATTTTCACAATTTGCTCTCAAACTATCTAAAATTTCATCTTGTCGTTTGGTAATTTGAAAAAATACTTGTTCATCATAAATTTTATTTGTCTCAATATATTTTTCAATAAAATTTGCCTTGTTATCACCAAAATGTCCAAAAGCACCTCCATAAATTCCAGTAATCCTTTCTGATCCTTTAGTGTCTTTTTCTTCATCTCTAGTTGCCCAAGGTTTAGATTCTATCTCCTCTAATTCTGAATTCTGTTTTTTGATGTAGAATTTTTCGTTGACGTATCCACTCTTTAATTCACCATTAAATAAATAAATCCCATTGGAAGGAATTTCAAATTGAATTCTCCCATCTTTAATTTTGGGAACTTGTCCACATTGCGATTCTACAACTTTAATCTTTCCTCTAAAGTTTTCTGGAATGATGTAATCTTTCTTTTGTGCGGTTGCGGTTCCAATAGCTCCGCACACCCAATAAAATGATAGCATCAATGGATACCAAATTACAATTGGTGTTAATATCCATAGTAATTTTGATTGAATTGAATTTTTGGTGTTCAAGTAAATTAATGCTCCAATAAGGAAGGTGGGGCCACCGAAGAAAACCATCAAATACGGATTTAGACTAATTATAAGTCCAAGCGTTATCAATATTTTTCCAATCAGTAAACGTTTCATTTTACCTTATTTGAGACTAATGGTCAGAGTAATATTCGCATTAATGAAATATTAAACGTTCTTGTTCCCCTCTACTTCTTATATGAATTTTCGGAGCATTTCACCCTATTTGAGGTGAGCATTAAAAAAATCTATGGTACGACTCCATGAAAGTTCAGCTGCTGACTTGTTATATCTAGGGGTCGTATTGTTATGAAAGCCATGGTTTACTTTTGGATAGATATATGCTTCATAATTTATATTCTTGGCTTTGAGGATGGCTTCAAAAGTGGGCCAACCAGCATTCACTCTTGTGTCTAATTCGGCATATTGCATCAATAATGGAGCTTTTATTTTTAGCGCATCTTCTTCAGCGGGTTGTCTACCATAATATGGAACAGCTGCTCCAAGTTCTGGAATTCTTACTGCCATCATATTTGAAATCCAGCCTCCAAAACAGAATCCAACAACGCCAATTTTTCCATTGCAATCCTTATGGTTTTTAAGATACTGATAGGCTGCTATAAAATCCTCCAGCATTTCATTTCTATCCCGCTGTTTTTGTAATGCACGACCATCATCATCGTTTCCAGGGTATCCGCCAAGAGGAGTGAGGGCATCTGGGGCTAAGCTTATAAAACCTTCCACTGCAGTTCGTCGGCCCACATCTTCGATATATGGATTTAGCCCTCTGTTTTCATGCACGACAACCACACCTGGCAATTTGGTTTTGATTTCTGCGGGTTTAGACAATAGACCTTTTATGCTTCCGCCTCCATTGGGTGAGTCATACGTAATATAGTCGGAGTGGATTCTCGGATCATCTGGATCAATGAGTGCGGTGTCTTTATAATTGGGAGACATAAAACTTAGTAAAGAAGGAATGGTCAGACCTCCTACAGCAAAAAAAGATAGTCTTTCAATGAATTGCCTGCGCTCTAATTTATTATGAGCATAATCGTCATACAGGTCAAATAATTCTTGGCTGATGTCTTCTTTTCTAATTTTTTTCATGTTTCAATTCATTTAAATTTTCCTGGCCTAATTTAATATAGTTAGTGATGATCAAATTACGACCAAAACTATTGCTGGATGTAGTTAATTATAAAGAAAGACCTTTGGCATTTGAGCTTTTGTGCTACAGCTACATTCTTTTCGTTACTAGGCTACCAATCCCACAATTTAAAAAACCTTAAACAGACCACCAAACAGACTGAAATTTGAATGCCATTTTTCTTTTTCAATTTATGAGTCGAAAAAATGGCTAAATCACTTCAATAGTTAAAAAGCACGTGCCGCACGAACATGAGCGTTTATTTTCCTGCCTATCATGTGCTGAAAGCCCTCTTCATTAAAATCTGAAACCCACGCTTTAAACTTTCCAGCATCGTTGTAGACGAGCTCTGTTGAACTCCAATAAAAAACAGCCGAAAATCCTCCATGTCCATTCTCATACAAATTAGTGTTCATTAAAACCAATTCTTTTATTGAAGGTAAAAACCATTCTTCTCCGATGTCTCGACATAATTTCGCAGCGATGTCTGTGCCATTACTGGACATACAATTTTCCATTAAAATTCTATCGGTATTGATTGCCCCATCACCTATTTCTGCTCCTTCTCCATTCGGTGTTCCTTCATTCCAAGGGACATTATTTAAAAACGGAACATTGATTTCATAGCATCCCCATTCTGCTCCTGTACTTTGATCTTCGGGAGCTGCTACCATGCCCGTACCATCATCAGTATTGAGATAAAATAGGATTCCATCTTTGTACATCTTTCCATAGAGTTGTTCTAAATTCACACCTGCGTCATATAACGTTTTAGGTGTGATGCCACCATCCAATAATGCCTGAATTTGACTCATGTCTAGCTGTTCACAATTCACTCCAAAGAACCCAGGGAGACAATTACATGTTCCATCTATACATAAACCTCCGTTTTGGCAATTTATATTTTGAGTAATACACAAATCTTCGGTTTCACAATTGAGACCTGAAAAGCCATCGGGACAATCGCAAGAACAGGTTTCTTCGTTTACTTCTCCAGTATTACAGTTGATAGTTGGACAGCTTTCATCTTTTTTACACGATTCTGTCAGAATAGTTAATAGGCTAATGCTGAGTAGTAAGATTAGTATATTGAATCTTTTCATCTTTATTGATTTATGTTATGGTTAATCGGATTGTTATTGACGACTTTCTCTGAAAGTTGCTTCAAGATATGAAATCTTAAAAGGTATTTGTATTTCATCTCTACGAAAGTTCTTGATGGATTTGTTTTTGGGTTTTATTTGGTCATTCTTGATCATGTAGATCGACAAGGCCATATCGATCAAAGCATTTTTCTGCCAGCTATAATCATTATGGCTCTTGCTAATATTGCATGCTACGTTACCAGAAAATGGTAGCGATGGAATTCTTCCAAATCCAATCGCTAGGTAATTATTCAAGTGCATTAAACTTGACAATTAAACAAGCTATACATTTGTTAGGATTTTCATAAGTAGGGGAGAGCAAGCCATTACTTATAACCTTTATCAGCTACCATTATTTTTTTAATTCCAATAGAAGATAATATTGCTCCAAAAATAAATAGCAACCAATAAATGAAATTGTAATTTAGTCCGTAGCTCCATTCATAGTAAGACTTTCCATAAGCTGCTAAAACCAACCAACTTAAATTGGTCAAAAAGTGTAAGATTATGGTGTAAAAAATGTTTTTGGTTGAATTATATATTAGACAAGTTATAATCCCAAAAATAAATGTAGGTAGTAAGTTTTTATAGCTTGGTAGATGAATCAAAGAGAAACACATACTCGAAATCAATATTGAAACAGTTAATGATTGCTTTTTTAATATCTCGCCAAATAAAACTTTACGAAACAAGAGTTCTTCAAATAATGGAGCAAAAATCAAAACTGATATTCCGCTGTAAATAATTGACCACTTCGATATTTCAGGAAAATCTAATGGTTCCAATTCTATACCATTGAAATCGTCATAAATTCTACTAAAATCAAAGAATGGCCGGTCAAAGAATTCAAGTCCAATGGTTATCAAGAATAAATAGAGAAGGAATTTCGGATTTATTTCTTTTACCTTTTCAATTCCTTTATTAAAGTTGAAGACAGCTCTATAAGACAAGTATAAAACTATGAAATAAGCAATTACATAAGGTATTCGATGTGTTATTCCATAATAATGAATCAGACTACTGTCACTCAAAGAATCATAGACGGTTGGATCTAGGAATTCAAAAATTCCAAGAGCAATTAGTAAATCTAATCCTATTAGTAAGGCTGTAATTAAAAATGCTTTAAGTATGTTCATTTATAATTCTAAGTAATACTCTTTGAATACTGTATAGACGAGTCTAGTGTCTAATGACGTTTTGTATTTGATTTCGGCTCGTTTTGTTTTCCAAGGTACTATTTTTTATTTCAACATTGCTTTGTGTTCAATTGCCCATTTAAACGACCTTTCTTATTTCTAAGTGAATTAATCGACTCGTATTCACGTCCAGTCCTAGTTCTATTTCCAATTTATTCTCCCTCCGTTCAATTCTTCTTATGCTGTCCGTCTTAAATTCGAATTCTATGTGATCTCCTTCAATCGATGCAATTGCTCCACTAGTTCTTATGCCAAAATTATTAAACGTGGTTTCAATTCGATTCGTCCTTGTGAAATGTCTGTCATAATTTCCTTTTAATGTCGTAATTCTGTCTGTTATTGTGATTACTTCACCAACCTTAGAAGAAAGCCATTGCATATTTTGAATTACGTCATTTTTTAGTTTCTCAGTAAAATAGGAATGTGTAAAGTGAATCGGATTGCAGATATCCTCTAGTGTGGTAGGGTCTCCTTTATAAATCCAATATACCTTGCCGTTTGAATCTCTTTTTGCTTTCCAATGGTAATTTAAATTTTCGTTTTTATAGTTCCCAGTATATGGTGGTAAATGAATGTCAACATTGGCTTCGTAGACTTCTGGAATTCGTTTGAAAAAGTTTTCAAATTTCTGTATCCACTCTTGTAGATCTTCTTCGATTTGTTTGACTGACATCGAGAAATGAATCATGGCTGAACTATAGGATATCTGAACTGGGTTTGCATCTTTGGATATTGGTTTTGAAAGGGCAAATATGTCTTTAGGCAAAAAAGGCCAATGGTCGTTTTCAAGATTTGGCAACGTATCGATTACTGATTCTATTTGATGAATAGCTTCTTCATCCCAAAGCATCTTATGACTCGCGATATATCCTGATATTTTACTTTCAAATCCCAAAATTTCATATTTTTTATTGATGATTACCGTCTCGCACAATTAACGGAACTAGCTTCTGCTAAAAGTGAACATTTTATGCTTTATGACCTATTAATTTTGTGTTTATTAATTTCCATTTGAAATGTGTCATTTATTTAAATCGTTAAAGTCTATGCTTGTTCCAAGGCGATCACAATAACTTTTCAGCTCTCCTTCATTTAACAGGCCAATTTTAAAACAGCGAATTAAAAATAATACGCGGAGTCTATTAATTCTCTTCTTGTTTGTTTTTTTTATTTTTTGCTCTTTGTTTTGGCAGTTTAGGTTTCTTGTAATGTTGTTCACTTAGTTCGCAAATCCCATTGCAGATATAACAATAATCAGGGATGAGTACCTTTTTTCTTCAATCCACTTTTTTTTGGCATCAAACATTTTTTCAAATCGCGTATTGTGTTCATCAAGTGCTCTAATTGAATTTACAGTTTCATCAATCCCTAAGTCAATGTTAGCAAATTGTCCCACTACCTTGTATGTTTGAAAATCTGAGAATTTTCTTAGTTGTTCTGTGGTTAATTTTGCTCTTTCATTTGTATATATTATAATACAGTTTTTAATACATTTGGACGAATGCCACACAATGGTATCGAGTATTCAGGTATGTCCGCTTTTGTTGACAATGAATGGCATGCACATTGTGCTCCTATCGTGATTCCTTTTTCAACGCTACAAATAAATCTCTCTCAATAATTTTCTTCAGCTCATCTTTTTCAATTGGCATAAGATTAAAGAATTCATTTATATAAGTTGGACTATCTCTCACTGGATAATCTGAACCAAAAATAAATTTATCGTATCCGATCTTCTTCATTATTTTAAGAAAATCTTCTTCTGTTTTTGAAGTTGGATATTTGGTGATCTTTGCCACGCCTGATAATTCAAAATAGATTTTATGTTTGCTTCTTTCTTTTTCTTGTTGGAAATACAAAACAAATTCATTTAAAAAATCATAGCCAAATTGGTAAAAACCACCTCCATCTCCAGCATGAGCAAAAATGATTGTTAATGGATCAATCTTATCTAAAATCTCCTTTTTGAAAATTTTGAAATACTCTTTGCCAAATGATTTATCCCAAGCGTTATTGTGGATTAATAGTGGTATTTTTCTTTTAGCTACCAATTCAATTACCTTTTGCAATTTTGTTAAATGAATAGAGTCTTTCAAATCCAAATTGCAGGATTGTAAATGAAGTTTTAAGCCATCTAATTTTAAGTCCTCATCACACCTTTTTATCTCCTTAATTGCAAAATCTTCAAGTGGATTTATTCCATAAAAACCAATTAAATGTTCAGGATCCGTTTTTACTAATTCAGATAGCAGGTTGTTTTCCCTTTTAACAAATTCTTCTTTGGAAAAGCCTCCTTCCATATTTTTATAGGCATACCCAACCGAGATTAAGACCATTTTTGCATTCTGGTTATCATTAGAAATTTCAGAAATATTAGAATATTCCTTTTTATCCTTAATTATTTGAAATTGTGATCTTTGAAAATCAAATCCTTGAAATGTAAGATTTGAAATTAATTCTGGACTCATAATATGTACGTGATAATCAACAATTTTAATTGGCGCATTTTGGAATTGACCGTTTACAGAATTGAACCCGAAAAATCCAATTGTCAGAACTAGCGCTATTTTTATTTTTTTCTTCATGGTAAAGTGCTATCGTGATCAGCAATATATAATTGATATGTAGGTTCTGTCAATACCAATCTGTTTTTAAATTTAGGATTCGTATTTGCGATTTGTTGGATGTATAAGTGCTCTTTCTTTACTCCATTTTCTAGTCTTACAATAATCGTATTTTAATTCAGCGTCAATAATACAAGAATCGCCATCTATTAGATATAATGCGTTTACAACTCCATATTTCGCAAGGGTGGTATCATTAGGCATCAGAAACAGTGAATCTTGTCTTCTTTCATAGATGCCTTTTGATTTTATAAATCCAAAATGACCTTCACACTTGAATTCAAACTTATTATTTGAATAAAATTTATAATGCCAAACAGTTTCAGCCCAAAATCCGTTAAATTCTCCCGAAAATTTATCGTTTTTTGATTCGGATTCACATCCAATTAGAATTATAATAAATACTCCATATAGTATATTTTGTTTCATTTATTCTAGTGTTATCCAACACAAATGACCAGATTGCAATTAAAATTTGAGTCGGTTACCATCCTGCTAAAATACTGCCTTTTCGATTGTAATGTTATGTTTCTTTTATTCAGATTTCAATTTCACCCATTAAATAAGTAACTGCCTTTCCTGTTATCTTAACTCGGTCACCAAAATATTCACATTTCAAACTACCTTGTCTTTTTGATAATTGTTTTGCTGTAAGAGTTTTCTTATTGAGTTTCTTACTCCACACTGGGGTCAAAGTAGTATGTGCCGAACCGGTAACTGGATCTTCATCAACTCCAGCTTGTGGAGCAAAAAATCTTGAAACAAAATCAATTTGCTCTCCTTCTGCAGACACGATCACTCCTCGTCCACCAACGGCTGCAATTAAATTTAAATCTGGTTTAAAGCCTTCAATTATTTTCTGACTTTGGAAAATCAATAAATAATCGGTTTTCCCTTTGTAAGCTTCAATAGGTTTGACCCCCAAAGCCTCCACCAATTGCTGTGGGGCATCCACTTTTTCGTAAATGTCAGTAGGGAAGTCTAGAGTAAGATTATCATCTTTCCTAGTTACGGAAAGCAATCCGCTCGCTCGAGAATGAAAATCGATTCTATCGGACGCATGGTTATAGTATTTGTACAACACATAGGCGGCTGCCAATGTCGCGTGTCCACATAAATCCACTTCAACGGTTGGGGTAAACCATCTGATCTCATAATCTTTTCCTTTCTTCACCACAAAAGCTGTTTCAGCTAAATTATTTTCTGCACCAATTTTTTGCATGGTATCTTCGTCAATCCATTTATCCAAGACACATACTGCTGCTGGGTTGCCGTGAAATATTTTATCCGTAAAAGCATCTATTTGGTATAGTTTAATTTTCATTGTCCTTGCACTATTTTTATATAATATGTATCGTACTACTTGCTTGATATAGGATTGATTTTTAGGTCTTATTTAGCAGCGCTCTTAAATCCCAATCTGCAGTATTATGTCCGGCATCTATTCCGCCTCCAATATTTTTTATATGGTCACTCGCAGAAATATCGTGAAAATTTTTCTTTTCAAGTGATGAACCTAGTAGCATCACCATTTCTCCCTTCTACTTCTCTTCATTAATCCTATCAATTAATTTTTGGGTTTCATCATAATTCTGCCCAGTTTCCTTTGCGATATCTATTGCTTTTTGAGCTTGTAAAAGTGCTTTTTCCTTTTCTCCTGATTTATACAACAAACAGGCATAGGTGTCATTGTAGGAATAAGAGTTTTTTAGTTCAATTGAACGGATAGAATATTGAATAGCGGTTTTTATTTTGGCAAAATCATCATCGGCAGCAGTTACGAATATTCGCCATGCAAAACTATTGAGCTCACTCGCATCATTCCAGATTTCTCGAGTGTATTGGTCCAGTGTTTTTATGTAATTGGATTGATCTCCCATTTTTTCAAAAAAAAGAAGCTTTGAAGAAAGCACAAGGTTTTTACCTGAGATCATGGCAGTAACTCGTCCATCATTTTCTTTAAACAAATAATCTTCTCCTTTATCGTATGCTTTTATGATCTCTATGGTCTGATAAAAGCGTTTCTCATCTTTTTCTTTGATTGCTTTATACATAGTATTACTGAGGATCCATACGATTCTTGTGTCTACCTGATCGATGTCAAAATGCTCTTTAAAAAGGTCTGCGTTGTTGGATAGAAAACTAAATGCAGAATGATCAAATGGGATGAATATCTCATGATTATGAACGCAGAATTCATATATGAAACGAAGATTTCTTTCTAGCGAGTAGGCTTTTGGTTCGATAGCACCTAAATATTCACTCACAACGGTAGAGTCCAATTCATATGCATCTCTAAGTATATAAGCATAATCAAACAAAAAGTCAGCAGTTCTATTGCCTGCGTTGTATTGTTCTTTGTATTTGGTCAAAGTCCGATTGGAATTCAACGTCTTGTATGCTGTCATATAGAACTCCTCTGGGCTAAATATACCCACCATTCTATGCAATTCATTTCCCTCGCTATCAAAAAAGAGGAAAGTGGGGTGTAATTTAATATTATATATCTTGTTGGTTTCTAAGCCCTCTCCCTTCAGTGTATTGATTTCAAAATTCACAAAGTTGGAATTGAAAAATTCAAAAACGCTTTTATCTTTGAACGCTGTTTTTTCCATTGTCACACAGGCACCACACCCATCAAAATGAAAGTATAGCATTACTTTTTTATTCTCCTTTTTAGCCAATTCGAATACATCGGAATGACTGATTTTTTTGAAAACGATTGTTGTGTCAGTTGCAGAAGTCGTAACACACCAAATAAAGACTAATAGAATAGGTAAAATAGATTTCATAGCTGGTTTTTTAATAGTGTTTGACGTGGTTTGAAATTGCTGTGAGCAACACCTTTTCAGGTATTCGTGATATATTTTCATGGTAATTGATTGAATATGGAATTCAATATAATTAATATTCAACGAATTTCAATAAAGTACAACATCAAATATCTCAGACAATTAGGGGCATTTGGTAATTCAACCTATTAGAGTAGGATGGAACAATCTTACTGCAAGACAAAATAAAATCACAAACCTCATAGGGTATAAATTATAGGTATTTAATCGGTAGTAGTTATGAATAAGTATTGATAGTTTCGAAACTATCGTTAGTTGACCCTAACCAATATTATAAATATATCTACCGCTTCACCATGGATCCCGTTCTTGCTTAGTCAATATGTGCTACTCTTTACTCTTTTATAAATTCAATACTACCTGTTCCTTCATCAGTGGAGATTTTAGCGATGTACATGCCTCGAGGAAGTTGAGATACATTAATTGTTGTCTCTTTGCTATTAGGTTGTACAACGGATATCTGATTCCCAACAATGTCAAATAAGGTGATCTTCTTTAAAGATGCATCAGAAGATGTAATATTCAGAAAATCATTTACTGGATTTGGATAAATAGAAATGTCATCTAGATTTAAGGATTGCTTGCTGCCATCACTCGCCGTTTTGGAAATTTGTTGAATGTCGTCAAATAGGAATGTTGCATTTGCAGAGGCATCGTTGGGTGTTGCATACCCAAGCATAAATGTCAATACATTGTATATCGGATTGTCCTGGTTGGTAAAGTCCCATGTATATGTAGCCCATTCACCAGACACGGTCGTTACAGCATCTCGTTCGTCAGCGAAATTGTCGACATTACTTTCTATTTTAAATTTTAGTGTCGTCCCTATCGGTGCATCTGTATAGACTTTCATTGAAAAGGACCCTACGGTTGACATATCCATGATAAAGTCCGTTAATGCCAATTTACTTTTTGCCCATGGAGCACCTCCACTTCTCACAAATCTTGCTACGGTTGCACTCGGGTTATTTTCATCAACGTATGGATTGGGGATCACTTCCGCTATCCCTCCACTTTCATTGATAAAGTCGGTTGTCTCAATACTTCCTTCAAAATCTATGGGTAAGGTGGTAGCTATTGGATCAGGTATTGCAGGTCCCGTGACTTGCATTACATCATCAAACAAGAAGGTAGAAGTAGTACTGCCGTCTCCGATATTCCCAAAATCAAACATCACCTGTATCCTATTGTAATCATTGGCTTGCCCATAAAAATTCCAGCTTGCGGTTTCCCATGTACCTGTGCTGGTTGTTAAATAGTCCAAATTGGTTCTACCACTGGCATTTTCTAATTCCAATTTAATTCTCGTACCAATTGGGGCAGTCGTATACACCTTCATGGAGATATGCCACTCAGTAGATAAGTCGATTGTTTCTTCAATAAATATTTTGCTTCCTGCCCAAAAATCGCCTCCGTCACGCACAATTTGGCACACGGTTGGACTGGGATTATCGTCGTCCATTTGTGGGTTTGAAATTACGCTGGCTGATGCTCCTCCGAAATTTAGAAAATCGGTATCCACAACACCAGATTCAAAATCTATGGGTAGGGTAGCAGGGACAGGAGCTGCGGGTCCTGCGATCTGGTCTACATCATCAAAGTAAAACGTGGAACTGGCAGTCCCATCGCCTACATTGCCAAAATCAAACATAAAGACAATTTCGTTGAGGTTATTTTCAGTTCCCGTAAAAACCCATTCTAGGGATTCCCAGGTACCAGAAACCGTAGTGAATGCATCTACCTCTACTGGTGGCCCCGACCCTTCTAATTTAAATTTGACCGTAGTGCCTACAGGAGCTGTAGTATAGACCTTCATCGTGATTTTTGTCAATTCAGAAAAATCTAGATTGTCTGAAAGTAAAATTTTACTACCTGCATAGATAGCGCCACCATCTCTAACAATGCGACCAACAGAAGGGCTTGTATTTATGCCCGAAGGATCAGGGTTGGTCGTAACAATGGCCGTTCCGCCATCAAAATCAACAAAGTCCGCATTGGAAATGTCCCCTTCAAAATTGATGGGTAGACTTTGTGAAAATCCTGAATAAAAAGAGAATAATAGGAGTAGTAAACAAAAATTTTTCATACGATTAATCGATTATTTAGAAATCAAAAATAACTTAATACTCGATAATAACGTAAAATAGATGTCATTAGAAAACCAGACAGGATCAGGACTTGGTATTTTTACGTCGTTATGACCCTTTGAAACTGTATTAATTGCTTAAACAACCACTCCACGCTCCATTTTCATAGGCTTTGACACAATGCGTTGAGAGATCATAAATTAGCATCCCATTGACGGGATTTTGTACAACGGAAGTAGAATCTACTCGGGGTAAGATAATACCACTATTGTTGGATACAACATCTAATACCCCTTGCGGAGATGTAGTGCCAATGCCAATTTTGCCAGTGACTCCACCATTTTGGTTTTGGTATTCAAAAGCACCGATATCCAAATTCCCTATGGTGTTTCTATTGGCCGAACTTTGATGTTTTACATATTCCAAAGTTAGATTGTGATCAGTTATCAAGGAAGGTGGAATCGCATCGCCTTGATTGATGAGCGGTGAATTACTTTGCAAACCAAATTCCTGAGTATTTAGGTCTATGAAAAGCGGATCAGAACCCGTTACATTATTCCCTAAATCATTTACAGAACCGCTAGGGCTACAATGACAATTTACCCATCCCGTTTTTAGCCAATTATAAGCCATATTAAATGTTCCGTTACCATCTATCATTGCAAATTTATTTCCCGTATCTGTTGTGAATATCGTATTGTTAAACACTTCTGCCGTCTCATCATTGGTAGAGAGTCTTGTCAATGTAGTATTTCCTATTCGAGTGGAAATTATGGTATTGTTATAAAAAAATAAATTCCCTTTTCGATAATTTGAGGTATTGCCGCTATCACCTCCATAGTGAGCAATTTGACTGTTGCCTGCACCATCGGGTTCTATTAAAATATTACCATAGACATGAGTGGAGGAGTAGCTGGCATCATTGATCAATGTGGATGACCCTGAATCCACCAAATCCAGTTGTCTGTTTCCTGATTCTATCCAATTGTACCGAACCACCAAACCTGCTGACCGGTCTTTGAGGTTATTTCCTAAAGCTCCTGTCCGCAACGGACCGAATCGATTGTATTGATAGGTAATGCCCAAGGCCTCCGTGTAGGCATTGTGATGAAAAACACTACCCTCTATACCATTGTCATAAATGTAATTGTTCTCAATCAGAATATTCTCGGAAGCACCGCCAAAAGCTCCAATAAAAATTCCATTTCCTGAATCGCTCAAGGTACAGTTTCGAATAATCAGATTGGCGCCTTTTTCTATATATATCGACGCTGCATTATCGACATAGGTTTGAGTTTGTCCATTGTCATCTGTAAACTGGTATGGAGGTCGTCCAGATATTATTTCGAGGTTGTCAATGGTGATGTAATTGGGTAGTCCATCAGCTGGTGTATTGGAGCCGCCAATTTTAATCACGCCTCGTTGTTCATTCCAATAATTCACTCCGGCGACAGTCACTGCTCCATTTCCATCAATAACGGGTTGCTGTCCAGCAGGACCATTTACCCCAATGATTTCAATTGGATCTACTGCTGTCCCTTGCCTATTGATTACCCATTTTTCTTTGTATGCTGCAGCTTGCCAATGAATAAAAACCCGATCTCCTGCTTGTAGTGTGGCCCAAGGTACATCTGAGATGGTAGCAAGAGGTTGGCCCGGGCCTACATTATAATCCGTACCCATAGAAGGTCGCACTTTCATATGTTTTGAGGAAAGAACTTTCTTATTTTCAGATCGAAAAGTAGCAGGATCTGATATTGAGTTGTTAATTGGTTGAATATCAACGATTCCAAAATTGAGGATAGAAAGAATCAAAATGATCAGTGGCATAGCATACTTTTTTATATACCTCAAGTTTACTTCAAGGAAATGGTAAAAAAGTAAGTGTAAACCCCCAAAAAGAAAGAATAAGTAATTTTGTCAAATACTATCCATATGTGGTTTTGAATATAGCCCCTAGCTCAGGTGGAATCCGTTTTCTATTCGATGAAGGTGACATATTCATTAATTTTTCTTTCTAATCGTGCTGCTAAGAATTTATTCCCATCTTTCAATTTTTTGTGAATTAATTGGGCTTCTTTTTGGTACTTTATCTTCTTTTGATTTGTCCAATACGCTGGCGGTTTTTGTAGATTACAAATCCGATCTGCCATTTTTACTGCCCAGATTTCTTTGGGTTGTTGTTGGATCCGACTTAAACTATCTAACATCATCTTTTCTTTTCCTTCCAAGCCCTCATTCTTTGTCAATGCCATTACTCCGTGAGCTACTTGTTGTCCAAAAAGCATTTTTACATCTTCAAAAGATTGTTCAGTATCTTCAATGGAATCATGAAGGATGGCACACTTTATAGCCAAATCTGCATTCATATCTTTTTCATGATTTACCGCATTTAATATTTCAAATGTTACACTTCCAATATGGTTTAGATACTCCATTCGATCCCCATATTTTTGACCATTATGCAATTTCGATGCTAATTGCCAAACTTCTTGTAATTCATCTATTGACCACATTCTATTCTATTTATTTATTAGTAATTAGCTTTTTTGGTAGATATTCTATTATTCTATGCTCTGTTTTAATCATAAAAGAGATAAATCTCTCCACAATCTAGTTTCTTATTTACAAACGAGTTTTTTTACCAATTATTCATCTGGTACTTCATATTTTTCTAGAGTATCAACATATTGGATTAGGGAGTCAACATTATAATTTTCAAGATAATTTTCAAGAAGTTCGTTTACCTTTTGAGCGGTCTTGAGCAATTCCTTATCCCCATCTACAAGCTTTTCTCTTACTGTGGGTATTAGATTAGATGAAAGAAACCCATTATTTGCTTTTAGAATTTGCGATTGCTTAATTGAAACCTT
Source organism: Saprospiraceae bacterium (assembly GCA_029212405.1). GTDB lineage: Bacteria > Bacteroidota > Bacteroidia > Chitinophagales > Saprospiraceae > CAJXUU01. Next base: position 32,813 of record JARGNR010000065.1, read on the forward strand.
TTGCTTCCCCATACAGTATGCACACAATCCTGCTTCCCATGCTCTTTTTCTATTTAATCTTTCTATATCTTCAGCATCTATATATCCTTTACCTAGACACCTCGGACACAAAACTTCTTCTCTATCATCCAATTCAAGATTTTCAATTGTGTGGAACAGGTTAGTTGTATGTCCACTTTCTCCGTTGTTTGGATTTAATTGCATCCTATTTTTCTCGATTTCTAATCTCTGAATGTAATCCAGCCGAGTAGTGCTTACATTAAGCTTTTTACACCTGTAAGCTTTTACCGACCTATCTATCTTATCGAATGGTTCACCTAACAAATCATCGATCAACTTTAGAATTATTGCATCCACTTGCATTCCTTCTTTTTCATAAGGAATTTCATTTCCTTGCACCAGTTGAGTTTTACCTTCGCTTGAAATAATATATCTTCCATAATTTTCTTCATGATTCCTATAGCTAATAATAAAAGTCATGGAAGTAGCAGAATATGCATAACTCATGGAGCTAACTTTTACGGACGAATAGCACTCAGTTATCCATTTATGTGGATAGAATATTAGTGTAGCTTTATCTGTAAATAACAATGTAAATTCTTCTTTTGGAGTCCAGTTTGAAGAAGCATCTTCAAATGTGATTTCTTCAATGATTTCTATATCCCATCGTAAATCATCTTCTAGTTTTTTCAAATTCTTTTCGAAGTTGTCTGTAATTACCAATCCTGCAATATTAAGTCCCATATGTTTTTTTAATTGAAGTGAACCACATAATCATTTTTTGATGATCA
>JARGNR010000066.1 GCA_029212405.1 Saprospiraceae bacterium
TTTAATTCCCAAACTTCTTGTTTTTTATGTTAGTCTACTCCTGAATATGCCGATTCCTAATGACAATGGGGATTTTAGGTAGTACTGAATATCCCTAATCTAATTTGGCCCATTACAAGATCAGACTTTCATCACGATGATAGTATCGAAACGAAATTCCATGATATAATTTTCTCAAAATCCAATCTATATTTTCCTAGCTTTCGCTTTAGAAATGTCCACTTCATCCTCTGGGTTAACATCCGCAGAAATGTAGACGAGTCCTGGCCGTTTACCGACCTCAATTGTCCCTAATTGATCTTCATAACCGAGTGCTTCTGCCCCATTTTTACATGCCCAGTTGACCAATGTATCGAAGGAAACAAATGATTTGTACTTTTTAATGGTCTTCATTTCTTCTAGAATCGATAATTGCCAGTTTGAAGTGAGGCTATCTGTACCAATTGTCATCTTAGCATCTGCATCAATGAACGCTTGATAATTTGGCAATCTATTCTCAATATAAAGATTGGCATTGGCACACGTTGCCCAATAGGTTCTAAAATTCCAATCGTGTGCTTTGGCAATGTCTTCAGGTGTGGTCATGATATTGTGAACAAATAATGTTTTCATCATGGCATTGAGGTACTTCATCGCATGATGTATACTGTTTTTACCAGTTGCTTGAAACTTGTCTAATGGAAAACCAAACATTTTATAGAAATCAATAAAACCACCTGTTTTCGTATTGAATAATTCGTCTTCGTGCGGAGTTTCTTGATTATGAATACTTACGGTATCGTACTGGTAATTTTCATTTCGGATATGTTCATACAAGCCTTCACTAACGGTGTAAGGTGCATGTGGCACAAAACACTTTTTATTTCCTCCCTCTTCTGAATGTGCATCGTAAACAGCTTGATATTGCTCAATTGCTCCTTCCGTCATGGAAGATTGCATGAAATCAAACATCTCTACAAAGGTATAATATTTGATTTTAGAAGTCTTTTTGGTCTCAATAGTATCTACTTTATTAGAAATGTCTCCAACAGCAACAATGCCTTCCTCATACATTTCTTGATCTGCACGTGCAATGGCATCCAAAATCTCATCCTGAGGAAAATCTCTATATTTTACTACATTCTCGATAAAAGGCAGTAAACCCGTACCAGTATCAACAAGACCTTTCATGTGAGACAGTTCCAAGTGACAATGGGTATTAATGAATCCTGGAGTTATCACTCCGTTCAATGATTGAACACTCGAAGCATCATGTTTTTGTATGTCTTCAATGGCAAGGATTTCATCATGCTCACCTACAATGACAACATGATTTTTTAATGGTTCACCGGTGAGGGTAAAAATTAAATCGGCAGTAAATTTCTTCATTCTAACTTTAAACTAATAACTATTCGTACTCATCATAATATCCTCTGGAGAACTTGATCCCTACTTTTATTTCAAGAGCAACATTTCTTACTTCCTGAGGAACAATGGTTATAAATTGACTTTGAGGAAAAGGGGAAGGAATAGGGTTAGGGTTTTCGATGGTAAGCGTTTCTAATTGCTCATATTGCTTAGACAAATCTGGGTGAACACTCATTTCAACAAATAGAATATTATTTTCTCCGTAAGCCATTTCAAAACCGCCTCCAACGGATACTCCATAATTAAATTTCCGAACGTAAACATCACTTACCAAATTGTAAATGCTATTATTTTGTCCTTCCAAATTTGTAAATAAGGTATACTCAGCTCTCAACCCAAGCATGTAATATCCATTATACTTCTTATCGGTGGTTACCATTCTCTTTCCACCAATTTCAGCAACCAGATTATTAAATTTATATGGATTAAATGAATTGAATCCAAATCCTCTTACAGTACTTCCTCTGGTATGATACCCTATTGAAGCATATAACTTGTTGAGTTCATCATCATTAGATTCAGCAAATACATCAATGCACGGTGTAAATAAAATGTCCCGTTCATACGAATTCCATTGTTGCATATTTAATCCAATTCCGCCTTTAATACCTAAAAAATGTTGCGCAACATTCTCATGAGCAACAAAAGCAATAAATGCAAAAACAATTAGCAATCTTTTCATTGTATTCTAATTTAAAAGCGAAGATATATAAATTGAAAGTATTGGAATATTATAATGCTTATAAAGGCAAAAAAATATCTATTCCCCATTTGCTACGAATTCAATAGACTATAGAATATGGTATAATAGGGTCATGAGCATTTCTCACATATTCCATCCACCACAATATTGGTTTTAAGCGCTTTAAATCCATTGGGCATTTCCAGTTTCGGAATTGGAATTTCATCTACACAAAATGTATTGTCACACTTTGAACAATGAAAGTGCAAATGTTCATCATGGTGCGCATGTGCATCACAATGGTCTGAACAAGACGCATATCGAGCTACATCCGTTCCATCAAACGCTCGATGAATAATACCCTTTTCTTGAAAAGACTTTAAGGTGCGATATAAGGTAACTCGGTCAACATCAGACATTTGCTCTTCAATATCTTGATTCGAAAGTGCGATGTCAGATGATAAAAACAACTGCAATAACTCTTTACGGACAGGCGTAGCTCGTAATTTGTTTTTCTTTAATAATTCAATTGTCTTTTCTATCATTTTATTCTATTAATGATACTTCTCTTCCTAATAAAAAGGATTTTGTCATGGCTACAGCTATTCGCGTTGCCTCTGTTGCATCCTTTAAATCATATTTAATCTTTGATCCATTCTTCACAGCGTCCACATAATTCTGAATCAAAGGTATATATTCATTTTGTCCTTTACCTTTGGACATGTAATATGGTTTTCCATCTTGATTTGACACCAACCCAGCATTCTCCTTAAAACTCGAATAATTGACTTCTCCCAGCGTGCCGACTACTTTTACTTTAAATCCTTCTCCTTGATGCACCAATCGAGAACTGATAAAATTGACCATGCACCCTTTTTTCAATTTGGCTATGGCTATTGCAGAATCAACATCTCCCTGTCTTTGTAAAGAGGGATATTTAAGTGCATTCCCCACAACATAAACCGTTTGATAGTCTTGACCTGTCAACCACTTTACCATGTCAATATCCTGCAGCATCAAATCCATGAAAATTCCTTTTCTCACCATTTTCCTATTGGGTAAGGCATCCTGAATTTGCATTTTCTCAAAGGTTTGACATTCAATCCGCAAAATCTCTCCTAATCTTCCTTCTGAAATTAATTTTTGCATTTGATTCAACTCAGATATAAACCTTCTGGGGAAAGCTACCGTGGTCTTGTAGGAAGGATAACTATCCAATAATTTAACGATCTTAGTACAGTCCTCAACATTACATGCGAGCGGATGATCAATGAAAATGTTGGAGCCTGATTTGAGTGCATCATCAACGTGAGCAAAATGTATATCTCCTTCCGAACAAATACAAATAATATCAATTTGGTGTAATTCCAACAATTGAGTGTGATTAGAGAAAACGTGTTTCAATCCCATCTTCCTCATGGCAAAATCCCTACCAATTGGATCGTCTGTCGCCACTCCTATAACCTCTGTATTTTTTATCTTGAAGTGTAGTGCCTCTGCAATTTTTTTACCGTTTTCACCCCAACCAATAATTCCTGCTCTAATCAAAATCTTATGCCTTTATATCATTATAAATGACGCTCTGCATGGTAGCTACTTCTTACCAGAGGTCCACTCTCAACAAAATCAAATCCTTTTTGCATTCCTACCTCTTTGTATTCAGCAAATTTATCCGGATGAACAAAAGAATCCACCGCTAAATGCATTTTTGTAGGTTGCAAATACTGTCCAATGGTCAATACATCACAACCGTTTTCGACCAAGTCGTCCATGATCTTGTACACCTCTTCATCCGTTTCTCCTAAGCCGACCATAAAGCCAGTCTTGGTTCTTTTACCGTAGTCCTTTATTCGCTTTATTTGTTCCAGACTTCTTGCATACTTCGCCTGCGGTCGTACTTTTCTATACAATCGCTCTACCGTCTCCATATTGTGAGAAACAACTTCTTGTCCTCCAGATATCATTCTTTCCAATGCTTCCCAATTGGCCTTGGTGTCTGGAATCAACGTTTCTATGGTCGTATTAGGAGACATCTCTTTGATGGAGACAACGGTCTGATACCAAATCTCAGCTCCTCTGTCTTTTAATTCATCCCTATTTACTGAAGTGATTACAGCATGCTTGACCTCCATTAATTTTATTGCTTCAGCCACCCGTCTTGGTTCATCTTCATCGTATTCTGGTGGTCTACCCGTTTTAACAGCGCAAAAAGAGCATCCTCTGGTACACACATTTCCTAAAATCATAAATGTAGCTGTACCAGCCCCCCAGCACTCTCCCATGTTGGGACAATTACCACTTTGACAAATCGTGTGCAAACTGTATTCATCGACCAACCTTCTGACTCGCTTATAATCTTCGCCAATAGGCAACTTTACGCGCAACCAATCCGGTTTTTTAGATCTTGATATCGTTTCTTTATTAACTACAGGAAGTTCTAACATCCATTTTTGTTTTATCAAATTAAACTAAGAAGGTGCAAAGATACGCATTGTCTAATTGCTTCTCTTGCCTAGCAAAAACTTTATATAGAAATTGAAAAAATAAGGCTTATTACTGATTTCTTCTGTTTCTATCATGATGGGTAATTTTTTCGAATATACATCCACCATCATTCCTAATTCTAGCGCTTTTACATACTTATCAAATGCCCCCATTGAAAAAAACAAACCCAATTGAGCCTGAATTCCAGGAACAACAGTCAATTCTCCAAATCCAGTGAAGTAACCTGCTCCACCAAACACGTCATTGTAGGTCGTAAATTTCTCTGCATTTTCAGGAGTGTAGCGCTCTGTCCTCAACACTCGATCCGTCACTCCCCCATTTTCAACCGAATACAACAATTCCAGATAATAGGGTTTCAGAATTGCAATGGATGGACCCACTTGATAATCGTATCCTATTGCTATTCCTTTTCGTTTTGCCTTCTCACTTAAAAATCGCTTGGATCCAAGTCCTCCTCTCAAATTAATCACAGAATTCTGTTTCCCAAATGCAAACGACTTACTTCTTTCTGGAAAAGAAAACGACAAATTTCTGTTTTGTCTGCTTTCCCTCGGATCCTTTAAGTATCCTAAACTAATGTGGAAATAATTGGTTTTATAATAAGTTTTTATTTCACCAAAGTTCATCCCTATCAATCCCCCATGTGTATGCAATCTTGCTTCAAAGGCTCTTTCTTTACGGTACACAATTCCCTTCCAATCAAACTGAGTTGCCTTGGGCTGAAACGTCTTTTGTGCTTGCAATTCTAATCCAACAGCAATAAACACAAGGAATAACAAGTATCGAATGACTAACTTCATAATGTAAGTATACAAAACGCAATTGTAATACAAAAAATCAAGGGAGACAGTTCATAATAATTACGACTTAAAAACATTAAAACGCCAAATCAGTGGATTGCGTTATATATAAGTCCATCCTTTTGTAAAAAAGAATAAGAATAATCATGGCGCAAACATCCTTTTCTCGTGACAAATACGATAATTTCCATATGTTTGGATTTCATAAATTACCTGCATGCGATACTTTGTTCGAATAAAATACAACGGCACTCATTTTCACGGTTGGCAAAGTCAAAAAAATACTCCCGATACGGTTCAAGGAAAAATTGAAGATGCCTTAGCGATATTCCTTCCAGAAAAACCTGAAATTGTTGGTTGTGGTAGAACAGATAGTGGTGTACATGCTTCGGACTACTTTTTTCATTTTGACACAGAACACAAGGACCCTGCACTGATCCAATATAAGCTAAATAGCATATTACCTAACACAATTGCTGTGGAGCACATCATTAAAGTTCATGATGATGCACACACTCGATTTGACGCCTCACTGCGAGCGTATGAATACCATTTATTGGAAAGACGAGATCCGTTCAGAGAGTTCACCTCTTATTTTCTGCCCACCCTAAACAGGCTTGATTTTGATGATTTTCAAAAAGCGGCAGCATTGATTACGAAGTACGAGGACTTTGAAGCTTTTTGTAAGAATGGCTCCGATGAAAAAACAAAAAAATGTACCATTTATAAAAGTCAATGGCGACAAACAGAAAATGGTTTAGTGTATGAAATTGAAGCCAATCGATTCCTGAGAGGAATGATCCGATTGATTGTAGGCATGTGCATAAACGTTGCTCGCGGACAAATCACCTTGGATCAGGTAGAACATGCACTGGAAACTAAATCTCGTTTAGTCAAAGATTGGAGTGTACCTGCCAGAGGACTTTTTCTTTGTCACATCAACTACGATTATATTCAAGATAACATTTATGTACCTATTACTTCATCTCAATAGAATCAATTCACAAAACGCTCAACCATGAAAAAAATACCATCAACCATCACGTTAATTGGCGCTGGAATAATGAGTGCGACGCTGGGTGTATTAATTAAGAAACTAATGCCATCGGCAAAGATTGATATTTATGAACGACTGGATCGGATCGGTGCCGAAAGCTCTGATGCATGGAACAATGCTGGCACGGGTCATTCCGCATTTTGTGAATTAAATTACACACCAGAAATGTCTGACGGCTCACTTAATATTGACAAAGCCTTAAAGATTGGGCATTGGTTTGAAGTTTCAAAACAGCTGTGGGCACATCTTGCTGAAACGGGGAAAATTGATACCACCATTCCATTTATCAACGACATTGATCATATGAGTTTTGTGTGGGGCGAGGATAATGTAAATTTTCTCAAAAAAAGGTATGGCTCAATGACTCCCTATGCTTTATTTGAAGACATGATTTATTCAGAAGATTTGGCCCAGATCGAAGAATGGATTCCATTGATGATGGAAGGAAGAGAAGTGAGAGAGCCCTTAGCAGTAACCAAAATGGACATTGGTACGGATGTTAACTTTGGAGCCATTACACGAGGTATGATTCAATATTTACAGTCGTGTGATGGAGTGGAAGTACATCTCGCGCATGAAATTCAGGATCTAACTCAGACAAAGGAAGGACCGTGGGAAATTGATATTAAGGACCTGGATCAAAAAAGAAGTTTTAGTGTAAAAAGTGATTTTGTATTTATTGGTGCCGGAGGTGGTTCACTTATACTTTTAGCAAAATCTGACATCCCAGAAGGAAGGGGTTTTGGTGGCTTTCCAGTGAGTGGTCAATGGCTGCGATGTGACAATCCTGACATCATTGCCAAACATGAAGCAAAAGTATACGGTAAGGCCTCTACAGGTTCACCACCCATGTCTGTCCCACATTTGGACACTCGAATGATGGATGGCAAAAAAGCCTTACTCTTTGGACCGTATGCTGGATTTTCTACTAAATTCTTGAAAAATGGATCCTATTTTGATCTTCCACTTTCTTTAGAAGTACATAACATCTGGCCCATGCTTTCTGCTGGATATAAAAATCTTGATCTCACTAAATATTTAGTAGAACAAGTATTTCAGTCCATGGATGAACGATTGGATTTCTTAAAATTGTACTACCCGGAAGCGAAAGATGAAGACTGGGAACTCGCCGTGGCAGGTCAGCGTGTTCAAATTATTAAAAATGACGATAAAAAAGGAGGCGTTCTGAAATTTGGGACCGAAGTAGTTAAATGTGCGGATGGTTCACTTGCAGCCTTATTGGGTGCATCTCCAGGAGCTTCTACTTCCACCTCCATTATGATTGATGTACTGAACGAATGTTTCCCAGATCAAATGCAAACCACAGAGTGGAAATTAAAGATGAAAGAAATGATTCCTACCTATGGAAAATCTTTGGTTACAGACGGAGACTTGATGCATAAAACCAGAGATCGGACCACTCAAATTCTCAAATTGGAAGATCATTCAAAGACGAACAATTTATAAAATGACTGTAAAAGTATGCCTTGTCCAGGATAGTCCTATCTTTTTCAATGCGAAAGAGACCTTGATCAAAATGGAAAAAATCATTGTCCAAAATGCAAAAAAAAGGTGTGATTTGATTGTGTTTCCAGAATCCTATATTCCAGGTTATCCAAGAGGATTTTCATTTGGAGCTGTAGTAGGAAGCCGAACGGAAGAAGGAAGAAAGCTCTATACAGAATTTCATGCCAACAGTATATCCCTTGATGGGGCAGAAATGAACCATTTAATACAACTCTCCAAAACAAACAACGTCTATTTATGCATTGGCTTCACTGAAAGACAAGATCAGAATGGAAGCCTGTTTTGCAGTACTGCTTATATATCCCCCACAGATGGATTGATGGGAATCCACAGAAAAATCAAACCTACGGGAACAGAAAGATTATTTTGGGCAGAAGCAGGCGGAGAATCACTCGTAACTTTTGATACAAAAATAGGAAAACTGGGAGGATTAACTTGTTGGGAAAACTACATGCCCCTCGCACGAATGGCAATGTATAAAATGGGTGTGGAGGTTTACATTGCACCTACAGCAGATTCTCGAGATGGATGGATTCAAACGATGCGCCATATTGCTATGGAAGGAAGATGTTTTGTCTTGGGGTGCAATCAATTTTTTACCAAGTCCATGTATCCACCACATTTACGACATATGGTACAGCATGAGCAAGAAAAATTCTGTAGAGGAGGGAGTGTGATTGTCTCTCCATTAGGTGATATTATTGCTGGGCCTTTGTATGATACAGCAGGGGTATTAATTGCAGAATTAAACATGGATAGGATTCAGGAAAGCAAATTGGATTTTGATGTCGTAGGCCATTATGCTAGAAACGATATTTTTCAGATTGACATCAAAAACCAACCTAAAATTTATCGGGAAAAGTAATTATAGAATACAATTCAATGTTTGATTCTCCGTTTATTCTTTGTTCTTTCAAACCACTATTTCTTAACCATGATTTTCAAAAAGAGCGAATAAGAACTGTGTAGCGTTATTTACTACATAGTATATTATTTTAGTTTCTTTTAAATCCAATTTATTCAACATCATGAAATCCATCGTACTTACACTTTTTTCGATTCTATTTCTTCTTTCTACAGCACAAAGTCAAACATCTGGCCCTACATTCAACCTTGATTTTGAAGAAGGTGCTAATACTGAACTCCCGACAGAATGGTTTAAAATGGGACATTTTAACGCTTCAGTTGATAAAAGTATATTTCAATCAGGAAAACAATCAGGTTTTGTTGAATCTGCTGGATCAAAAGAAGAATTTGGAGGTATTGGTTACGGTATTCCATCGAAGTATATAGGAAAGGAAATCACATTAAGTGGCTATATTAAAATTGAAAATGTTAGCGATGGATTTGTAGGTCTTATGTTGCGGTTGGACGGCAAGTCTCAACCGATGGGATTTGACAACATGCAGGACCGACAGATTACTGGGACACATGATTGGAAAATGTACACGGTTACGCTCCCCTATTCTGAAAAAGTGGATAGAATTATTGTTGGAGGTCTCTTGGTAGGAAAAGGAAAAGCTTGGTTTGATAATTTTGAAGTAACAATAGACGGAAAAACAGTTCAGGGAATGCCAGTGGTGGAAAAACCAAAGGCAAAAGCAGATTTGGACAATGAGTTTGAGGAAGCTTCCAATGTAGATCTTGGCACTTTAAATCAAGAAGAAGAATATAGATTGTACACATTAGGTCGTGTTTGGGGACTTTTAAAATACCACCATCCAGAAATAGCCCGTGGAAATTACAATTGGGACAACGAACTTTTCAGAATACTGCCTTACTTGAAAGAGGAAGATTTTAGTAATCGGTTGAAAGAATGGATCGTAAATATTGGACCTGTTGCAGATGTAAATCCGACGAAAAATGCTGACAAAAAATATGAGATAACTGTAGACCATTCATGGATCAATGAAAATTCATTTTTATCCAAAGGCACCAAAAACTTATTGCATCAAATCATCAACTCTAAAAAAGAAGACGAGCATTACTATTACGCAGCTGAGAGAGCGGGAAATCCTTCTTTCGAAAATGAGCGACTGTATAAAAACATGAATTTTGAGGACGATGGAATGCGAATATTATCCCTATTTAGATATTGGGCAATGGTCGAGTATTTTTTTCCCTATAAACACCTCATGGATAAAGACTGGGACAATACCTTGCGTACAGCTATCCCTCAAATGATGGATGCGAAGGATGGATTAGCCTATAAACTTGTGGTATTAAACTTAATTTACACGATACAAGACACGCATGCCAATATCTGGATGAGGGATGAAGACTTGAATGACTTTTATGGAAAATTCGGAGCCTCTATTGGCATAAATTGGATAGAGGAAAAATGGGTCGTCACCAGATTCTTTACAGAGTTCGACTCTACCAGTTCCATGATAGCTATAGGTGATATTGTAACTCACGTAAATGGAGTAGATATTCAGACCTTGGCTGCTGAAAAAATTGCTTATTGTCCAGCTTCCAATGTTCCTACTCAAATGCGTGATGTGGCCAAACGCCTACTTCGGACAAATGAAACTGCTCTTCAATTGACCTTAAAAAATGAGAATGGAACATTTGAAGAATCCGTTTCCACCATTTTAAATGAAGGTATCAATTATTGGGGAAAAGGCACCCTCTCTCATAACTTAATTGATGGCAATATTGGTTACATATACCCTGGAGCATTGGAGACCGATGAAATTCATGATATCATGGAAAAATTTGAAAATACGAGAGCGTTAATTGTAGACTTGAGAAGTTACCCATCGGACTTCTTAGTGTATAAATTGGCACAATATCTTTTACCATCAAAAACGGAATTTGCAAAATTTACCGAACCGTCCATTCAACATCCTGGTTCATTTTCCATGACTGAAATATTTGAAAATGGATCAGACAATCCAGAATATTACAAAGGAAAAGTCTTCATCCTCATCAACGAAACCACCCAAAGTCAAGCAGAATATACCACCATGGCGCTAAGAAATGCTCCTAAAGCTACGGTCATTGGCAGCACAACAGCAGGGGCTGATGGAAATGTTTCAATGATTAGGTTGCCTGGTGGCATACGCACAATGTTTTCAGGAATTGGAGTGTACTATCCAGACGGAACAGAAACACAGCGTATTGGAATTGTCCCAGACATCCAGAAAGAACCAACTATTGAAGGGATTCGAAGTGGTAAGGATGAATTGCTGGAGTTGGCAATAAAAATGAGTTCAGAGTAATAGTCTTTTAGGTTGGAACAACAGAGGTTGATTTTTTCAATACATATTAATGCAGACAATACCAGACTGCAATAAAGTGTGCAATACTCCCTCCCAATACAAATAAGTGCCATACAAGATGGTTGTAAATCATTTTTTCTCTCATGTAAAAAAATGCACCTACGGTATATAATACACCTCCAATAACCAACCAATAAAAGCTGACTAGGGGTAATTCTAAGTAGAGCGGCTTGATTATAAATAGCGCCATCCACCCCATCACCAGATAGGCAATGGTTGAAATTAATTGAAACTTATCTACGAACCATAACTTAACTACACTTCCGATCAACACCATGCTCCATAAAATGATAAAAATAGACCATCCAATTGTGGTCGTGACATGGGTCAAAATAAATGGAGAATAACTGCCAGCAATAAGGAAATAGATACTGACGTGGTCAAAAATGCGCAATCTCTTCCGTATGGTTGCATTGTACGAACTGTGATAAAGGGTAGAAGAGGTGTACACCATGATCAGAGAAATTCCGTATAAAAATGCTCCTATGATATAAGGGAACTTCCCTGTTTTTATAGTGTAAAATAATAGAAATGGAACACCAATTAAGAAAAGAAGCAGCCCAACACCATGAGAAATCATATTGGCTCTCTCTTCTCGGATACTTTTAATATCAACTTTAAGGTGTTCGGGTATTTTATTTGGAAAAAATGTAATCATACTACATCAACGAAATCGCTTTTTGATATGTTTCCTAAATTTTAATTAATTGCTTTTGTCCTATTTGAATATCAAATTGTTACTTTAGCCTTCCCAAGTTTAAAACGTAAAAAATACCAACCCAATGGAAATTCTAAACGGAAAAAAACTATCACAAGATATCAAGGCGGAAATCGCAGAAGAAGTAAAATTAATCAAGCAAAAAGGAGGAAAAATTCCTCATCTCGCAGCTGTTTTAATTGGAAACAACCCTGCCAGTGAATCATATGTAAGAAGTAAGGTAAGATCCTGTGATTTTGTGGGCTTTGAATCCACTTTGATCCGTAAAGATGATTCTATTACCGAAGAAGAATTGCTTGAAATAATACATGAATTGAATACCAGCGATGACGTAGATGGATTCATTGTTCAATTGCCACTGCCAAAACATATTGATGAAGTAAAAGTGACATTGGCCATTGATCCCAAAAAAGATGTTGACGGCTTTCATCCAGTAAATTTTGGTCGTATGGCTCAAGGACTGGACTGCTATTTACCAGCAACACCATTTGGCATCATTCAAATGATAGAACGATATGGAATCGAAACATCTGGAAAACATGCTGTGGTGGTTGGTCGAAGCAATATTGTAGGTACACCCATGAGTATATTATTGTCGAGGAAGGCAAAGTCAGGAAATGCTACGGTTACCTTAACCCACAGTAGGACAAAAGATCTTGCTGCCGAGGTATCTAGAGCGGATATAGTCATCGCAGCCATTGGTATTCCAAACTTCATATCTGCAGACATGGTAAAAGAAGGAGCTGTGATTATAGATGTAGGGATTAATAGAGTGGAAGACGAATCCAGAAAAAAGGGATATCGACTAGTTGGGGATGTTGATTTTGACTCCGTTTCGGAAAAGGCAAGTTACATAACGCCTGTACCTGGAGGTGTAGGTCCAATGACGGTCACTTCCTTATTGATGAATACCTTGAAGTCGAGCCGAAAAGAAATTTACGGCTAATCCATGCCGAGTCCTTCACAGAAATCTATGAAAGTTTATAAATCGTATACCATTCAGAGCAATTCAGAGCTATTGCTTGGGATGTTGGTCGCCTATCCTTTTGAATCTTTTGAAGAGCATGAGGGATATATGATTGCCTATATTGCTGAAGACGAATGGGACGATGCTACTCAAAATGACATCCATGCTACCATTCAGCGATTTAATGTTGAGTATGCTATCGATACCATTGAGCCACAAAACTGGAATGCACTGTGGGAAGCAAGTTTTGAACCGGTTATTGTAGATGATTTTTGTGTTGTGCGAGCCGATTTTCACGAACGACCTAAAGACATTCAGTTTGATATTGTGATCAATCCAAAAATGGCATTTGGTACTGGGCATCATGAAACCACCTATATGATGATGGCGGCCATGCGAAATATGGACTTTTCGTCTAAAACTGTCTTTGATTATGGATGTGGCACAGGAATCTTGGCCATACTTGCTTCAAAAATGGGTTGTCATTCAATTGATGCCATAGACATCGAGGAAGAATCCTATCAAAATACAATTGAAAATGCGGAATTGAATCAAACGGACAATATTCATGTTGCGTGTTCCGATTTAGAAAACTATTCTAAAAATACCTACGATATTATTTTAGCCAATATCAACCGAAAAGTATTGTTGAATTCTGCTGATGAACTATACGATCGTCTTGAAGAAAATGGGACACTTTTACTCTCCGGCATACTAGATACGGATCTGGAACTGGTATCCAAAAGATATGTAGATGCTAAATTTAAGATCCAAGATGTATTCTCCAAAGGGTATTGGAAATGTGTTCAGTTGAGCAAGTGAACTTTTCACTGTACTAGAAAAAGGTTTTTATAGTTTAATAAATAAAAAAGCAAAAATATAGAGGTTAGACTCTTTACCTTAAACCTCTACTCCTCTATTAATTATCTGTTCGTATCCTAATCTTATTTATCACCTTTTTTTTGAATAATAATAATTTATCATTGGCATAATGAAAGCTACAGAGAAACCAACAATCAAAGATATTTCCAAATCTAATCTCAAGTTAGATGATAGGTAAACATCATTTTTTGAAATTTCTCGAAGCACTTGTATCGTAAAACTAAAGCAACTTATAAGAATAAAAAAGATAATATATTTTATATAATTCATTGTAATTACTAATTGTTGTTTTTACCGTATAAACCTTTTACATTTTAATATTAGCGGTAGCAAATATATAGCAAGGACTAATCTCATCAAAATAAAAAAGAATTAGTAATGCTGTATGCAAAACAGATGATAATCAATCGTAAATCACTGATAATCTACTGTTTAAAAATACTTTTTATTTTTTTGAATAAAAAGTATTTTTAAATAAACGGAAATTTCTTCTGAACGAATACTTTTACTTTGCAGATAAAAGTTCTGTTGTGATTAAAAAGATGAAAACTTAATAATTCTTTGCGATAGGTAGTCATGTGTCTTTAAAAGGTCTGCTATCCAATAAACATTTCAGGTTGTCAATTTAACCTCAACCCTATCCAACAAACCCCTTTAGTTTTTCATAAACCAATCGTGTAGGCAAACCCATAATATTCGTATACGTTCCCTTAATCCATTCTATTTTTGCGTGCCCAATCCATTCTTGAATACCATATGCTCCAGCTTTGTCTATAGGCATATATTCTTTGACGTAATAGTTGAGTTCTTTATTGGTAATGGCAACTAACTTCACCTCAGCCACTTCAGAAAAACTAATTTCTTTTTCAACATCTCGAATGCAAACTCCGGTAACCACCTGATGGACATTGTCAGAAATAGTTTTAATAAACTCTTTTGCTTGCTTCCCATTTTTGGGTTTACCGTAAATCACACCTTGACAAATAACTACACTATCCGCCGTAATAACAATGTCATCTCCTTTAATTCGTTGAATAAGCGCTTCTGCTTTTGCACGAGCAATGTATTCGGCCACCTCCAGCACCGGCATTCCTTCTGGAAACGTCTCTTCAATATCTGCTACTTTTTGGACAAATGGAATATCCAATTCTTTCAACAACTGACTTCTTCTCGGAGATTTCGAACCTAAAATAAGCCTTCTTCCTTTTAATATTGATTTCATGCCACGATCAAATTATATGTATAACAAATGGAATGCAAAGAAAGATAAAAAGTGAAACAACCATTAAATATTTCAATCTTTTACTAATGGCGGTGTACTCATGTTTTTTCTTCGCACGGTAAATTTTGCGTAAAATCAATAGTGTAGGCACAACCAACCCTATACCGACGATCACTGAAAGGAGTATAAGCTGAGTAGTGGTATATCCAACCAACCAAATCCAATAACTACCAATTAGAAGCATACAAAAAAACAAGGCAAATACATTGGCTCGATCCACTCCTGCAACCACTGGCAGAGTTTTATAGTTTGCAATGCGATCTCCTTCAACATCTTCAATATCCTTTATAATCTCACGAACCATAGTTGAAAAAAATGCAAACAAAATATAGGCAATAAAGACACGCTCTACAATTTCCTTTCGGAATAGATCAATTTCAGCCATAGCTTGGATCGTATCAAATTCTGCATACCATATAATGGCAGGTACAAATGCACAAAAAAGACTGACCACAATATTCCCAATAAGTGGCATTCTCTTAAAGATTTTGGAATAGAGATATAAGCTGGTCACAACAAAGGGATAAATAGACAACAGCAAGATTTTGTCTATGGAATAGGCTATGAATAGCGCAATTAAAAAGCCTACAATGACTAGTGCAATGTAATAGATCCAAGCCGCTGATCGCGACATACCATGATGGCCGATGTAGTGCCTCTCAGGTTTATTCTGAGCATCTGCTTCTCCATCTAAGATGTCATTAATGACATATCCGCTTGCAGCGATCAAAACGGTATCCAAAACAAACAAGATCCACAAGTATCCATCCAATTCAATGGATACGGATTCTTTGGCAGGAAGTAGATAAACCAGATAGATTAAAATTTGTGAAATAGCCACGATGGCTAGATTCTTGAGTCGAATAATCTGAATGTAGATCGGAAGCTTCAAATTGTGATCAATGGATATATTTAATTCGGTGATAAATATATAAAAATAGAATTCAAAGCACCATGAATTAACAAATGGGTAGAAAACATATAAAAAATTATGATATATGAAAAATAATTATATTAAAAATAAATAACATATATAGAACTATTATTATCAATTATTTGTGTACATATTATAAATTATTTTAATAAATACTACATATTATTTTTTTCTATATGTATAATTTTATTACATTTGGTTAAATATTTTGAAAACTACCAACCCACTATTATGTCCAATCCAGTAACTAAACGATTTATTGAATGCCATGATAAGCTGAAAGAAGAAAACAAGGTCGCTTCTTCTAGGCAATTTGCATTGGCTATCGATACCGCTCCTCAAAGCTTAAATCAAGTATTAAAAGGTAAAAGAGATGTCACTGTCATGAATGTGATGGCATTAGTGGAGACCTTTGGGGCCAATGCAGAATACTTGCTCGCAGGATACGGACCAATGTTTAAAGAACAAGATGAACAATTCAAACCAGTAAAAGAAAATAAAATCATGTATGTGCCTATTGATGCACATGCAGGATATTGCGATCAATTTCATGAGACAGTTTCAAAAGACGAATTAGAATTCTTCTCAGTACCCGGATACCAGCCCAATTATGGCGAACATCGGTGTTTTGATGTGGCAGGAGATTCCATGGAGCCTACTCTATTCTGTGGAGATAAAATCATTTGCTCTTTAGTTTCTCCAGACAATGCATACAGCAACCTCCGCGACAATTATGTTTATGTCATCATTACCCATGGAGATATTGTCGTAAAAAGAGTGGTGAACAACTTAAAGAAGAATGGAACATTGCTGATCAAATCTGATAATAATTTTTATACCAACAGAGAGATCGAAGGACATGAAATTAAAGAAGTATGGATGGTAAAACTAAAAATATCCCCTTTTATGTCCAATCCGGCAAATATGAGAAATGCTTTCCATACTGAAATTGATGGTCTGAAGCAGACGATAAAAACCCAAGCAGATACCATGCAAATGATGAATAAATCATTGGAATGCCTGCTTAAAAAAAGCAGATAAGCTCTTTTGGCTTACTTAATTTTAGAAAAACTACTTTGAAGGCAAGAATATTTCTGCCATCATGCACCTGACGCTACCTCCGCCATAATATTCTATGGTACTTATGTCTATGGGTAGGATTTCAGTTTTTCCAGAAAGTGTTTCAATTTGATCCTGATTCAGTGAGTCATACGCTGTTTGAGACATGACTAAATACGTTTTCCCTTCATTATTTCGGACTTGCAGCATATTACCTGCAAATGCGGCCATCTGATCATAAGAGATATCAATAATTTCTTTTCCAGTATTTTCCAAAACTTTGGATAGCGCTTTTAGTTCATCCTTATCTTGAATGCTAGCTTTACACAACACGGCAAAATCCTCCCCAAGCGCCATCATAACATTGGTGTGATAAATTGGCAAACCATTTCTATCTACTGCATGAAATACTTCTCGTCTATATTCTACCAGAACACAAAACTTATCCAACAATCGAGCATCTGTTCGTTGACTCAAGCAGGCATAGACAATTTTATGATCTCTATCAAACAACATACTTCCTGTTCCTTCCAGATACATTTCTTCCTCTTCGTAGTGTTCGAAAGTATATCTTCTTTTTACATCGAATATTTCTCCAACCTTCTCAATGATGTCTTCTCTTCGCTCAATTCTTCTATTGGGAGCGAACATAGGATACGTTAATACCGCACCATTGGTGTGAAATGAAATCCAGTTGTTAGGAAAAATGGCATCCGGTTTACTTGGACTGTCGGTATCCTCAATTACAATAATATGGATTCCTTTTGAACGAAGAATCTCGACCATAGCATCAAATTCAATTTGACCTTTTTTTGCAATTTCCTTTGCACTTTCTCCTTTATCATTCGATTGAAATGCATTGTTTCCAGCAGTTTGTGCATTGAATCCAAAATGTGCAGGGCGAATCATTAAGATGCTATTTGTCGTAGTACTCATACGTATCAATTATTTGAGGGCGAAATTATATTTTTAGCTGAAAATACTACCTATTCCAACAAAAAATTATTTCAAAAATGAAAGATTATTTCTTATCCTCAAAAATGACCGACTAATATTTGAACTGAGTGTTATCGAACAAACAATAATTTGCTATCTGTAGAAAGTTCTTCCACAAACCTATAGTTCTCATAATCAAATCCTTTGATCGATTCTACATCATCAATTTTATTCTTAACGACATATCTTGCCATCAATCCTCTTGCCTTTTTTGCAAAAAATGAAACGAATTTAAGTTCACCTTCTTTATCTTCTTTAAAGTCAACATCAATGATGTTTGCCTTTAACTTCTTTTTGTCTATTGCCTTGAAATATTCATTGGATGCAAGATTTAATATCGTATTTGAATCTTGCGCTTTTAACTCTTTATTCAACGCTTTACTGATGGTGTCTCCCCAATAGTGATATAAGTTGGTCCCTTTCTTATTTTCAAGACGTGTTCC
Organism: Saprospiraceae bacterium; assembly: GCA_029212405.1. Taxonomy (GTDB): domain Bacteria; phylum Bacteroidota; class Bacteroidia; order Chitinophagales; family Saprospiraceae; genus CAJXUU01. The sequence continues at coordinate 18,544 of JARGNR010000066.1, forward strand.
CATTTCCAATCTATAGGGTTGCATTCTATCATACGGCAATAGCAAGCCATAGAGTCCGCTTAAAATACGAATGTGTTGATTGGCAAAGTCCAAGTCGGCTTGCTCCAATGTTGGTACATCCAAGCCTACATACACATCCCCTTTAAATGCTGTTATCGCAGACTTCGAATTCTCATCCGTATATTCTTTTTGGAATGTTTTGAAACGCGTTCTATTCAATTTTGCTAATGCATCGCTGATATGCATTAAATCTTTGATGTCAGCAATTGTTTTCTTCTTCAATATCCGAATTAATCGATTTGCTTCTAATGCAAACTGTGGCGTGGACAATTCAGTAATTCTCTCTGGAGTCTCGAAATCGAGTGTCTTCGCTGGAGATAAAAGTGTAATCATAAGATAAGCGTTATTAACGAGTTCAAACTAAAAACTATACTGTTGCTCAAAAGTAAACTTTCTATTCAAATAGAAAAGAGTATGTCATTGCAATGCAACGTTTAAATAAAAAAGCCTTGACAAGTAGTTAAACTCATCAAGGCTCAATATGTTTTTGTGAAGTGTTCTTTTTACTTAGTTTCCTCCTTTCAGGATACTAGGTGCACTTGCAGGAACACTCTCATCTTCTTCTGGCTTCAATATTTTACCAACAACTTTAATTACGTGAGGATCTCCTCCTTCGTTTGTTGTAATTTTAACTGTTTTATTAATTTTACCTAGTCTATTGGTAGCATATCTAATTTCGATTTCACCTTCAGCTCCTGGTAAAATTGGTTCTTTTGGCCAAGTAGGTACAGTACAACCACATGATCCTCTAGCATTTTTGATTACCAATGGTTCTTTACCTGTATTTGTAAATTTCACAGTTCTCAAAGGCTCTCCGTGTTGCTTGATCGTACCGTAATCTACAGTATTTGACTCAAGTGTCATTATTGGACCTCCTTCTTTTTGCTCTAGAGGCAAAACTTTGATCGGCTCTGCCGTTTGTGCCACTGCTACCATGCTAAACGCAGCCAAAGCAAATGACAAAAGGATAATTTTTTTCATTGATTATAATTTTAAAAATTTAATTGCAAGTTCATAATTGTTGATTACAAAAGTACATAAATATCTCGAATTTGTAAGTCCATATATCGTGCCGCATTGTTAATTTAGTGTTAACCGACATTTACAAATAAATACCCGACCAAATTAAATAAGAAAATAAGACCTATTTCACTTAGAAACACGAATCATATTTCGTATTTTTGCAGTCTAAACAATAAATGTACTTAAAACGTTACTTTTTAGACGTTTATTTTCCATTTAGTCACTCCAACCTCGATTTATATGACAACACCTACTTCATCTGTCAATTCAAAAAACACGAACTCTAAAGAGAATTACAAGGCGGAAGTCCTTAAGGATTTCTATACTGTTGTTATGAGTAGAGAAGTGAGCTTGATGGGAAGAAAGGAAGTTTTAACTGGGAAAGCAAAATTTGGTATCCTGGGAGATGGGAAAGAACTTCCGCAAGTTGCTATGGCTCGGGTTTTTCAGAAAGGAGATTGGAGATCAGGATATTATAGAGATCAGACATTTATGTTTGCCATTGATGAATGTACGATAGATCAATATTTCGCTCAATTGTATGCAGACGCAGAAAATGATCCTTTTTCTGGTGGTAGACAAATGAATAGCCATTATGCTACCCCTACCATCGATAATAACGATCAATGGTTGCCCCTCGCAGAATTGAAAAATGTATCCAGTGATGTTTCTTGTACTGGAGGACAAATGGCCAGAGGATTAGGTTTAGCACTAGCGTCCAAACTCTTCCAATCTGGACCAGATTTTCCAGAAAAATCAAAATTGACCACCGACGGTAATGAAGTTTGTTTTTGTACCATTGGCGACTCTAGTACATCTGAAGGTGCATTTTGGGAAACTATGAATGCTGCAACAGTCAATAGATTGCCACTGATCACCTGTGTCTGGGATGATGGATATGGCATTTCAGTTCCCGTAGAAAAGCAAACCACAAAAGGCAGCATTTCCAGAGCAATGGAAGGATTCCTTGTGGATGAAACTGGAGATGGCATGCTAATTTATACCGTAAATGGGTGGGACTATCCTTCTTTATGTGCCGTATTTGAAAAGGTATCTGAAAAAGTAAGAGAAGAAAGTAGACCTGCACTTATTCATGTTACAGAACTTACACAACCTCAAGGGCATTCTACATCAGGGTCACACGAACGATATAAAAGTAAAGAACGACTTACTTGGGAAAAAGAGTACGATTGCATCGTAAAGATGGAAGAGTGGGTCCTCAAAAATCAAATTGCTACGCAAGATGAAGTGGATCAAATCAAGGCAAAGGCCGTTCAAGATGCTAAAGATGGAAAGAACAGAGCTTGGAAGATGTACTCTGATCCTGTTGCGCAAACCACCGAACGGTTAAAAGGAATATATAACCTGATTGAAAATAAATCGGATGATATCCTTTCGCTTGAAAAAGAGCTGAATACGTTGTTAAGCCCAGTATACAGTGATGTGGTTAAAAATGCTCGAAAACTAAAGCAATTTCTATTGGTAGAAAAAGGCAGTAATCTAGCTGAACTTCAGGTTTTTCTGGATGAGTCTTATGCCAGAGCAAATGATAGATATCACACCCATTTATATTCGAATAGCGACACTGGGGCCATCAATATCCCACCTGTTCCTGCCATATATAGTGAAGAGTCAAAAACAGTGAATGGGTATCAAATTATCAATACCTTTTTTGATGTTGCATTAGAAAAGTACCCAAATATGATCGGATTTGGAGAAGATGTTGGGAAAATTGGAGATGTAAATCAAGGCTTTGCTGGATTGCAAGAAAAATACGGGGAGGAAAGAGTATTTGATACGGGTATTAGAGAATGGTCCATCATGGGTATGGCGATTGGATCTGCCATGCGTGGATTAAAACCGATCGCTGAAATACAATATCTAGATTACCTCTTATATGGACTATCTCCCCTTTCCGATGATTTGGCTACTTTGCGATATAGATGTAATGGAATTCAAAAAGCGCCTGCTATCATCCGAACGCGTGGACACCGATTAGAAGGGGTTTGGCACGCTGGATCACCGCTTGGCATGATGATCAACTCATTGCGAGGCATGTACATACTTACGCCTAGAAATATGGTGCAAGCTGCTGGTTTTTATAATACATTACTTCAATCTGATGATCCTGCTATTGTTATAGAATGCCTGAATGGATATCGTCTAAAAGAAAAGTTGCCTGATAATCTATCAGAATTTTCTCTTCCATTGGGAGTTCCAGAAATCTTGAATGAAGGAAGCGATGTGACACTGGTCACTTATGGTTCTTGTGTTAGAGAGGCACAGAAAGGTATCAAAATGTTAGAAAAAACAGGTGTTTCTGTAGAATTAATTGATGTTCAAACCTTGCTGCCATTTGATTTGGAACATATGATTGTTCAGTCATTAGCCAAAACCAATAAGATTATTTTCATGGATGAAGATATGCCAGGAGGCGCAACTGCATTCATGATGAAAGAAGTATTAGAAACTCAAGGTGGCTACCAGCATTTGGATGCTGCACCTGTTTCATTGACCGCTTGGGAGCACCGACCTCCTTTTGGCTCTGATGGTGATTATTTTACCAAGCCTGGACCGGAAGATGTATTTGATACCGTGATGGAAATGATGAGAGAATATGACCCTGGTCGATTTTATTAATCCAACTTTCACAATGTTCATTCATGAATTCTAAACTGCTCAGTATCGGTTGTTTGCTATTGTTACTTGCAACATCTTGCTCTAAAAAGACCTCAGTGTCTATTATTCATAAAAATCATCCTCTGTATTCGCTTCAAGGGCAAAATATTACGGATCCTAAAGTAACAGAAGTGTGGGAGCCAGAACCTGAAGTAGTTACCCCAGGAAATTCAAACGCCCTTCCTCCTTCCGATGCTATCGTATTATTTAATGGAACCAATGCGACTCAATGGAAGCATGAAGATGGCAGTGCAGTAGAATGGAAAATATCAAACGGTGAATTGACCGTGGAGCCAGGAAAAGGTCAGATCGAAACCATAGAAAAATTTGGAGATTGTCAATTGCACATAGAATGGAGGTCCCCAATTGAGCCAAATAGAAAAGGACAGGATAAAGGAAATAGCGGTATATTTTTCCAAGGAAAATATGAAGTGCAGGTATTAAATAGTTATCAAAACAGAACGTATTCCAACGGTCAGGCTGGTTCTATTTACAAACAACACCCACCGTTAGTCAATGCAATGAAACCAGCTGGAGAATGGAATGTGTACGATATTATTTTTCACGCTCCAAAGTTTGACCATAAAGGAGAAATTACACAACATGGTTCGTTGACGGTTTTACACAATGGAATACTTGTTCAGGACCACTCCCCCATTTTAGGAAGCACAGAATATATTGGCCTTCCAAAAAACGATGCACATGGTGATGGGCCGATTTTTCTTCAAGATCATAGCAACAAAGTAAGTTACAGAAATATTTGGTTGAGAAAATTGTAACTGTTTACATTTTTGAATTTGTGTGATAATTAAATAAATTGTTTTTCTTTTGGTATATTCAATACTTTAACTTTTTATTTCTACCACTTACACGATTCAAATGTTGAAAAAGATAGTCCTTTTACTCTCAGTATTCTTTTTTGTTCTTCTGCATTCGTATGCGCAAGCATGGGAAGAAAATACCACTTGGGTGTATTCCCAAATCGTAATACCTCCAACGAATAATCCCGTTTACAAGATACTTAGAGTGAATTCGGATACCATGATTCAAGATCAGGTTTTCACAAAGCTCAATTTTCAGTATTTCAATGACACCATCGGTGAATTTTCATCCTATCCAAATTCTACGATTTTCCTTCGATATGAAAACAACAAGATATATCATTATAATACGTGGAATTTCACTTCTAATTTGATCTATGACTTTACAGTAGACGCTGGTGAAAGCTATATATGCTACTGCGATATTAATGATGAGGAATTTGAAGTATTTGTAGATTCAATTTCGTATTATGAATACGGAAATATTACCCGAAAAATTCAACATGTATCCTCAGGGTTTCAAAGTGGGTGCGAATTGAATGGCAAAATAATTGAAGGAATGGGCTATGAAGATTATATATTACCCGTTTACACGACTGTGGATCCACCACCAGGAGGATCAATTCAATGTTTTAATGATGGGAATTTTAGATACCCTACTGGAGAAACATGTTTGGAGGTGGTAAATATTGAAGACCTTCCAATTGATGACATCAACTTGTTTCCAAATCCAGTTTCACACAGTCTTGTGATCCAGGGAGGAGGTTTTTCAACCTATGCTTTATTCAGCCTCGATGGCAGAATTATCCAACAAGGACAGTTATCAATGAATACCATTGATCTTTCATCCGTGCCTGTCGGTACCTATTTTATAGAATTAATCCAAGAGAGGAAAAGGGTATTTAAAAAAATTGTGAAAGTGAATTAGGGCAGTTTATTCTTGCCGTAATTCCAATATTCTTATCTTATACAATTTAATACTGGCTACAATTAAGATAAATGCAAAAGTAGTATTGGTAACAATATTACTGATCGCAAACAACTCTAGATGTTTTGAAATATATGGGTGCATTAAACTGGGTAGGACAACAAAAGACAATCCTCTTTGAATAAGACTTAGGACCACATATAAAATTGGGATTTTCCACAATGCTCTAAGGTTGGTCAAATTCATTTTGGAAATCACTTTTGTCAATAATAGCCCACAAATCAAGACCAAAATAAATCGCATTGGGATGTCCAATAAAATATTCTTCTGAACAAAATAAGGGTCCACTTGATAATAGAGCATCCAAAACCACTCAGAAATCATATTTACAAATAGCGTAATACTGCACACCAGACAATACCCTACCACACCGATAATACCGTATTGCATCAAGTTCCACTGGGGAGAAACCTTTTTATATTCAGCACTGACATCCTCTAAAAGACCAAATCGTTTTCTTGCAATAAGCAATGCTTCTTCTTCCATTAAACCAAGTTCTGTCAATTCATCTAGTTCGCAGTAAAAATGATCTTCAATTTCATCTCTTTCCACTTTTGACAACACGTCATTTTGATTCAATTCTCCAATAATGTCGCTGATGGTTTTCGTTACTTTATCGTTGTAGCTGGGTTGCATAACATTTGTATTGTATTGGTTATTAATTGCCATTCATTCTTCAAAACTTCTAGCCTATCCTTCCCTGATCGATTGATAGAATAATACTTCCGTTTCCGACCATTCTCTACTCGAATGACCGAAGAAATCAATTCCTTTTTTTCCAATTTTTTCAGTACTGGGTACAGAGAACCTTCTTTCCACTGCAACTGGTTGTTACTTGCTGCCATCACCTTTTTAATGATACTGTATCCATAATCCTCTCCCTCATTGAGAATAGAAAGCACTAAAGGAATACTGGAAGCTGCGATTAAATCTTTTGAAATCATACTCTATACTTAGAAGTTCTATGTACAAGTATACTATGAACTTCTAAGTATTGCAAGTTTATACACGTATTTATTGAAATAATTTTCTAAGTGCGTATACGAATGAGGATGAAGATGGCTTTTTCTGAATCTATATTTCTAACATACTACCAAACTCTGCCACATGAAATCCATTCCTTTCTACTTCTTGGTATGCCCCACTCTTTTTATCTAATAAAGGATTGGTATGATTGAGATGGATGAAGTAAATTTTATCTTTTTCCTGTTGGGGTAAATTCTTGAATAAGTCCATACTCTCAATGACAAATGGATGTGGGATTTCTGCAATGTCTCGATTATTGATTTCTTTCGCGTCAAAAAAGGTGGCATCTAGATAAGCAACATCTACTTGAGCAATCATCTGGATGATATCTTCTTCCCATTTTGACCACTTGTCAATATCCGGAATAAACAAGACTTTCTTCTTTTTTCCCTGAATAATAAACCCTACTGTTTCAGAATATTCATCGCGATGGGGTACTTGCACGGACAGAACACTTATATTTTCTGAAATTCTGTGTGCGGTATCTTGTTGTAACGCATGCAACTGAATATTCTCCAAAGCTACCAATTGATCCCAAGGTCCATTGGAACTAAGGAAATCTTGCATTTTTGGCATTACATAAACAGGAACATTTTTGGCTCCTTTTGCCTCTCTTCCTAAAAACATCAATCCAGTATAATGACCGATGTGGGCATGTGTAATAAAAATACCATCGGGCATTTTCGAATTCTTTCGTCCTGCTTTTCTATTCACCATCGCCACTTGCTCACCAAAATCAGGTGTCGCTTCAAACACATAAACTTCGTCCTGCTCATAGTCTATAACGCCAAGAGAAACGACTTTCAGACTGTCATTCGCTTGCAACCACCTCTTCGCACAACACGACTTCACACATCCAATATGCGGTGCTCCGCCATCTTGGACAGTTCCAAGCACCACAAGTTGAACGCCTGAAAGGGTTGTATCTGTCTTCTCAACATGCTCATCAATGGGCTCCGTTGCCACTTGACAACCAACTAATAAAAACAAAGCAAACCATATTAGTCCATTTTTCATATTCCCTATTCCTTTATTCGATGATGGTTGCCACTAATTTTCTACTATTTGCTCGGTTGCGAAATTCACAAAGATAAATCCCTTGCCATGTTCCCAAATTCAGTCTATAGTTTGTGATTGGGATAGAAATGGTATTCCCTATCATAGCTGCTTTGATGTGGGCAGGCATATCATCTGGTCCTTCAATAGTATGCTTTAAAAACGGTAGATTTTCCGGCACTAAAAAATTGAATATGGATTCAAAATCGGTCAAGACGTCTGGGTCAGCACTTTCGTTGATGGTAATCGCTGCGGAGGTGTGTTTTATAAAAATGTGCACCATGCCCATCTCAGGCAATGGTCCAAGTGCGTGGATTACTTGCTGTGTAACAACATGATAGCCTCTGGAAAATGCAGGAAGTGAAAATTCAATTTGACGCATCGTTTATCATTTTTTCTAAAATTCTTTAACTAGCAAACCATTCTTTACTCTTGGCTCGAACCACGTACTTTTTGGAGGCAGTGTTTGCCCTTGATCTGCTACTGCCTTAATGTGTTCAAAAGGAATTGGAAACATGCAAAACCCGACTCTATTTTCACTTTTAGCGACCAGCTCTTCTAAACCTGGAATGCCCACTACCCCATCTAAATACTTTACTCTAAAATCATCTCTAACATTTTCGATACCCACAATCTTTTTCAACACATATTCATTCAATAAAAACGTATCAAACAATACAGCATGGTCCTTATGTTGATTCAGTATCTTTTTCTTCCAAACCAATCTATACCATTCCCCATAAATAAGCATCGTCATTTCGTGCTTCTTTTTTGGTTTTCGCTTTGATTTGAGTTTGGTGATTTTGCACACATGAGACAACTCCACTAAAAATTGAAGTGGAGAAACCGTTTGAAATATTTCCACACATCTATTGTAATCGTAAATATTCAAATCATCCCAGGAAAAATAGAGCGACAAAACGCTTTTTAGGCGGGTATCCATCATCTCATTCTTTTTATCCGTTTGATGCAAGAGTATGGCTGTTTTCACCCGATGATGTCCATCTGCTATATACGATCTTTTCACTTTCTTTCTGAAAAGACGAATGATTTCATTAGAAATTGGATCATCATTCAAGGCCCATAGAGAATGCTTTTCACCGTTGGCCTCAAAATTCACTTCTAAAAAAACATCTTTGGTTCGAATTACCGTATTCATTAGTTCGTCCAATTCAGCTACCCGATCATAGGCAAGAAGAACCGGCTTTACCATGGCCTGATTCTGCAACATCAAATTCATCATTTGCTGCTCTTTGGGAGCTAACGTATTTTCGTGTTTTAATACTTTTTCGTTGATGATATCTTGAATATCTGTACAGCCCACTATCCCAATGTGGATAGTCGATTTGGTTTTCAAACGATACACAAAAATGGATTCGGATTCGGATTTCTTAAAAAAACCACTCTTTTTATAGTCCACAAACTGAGACTTAACCGTCCCAAAAAATGAATCAGAAGAAGCAATAAGATCCAGATTTGGATAAACAGCCTTAAATGGTAGCAATTTCATAGCATCGTTTCAAAGTTAGTTTACAAATGTATATTTTTCTTTTATTAATTGTCAGTTCGTAGCATATCAACATTTCATTTGTCTATATAATTCGCGATTTAAGCCAATGTGAAATCTGGATAAAAAAGAAAATCATATTATTGACATGATTTAAAAACATGATGCTAATTCACTTCATTGCTTATCGTAGTTTATTTATATGATAGACCAATACAAAACATTACTACTTTTCAGATGCAAACAAGTGTATCGATATCTCGATGAAATTGGATTCGGATTTATCCTTTTAGCACTGATCATTACATCCGGACTGATCTTAAATACATTGGACACACTACTCCAATTCACAGCATATGGTGCTATTGAGTTGGCATGGATGATATTATTAATGGTAGAGTATAGACGAAATGATAAGTACTTCTTACAATCAATTTTCAACTCAAAAAGAGAGGTAATAAATTACAAAGCAATAGAAAATGTATTCATCCTATTCCCAATACTACTTTTCCAAGGCATTTTGCTCCGTTGGGATATTATCTTCTACCTCCTAATTACTTGTATTGGGATCTCTTTTTTTAGTGCATATATTGTACGCGCGCAGCCAAAGGAGAGAAAATTTAATTTACAATTCATCCCGCTCACGCTTTTTGAAATCAAGTTTTTTATGGAGAAATATGTTCTGTATTTCATCTTCATTTTTGTTTTGCTTGCTCTGGGTACGCTTCACATTAGCGTATGGTTGCTAGGATTGTTTTTATTGATTGGATTGCCCATAGAAATATATAAACCATTGGAGCCGAGGGAAATGCTACGGTATACCAAAGATTTTGTCCGAACAAAAATTATTCGAGGCACTGTTTTTTTCTTAGGTTTTATTAGTGTCCCTACCCTAGCTGTCTTATTATTTCATCCCAATTATTACCTGCTAATTATTTATGGGACAGTTGCAATGGTACTTAGTACTTGTTTAAGTATATCTAAGAAATATACTACCTATTATGGTGTAACCGAATCCATTGGTTCCACCTATTCCTCGATCGTGCTTATTCTATTATTAGTCATCCCTGGAGGCATACTTATTACACTGGCTGCATGCATCTATTATTATGTAAAAGCTGAAAACCACATGAAAAATTATTATGCTGAAATTTGAATCCATCTCCTTTAGCTTTGGCAAAAAAAATATTTTCGAAGACCTGAACTTGACCTTCGATACGGGGAAAACGTACGGTATTATTGGTGCCAATGGTATTGGGAAAACTACCTTATTCAGGTGTATGGGCCATCTCTACACATTAAACAGTGGAAAGATTCTTTGGGATAGTAAAAAGCTTCATCCATCCCAAGTGAGTTTTCTTCCCACGAGTCCTTTCTTTTACCCTTACATGAAAGGGGTAGAATACTTGAACATTGTGCATGCGGATCACGAAAAAATTGCCGAATCTAAAAGATTGGCCCAGCGGTTAAACATCCCATTAGATCATTTGGTAGACACCTATTCTACAGGAATGAAAAAGAAATTAGCCTTTATAGCGCATTACACAAAAGCAAGACCCATATCCATATTCGATGAACCATTTAATGGGGTTGATTTAGAGTCGAATGAGATTTTATTACAGCTTTTGCACAAACAAAAAGAGGAACAGGTCACCTTGGTTTCTTCTCATATATTGAGTATGTTGTATGAACTATGTGATGAAATTATTCATATCGAAGAGGGGTTTAGAACCTCCATTTATTCTCCGCAAACCTTTGATAAATTAAAACAAAAAATTAGAGAGAATATATAATCCAAAACAATAAAATACTTTTCAATCTTTTATTTCTTCTTTTGAGACTCTCCTGATTTTCGCTAAGCGTCTTTAACTGTCTAGCTTTCGCTATGAAGCATGACTTAGTTCACTTTTTGCCATGATTAGGATAAGCCTAACCCGCATTACTTGCACCTATTTTGGAACAAATTTAATAATCATGTTCGTAAAAAGCTTTTTAGCAATTCCTAAACCAAACGGCCATTCAACATTAGTTGACCACACGCACCACAAGAACCAGCACAGCATCAGACCGGGTGATGTATTTTAATCCTCAAACTAATTTGACTATTCCAAATGCGATTTGCTATGAAATCATTGAAAATAATTGGGTCCATAAAAAATTTGTGAATGAAAATTGTGTCTTCAAAAAAGGGAAAACCGATATCGGATATGGAACAGAAGATCACTTCTAATTTAAAGATAAAGCAGAAGACATCTCGTTTGACAACTTTAGAAATTTCTTAAAAGAATATACCCCTGAAAAAGTTACTTTCCATTGCTAAATTATTTTGCAACTCATACACTTACTTCCAAACAAGGTTATGTACTTATGTCTCCAGATAATAAAGTATATTTTAAAAAATTTATAGGATGGGGAAGATCAAAAGTTTATTCTCCTTTACTCAAACGTATGGCAAAAACTGGAGAAATAGTGGATGGTCCAGCATATCAAGATAGAAAATTCAAGAAAACCAATAATAAGATTGATCATGTATCAATTCTTACGGACAATGGATGTATGAGTGCTTCAGAAACCTTTATTCTTCATGAGAAAGGTGCTAGTATTAAAGTTATAACTTTTAGTACTCCAACTGCTGGAGTTATTGATTATACCAGTACTAATTCGATTCCTCTCAAACACTCAGGGAGCCAAAACATATATTTTAGCTATCCAACAGGAACTCTTCATAAAGATATTTTAAAAAATGGGTTAAATAAAAGTAGAATTACCCCTGATATTTACACCCCAACTTCTAATTCAAATCTAATTCAATTTGTAATTAATCATTATAATAATCACAATTTATAGAAAGATTTAAATTTTGATTTAGTGCTGAGTCATAAGCAATACTAATAGGTTGAATTTGGTTTTGGATATTCTGCAAATTATAAAACGTTGTAGGATTAATGTCGGGATATTGACATTATGCAAATAGTTATCTAAATTGCAATCACGATTCCAATGTATAAGATCACTTCACAAACTAGAAACATGAGAAATACCACTATTTTCCTAGCATTTGCGCTTGGACTAACACTAATATCGTTAAGCTGTAGCAAAGATGAGAATCAATTTATGTCCGATGAAGAAATTCGACTCAGGAGCTCAGATGATACTCCTCCTCAGGCATGCAATAATTGTAGGGTATTTTTGAGTATGGATGATGAATGCAATTTGACCGCATCACTGACCAAAGGATGTTTAGGGAATGTCACTTATCAATGGACGACACCTAATGGAATTGAGAATACTCCAACGGTGGATGCGTCAACCGATGGCAAATATTGTCTATATATATTCACAGATCAAGGATGTTGGGCCAGTGCTTGCATGGTTGTGGAAAACTGTGAAGATGTTTGTGTAAATGATTGCATAGATGTTCGATTTTCAAAAAAAGATAAATGTGTATTGGTTGTAAATCTGGATGAGTGCGATGTCAAACCCACTCAGATTTATTGGACCGTACCCATGGATTATATTCCGAATGGGACAACTGTAAAAGCAGATACGGATGGAGTGTATTGCGCACATGTGACCTTTCCGGATGGATGTCAATACATAGAATGCATCAATGTCAAGGATTGCAAGGAATTTTGCGAGGATAATTGTTCGATTGAAATTGATGTCGACGATTCGGGTATAGACTGTGTATTGGATGTTATCCCTACATCTTGCTCATTGCTGTTAGAAGTCGAATGGACTCTTCCTGATGGATCGACAACGACTGAATCGTCTGTCACCGCTACAGAAGATGGGGAGTATTGTGTTAGTGTGACCCAACCCAACGGATGCGAACTGACAGAATGTATCAATATTTTGAATTGTGGAGGTGGAATAGATTGCACGGATTTTAAACTGGAATGGGTGGATTTTGAAGATGGTGAGGATATGTTTCCAGATGAGGTAAATTCTACGCCATACTTATTTGTTAAAGAGTATGAAGATGTAGGGGGCACCTATGAAACAAACCCCGTAGCATATGTCGCAGGTGAAGGATTTAGTATTTCTGCCCGATTCACTACAACTTGTGACGATTTAGAAACGATTTTTATAAGAGGTACGCATACACGACCTGATGGGATGATTTTGCACTTTTCCGAACAAGAAATAACGGTTGCCACTGATGGAGCAATCAACTATAATTGGGAAAATGCGGTGATAAATGGAAATACCTTTACTTTTCCGGAACAAGTTGAATTTCATGATCCATTTGAAATCGAATGGGAGTACAGCCATGATCAAATCGATTGGTCTCTCATTCATACTTCAGGAAATCCAGTATATGTAACCAGGGATGAATGGAATAAAGTCATGGGGAACGAGGTAAAGCGGTATCACACTTACTTTAGAATCAGTTGTCAGTTGGCAGATGGAAAGAGTTTAGAAAGCGAGATAATTGATGAAATTTGGACCATTTTTGCGAATAAAAGTTTCAAAAGAGCTGATGATCAAGCATTGACTTACTATGGAAATTGGAATACTCCTAACTTTTGGGCTGAAGATTTGATCCTCACTGGAGATGGTCAATGCTCAACTCATTCTCAAGCATTTTTGAATTGTTTGAAAGCACATGGCATAAATTATAATAATGATTATCTCCGCATTGAAGCATATCAAGATGGAAAGCAACTCGGATTACTGGTGCAAAACTTCGAAGGTATGACAACTCCTCCAGGTGATGAATGGGCCGTTGATTCATGGGCACCGGGTGGTGAACCTACAGGCCTACCCGCTGGTTTTGACATTGAATATGTGGTAGTGCCAAAGGACAGCTGGAGCGCCAATACCTCAAATAGTTTTATAGACAATGTTCACTATTCTGAAATAACAGATTTGAACGGTCTAGATGGGCAACATAACGATAACCCGAAAGCCTATTTTCTAAATCATCAAATTGTTAAGATCGGTGCGACACATTATGATGTTCCCTATGGCACTACATATGGGTCGCTGGATGAAGTAAAAGGGAATATGTTTGGTTACATCTATGTGACGAATGCTATGATTGATGAAGATATATTACAGGCGGATGCGAATGGAGATATGGTTATTGGAGGGATTGTGCCTGTCGAAGTTTGGCTGATTGATCGGGATTTTGATGATGAGGTGGGAATAGTCGATTTTCCTACTTCTAGTTTTTGATGAGGGGATAGATGGTGTTGGTGTATGTCTTTATATATGCTGGATTGAGGTAGTATTATTGAAGGATATTTAGCTTGATTCTTATTTGTTAGCCTGATAAATTACATATCACTAAAGGATCATGGTATGCAGCATCTCTCGACAAATGGGATCTTAGGGGTCATCACTTTTTGTTGTTGATAGTTGTTTTTATCCAATTTGGTTCAATAATTGTTTTTTCCAAATTAGTTATTCTTAATTAA
>JARGNR010000067.1:0-4570 GCA_029212405.1 Saprospiraceae bacterium
AGATCATCAAAGGTGGAAAATAATTTTTTTTAAATAATCTCCCTTTCTACAACTGTGACCACTAGATAGGGAAATTCCGGAGTAAGGCCCTGAATTTAATTCATGGCTAAAAGTGCTATAAAATGCACTAAACATAGAAGGGTGACTTGACTCTTTACATGGGAAGCGGATGAAGCAATTGCAGCATAGCCTTTAAAAAGACTATTTTATTTGCTAACTTTAGATGTATTCATACCAATAGTACTAGTAAGAAATCATGAACATCAAATACACGCTTATCTTACTTTTATTTTCTATCAATGCAATAAGCCAAAAGCATGCTTTTGCTATCAGAAATTCGGTGCACCAGGGATATATTATACTCGATGAAAACGGTAAAGCACAGTATGACTTGCCCCGATATGCGGAACCCATCTTCGACGGTATCATTCGATCAGGAAGCTATCCCAGTTTAATAAAAATTCCTCTTCAAAACGACCGATTTCCGATTAGATATTTAGGTGAATTCTATTTGATTGATATGTCGGGAAATACGATTTCAAAGCTTCACAAAAATACAGAGTGGGTGCATCCTTTTGAAAATGGAATAAGTCGAGTTGCGTTGAAAAATTATGGGGATCAGGGAATATTTTGTGACCTATATATCGATGAAGATGGAAACAATGTATTTGGGAAGATTTTTCGAGATGGCACCAATTTCTTACATAGTAAGGCAGCTATACAATACATGCATGAAGATAAGTGGGCCATCATTGATACAAAAGGAAATGAGCTTCTAAATATTTCTAATTTAACAAATAAACCTATTTCAGTCATTATGAATATTCAAGAAGATATTTGGAAGATTAATATCAAGAATTCTGGAGAGTATTTGTACTTTTCATTATCAGGCGAGGTTTCACCAGATCCAAAAGAATTCGTCGAATATAAATCTAATACCATTTACTTAAATCAACAGCTTCACAAAAGACTCAAAAAAGAGCAAAGTAACTTTCTTTATAGGTATCTTCCTAGAACAAGTGACCATTTGATCTTATATGACTCCACCGATAATCCCTACAAAACAAAACCTACAGTGTACTCAAATCAATTTGAGAAGAAGACCTTAAAAGTAAAAGGAAAAAGCGACCCCATTGTTCCCCAACGCATGATCGATGACTTTATCCTTGCAAAAAACGAAGAGGAATACTTTATCTATAAGAGAAGTGATCTAAGCTTTATTTCTTCCACTATTGACATGCCTGTCCAGGTATCCGAAAAGGTGATTTTAACTACAAAAAGGGTGAATGATTATGAAAATAAAAACTTAGTCCACATCATTACTAATCATACTACTTTTGATCCAGGATCAGAATATGTGATCTCCTCCAACTCATCAGAAATTTCAAACAAGGGGGATGTCAAAGAACTCATTTTGATAAAACCTTCTGAAAATGATTTTTCATTGCTTTCTCAATATCCGAATGTTGAGGTGGTATCGATCTATGGATTTAATGGAGAGTCTATGAGTTTTAAATCTATGGAATCATTGGAATCTCTAGAATGTCTAAACTTGTATCAATGCAGAAATTTATCCTCTCCTTCTCTCAATAAAGAAAAAAATAAGCTAGCGTTCTTGACGATAAAAAGGTGCAACAAATTAAAACATTTTAAACCTGATACATCTAAGTGGGTAAACTTAAAAATGTATACCATACGTCATTCACAGTTCGTGACAGGAAAAGAAAAGAAGTTGACAATTGTGCACAAAGATTAACAATAATTAATATCTTCCTTTTGCGGATTTTATACGAAGAATCCACCCGCAAAAAAAGACCAATGCACATAAAAAATCAATAAATAAGCAGAAGAAAATGAACTCAAAAATAGAAGCATATTATCAAAACGTTATTGAGAAAGATCTACACTACCTAGAAAACTCAACAATCAGAAAAAGTTTGGAATCGTACAAAAAAGAGACAGAAAGGGAGACTGCCCAACTCAAAAATGAAAGCGATCGAATTCATAATACTGAGTTTTTGAACTCCTTCTATACAGATTGCATCTCAGAATTAGAAGGAGAGGAAGAAATGATGAATGAAGTAATTAAAAATATAATTCTTAGTCTGACTCACTTAAAGAGCACCTCGTTTTCAGATAAAATCGCTGAGCAGATTATGGAAAACTTGGAGAATTTTGAGTTGAAACAAGCCTACTCTTCATTCAATGGATTATTCTTTGAATATGATACCAGCCCAAGTTTTTCAGGTTTTGCTTTTAAAGAGTCAAAATTTGAAGTAATTCTAGAAAATCCAACATATGTAGACTTCGAAGATGGTACTTATGCGAGCGATCATCCCATTGAATTTGAATTAGAAGAGCTACTAGAAGAAATCCTAAGCGAAGAATTTGAGGAAATTGCTTGGCAGTTCGAGTTCGAATTAGACATCTTCCAAAAGATAAAGGATACCGCTTATCACCTCGTAGCTATCAATTTGCATGAGGCGTTAAAAACAAAAGAGCTTTCAGAACGGCTCAATGAATTGGGATTTGAAAAGGGAGGAGTGGTATATTTAAATGAGCATGATATGGAAGTCACATCTGTATTTGTAAACGAATAACCCGATATAAATTGCTGTACTTATTCACATCCGCTCACTTTTGATGATGGTGTGTACAGAAGAAAACATGCCCTAATATCAAATTGAAAAGTCATGATACATTTATAAAAAGGCATACCTTACTAACTTAGCAAGTTCTTATACCAATAGAATTACTCTTGAAAATAATACGATAAACCAACAAAAAATGAAAAATAATCGCTCCAATTCGAAATTCGCTCTTTTCATTACCACACTCAGTATTTTGTATTTTACCGTGGTGATTGTCATCAGTTGGGATGAACGTAAACTATTTGATATTGGTCATGATGCATTGGACAAAATGAATTCAGAGCAAATCATTGAAGCGGAAAAAATACTGGATAAAGGAGATAAAATTTACAAGCGAACAAAATTTCTCAGTAATTTTTCATTCTCTAATGGAGGGTGTTATAATTATATAAATAGTTCAAATACGGTCAAAGGAAGGATCGCACTTAAAAATAATGACATTGAACTTGCCAAATCGTGTTTACTAAAATCCACAGAGATTAAATCTACACCAACATTGTCATCTTTTGGCCCCAATATGTCACTTGCACTTGACCTTTTAAGCATCAATGAATCAGAAGTCGTTTTAGCTTATTTAGATGCTTGTAAATCCTTTTGGGAACACGATAGAGGACAAATAGAACAATGGAAAAAAGAAATACAAAATGGTCAAATTCCTGAATTTAAAGGTAACTTATTGTATTAAAACTTGATAATCTATCAATGAAGTGATTTAAAAACACATTGTTAATTCCATTGCATGTCATTGATTATCAACTTTTTGCAATTTTTCAGTCACGTAGCTAATGCTATGTTTCCTGAAAATCGTATCAATTTGAAAAACAAGCATATACAATTCATTTTAACATACGTTTTTAAATCACTTCAATATGAATAAATAGTAAGCGTCATTAGGCCAAACATGTATTTCAAACTACTTAGTTGAAGAGCTAAAAATTGAACTGATGAATGCGCTTGAATGAATCAGGACTTGACCTTAAACGCTTAATTCACTATATTGGAAGACACCATAAACCTATAGAAATCTTTAAATAAAAAGAACGGAGGTTAAAAAAAGAAACTATTTAGGTATTAATAATTGACCTGACGGAAGCAAAACGATCAATAATGAAATATAGCTTGACAATTGTATTTTTTCTTTTTACTATTATTCAATGTTGTGCTCAAAAGCGGTTTATCAATAGTAACGGATCTAAAATCTGGATAAACACCATAGGGGTAGAAAACAGAAAAAAAGGTCAACCCATACTAGTTTTTGAAAGCGGCCACGGTACTCCTATGGATAATTGGGATCGAGTAATAGCAGACAGTACCGCATTAGGCCCTTTGGTCACGTATGATCGTCCAGGTGTAGGTCAATCAACACCTATAAATGAAATGCCTACCATCAAAAATGTGACAGATAGATTGATTTCATTACTAGCGCAATTAGATTTGCCCCCTCCTTACTTGCTAGTTGGACACTCCTTGGGTGGTGTGTATGTAAGGGGATTTGCAAACTACTATCCTGAAATGTTAGCAGGGCTGGTCATTATTGATCCAGCTGATTTTACTGAGACTCAACTGAATAAGCGAGACTATTATGAAGTTTTGGGCTGGAGTGATCAAAGGATAGACCAAGAACTTGCAGACTTGCTTCACAAAGACAGAAAAAGGGATGAAAAAATCCCTCTTGCCCTTCAACGAGAACGACAAGTCTTAAGAGATTTACGCCAAAATGATTTTAAAGAAATAAATGATCAAAAATTGCCAAATATTCCTGTTCATATTTTAACTGGAGGTCGTTTTGATCTGCCGAAACAAATGCGATCCAAGGAGTTTGACAATGAAATTCTCTTTCGATCTAAAATGAAGCATCGAATTGCAAGATGGACCGATGTGATTCAGTCGGTGGAGAAGGGAATGTTTCTATACAGCGG
>JARGNR010000067.1:4670-33086 GCA_029212405.1 Saprospiraceae bacterium
TCAGACTATTAGTTTTATTCTACTGCAGTTCATTTCCTCCATTGGTAACTGGAACCAACTGCCCGATCTCCTCGTCAGAGTATAAACGAGATTTGATCACAAAACGAATGCCCATTGGTATTTCCAACGAAAAACTCGCGCCACGACCAGGAACGACATCTATCGTCAGTTGCGTATGTTTCCAATAATCGAATTGGTCGCGAGACATATAAAAATCGCACCCATGAACGGTTCCGAGTAAAACATCCATTACATTAATCATCAACTCTCCTTTGGGGAAACACATCGGCGAAGATCCATCACAGCAACCACCGCTTTGATGAAACATAAGTTCACCATGTTCTTCTCTCAATTGCTGAACAATCTCTTTAGCTTTTTCTGTTATTAATACTCGTTTTACCATACTATAAAATTTAAATAAATACGGTACCGAAAAGGACTATCGATACCGTATTTGAGATGACTCTTAAAAGAAACCTAATGCATTTTTGTCATAAGAAATTAACATATTCTTAGTTTGACGATAGTGATTAAGCATCATTTTATGCGTTTCCCTGCCAATACCGGATTTTTTATATCCGCCAAAAGGTGCATGCGCTGGATAAGCATGGTAACAATTTACCCAAACTCGACCTGCTTGAACCGACCTGGAAATTTTGTATGCTTGATGCATATCTCTAGTCCAAACACCTGCCCCCAATCCGTAAAGGGTATCATTTGCTATTTCCAATGCTTCTGCCTCATCTTTAAATGTAGTAACGCAAACCACTGGACCAAAAATTTCTTCCTGGAAAACACGCATTTTATTATTGCCTTTTAATATCGTGGGCTGGATATAATAACCGCTTTCCAATCCATCATTGTGCGCGGCTCCCCCTCCTGTTAACACTTCACAACCTTCTTCTTTTCCGATTTCAATATAGTTTAAAATTTTCTCGTATTGATCATTAGAAGCTTGTGCGCCCATCATAGTGTTTGGATCCATTGGATGTCCAAGCTTTATCGCTTTGGTTCGTTCAACAACTCGCTCTATGAAGGCATCATAAATATCCTCCTGGACCAGTATACGCGATGGACAAGTACATACCTCTCCCTGATTTAGCGCAAACATGACTGCTCCTTCTAAGCATTTATCAAAAAACGCATCATCAGCATCCATAACACTACTAAAGAAAATATTAGGTGATTTACCACCCAACTCCAATGTAACGGGAATAATATTTTTTGAAGCATATTGCATAATGAGTTGACCTGTTGTCGTTTCACCCGTAAAAGCAATTTTATTGATTCTTGGACTGGATGCTAGAGGTTTTCCTGCTTCTAAACCAAAGCCATTCACAATATTTAGTACTCCTGGAGGTAGAATATCCTGAATCATTTCTGCCAAGATCATGATTCCTACAGGTGTTTGTTCTGCTGGTTTGAGCACAACACAATTTCCAGCTGCTAAGGCAGGCGCTATTTTCCAAGTAGCCATCAAAATAGGGAAATTCCAAGGGATGATTTGACCAACAACTCCAAGAGGTTCCAATATGTTCATCGATACCGTATTGGTATCCAATTCACTCACGGATCCTTCCTCGGCACGGATTACACCAGCAAAATAACGAAAATGATCGATGGCTAAGGGCATATCAGCAGCTCTGGTTTCACGAAGTGCTTTACCATTATCCCAAGTCTCCGCCCGTGCCAATGCTTCGAGGTTTTCCTCCATAACATTCGCTATTTTTAATAGCAAATTACTTCGTTCTGTAGCTGAGCTATTGTTCCATTGAGGAGCTGCCTCCCAAGCAGAGTCAATGGCCAATTCAATATCCTCCGCTGTAGATCGGGCGATTTTTGTAAACGCTTTTCCATCTACCGGGGATATATTATCAAAATACTGCCCTTTTGTGGGAGGGGTCCATTTACCCCCAATAAAATTATCATATTGACTTTTGAAAGTCGGTTTTTCAACAATGGTACTTGCTGTTGTTAATACATTACTCATATCTTCAATTTTAGGTTAATAATTTATAAATGACACTTTATTCAGAATTTAAAAGCGACTTTTTTATTATTTACAAAATTATATTACACGAGTTTAGTTAAGTTGCCGAATCCTACCAAAATTGTGAACAATCCTTGCAAAAGGCTTCAAATCTGCTATTCTTCTTCAGTAAGATTTCATTTATTGTACAGGACTTTCTATTTTTATCGAATCGTTATCGATGGAATTACAGGAACATAGTAAATGAAAATAGACAATTCTATATTGAAAAACCGTAGGCTGGAAACCTTGGTGGAAAACCAAACTTCTTATTCCTTAAGAAGTGCTGAAATGCATATTTTCGAAACTCATCAAACAGCTGATAAAGTATTACTCAAATTTCGTCACCCTGTATTGGCCAGTATGGTAGAAGGAAAAAAGGTAATGCATTTAGATAAAATGACTGCTTTTGAGTTCCTACCCGGTGAATCCCTGATTTTGCCTCCTGATGAATTGATGTGCATTGATTTTCCAGAAGCAAAAATGGAGAAACCGACGCGTTGTCTGGCGATGACGATTTCGGAAGACAAAATTCAAGACACAGTCAATCTGCTCAACGAAAGCCATCAGAAAACGGATGGGGAATGGACATTTACCAATTATAATTTCCACTTCACCAACGACATTGCTATTCAGCAAATTTTGCATCGATTATTGTTTCTGTTTACGGAAAACCACCCCTCCAAAGATGTCTTTGCTGATTTTATGCTACAAGAATTAATCATTAGGATATTACAAACTGAAACCAAAAAAATATATACGGAGAAGACTATGCAATTAAGCAGTTCTCACCGATTGGCCTTCATCATTGAGTACATCAGAAATAATCTGGACAAAAACTTGACGATAAAAGAATTGAGTGATAAAGTATACATGAGTGAATCTAATTTTCATCGGGTATTCAAGAATGAATTGAATATTTCTCCTGTTGATTTTATCAACAATGAACGTATTAAGCTTGCAGTAAGCCTTTTACAGAATCCCAATAAACGTATAAAAGACGTATATTCTCAATGTGGTTACAATAGCTTATCTTACTTTATCCGTATGTTTAAAAGATTGAAGCGACTATCTCCTAAAGAGTATCAGACTCAAATAATTACTGAATTGGGAAAGGCATAAATTTTAGTTTCAATACTCCAAGACATCCTCCTGTTCTGAATCATAAAATTTTCAGCGTGAGTAGCATAGTAGGATTCCATTTTAATGTTTGAATTTTAGCATATCAAATTTATACAAGCCTTTCTTTTTACCTTAGTGCATTTAAGATTAACAAAGAGATTTACCGCACCCTACCCTAAATTAACTGCAGAGAAATTACAATTATAAACATAACAATTTGTATACTTGGGGTATTACTTTCTCTACGGCATTCATATGTAATAGACCAATACAGATAACCAAAACTAATGATTGTAGAACTACCAATCATCCATCCAAAAAAACAACTATGAGCTTAATATTCGGATATTATCACTTTCATTTGAGAACTCCAGAATGGGAAGAAATACCTAAAAATGTTGAAGTTCCAAACTCCATGCAACTATCTCAAAAATTACAAGTATTTCATATCTTCTTCATTCCATTCTTTCCGATGGGTAAAAAATGGGTATATGAATCCAACGATGGGTGGAAAGAGGTAGATAGAATTTCCAAAATCAGGCTAGAAAACCAAATGAAAAGAAAACGAGCTCCATGGTATGCCTATTTTGGCATCATCGCTTTAGTATTGATTCCTTCATTATTCATTTTTAAAGGATATTTGAAATCCAAACAAAACAAAGCAAATGCTAAACTACGTTTTGAACAGATGATTGCAAAAAGGAACTCCATCATAGATGCTCCTGAGCCGGAGACTCTTTTTATGTTTCATGATAAAAAGTATAATTACTTTGGCTTAAATGTCACCTCGCACAGTAAAGATTCCATTTTTTTCAAAGCACCTAGAGTAAAGTTAAAATTTAGATCTAATCGGGATAAATGGGTAGAATACTTTAATGAAAATCAAGATAAAACCCAAGTTGTATCCGTCGCTAAAACACAACTAAAGAAAATGTATGTTACTGAGTATGGAGGATCTAAAGCTTCATTACTGAAATTAAATTTACCATCTCTTCCTGTCGAAGGGCCATTGAGTTTTATCAGTATGAAAGAACCTGGTACAAATGGTAAATAAAAATTTAGCTATGATTTAGAAGATATAATTGATATATCGATTCGATTCATGAATACGAAATAAAAGGCATAATACGTTTTGAATACAACTTCACTTTTGATATTTCAGACGCTGAGTATATTAGATTTGTTTTAAGCACAATAGAAATTTCATAGTCCTTAAAATTAAGAGCTAAGCAATCATAAATACTATCTACGATGAAATTAATTCTCCTTCTTTTATTCAACCTTATTTATTTGATACATGCCTGTTGTCAATCTCATAATCTACCAGATTTTCCTATTACCTCCTGTAATGCCGAATTAAAGGAATATAATTATGCTCAAAAAGTATATGAAAAGTCAGTCCGCGGCTTAAATAGTCCATATGAAAATTTTGAATATAAATCAATACTTCATGGATGGAGTATATTTTTGGCTTTTGTCAAAATTAAGCCTGAAAATAAAAAATTAGTATTGGATGTTTTCTATAATAGATTAGCCTATGAGCCTATCTCTTTTTGTGAAAATTTCAATGAAGATTTTTTATCAAAGTTTGATTATGACACATCTCCTTTACAATACCTAAAGTTTGAGGTCAATGCCATGGAGAATGTATGCAATTGTATTTTATCGAACACAAATGATGACCTGGTAAAACTATTAATACAGATAGATGAGGATGATCAAAAATATAGAAAAGATGAATCATTATTTTATGATAAAAAGTATGGCGAATTACAAAAAAAATTAGATAAAGAGAATTTAAGAAAAATTGATTTTATTATTAAACACCATGGATACCCAGGAAGGAATCTTGTGGGCACTGAATATGAAGATGTTGCTTTTCTAATCATTCAGCATTCTGATTCTACTACGATAGAAAAATATATAGATGTAGTCAAAAATGCAGTGGATAATAAGATATTGAAGCCTAGAGCCTATGCGTATTTGGTTGATCGATTAGCTGTCTGGAAAAATGAACCCCAAATATATGGTACACAATATCATACAGTAAATGGAGAAAGGGTGATTTATCCCATAAAAGATACTGAACAGGTAAATAAAGAAAGGTATAAAATGGGGATAGGAAGGCTTGATCAATATAAAAGACCTAAAAAAGTTGGAGGGTTAATAATAGATGAATAATGAAGGTACAAATAGGATAATTTCAGATTAAACCTTTACGGTATTAATTAGCCAGATAGAATTTAATTGAAAAAAAATGACATCTAAGCAAATCTTATCTGACTAGGCTTTAAATTGTCCCCTCTTGAAACCAAAACTAAACGAATAAAAATATCAAAATCATGAAAAGAGCGATACTAATTATACACCTTGTCCTATTCATTTTTTGCACATCATATGCGACACAACAACAACCTGACATCTTATTGACTCATCGTGACACTTTATATATTGATGTCGGTTGGGGGCATCCATCGCCTTTACAGACCTACTTTAGTCAGAACAAAATTAAGTACCCGTTTAAAAGCCTCCACTCAGCGAATTACAGAGGACATGTAGCAACTTGGTCCATTGAAAACAAAATGCTATACATTCAAACTATTCAAGTAAATGAAATAAACCATTCTCCAAATGAATTCATGCTTCAGAAAACTACCAATGAAAATCAAAATATACAAGCAAATTGGTTTACTGGGTATCTCCTAGCAAGAAAATATAGTCCAACCAACTACTATGAAATTGAGTTTGAAACTTACTATTATGTAAAAAATGGGGAAATAGTAAAAGAAGTAACATTTACAAATCAGGACTACGAAAAGGTAAAAATAAACATAGACGCAGGAATAAATCCTAAAACAAATGAACGTCTTTCTATTCTACAAGATTACGAAAAATATATATCCTATTATTTTAGATTGCATGATGATGAAGCGATTCAAATCAATGATCAGGATGGATTTATCACTCGAGCTGTTGGTGGAAAACTAGTTTTGCAATATTATAATGATGACCATTTCAGTTGGCCCTATAATTGGGAAGCCGAAGATATATCTGGCGTACCTGTAGGAACATGGCTCATAGAGGAAGATCAAATCTTTTTGACAGAAATTGAATTGCATACCGGACTGGGGTTCTATGAAACAGAAACGTATGATATTGAATTATCAAATGTCTTTGAAGGCAAAGAATCAAAGATAAAAGCGAAATGGCTGAACGGTTTATATTTGATTCAACATAGAAAAGAAATGGAAAAAGAAGATGATGATGATGTTGAAGATGATTTTGAAGATGATGACGAGTTGAGCATCTACGACTATGAAGTGGTATCATTTAGAATTCTAGATGTAAAGGACGGAATTGTAGTCAATCAGTGTACGGCTCCAGGTGATTTATATTATTATGAAATTAATGAGACGACCCCAGATAATACAAAGAGGTTGATTAATTTATTCTTTTCTCAAAGGCAGTAAAATCAACCTCAAAAAAAGTGGTCATAAGATCAAAACTATCCATGGCCTTGAATTTAATTTGAAAGGAGAACCGCCATACGACATGTTTTTATTTAGATTAAAGTCGGTTCTCTATTGGCTACTATTATTGAAGTAGATTTACAAAAAATAAACTGTATGATTATACCAATTCACTTAAAATCAAACCAACATGAAAATCGAATAACTAATATTGTTTCTATTTATATTAAAATTTATAACTGCCCATACGTTTAAAGGAGCTTCTCAAATGCCTACTTTTGAAGGTATAATAGACAATTAAAATGAAATCATGAATATAAAAATAGGCGTTACAAATTTTACATGGCGCACAATTCACTTCAATCAAGTGTTCAAACTATTTGGTTTCTTTCTGGTCGTAATTTTGCTCATTTTACCCACTCATCAAATAAACGCACAGTCTCGTACAGCGATCCAAGAAGAGCAGATAATATTTCAAAGTGAAGGAATTCAATTATCAGGCACCATTTACACGCCCAAAGCGTATCATGCGGCTGTGGTCTTAGTCCATGGTTCTGGACAGGAACCTCGAATGACTGAATTTGCGCAACTTTTAGCCAATAATGGCATTGTAGTGCTGACCTATGACAAACGTGGTGTCGGAGAATCAGGCGGAGTATATGCTGGCCCTGAAGTAGGAACCAATAATATTGATTCGACAAATCTGACGCTTTTAGCTGCTGATGCCAGTTGTGCAGTAAACAAACTGTATGAATTCACGGACAAGATGCCTATTGGATTGGTTGGGTGCAGTCAGGCAGGATGGATCATTCCTATCGCAGCCAGTAAAAATCCGTTGGTAGAGTTCATGGTGCTATTTAGCTGCCCAGTAATCCCCACACTAGAACAGTTGAGGTTTCAGTTTTTCACAGATGGGAGGAAAGATTTCTGGAAGAACCATACTGAGGAAGAGGCAAGACTACATGTACAGAATGCTCCAGATCGATATCAATTCATCACTACAGACCCCAATGATGCACTTGGTACACTTTCTATTCCTGGTCTTTGGCTTTTTGGAGAACAAGACATTCAAATTCCAGTCGGTATGTGTATAGAGAATCTTAATGCGCTAAAAGTACTGGGCAAACCGTTTGAATATGCTTTATTTTCAACATTGGGCCACAATACTGCATTTGCGGAAAACACTATGCCTGTTGACATTGCAATGCAATGGATCAAGCTGAAAACCAATAGCAGAAAGTAAACTAAATCAAGAAAGTAAATATTTATTATTAAAGACTACTTGTCGCTACCCTACTTGAAAACTTACAACCTCAATCGATTATATTAAGAAGTAAAAATCGAAACCCGTATTATCAAATTTCAAACTATATAAAAATGGCGAAAACAAAGCTACAAGACATGACTGTGGAGCAGTTGAAAGAAAAAGAAAAGGGCCTCAAAGTATTGATTGGTATTTTTATTCCACTCATCACCGCTCTATTTTTCTTTGTAATTCGAGATTATGTGAATGGGGATGAAGTGGATTGGTCCATACTAACGATTGCGATTTGCACTTTAGCTGGCCCAATCACCCTTTATCCAGAATTACAACACGTTCGAAAAGAAATAGAAACTCGGAGTTAATTCGAGATGATACACTAATCCATTTTGAGCTACTTTAGTTGAGCTCTGGAATTAAAAATACAATCAAAATCGAAAGTAAGCTAATGGGTGAAGTTTTTGAGATTGTAACCAACCTCTCGAATTTATAGGAATAAGTCCAGCAAACAATACATTGAAAAACGATGGACCGAAGTGTTTCACCTTATTAATTTTATCAAAAATCAATTACCTTACGAATCGGAAATAGCTATTCCTATCACTTTGCACATAGACAAGCTAAAACTAACGAATGGAAAACACCAAATCAGATTTTAAAGCGGATGCGTTTAATTACAAATTAGATTTACTAAAATGGGAATTATCAACTATCAATGAAGTCATCGCTAGAATGGATAACATGGCTCAAACCACAAAAAATTGGGCAATATTAATCTGGGCGGGAACTGTTTCTTTGGCATTGGGGAACGATGATGCGAATTTGCGGTCAATAATTCTTTTCTGCACAGCAATTATTCCAATTTTATTTTGGATGATTGACACCTTCTTCAGGAGATTGCAAAGACGTTCCGCCTATCGAATGGACAAGATTAAAGAATTTGTAAATAGTCCTGATTACGATGCTGCATTTAAACAAAAGAGCTTTGAAAAATTTGAAATCTTAGATCCTGTTGCCAGAAGTTATAATGGTGAAGAAGAATATGAAAAATACATTTCCATGAAAAACACATTACGTTTTAAAGAAATCATGTTCTTTTATTTAGGACTCATTTTCATTAGTATTTTGCTGGGTACAGTATTCTACTTTGTAAAATAATTGAATAATATGGAAGGCTGACAATGAACGAATTGGCTACAATTTAAAAACATGAATAATTCTTATCCAACATGACACGAAAACATCTGCTCATTTTTATCTCTCTACTTTTTTGCTCAGATGCATTTGGTCAACGCACCACTGAATTCAGGCCTCAATTCAAAGAATCAACAAAGACGACACATAAAATCAAGAAAGATCAAGCATATACATTTGGGTATATGGAAGTGTTGGAAAACAGGCAAGACCCAAACAGCAGAACGATTGAATTCCCCGTGTACATTTTCAAAAGTAGAAGTAAAAACCCTAAAAAAGATCCCATTATTTATACTGTTGGTGGTCCAGGTTCTTCCACTATGTCCTCTGCACAGTACATGAATTATTATAAATACCTAGACGACCGAGACTTTATCTTGGTAGAACAACGCGGAAATTATTATGCAAAACCACATTTGGAATGTCCAGAATGGTCAGAGGCAATATATAAATCCAATCAACCAAATTTTGATCCTGATAAATACGACCAATTGTTTGAACAAGCTGCTCGCTTTTGTAAAGAGCGACTTTCACAGAAAGGCATAGACTTTAACGGTTACAATACCAATGAGATAGCAGCCGATATCAATGACTTGGTCGATGTATTGGGTATCGAGGAATACAACCTATTGACCATTTCATATAGCACAAAAATTGCCCAAGTATTACTGAGAGATTATCCAGAAAAAATTCGGAGCGTGGTCATGGATTCGCCACTTCCTTTAGAAGTAAATTATGATGAGGAAAGTGTACAAAATCTAGTGGAATCTGTATCCACATTACTTTCTGATTGTGCAAAAGATGAAAAATGTGCAACCGCATATCCTGACCTCAAAAACCGATTCTTCCAATATTTAACTGAAAAAACTATTACTCCTTTAAAGGTAGTGGTCGAACATCCACAAAATGGAGAAC
Source organism: Saprospiraceae bacterium (assembly GCA_029212405.1). Taxonomy (GTDB): domain Bacteria; phylum Bacteroidota; class Bacteroidia; order Chitinophagales; family Saprospiraceae; genus CAJXUU01. Next base: position 14,662 of record JARGNR010000067.1, read on the forward strand.
TGGAGACGTTTTATCTGCGGGGAAAAGATTTGATCACTGTATTCACGTCTGCCTATACGGGAGATGTACCCGATATCCCTTTCGAGATCAATAAACTGTTGAATAACGACTTGTCATCCGTGAAAGAAAAACTGACTTACTTATTTCAAGAGCCTGGAAATGGAGCAGGAATTGGAATGCGACTTTCTGTCTGGTGTGCAGAAGAACAACCATTTAATTCGTTAGCAATCATTAAAAGAGAGACGACAAATTATCCAGAGTTAAAAGGCTTAACTCCTGCTGTTTTTACTGATGATGTGTGCAAAATTTGGAACGTAAAAAAGATGGCGAAGGTTGAGAATCAAGCTGTAAGAAGTGCGACACCCGTTTTATTCATTAATGGAGAATATGACAATGAAACACCTGTAAAATGGGCCAAGTCAATGACCGATAATTTTGAAAATAGCCACCACATCATTTTTAAAGGATGGAAACATACCCCAACTACCAATTGGGGAAATACATGTGCCATGAAGACTGCTAACCATTTCTTTAATAACCCTAATGAAAAACCCAACCTTGAATGTCTTACTCAAATTGGACGACCACAATTTAAAATAGAATAAAACTGCGCCACCGATTCTTTTAGTTAAAAATTAAGCACAATACATGATTCATTTGCAACTCAATAACACATTCAGCACTAAAAAGAAATGTAATTACTACTCTTTTGGCAAATAAGAAAGATTCGTCATAGATTCTATTTGACACCTTGAAATTGAAAGAATCTCACACAAAAGATGTTCTTTTTATATCTATCCAATTATTCAAAAGTTAAATAATTCACATCAAATTAGACCGAACAGTCTATTTTTAAAAAAAATTATATATATTTGCTTTCGAAATGGGTTACAAACATAGCATAGAAGAAATTTTAGATATAGGATACGATGTGCTTCGTAAGAATGGATATCACAATGTAGGTGTAAATCAAATTCTTAAAGAAGCAGGTATTCCTAAAGGTTCATTTTATAATTTTTTCGAATCTAAGGAAGATTTTGCGATTAAAGTAGTGAACCGATATGGAGAATCGAATGCAAAATGGATGGAAGTATTTTTTGAGAACCCTCAATTATCACCTATGGAGTCTCTAAAATCATTTTATAAATTCATGATAGACACCAATGAAAAAGATGAATTTTTAAGTGGTTGTATTGTTAACAACATGAGTATAGAAATCGGTAGAATTAGTGATACAATGGCTACTTCCGCCAACGAACAATTTTTAAGTTGGCTAGATATATTAGCAAGTGTTGTTCAAAAAGGACAAGAATTAAAAGAAATTACTACCAAATTTACAGCCTTAGAGATTGCAGAATATTTACATGCTGGTTTCTATGGTACATTCTCGAGAATGAAAGTGACAAGAAATAGAAAGTACATGGATATTTGGTATAAACTTTCTTTTGAATTCATAAAGGCATAAAAAAATTTATATACAAATTAAGTAGAACGGTCTAAATTATTAAACATGAGGTATACATTCAAAAAAACAATTCCAATCATGCTGATGAGCATCGCATTATTTTCATTCACAAAAAATGATTCTACCACTAAGAACAATCCTACTATTATGACAAAAACAATACACCTAACGGATGGAGCAATCCACTACCAAAAGAACTTTGAAAAATTCAATTATTATATAGAAACTATTGGTGATGTGTCTATAGACAATGTAGCGCTAGATGACGGGAAATTAACGGCCCTATATACTTATTCATACGGGAATGAAATAAGAAATGTAGTAAGTGCATTGACCTTAGATAGCGACGGAATCTATAAAGGTACCTGTACCACTATAGTAAACGGAAAAGTATTATTTGCGGTAAATACATGGTTGACATTTTCTAAAAATGGAACCGCTTCAGGAAACTGGAGTTGGTCAGGCACCCCTTCTAAAAACAATCCTATTATAACTATTTCAACAAAACAATAAATTTTAATTATGAAAATTAATTTATCAATACTAGCATTATCAGTATTTATTCTAACGGCTTGTCATTCACAAAAGTCAAAGAATGAACTATTAAAAAAGGACAATACACATCGCATAGAATTAAGAAAAGGTGAACTGTTTGTTGTTGCAATTGCAGATCAGAAAAAAGGAAAAGAGGCAATGTTAGAAGAGTATTTTAACACGATTATGCCAACGGCCATGCAAAATGGTTTAACCTTCATTGGTCAACTTCATATTGACAACATTGTTACAGCAGATAATTTCACTCCAAATAATTTTATTGGGCTTTTTAAATGGCCTGACATGAAATCTGCTATGGCATTTAATTCAGTATTTCCTCCTGAAAAAATAAAAGAACTAAGAATGCCTATCTGGAATGAATTCAAAGGACATGTTATGGCGATACAGGAAGATAAAACCCTTACTATAAATGAGAATAAAGTGTATGAAGTGCGAGTTCTATGGACGAATGATATGGTTAAAACAAACTCTATCCACCGATATGGGGGTAAAGTTTTATTAGACCAACCTCTCGCTGGGTATGAAGATTTAAAAGGAAACAAAGCTCCTAATCATATTTTACTGATCGAATGGAAAAATAAAGAAAAGGCAAACACATTTCACAAAATGAATTTGCTTAAAACACAAAAGGAAGAAGTCTTTCAAACACATTTTACATTATTTCCATCCTAGATGAAATGCCTCTACATATAGCATGTAGATAAACACAAAGCCATCTAGGCTATAAAAATAGCAGAAAGAACTAATTTCGTCGATTAGTCCTTTTCTGCTATTTTTATTTAAATGGGTCTTTAAAGCTAAATATTTGCATGTTAAAGCAATGAGAAAGGCTGGAATTTCATATAAAAGCTGGTTTAATACTGATTTTTATATATAATGACAGAACTTTTGAAGTTGGAAAAGCTGTTGTAAGCAAAACGTAAAAAACAAACGATAAACGAATTATTCAAGTACTTAAAACCATGAACAAAAAACTCTTTTTAGATGATATTCGCACGATTGAAATGGTGTATGACAAATCAATGGAATCGGAATTTGACATTGTTCGAACATACGAAGATTTTGTTGCCTATATCATAAAAAACGGGCTTCCCCACTTCATCAGTTTTGATAATGACCTGGGACTGGGACCAGATGGTAATGTTGCCCTTGATGGATTGGCAGCAGCAAAATGGTTGGTGTATACATCTGGATTAGATTTACGAAATTTAGAATTTAAAGTACATTCTGCTAATCCTGTTGCTTCTGAACAAATAAGAGGGCTATTGAACAACTATATCAAACATTTGAAGAAAAATGAATAAAATCGGTTTAGATGATGTATTTTACTTATGCTTTTGATGATGGGGAGTTCTTCTTTTTTTAAATAAGCTCAACCCATACAGCATATTTTCTTGGAAAGCGAGATAAATGAATATGAATAAATACAACTTCATATTGCGCTATATACTACTGCTCTTTCTTCTACCAACTACCACAGTGGGACAAATTGTAGTTCAATATCCCCAAGGGGATCATACCGCTGACATCCTGGCTCCAAATATTTCAGCTTCTGTCATTGCACCGAACAATGGAATCAATGAAGTAGCTTGTGGTACCTATATTTCAGCAGAAAATTTCGATCAATCTAGTTGGCAAGATGCTTTAACCAATGGAGGTTATTGGGAATTCACCTTAACTCCAGATTCTGGGTATGAATTCAACCTCACCAAATTAACTGTTTTACGAGTAGCAAGTGATCGAACAGATCCTGAGGAATTAGAAAAACGAGCCTATTTATATAAAATAGGAACTGATCCATGGATTTTTTTGGCGAGTTATAATACTACAAATTTGGGTGATAACCTTTGTGTGAATTCGTCATCAGGAACCGTTCTCAATACAAACATCACAACGACAGAAGCGATCACTTTTGCCTTGGTCTATTATGGAAATAACACCACCGATCCTGCACAAACGAGGTTTGGTCAAATAACAGTAGAAGGCGGATCTACTTTACCGGTGCAATTCATTGATTTTAATGGAAGAAGGAATTCAGAAGAGATCTTCTTAAGCTGGACCACTGGAAGTGAAGTCTATAATGATGGTTTTGAATTGCAAAAATTTGTGGATGGAAGCGATTGGAGAGCATTTGGATTCGTAAAAGGAAAAGGAACATCCAACATCTCAAATACGTATCACTTCAATGATACTGATCCAGTATCAGGAATTAACTACTATCGAATAAAGCAAATTGATGATGATGGAGCGTATGTTTACTCTGATGTCATTGCAGTCGAGTTTTATCCTGTGAAGAGAGATGTTCTGATTTTTCCAAACCCATCAAATGGAGTATTTAATTTGCAAACAGATAATTCATCCTCTGAAAAAGTGGTCATCCATGTAACCGATTATTTGGGGCGAACCGTTTGGTGGAAGGAGTGGACAGAGAACAATACTTTTTTTATGAAAGAAATTGAAATCAAAGAAAAAGGAACCTACATCGTAGTTGTTCAAATGGGGGACGAAATCCACGTTGAAAAAGTGGTGGTGTTAGACAAATAGTAGAAATGAAGACGGTAATAAAACTACATGGAATTAAATACATGAATGATTAGAAATGAGTCTACATCGAATTGATGATTGTTGGAGTAACTTCTTTGGAATAGAAAGTACCGAATTTTTACAATCAAATGAAATTGTAGTTCCACATGATTATTTGAAAGGCTATAAAGGAGCATGGTTATTCCAACATAAGCAAAAAACAGTCATCTCTGTTGAGGCTAAAATGGTGGAACAAATTCGAAGTAGAATCAAAACACTAAATTCTGATCGCAAAGATCCGTTTTCATAGGCACCTCTATTCTTAGTTACTACGGTATAAAAGGTATCCGCTCCCAGAATTAAAATAAACCATGGCCATATCTAAGTTTAGTTTACACAAAATCACTACCATTGACAGCTACCTTAAAGCACAAGAATCTAAACTAAAACAGATTGAATACGTGAATGAAAACTTCGCAAAAGTTACATTAAAAAACAAAACAACTGACATTGTCAGAAACTTCTATGAATACCATATTGACGAAGTTCTGTTGCTTTCATTGATGAATGACGCGTTTTGGGGCAACAAGAAGTCTATCTCCTACCACAAAGACTTTCAATACAATTATTTTTGGTGTGGCTATATTGGATCATTTGGCTATCAATCAGATATTATAAAATTACTGTCCATGAAAGGAGAACGTTCTCACTCCCCTATCCTTACCAACCATGAAATGCTAAAAAAGTACTCAAAACTTCAAGATGAAGCGGACTTAATAGAGTTTCAAAGAAAAGCTGCTCTAGAGTTTGATCGATCAAAAAAGACATTGTATACGTCCATGTGGGGAGCCTGGGAATATGCCGATAATTTCGATTTCAAAGTGGACTTCGATGATGACTTTGTATATTGGGAATTTATAGATGAAGAAACCAACTTAAATTGGAAGTTCGACCGGTCGCAGTACACGTCCATTATTACTATGCTATTGGACTTTTACATGAGAAAATACTAAAGGAAAAACAAGATCAAACTCTATACAGGTTAAAGTTAATTACATTCAAAAATCAAAAACAGCATTTTTAAAATCCAATAAAAGATGAATATAAAACACATTTTAGTTTACACATTGCTCCTCTTTCCATTTTCATTTTTTGCTCAAACCTATATTACAAATGTGACCATTGCTGATGTAGAAAATCAGGAGATGATTGCAAATCAAACTGTTGTAGTCGAGAACGATGTGATTTCAAGTATTCAAAAAAGCAACGTAATAGAAATTCCAGAAAACGCGACTGTTGTAGATGGAACGGATAAATTCCTGCTTCCAGGCCTTGTTGATGCACACATTCATTTCTTTCAAAATGGTGGATTATATGCTCGACCAGATGCCATCGACCTAAGAAAACATCAAAGTTATGAGGAAGAAATTGCGCTTACAAAAACGGACATGGAAAACAAATTGAGGAGGTACTTGCGTAATGGAATTACTACGGTGATTGATGTAGGTTCGACGTATAATTTCTTAAAACAACGCAATGACTTTTCAGATAAAACTCATGCCCCAACTATATACATCACCGGCCCATTATTGACAACATATGAACCTAAAGTCTATGAGGATTTAGGGCATGACGAACCATTTACATTAACACAGACCGTCGAAGAAGGGATTAAAGGGGTGCAAGAGCAACTCGCTTACAATCCCGACTTTATTAAAATTTGGTACATCGCTGGTGCTGACGGATTAAGCATAGAGAAAAGCGCACGGAAAAACTTACCCATAGTAAAAGGAATTATAGAGGAAGCGCATAAAAACAATTTAAAAGTCGCTGTACATGCAACCCAGCAGATCACTGCACGATTGGCGGTTGAAAATGGAGCTGATTTTTTGGTTCATAGTGTAGATGACGAACTACTTGATGTCGATTTTGTAGCATTAATGAAGAAAAACAAGACCGTTATCTCACCCACTTTAATTGTTCATCGAGGCTATAATAACACCTTTGGTCAAAACTTGAATTATAGTAATCATGAGCTTCGAACCGCTGACCCGCATCAATTAGGCTCTTTAATGGATTTAAGGCATTTACCTGACACATTAATCATCGAGAATTACAAAGTATTTTCAAATTCTGATCAAGCAATTTCATGGGCAAAGAAAACAGACTCCATCAGTATGGCAAATCTCAAAATACTGTCCGATGCTGGAGTGGTGATTGCAACGGGAACTGATGCAGGAAATATTGGAACCTTGCATGCGTCATCTTATCTGGATGAATTAAAAGCTATGCAAAAAAGTGGATTGAGCAATTGGGACATCATTCAAGCATCCACCATAAATGGAGCCAAAATATTTGATAAGGAAGACGAGTTTGGGACAATTACAGTTGGTAAAAAAGCCAATCTAATTCTATTGGAGGCCAACCCAATTGAACGTATAGAAAATGTTACCAAGATTCATACCGTTATAAACAAAGGTGAATTTTTCAATCCTGAAGCATTATTAATAGATTCACCAGAAGATCTTGCTCAACGCCAATTGAATGCTTATAACCTACGAAATATTGATGCATTTTTAGAACCGTATGCCGAAGATGTTGAGATCTATATGTATCCAGACAAATTACTATCTACTGGAAAAGAAACAATGAGACAGCAATATTCAGAGATGTTTGATATGACACCTAATCTCCATTGTGAATTAAAAGAAAGAATTGTACAAGGAAATATTGTAATAGACAAAGAAAGTGTGCAATTTGGCAGTAGTGTTTTTGAGGCTGTAGCCATCTACCATATTGAAAACAATAAGATTCAGAAGGTGTATTTTATTCAATAAGATCTATGAAAAAAATCTTTCTATGCATAGTATTCATTGTCATCTGTGTTGACTAGATAACACAATCAATACATAAATATAAACCATGAAAATCGAAATAACACCAATCGGTTATGTCAAGAATTCGAGAGCAAAAATTGAAGATGACAATTGGTCCGAGGTCTTATCAGAGATTGTTTTAAACGAGACGATTATTCCTGAATCTTTGAATGGCATCGAGGAATTTTCTCATTTGGAAATCATATTCTACATGGATCAAGTACTGGATGAAAAAGCTATCCCACAATACAGACATCCAAGGAATAACCTTCAACTACCCAAGTTAGGCACATTTGCGCAACGGAATAAAAACCGTCCAAATAAATTAGGATTAACTACGGTCGAGTTGATAGAAAGAAATGGTAGGATACTTCGCGTAAAAAATTTAGACGCCATACATGGTACACCCGTCTTAGACATCAAACCTGTAATGAAAGAATTTCAACCTCAAAATGAAATTAGGCAGCCTGAGTGGACAAGAGAAATAATGAAAAACTATTGGAAGAAATAAAATGTGTTCTATTTACTTAGAGATTAAACAAACAGGAACTAACTTTAGGTAACTAGAAATATTCAAAATCGTTTTACAAAAGAAAAAATAGATGAAAAATAGCAACTGGATTTATCTTATCATCTTAGTAATCACATTTAATGCATGTAAGCAGGTCAACTCTGACAATCAAACTACTTCGGCGGTTGAGCCCCAAACAATTAAGTTATTTGCACAAGCAAGACCCGGTGGCGAACATTTTGATTTTGACATGCCTATTGATAAAGGGCTGGATAAACTGAAAATAATATCCGCTAAAAATTTAGAATTAGAAAATGATGAACTTGTACTGGGGTTTTCTACCAATACATCCCAATTTGCTATACCGATCAAGTATTTATCTGGGTTTGAAGTAGCAAACCTAGTGGTAGATACGAATCAGTACCTACTTACGTGGTGTCCATTGGTGGGGTCAGCACGTATTTTTGACGGTAAAATCAATGATGATCTTTCTGGTTTTGATTTTGGCAGAGGGTTGCGAGACAACAACTTATTAATCGTTGACAGAAAGACAAAATCGGTCTGGAATCAATTGTCTTGCAAGGCAATAGAGGGTGAACTTACGGGTGAAAAAATAAATCCATTCCCATCTATTCAAAGCACTTGGAGCTTTTGGAAGAATAAATACCCCGACACAAAAGCGATCATCAATACGGATACCTCAAATGCTGTATTTCCTCAATTTATAATGGAAAAACCGTATTACTCAACTTGGGTTCCTGGTGAAAAATTCCCAAATGATGAAGGTCATAATATTGAACATTTGGGTCTTGGGGTAGAATTAGGTAATAGTGCTGTATTCTTTCCGTTTGAAAAATTATTTAAAGAAACATCTCCAATCAATTATGAGTGGGAAAATCAGCAATTTGAGGTGCATTTTGATAAAAGTGGTATGACCGCATGGGTGGAAGACGAGGAGGGTAATCTTCTGCCTAATACTATTGTTTACGAATGGGCATGGACGAACTTTTTCCCAGAAACTAACATGTTTGAAAATTGATCATTACTTGTAAATTTTGTGCCAGGGACAGTTATGATATTGATTTCGGCTATAGCAATTATTTTGAAAATGCATCTATTGTTCTATCTCTCTAGAAACAACTATTAACTTGAATTCGTATTAAAAAGACAGCAATAATGACCATCAAAGAAATTATACGTCAAGTAGCTCAAAAGCTCGACAGCTATTCTGATGAAGTGCAAGGTAACTTAAAGCAAATAGTCACTTATTTTGAAGATAGAACTAACTTAACAGACTTAGAAAAAAAGGCAACTGAAATTTCATTCTGGCGATCGATCGATGATAACAGTTGTACTTCCATGGTTGGAAGTGTGGTAGACGGCTCACATGAAGAAATAGAATCCATCTATAGTGATTTTGATATTTTTGCCAATTGGGATGAATGTATTTCTGATGGTGAGATATATGAATACATTCAGGAGGATGAAGAGCTATCTGACGAATTAGATGCAGAATTAGAGATATGTTATCTACAGTGGTTTGTCAGGAATTGGTATGCAATTAATGGACATTTAGCTCACAACTTGGAATACTTTTTAGTGGAAAACAACTCGGTTCGAAATTTTGACTTACTTCGTTTCAATTTCACCGACTTGTTTACTGATCATAAGGGTCCAGAAAAAGCTAGGCCATATTATCAATATAAACTCTCAGACTATGAAATTCGACAAAGAGTGTTGATGGATATGGTAGATCATGTATATCACCATCCTATAAAAAGAACTCTAGTAAAAGGAGATTCTAGCATTGAATTCTGGTATTCAAAGTGTGCATTAAACATAATAGATGTATCTATTGAAAATGCTCCCACCATAATTGTTTCAAAAACGAAAAAGGAGCATGAAAACGAGTATCAGATCAAGTCGGAATATCTTAAAATAATGGTGCACCAAATTGATGAACTCATCGACAAGGGGTATAAAGAAGTTGAATACTAAAAATAATGAAACCCGATTCTATCCATTTCATCTAATAATGATCCACATAAAATGAATAAATGAACTCACACAAAGACTTCACTTTTGACGGACACTGGGAATTCGAAATTATTCTTCCAGGACTGAATAAACTCAGTTGGGATAAAGAAAGTGAGCACATCGATGTCACCATTTGTGATTTTCTAGATGATGAAATGGAACCTGGTCAAGAACAGATAAATGCCATCAACTTCCTCATTGCAAATCAGAGTGAACTTGTACACCTAATAACAAAGGAAATATGGTCTCAATGGGATGAAATTGAAGATGATCACGAATATGAGCAATATACCGAGGCTCCTAAAATTCAATCTCCAAAAGACATCGAAAAGATCATCAGTGTTCATAGTATCTATATAGACGCTTTTCATAAAAATGGAATAGCCTACATTGGAATTGAAGGAGATTGTTTATGGGACGAAGAACATGGGATCGGCTTGGTTATTCATAAAGATAGAGTTGTGCAATTTGGAGGTGCTGAAGAAGCCAATGCGATGGGAATATCCAAAGTTGAAAAACCAGATAATGAGCAGCCAAAAAAACCAGAAATTCCTAAAATATATTCTGCGCACCCTACGTACAATACCTATAAACCTGCTCATGAAACAGCCAATTTTGAGTACCCTTATGAGCTGATTAAAAAAGGCCTCGGAGATAAATTCATTGAATGGATTGAAGAAGGATATGATGTAGATTATGTACCCGAAAAAGAATGGAATAAACAATCATATCTGGTTACCGCATGTACGTACGATAATATTGCTGCGTTCGCTTATCTCGTTGGTCATGTAACCAATTACGATGGCGCATTAGAGGCTACTATAAAAAGGAAGAATATCTGGTTTTCAGAAATATTATTGAAGAAAGGGTTAAAATTAGAAGAGGAGCATTTTATGGAAACTGTTGAAAATTATTTTTCTCTATTGTCAAGAAACTTAACCAAAGCTGCAATGGATCAAAATCAGCAAAAATGGATCAACTTTTATAATTCAATTGGTGTACCATTAACTGCTAATTCTACGGTTAGAGATAATACCACTCACCCAAGTGAATTATTGGAAAAATCCAAGAAATTCATTCAATGGTTCAAGAGCAAAGGTATGAGTATAGACGAATCTAAATCCTCAGAAATTCTTTCCAAGTATTCGGATTCTTCTGAAAAGAATACTGTATTGAAAAAAGAAATGGGTTGGGTATTGCAATGAACCTATCCATAATTCAATGCTTCCGTGTGAATATTACTGTAGTCTACCCTATTGCATACCACCAATAAATGGTCTATTTTTGCTTCATATTCCAATTATACAATAAGCCAAACAGACTACTAAAACTTTCATAGAAATTTTGTAATGAAATAAATAATATGAAAAAAATCACGATCCTATTCGTACTAGTACTCACCATCCTTTCCTGTAATCCAACAGAAGACATCGTGCCTCCAATTTTAGAGTTGCAACAAATAGAATTAGGTACTATTGAAGGAATTGTTCTTTTATCCAATGAGTATGGAGTACATCCTTTTGGCTTGGAAGAGACCATTAAAGTGTATTTATTAGATGAAAATCTAGAAGTGATTGAGGAGTTAACAAAAAGTGTAGACGATAGAAATTTTAAGTTTGAAAACCTCTATTACAAAAAGTACTATATCTATGCGGAATCACCCAATTATGATTCTTGTCATAAGATAGAATTGGACGTAAACCAAGAAAATTTATATACATACCAAGAAGTAGATATTTTAAGTAAAAATTTCACGGCTCAGTTAAACTCCGTAACCATTGACAGTTTAGTAGGAGATAGAATGTACCATTCCTTTGACATTGACAAAATCTCCTATAAATCTTTGGGAGTAAGATTCTACCTAAGTGACGACCCCACGGTGACCAATCAAAATTATAAAGAAACCGTAATGAATTTGGCAGCTTGGGCGTCTCCAGAAACTTCAGGGCAATACAATCTTTTTCTTAGAATTACTCCTGAGCTCTATGAAGGAGATTCCATCTATGTAAGCGTCTATTTAGTGAATTTGGATGCTGAAGAATGCATAGGAGACAATGGGCTCATCTATCATTATCCTTATGATGAAGATTACATTACCGTTGGCTTTTCAAAATAAGTGAAGGAGAAAATAATGTGGGTATAGCTGTTCGAGCAATTCATCAGGGCTTTTCAAACTTTTCTGTTTTTCTAGATAGTTTACATGACCATCTTCAAGACGAACAGTACTGGATTCCATTTCAAGATTTGGATACAAACCACAAAATTTGGCATTGGCTATCTGTATTTGTTGGCAACTATTCTATTCCAAATATGCGAATTCACTTAACCAACGAAATTTATGACAACCCCAATTTCAATAAAGATATTAATAGACTCTCTACTCTATTCGAAAAAACGGAGTATTTAATATACCAAGTCAATTTTGAAGCGGATAAAAGCATTGGGATTCTGAAAAAGACAGACTTTAAAAAATTCGTGTACCTGGCTAATATGCTGCATATGGATATTAAAGAATTAAAAAAGTAGAAATAATAATAGTGATAGAAAGTTATTGGTAAGTGCTTTTTCTAAAATTTAGTATTTTCAATCCCAAACTAAACTTTACCATAAGGGTATAAACAATTTGAAAAAATGAGACTATTTAATTCCATGTTTTTGTTACTATTTCTTTTTGCATGCAATCCAAAAAAGGAACATCAAACGACTGCAAACATTCCCGGTCAATATAAAGGACCCATTATTGACATGCATATCCATGCCGATAAACCGTCGGATTTACCCCCTGAAAAAGCGGCCATGTGTATTCCTCTTTCCACTTTAGTGGCGCATCATGACCCCAAAGTCGATTTTGAAGAAGCTTGGTTTGAAATTATGAGCAACCCCAATTGCAAAGATCCAATTTGGTCACCTTTAACCTATGAAGATTACCTCAACAGAGTTGAAAACCAACTCAACACAAACAATGTGACCGCGGTGACCAGTGGCTCAGTTGAAATTCATGCGGAATGGAAATCCAATTTTTCGGATCGAATTATACCTAGTTTAGAATTTCGTCTTGGCCGTGAAAATATTAGCGCAGATAGTTTAAAGCAGGTTTTAATCCTCAATGGAATTAAGATCCTAGGAGAAGTTTCTAATCAATATGCAGGAATCTCACCCAACGATCCAAGAATGTTTCCATATTATGAAGTTGCACAAGAATTGGACATTGCGGTAGGCATCCATTTGGGTAGTGGTTCGCCAGGTGCTCCATTTTTGTTTTCTCCAGATTATATTGCAAGTTATTCTAACCCACTGTTGCTTGAAGAAGTATTGAAGAAATTTCCAAAATTAAGGGTATATGCGATTCATTATGGAGAACCATTTATTGATGAAATGATCACCATGCTTTACCACTATCCCCATCTGTATATTGATTTGGGAGGAATTCAATGGTGTTACCCCAAAGAATACTTTTACGAATACCACCTTAAAAAGTTGGTCACTGCTGGATTTGGAAAGCGGATAATGTTTGGTTCAGATGCATTTATATGGCCAGAACTTATGGAAAAATCTATAGCCATTATTAATGAGGCTGATTTTTTAACTTATGAACAAAAAGCCGATATTTTCTACAACAATGCTACTCGATTTTTGAGGCTTAAATAAAATAGGACGGCAAAGCGTTCTATTGATTGCGATGAAGCTTCGATAAATAGAGTTGAATCTTAAACACACACTAATTAAAACAAAAGCAGCAAACACATTGTAAAAAACCTATTTACAATACCCTTCTGTTGAAAACAAAATAATGATATCACCCATAGAAAATAGCTTTTGCCCCGCCCATAGAGCAGATTGGAGAGCATGGCTCAAAAAAAATCATGCAACAGAAGACTTTATCTGGTTGATATTCTATAAAAAGAGCTCTCCTAGTCCTAACCTCAGTTGGAGCGAAGCGGTGGATGAAGCGCTTTGTTTTGGTTGGATTGACAGCACTAAAAAGACCATTGATAATGAAAAGTATATGCAGTACTACTGTAAAAGAAAGCCCAAAAGTAATTGGTCCAAAATCAATAAGGATAAAGTCCATAGCTTAATTGCACAGGGCTTGATGGAAGAAGAGGGCTACAAAAGCATTGAAATTGCAAAGAAAAATGGCTCTTGGACATTATTGGACCAGGTGGAAGCATTGATAATTCCTGAAGATTTACAAAAGGAGTTGGTAAAACACTCGGGTGCAAAGGAATTCTTTGATCATCTTAGTAAGTCATCAAAAAAAAGTTTGTTGTACTGGGTCATTTCTGCTAAAAGAAAAGAGACCAGACAGAAAAGGGTTTCAGAAGTGGCAATCAATGCAAGTAATAATTTAAAACCCAAACCATTTAGATAAAAGTCAAAACTAAATTTTCAATCTACGCACTGTACTTTATCCTTCAATCAAAAAAAAATCGAACTATCTGTAATAATTTGATAACTCTTGTCACTAATAGAAGTAGAGAGAGTAATAGATTTAAGGCTCTTTGATTATTTCGCCCCTTTTAGGTATTTCACCTTTTACAAGGTAAACATTTGATATTAAACTAAGTAAAACATGAAGACCTGCATTTTTAATTCATCCAAAAGGCATTCAAAATTGAATTGGTGTATATTTAAACCTAAAGAAATCAATAGAATGTAATTTCATTCTTTTGCAGTAACAAACAACTTACACCCAATGAAAAAATCAATTGTATTCATCTTTTTCACCACATTAAGTTTCACTTTTCAATCATGTAGTCCATCATCTGAAACCAAATCAGACCCCATTCAAGAATATATCCCTGCAAACAAAACGTTGTATGATGAGATCGTAGCCATGGATAGCCTATTTTTTAATGCCTACAATACGTGTGACATGGAAAAACAAGCGTTTATCTACGCTGATCAGATCGAATTTTTTCATGATCAAGGAGGATTAATGACGTCAAAGGAGGAGTTACTTGAGGCTACAAAAAATAATATATGTGGTAAAGTAACAAGAGAATTAGTCAAAGGAAGCATTGAGGTTTATGGCATAAACAATTATGGAGCTGTCCAAATGGGTTTGCATAAATTTCATAACAATCAAGAACCCAATGCGGAATCCACACCAAGTAAATTTATTGCCATTTGGAATAATGTAGAGACAGGAGATTGGAAAATGAAAAAAGTTATAAGTTTACATTAGAGCTAAATGGATTACAACTCATTGGAAGCAGGTGCTAAATCAATAAAACAAAACATGACTATTTTTAAACCAATGAATAGCAAGTAAAATGGAAGGGAAAATCAAATATGAATATTCTACTAAAATGTGGAAAGACGCATTACCTGGAGGTTGGCATTTTGTTTCTCTACCTAAGACATTATCAAAAGAAATAAGGGACAACTTTCAGTGGCAAGAAGAAGGTTGGGGAAGGATGAAAACATTTGCTCAGATTGGTGAAATCGTCTGGGAGACAGCAATTTGGTTTGATACCAAAGCGAATACCTATATTCTCCCAATTAAGGCAGAAATTAGAAAAAAAACAAAACTTGAACTCCACCAAGAGATTGATATGCATATTTGGATTTAATGTGTAATCGTAACTGTTGGTGCTCATAATCCAACAAAACGTGTGATTGGCCATAACGGTATACCAATCCATCCACCACATTTAAAATACACAAAATGATAGAAGTATATAGAAATAAATACATTGTAAAACGTGCATTTGTCAAAGACAAAACGAGTAAAGGTGATTTCTTATTGGTTGGAATGACCACCAATGATTCAATTGTATTTACAAGGTATTTTAATGGTCAAATTGTCGAACAAAAAGGATTTGATATTTCTTGGTTTAAAGAGAAAGGTGTGGATATTTCCACATTAGAAATTGATGCCTTTACAGGCCATGAATGCTTTACTACATTTCAGTCCTATCTACAAGAATTTGGTGATTTTGAATTTGTTGACCCAATGGTAGAAGTACCCTATGTCGGACAATTATTTAAGGTTGATGATGCCTACCAATCCATTTATCTTGATTCATCTTTGGGGGCAGTTCTGAGGTTCAGCTCGGAGGTAGTGGAGATAGAAAAAATCTCGAATGCAGTTGACTTCTTTTTCATGAATTTCCATAAAATTAGAGACCAATTGATACAGCTATTATTTGATCAATACAAGTACTTCAAAGAGGAAGTTTTAGATTGGGAGCTAGACGAAGAGGAAGTACTGGAATATCCTGACATTACCAAAACAGAAGAAGTCAGAAAACTAATCGAATTTAACTCCATCCATTATTATGATTTAGACACTGGTATTCACATTCAATTAGGGGGTCAATGCAGTTGGGATCCAGAGCATGGATTTACCTTTAGAATTAATGAAGAGTTAGAAATTGAAGAGGTACACTATTGAATAGGATTATGGAATAAATTTAACAATGAGAAGCGTAAAAATCAGAACTGTTGACATTTAAAAGACGTACAATTGAATTGGAATATCAGAATGATACATTTTGGGCAATAAATCAGGGACCTAAGGTAATAATTGTCCATGATAGAAAATACAGAATAACTAAAATCCAACATCATATTACCATAGAACGATGCGTCCACGATATTTGGGATAGGTTTGGGTTTGCCCCATTAAAAAGGCTTGGAATAGCAAAGGGTGAGCTAAAGAAAAAAAAGAATACCACGATTTTAAACTTGGAAGTAAGAAATAATAAATTTATTGAGTTCTTACAACTATCATCTTTCATTTTTGCTTCTATTGGCATTTTGTGGATGATGCTGCAAGATTTCTACCTAGGTCTACTCTTTCTTATAATATTACTTTTAAGTTTTGGATTTGTTTATTTCTTATTCGATCATGGACTCAAGGGTTTTCATTCAGATTTAAAAAATGATATCAACTATTTTGTATAATTGAATTGCATACATCTTAACTTCAGGTGCTCTTATGTTTTCGATTCAAAACAAAAATAACTCGTGAACCAGCAGAAATTTCTTAAAAACATCAACTATGGCAGGATTAGTAACCAAAGAAACAACGAGAAGTGTCAACCAATTTATAGAAAAAATAGAGAATATTAACAAGCAAAAAGACAGTTTCCAGCTGTTGGATCTGATAAAAAAAGTAACCGGACAAGAACCAAAAGTATGGGGAAATGAAAAAGTGCCAGACTTCTTAATTGGCTTTGGGAAATATAAATACACCAGAAAAAATTCAAGCCAAGAGTTTGAGTGGTTCAATGTGGGCTTTGCTCCCAGAAAAACGAAACTTACTATTTATCTTACTTTTGATATAAGTCAGGAAACAGATTTACTATCAAAACTAGGGAAATGTAAATGGGGAAAAGGATGTTTGTACATCAACAAATTAGCAGATATTAATTTGGAAGCCTTGGAACAACTTATCAAAAAAAGCGTAGATGCTAAATGGCATTAAGCAACTTAAAATTTGAAATCTAAAGCTGAATACTTTGTTTACATTTTTTCATTCTAAGTCATAATAGGAAAACTAGGGAGAAAAATAATGTCTAATCCAATTAAAATGCCACTAAATTTTTAACCTCCAGGAAAAAACAAAACATATGAGCTTCTTAAAAAAGCTATTCGGAAAAAAGGAAAAGATTGAATTACAAGCAAATAATCAACAATCAAAGGAAAAAGAAATACAAAAACCAAATATAGAAACGGAAAAGCTTATTGAAGAAAAAGAAAACGAAGGCTACACTTCTTTGGGAAGAAGTATTTTTCCTCAGCTTATAAACACAGAAATCGACGCTTCAAGGGCCATTCTTGATCAAATAGATCCAGCCTATGTTTTCGACTTTTTTGAACATATAAAAGTGATTATTGCTATCCAATCGAACGGCGGATCAGGCTACTTAACAAAGGAAATAACCAATCAAATAGGAATCCCTAAAGAAGAAATCTATTCTACTGCATTACGGAATCTAATGTCTACAAATGGTGGAGCAGTAAAAATTGTCAATTGTAATTTTCCTCAACCCATCTTAAAAAATATAAAACGGATTATGATTGGCTCAGAATTCGATAGTTCATTGGTGCTCATTGATGGATTTCTTGCTCAATATTCTGCTCAGATTAAAGACGAAACGCTGGTAGTTTCGATGCCTAAAAACAACATCCTATTAGTGAACGGGTTTAGTGACTTCAATGGTGCTATGGGCTTACAAAAAATCACTGAGAACATGTTTCGAGAAGATAATCCTCAAGAAACAAAGCTCTATCCAGAAGCAATTATTTGGAAAAAAGAAGGGTGGTCAAAATTCCCAAAAGGTGGAAATAATATATTGGATATGATGGGTGATTTTAATTAAAATTATGGACAACTTGATTTCATCCATAACAATGAAATACAACCCATAATGATAGCAATACTATTATTTGAATAGCATTCAAGCGTATTCCTGCCTTTTGTTGATATAGATAGGGTGATTCAGAA
>JARGNR010000212.1 GCA_029212405.1 Saprospiraceae bacterium
TAAGAAGATGATTATTATAGAATAATAAATCACACAAAGCACAAAGAACGGATCATTCAAAGTGATCTGTTCTTATATAAATTCTAAATAGAAAGAAGACCTTCCTGTGAAAATGGGAAGGTCTTTTTTCTATTAAATCTCTTTAATTCTTTGATATTGTAAATTAGATGCTTTCATTGGTCTAATGATTATTCGCTTAAGCATTTACTAAGGATGCCACAACTCACGTATTTAATAAAGTTGTATATGTTATTTTTTGATTTGATCGATTGAGTTCTATATTTTTTATTAGTTTTGTATGTTATAAAAGAATGAATAGCCAACCTGAAAAAATAGAAAGAGTAATTTTATTTCTCTATAAAAGGGCTTTTGATTCTTTGGATCTCAATAAATTGAATTTTATAAATCTGAATCATGAACAATCCTTTCCCCCTTTTACATCACAATCCAAGTATTAAGAAGACATTTCTGAGTTTATTCTCAGTCTTATTCTTATTGGTTGTATCATTTAATCTTAATGCCCAAACTGATTCCCATAATCATTTGTGTGATCATAAGCATTCTAATGATCAATTAGAAATTGAAAAAATCAAAGAAGCAGCATTTGAGTTATTGCAACCACACATCCAAGAAACATTATCAGATGCTGTTAGGAGAGCTTTGGAAAATCCAGAAGTGTATTCAAATCCTCCTGCCACCTGTTTCGCTCCAGGAACAGACCCTGCTATTATAGAACTTTTTTATAAAAAAAAGAAGGCCATAGAAACAGGACTTGGACTAATTTCAGATGATGAAGAAAGATTTACTCTAACTTCTAGATGGGATGCAACGGCTACAGATGGTGGTGGTTTAGGTCAAGGTGATTTAACAACGCTGACTTGGAGCTACGTACCAGATGGTACCACAATAGGAAATGGTGGTTGCCAATTGCCAGATGCAGGTACTTTTTCAAGTGATTTCATTACTTTTTTTAACGGATTATTTGGTGGGCCAACAACTCCTGGAGATTTTACAACAGCACCATGGCATGCTATCTTCGTTGATATGTTTAGTTCATGGTCTGATGCTACAGGACTTACATTTGTCTATGAACCAAATGATGATGGCGCTACAAATTGTTTAACATCAAATCCTGGTATAATTGGAACTAGAGGAGATATGCGTATTTCAGGTCACTTGATCGACGGAAATAGTGGAGTTTTGGCTTGTAATTATTTTCCACTTTCATCAGGGGATATGATACTTGATACAGGAGATAATTTTTATGGTAACAATCCAGGAACGGGAACGACCAATGTTCTTGCACATGAAATAGGTCATGGCATAGGATTGAGACATGTTTGTCCTACTAATTCTACTAAATTGATGGAGCCATTTGTAAATACGGCTTTTACAGGGCCTCAAGAAGATGATTTATTGGCGGCAAATAGACACTATGGTGATTCAGATGAAGAAAATAATTCTGTAGGAGGAGCATTAAACCTTGGATCAGACCCTCTTCCAGCGACATATACAAGACTGCAAAGAAGTATAGATGACAATGATGACAATGATTATTTTTCATTTACAACTTCTGAAGTCTCGGTAGTTTCAATTGAGGTGACGCCTACCGGTACAACATATTTGAATGGTACTCAAAACAACGACGGATCGTGTAGTGCAGGTACAAATTTTGACGCAAGAAGAATAGCACATTTAATGTTTGAATTAATTGATACAGACGGCGTTACAGTTTTGGAAACTGCAAATTCAGCGTTTATAGGAAATCCCGAATCAATTCTATTTTTTGATATAACACCTGGAACATATACTATTAGAGTTTTACAACAAGGTACACCTGTAGATAATGTTCAAATGTATGATATTTCAGTGGAGGTAATTCTACCGTGTGATTTAGTAGTGGATTGTTCAAATATTGTGGACCAAACACTTTCCTGTAGAGCAGATCTTCCACCTGTAGATTTTGATTTACCGATTGTAATAGATTCTTGTGGAGATGTGACTATGTCTGCATTGACTATAATACCAGGTAATTCTGCATGTCCTGGGGACACTTTATTTATTCCAAGAACATATTTCCTGCAAGATCAAAATGGAAATATGGAGCAATGTGAGCAGCTATTTACCATAATAAATGATACACCACCAGTGATGGTTTGTCAGGACATTACTGTTCAAATTGACAATTCTGGTTCAGTATCTATCACACCAGCTGATGTTGATGGAGGATCAACTTCCACCTGTGGAGAGGCATTAATTTTGTCGCTTGACAATGATACATTTACTTGTTCGGATAATGGAGTGAATACTGTAACCTTAACGGGTGAGGATGCTTGTGGCAATACAGCTACATGTACTGCAAGCGTAACAGTAGAGAGCACATTGACTGTCGATTGTTCGAATATAGTTGACATGACGCTGGCTTGTAGAGCAGATTTACCACCCGTAGATTTTGATTTACCAATAATAGTAGATTCATGTGGAGATGTCACTTTATCGGCCTTGACCATTATACCAGGCAGTAGTGGATGTCCCGGAGATACATTATTTATACCAAGAACGTATTTTATACAGGATGCAGCCGGAAACATGGAACAGTGCATGCAGACCTTTACAATAATAAGTACAATAGATCCTGTATTTACTTCCTTCCCAGCCGATACGACGGTATTGTGTGGAGCAGCTACAGATCCAGCGGCAACAGGCATGGCAGAAGGAGTTGGCGAATGTGATCCAGCATCACCACAAGCCACAGTAACGTTCAATGATGTGACTACACCAGGAGCTTGTCCAGCTGAAATGACGATTACAAGAACATGGACGGTAACGGATAGATGTGGAAGATCCGTAGATCAGGATCAGGTCATTATGGTAGTTGACACAATTGCACCAACGATGATCTGTCAAGATTTGACAGTACAGTTAGACGAAATGGGGATAGGAGCAATTACACCAGATCAAATTAATAATGGATCGAGTGACAATTGTGGAGGTCCAGTGGCACTTTCATTAAGCATGATGGATTTTACATGTGATAATATCGGTGTCAATATGATATGGTTGATCGGAACAGATGAATGTGGCA
>JARGNR010000068.1:0-13251 GCA_029212405.1 Saprospiraceae bacterium
GAATTCTACGACATTCTGATCTACTAATGAGTACTTTCCTATGTGCAGATGACTGGCATCTCTTGCTACGCCATACCAGGAAAGATTTCCAATTTTTACCGGTACAGTAAGCATTTTATAATAAGGCATTTCCTGCTCTTGAAGATTTTCTGCAAACACATTCTGAACATGTTGCTTATTGGCTAAAGTAAACATCAAATATAGTGAACTCACCAGCAGTCCGAGATGATTGGGAAGTGCTCTTCGGGGCGCATCTTTGGTAAAACAAAACATGCTGATTCCAACTCCGAGCAATAATGGTATGGTATATACAGGGTCAATGATACTTATGCTATCAAAACTGACTCTCCAATCTGTAAAAGGCAGTAACAATTGAGTGCCATAAGTAGTAAAAGAATCCAACATGACGTGGGTAAATAAAGCTAAAAAACTGAATAGCCATAAGCGACGAAAACTGATTTCTTTGGTCCACTTGATTTTGCTCAGAATCATAGCAAAAAGAATAGATGCGAGAAAACAGAATACTATGGAATGACTATACCCTCGATGGATACTTATCTTTTGCAACTCTGAAAAGAATGGAGTTAGTACCACATCAAGATCCGGAATAGTAGCCACTAGAGCACCGATGATGGCTCCTTTATTTCCTATCTTTTTTCCCAGAGCCGCTTCCCCGATTGCCGCACCCAATGCAGCTTGTGTTATGCTATCCATCCACTTTATTATTTTGTTTACTTATAACTACTTACCATAAGCAATCCTGAAAATCTGTAATCATATGAAAAAGTAAACCTACTGCAATGATCCTTGTTTTTGGAAAATATAGCAATATGATATAGAGAATGATCGCAGGATAACTATGCAAGGGATGAAACCCAATGCTACATCTATCCGCAACGAAAATATTATCGCAAGTCAATAAATGCTCTAAGGGTATCAAAGAAATACCACCATGAATTGGAAATAATTCTTTGCATGCATAAAGATGATCTACATCTACTACCATTGTTGCTATCATAATCATCCAAGCCTTTTTCCAACGATCATTGAATAAAAAATAGGCCAATAGTCCAGGCACTAAAAAGTGCATACTGTAGTGTACAATGACTTGGAGCGTGTTCATATTTTTTCAGACATTCTTGGAACTGTCTTAATGTTTATGATGAATGATATTCCTTTTACTATTCCGAACATCCAATATCAATTTTTGATTGATAGTCCGCATTTGGAAAACAGTTTCCAGAATTCAATTCTTCAGGAGCATACCTATTAAGGTCGGGATCATGTAATCCATATTCTAAAAATGTTACCAAGTCTTGAATCTCTTCAGGGTTTAATGTGATCGCTTTTAACTTTACAGAAAGGAGGCTATCTGGAATATTAATGTTTTCTGATTTTGCATTTAATTTATATGATACGACCTCTTCAAGTTTTGTTTGACTTGCACCATGAAAATAAAAATCAGTGTCACCTACATTGTAGAGCCCAGGAACTTTGAATTTATAGTAATCAGCTACTAAACCGGTGAAGCCACCTCGTCCCAGATTTCTTCGATCAGTGCCGTTTGTGTTATAGGATGGTCTCTGGTACATATCTTTTACTCCAAGAACATGAAACTCTGTAGAACCTAAATTTTGCTCGTAGTGGCAAGAAGAACAATTGGCTTTACTAAAGAAAAGTATAGCACCTTTTTTCATGTTGTCTGTCATTGCTTGAGTCTCTCCACGTATCCATCTTTGAAATGGAGCTTGATCGGAAATGATGGATCTTAAATAGGCCGATATTGCTAATGATGCAGTAAAATCTGAATATCTGATCTCATCGCTTTCATCACTGAAGGCTTCATCAAATTCAGCCTTGTAGCCAAGACTATCAATGGAAAGACTATCATAACTAAGTCTGTGCGAAATTAGTCCAGCAAAATTAACCGTCTCTATACCTTCGAATCCCAACCTATTCCTTTCCGTATCTTCTCTTTTATCCCACAGGTGTTCTGTTCCTACATTGGCTCCGTATGGCCCAAACTGCCCATTCCAAAAAGTATTGGTAACATATGCCACATTTACCAGGCTCAACGGTCTTGCAGACTGCACATCTATTTCGCTATCCAGATAGGATGTGTTTTTTACTCTGCCATCCCCATCTATTCCAAAACCAAACCCTCCATCCGCAATTCCTTGAAAATTATTAGGTTTGAACCCCGCATTTGGCACATGACAGCTTGCACATGAGTAGGTTCCTATCCCTTCTGGTTTTAATGCTTTATTTGCAAATCCGGTTTCGAAGAAAAGTTTTTTACCAAGATTTATTTTTGTGTCGGACAAAGGATTTTTGTCATCCTGAGGTATTTTATTAATATCAGTTGGAAGTTGATAATATGCCATATCATCGATAGGGCTTGAGGCGGTGAGAGCATTAACTAATTTAAAGTCCAATTCATTGAATTCTATTTTGTCTTTCGTGCATTGAAAATACAGACAAACCAAAAATAAAAATGCTATATACTTTCTCATTTTTTTATCAATTCTTGTATCAATGTTTTCTTAATTAGAATTTGATTTCTATTGTACTCAATTATCCCTAGATTTCTATATTCGTTGAGAGCAGATGTTATTGTCTGTCTTGAAGATCCTGTATATTGTCCTAGTAATAAGTGAGTGTAATTTTTAATTTCAAATATATCCTTATCATGCTTTGTGGGGGTTGCCATTTCTATGAGCATCCAAGCGATTTTTCTAAAACTATCATACTCTCTGAAAGTATAATATCTATCCCATAATTGTTTTTTGTAATTAGCACTTAATCGTAACATTGATAAAAAAAAATCTTCATCTTCGATTAATTCAGCAAAAAAATCTTCTATCCTGTGCTTCTTAACAATAGCAAATTCACTTAGAACTACTGCTGAGCTCATACGAATTCTTTCTTTAGTAAACACCTCAATATAACCGAAATAGTTACCCTCCTGAATAATTTGAAGAGTAAAATAATTTGACTTGGATGGATGAGCCCTATAGATACGTATTGTACCTTCTACTAAATAATATATCCAATGGGTCTTCTCAGACTCAAGATATATATGCTCATTTCTTAACAAATGATTATTTGCTTTATATTCCATTTTTATATTGAAAGAGGTAAGAGCATCTCTACATTTTGTTTGTTTTAATGCTCTCACCTTTGCACACTCTATTCCGGTCTCTGATATTGACAACACGCAGGCAGCATATTATACACTTCCTCTTTAGCTCTGTGTGTCTCGCTATCATATCCTACATCGGCTATCATTTGCTTGATTTCATCAAGTGATATACTTTTGGCCTCAAATGTGACTTTCATTTCACCACTTTCTTTATCCCATGATGCTTCTGAGACACCGATCGCATTCTTTAATGATTTCTCTATTGTCTTTTTACACATCCCACAGTTACCGTAGACTGTAAAAGTTTCAGTTTTCACCTTGTCCTCTATTTGAGCATTAGCTATTTCCTGCCCATAGGTTGTTGTGAATAATCCAGCGCAAAGAATAATTGAAAAAATATACTTTATCATTTTTTTAATATTTGTGAATTAATTTTATAAGATCATTGAATACAGGGAAAGGAAAACAAGTAATCCTAGAATGCCATATAGAACTCCATTCATTAATTTTCTGGTTATAGAAGGTTTCCTATCTGTACTACAACAATATTTCATTCAAGCTAGTGATTATGGCCACTGTGATCATCTCCATTGTGGTCATGTCCACTGTGATCATCTTCATCATGTTTGTGTCCATCACTTTTATGATCATCTTTCTTTTTATATGCCATTCCACAAACTGGACAGTCGCCAGGTTTGTCACTTCCGCTTCCCTTACAATGCATTGGACATATATACGCCGATGTGTATTCCTTCCCTTGCTGTTCTGCAGCTGCGTTATTTTCAGTTTTTGCTTGTTCGGACTTTTTAGAGTTTCCGCAAGAAGTAATGGTAAATGATAGAATGGCAAAAGCCATTACGGTAAGTATTAATTTATAAGTCTTCATTCTATATGTTTTTATTATTTGATAATTGAAAATTTCTTTTTGTAAAGTAATTCTGGTCCTGCAGCTTCAAGGATATATATGCCATTATTGAATCGTGATACATCAATTCGATTTTCTTGATTCATCAGCATGTTCAATACTATTTGACCTTGATTATTGTATATTTTTATGGTCGAGATTGAATTTTCCGGACTATCTTTCATATCGATGTTGATATAAGTGCTAGCCGGGTTCGGATACACATTTATTTCACTCTCAGGTTGATACTCTACTGTGCTTGTAGGGAGCCCCTCGGAGATCGCTACTAGTGAGTTTTGAATTCTATTTACAGCATAGATATTGCCATCTGGACCAATTTTGATTCCAGTCAGCCCCACGTCACCGGTTCTAATTTCACCGATTAAAGTAAAATCATTTTCTACATCATATACATTTATAGTACCACTCCCATAATTTCCAACCAATAGATAACCATCAAAATATTCAATTCCGCATGGTCTGTCAAGCCCTTCTTCGATTATCGTTTCTGCAGTAAATCCAACCATATTCGAATGTTCTGCTAGTGGTTCATTAATTAAAGGAAGAGTCGAACCTACATTTCCTGAATTAATATCCAATCTCATGATTCTACCATTGCCATTATCTACAAAATATAGCCAGCCCGTAGATTTGTCTAAAATCATATGGTTGGGTATATCAAAATCCTTTTGAATACCTATATTTTGATACCTTCTTAATCGTCCATCGGCATGATCATCATTGCCTGGTCCATGATCTTCACCAAAATCATACCTGACTATATCATTGTTCCAATCATCATAAACCCAAAATACATTATCTACCTCATGTGCAATACCCATACAGAATGGACTTCCGTGCAACATATCTAAGTGACTTCCATTGCCCCCTGATGGTTGTGCATATATTTCGGGATCACTCGACCATAATGCCGGACCGGTAAATGTGCCGCCATTGTGATTCGCATCCTTAACACCTGTGCTGTTTGCAAAATTGAAATTATCATCACTGAAGGCTATGCCTGTTGGCAATGACATGAAGTGCCAGGAGTTACCATCGACTTTCATTTCCATATTACTAGGTGTATCTGCGGTAGCATCACTAATCGTGACAGTACTTCCACCTGCATTTTCAGTTCTTTGATTGATTACCCAGAGTTCGTCCCTCCCAAGAACAGGAAAGAAATCAAGGTCCGTAGGTCTATCTAATCCATTGGAAAAACCGGCAACAGTCTTGATAATGGGGTCACTGAAGACTATTTCTTCAATTTTGTTAGGCACCACTACCTCTCCAAATATTTCAGTGAAAAAACTATCAGAATTGTTGTCAGCAATATCATCTATCGTTTCATTAACGGATAGTATTTCAACCTGAATTTCAACACTTCCTTCTTCTGATGGTAACCAACCATTAGAAAATTTAAATGTGCTGTATTCAAATGCTTGTATATCTAAATTATCAAAGACTTCAACTACCGGTACATCCGTACCAATAATATACTGAACTTCCATACTGGTTATTGCTTCTAAACCATTATTAAGAATAGTACCAGCAATACTGAATTCTTTGCCTATTTCTCCAAAGGTTTTTCGTTCGAGATCTACCAGTGCTACATCTAAGTTGTTCGGTACTTCGATAATCACATTGTCCAAGGCCATACCGTAGAGCCAACCTCCTCCGTCATTATATTTGAATCCAATATAGATAGTTTCATTTCCTACATATTCCGAAATGTCGATGATATGTTGATCCCAGCCACCATGTCCATGAAGGTCGTCAAGTATGGTCCAATTCACACCATCCAGAGAAATCTCAACTGTTGCATTTTCCTGAGCACCTTGAAACAACTCATTCCCAAAGTATAAATCAAATTTTAGTACTGCCGAAGTTTCATTACTCAGGTCAATTGGTTTAGTGATGAGCAAATCATTTGATTTGTCACAATTACAATTATCATCGTTTGTGGCTGCAATTCTAGTTCCATTTGAAGCGATACCGAAATACTGACTAGATAAAGTCTCACTAGCACCAAATCTCCATCCACCATCAGTGGCATCAGAGATGTTTTGCCAATCTACTGGAAGCGTTACAGATTCGAATTCTTCAGAGAATATAATTTGCGCATCACTTGATAACGCGAATGTTAGAAAGCAAAAAAGTGTAGATATTATTTTTTTCATTTTTAATAGTTTAAGATTTGTTAATCAATACTTTAAAGATTTTGAATTTCAAAAATTTTGCTCTTTTTTATATGGAACAACATTTTTCGATATCCTCATAATATTTTCAATTGTAAGGGTTGGATAAATTCTAATTTTCATTTTATTTCATTAATAATTTTGATGATTAAATATCTTCTAAGGACCGGCGTTCGGTTGGATTATTTTGATATTTACTAGGCGATATACCTACTAACTTTTTGAACTGTCGCGAAAAATGAGCGTTGCTGCTGTACCCGAGTTTAAATGCAACCTCACTAATATTTGTATCTTTAAAAAGTAAAAGTTCTTTAGCTTTTTCGATTCTCAATTCAATAAGATAATGCTCGATCGTATATTTCTGGTTTTGAGAAAATACTCGACTAATATGCGAGTAATCATATGGAAATTTTTCTGACAAAAAAGTTGACAGTTTAAACCCTTCCGGAATTTCATTTTTACTAAATAAGCCTATCAAAGCTGATTTTATATTGTTGACAAGTACCGGTGTGGCATTATCGACCAATTGAAATCCTATCTCTTTTAAATCTGCATCTATAGATTCCATTGCTAAATGAGAAATTGTTTGATTAACAGTAACCACTCCTAGTTTTACATCAATTGGATTGATTCTTTGTTTTTCAAATATTCCTTTAACAGAAAGAATACATCTATCGCATACCATATTCTTGATAAATATCAATTCCATATCAGTTGAGTTCAAGTTTAACAGATCCACACTTCATCATCTTGTCGCCGAAGTATGGGTTTTTTATTTGAGCTTCAGTCGAAATCCAATCAGCACCTTGATTACCTTTGGCCATAGGACAGTATTGAACATAATAGGTTTTGTCATTGGTCCCGAATGCTCTAATACTTTTTATCATTGCCTGCGACAAAAAGTCAAATTGATTCCTTTGTACTTCAACATCCTCAGCATTCTTGATCTTTTCACTATGAGAATTTATAGCATTGACTTGTTCCATCCAATACATATGAGCATCACCTTTTAATAAGGACATATCTATTCCTTTGATTGATTGAAGAAATAGTTCTGATGCCAGACTAGCCGAACTAAAATCGGTATTTACCAATGAATTCTTGATTTCAATATACTTGACTAATGACTGGTCCAGCTGATCCTTGAATGTCGGTGATGTTTCATCTGCATAAGACGGAACGATATCAGATGATTCCTCTTTTTTGACTTTTACTTCACGATTCATCATACTGTAGTTGTTGTTCAATTGCGCAGCGGCATCAATGACAAAAGCTCCTTGTTCAACGACCACATCGCCAGCGTTTAATCCCTTGGATACTGTAGAAAAATCTCCCATTCGAGTTCCTATCTCAACTTCTCTAAATTCATAAGAGGGTACTTCACTATCCGGTATTTGCACATACACCACTGATCTGTCACCCGTCCAGAGTATAGCTGTGTTTGGTATTGTCAAATGTTCAATTTCGCCCTTTGCTGTTTTTGTTTTAGTAGCAGTGATCATTCCATTGAGCAACATTCCGGGTTTAAGTTGATTATTACTATTGTTGATTTCAGCTCTGACAATAGCCGTGCGAGAAGAGCTATTTAATAATGGATCTATATATGTCACCCTCGCATTGAATTCTTTATTTGGAATTGAAGGAGTCGTAAATATTACTTTGTTTCCTTTCTTTACATTCGCCATGTCAGATTCAAACACATTGAATATCAGCCACAATCTTCCAGTAGATCCAAGCGTGTAAAGAGCCTGTCCTTGTCGTACATAATCACCTTGAGAAAGTTTTTTATCCAATACGTATCCAGCATGATCGGCATATATATCAATCGTTTCTATTGGCTTTCCGCTGGCAATTATTTCTTGAATCTGACGATCAGTTATTTTCCAGTTCTTTAATTTCTGTATGGCAGCATCTTTAAGTCCATCTACCCTATCATCGAATTGAACAGAAGTAAGCAATTCTTGTGATGCCGCAAGTAAATCAGTTGAGTATATGGAAGCTATTTTCTGTCCCTGAGTTACATATTGTCCATCGAATGTAACACTCATCGTTTCAATCCTGCCTGCAACGTGAGCCGTTTGTGATTTTATGGTACGTTCATCCAATTCGACTGTACCATCCACTCTTATCGAAGCACTGTTTTGCACATTATCTGTGGAGTTGCTTGTTGAACTTTCTCCAACAACAAAAGTTTCAATTTGAGCAAGTTTGGCAGCTTCTTCGCTCATTCTTAAAATGGTGGGATCATCATTTGACATTGAATTATCCAAAGGAATGAGATCCATTTCGCAAATCGGACAAATACCAGGTTCATTTTGTCTGATTTGAGGATGCATTGAGCATGTCCATATTTCTTCCCCTCCGGATTCATTATCTGTACTTTCGGGTGAGTGAATGTGAGTAGATTCATCTGCCATTTTTGCCGCAGGTTTCATGAACCAACCAATTGTTATTCCTGCCAAAAGAAGAATTCCTCCAATTATATATGTTTTATATCTTTTCATTTTATCTAAATTTATACAAAGTCGCTATCGCTAAATTTTTATCATAATGAGCTTTTTCAATCTCGTGATCATATTCGATCAATTCCATTTCCAATCTTAAGAGCTCTTCAAATCTTGTACCTTCAGAAGCATATTCGGTTCGCATCAATTTTAGTGTTTCACTGGTAATGTCTTTCAATGCCTGGTATTTTTCTATCACTTGATCTGCATATTCGATAGATGAGAAAGCCATTTCTATTTCAGCCAGATATGTATCTCTGGTATCCTCTTGTTTTGCTTGAATGGCTTGTTGTTTTACGGTTTCTTCCTGCCGAATGGCCTCATATCTTCCCGTGTGAAGTGGTATGGAAATCGAACCCATTGGCATCAACACATCTCTTCCATTACCAGGCATTTCAACATCATTCCTTCCATCGATATATGCATAATCCAGACCTACACCAATCTTAGGTTTTGTTTCATATCTTGTCAATTCGATCTTCGATGTTGAAGCCAATATCTGATCGCTAAATATTTTGAATTGTGGATGTTCACCAGAAGCATAAGAAGTCACTTCCCTCTTTGGCAATGGATTTAACGCACTGTCTAGTACATTAATTTTAGTATTTAAGTCTCTACCTGCCCATCTGTTAATTATTATCGTAGGCTGTTCTATTTTTTTTGTAATCAGAGAAAGGTCAGCATTGAGTAATTCTCTTTTTCTTTCGGTAAAAAGTACATTACTCAATTTACCATTCCCAGATCTTACAGCGGATTTAGCCATTTCTTCCAATGCGTCGAGGACATTCAGCTTTTCCAGGATTATATCTTTTTTCGCTTCAAGGAACTGGAGTGTTGCATAGGCTGTCCGCATAGCGAATTCAATATCTATTTCTTTAACTTCATCCTTACTAGAGATTACTTCAGCCATTGATCTGGCAACGTCACTTTTAGCACTGAGATGACCTTTCCACGGTATCATTTGGGATGCTCCAATCCTCAATCTTTGTGCTCCCAATCTGGTTTCTACAGGCAATACACCTATACCCAGATTAACCTTTGGATCCGGCCAATCATTGACCTGATCAATTTTGAACAAAGCTGCATCATATTCTAATCGAAGTGATTTGAGTCCATGGTTGTTCTCTAATGCCATATCAATAAATACATCAACGGACTGACCGCTTCCATTCAATGAAAAACCTAAAATAACCAGCCATATAATTACATATCTATTCATTTTCTAATGATATTTTGAATGTTCTTACCATACTTATTGAGTCCAATGCATCAGTCCAGACCATGAATAATCCCATATCATGTCTTGCCAACCTCGGGAATCCACTTGATCTTGATCCGGAGTTTTTTCCTATTCGAAATACATCAGAAATATTACCATCAAAACCTACTGTTCGCATTTTTATCGCAGCATCTTCATCTTCATCCTCCATCCATGTCACGATCGATATCTTGTTATCAACCACTACATCGACTCTACCTATTGCATCTCCCTGATCCAGTCTGATAGGCTTTGAAAAAGTATGACCATAATCTTTTGAAGTAGATATAAGCACTTTTGGCTCACCATTCGTGATGGTAAACCATGCCACCGCTACATAATTATCCTTGCTATCAATGCTTGGACCGTTAACCTGGCACCCAGCAATCTTCCATTCATCATTGTGCAATGATGTGGGAGCAGTCCACTTACCATCTACTTTTCGCACAATGCTTATATCCCTTATTTCATCATCTGACCGATCTCTGTACACTACAATTGGCCCCTTATCTGTCCAGGTGGCTCCAGTCTGACAGCAATCACATACCCGTCTATCCAGTTCGACTTCTTCAGTGAGATTACCTTCGGAATCAATCTCTGCAGCACGAAGCGTCATAGCATTGTCTGTTTCATTTTTTGTATTTCTACCATCAAGCCAAACAGCAAATGTTTTTGCATCAGGAGTTGGCACCATACTTACAAAACCATGTTCGGCATTCACTCCATCTCGATGTGGTATGAACGAAGGCGACCAGGATGTGCCACCATCCTTCGATTGAGAAAGATGCACGTCATAATCATATGTACCAGATGCGCTTTTCTGCAACCAATGAGCTGTCATATTGGAATTATTTACATTGACGAGCGACGGAAAATCTGCCCAATTCACAAACCAATCTGTTCCTTGAGCAATCGTTTTTGGTTCTGTCCATCCATCCAAATCCAACCATGAAAACTTTAGAGCATCCAAAGAGTCATTTTCATATTCCACCCATGACAGCAATACTTTACCATCATGATGGACGGTCAAATTAGGTTCTCCCGAATGTTTAGTAGATAGATTTATTTCGGAAACCTCCAATACCAGATCATTTTTTGAATGACATCCAATTATTAAACTTAAAAAACACATTAAAGTCGCGTATCTAATCATTACCAGTCTTTATCTTTTGAATGAATAAACCTCCTTCCTTCCACATGGAGAAAAGGATCGGTACCGTAAACATGGTGATCACTTGTAGCACCATTCCACCAAAACTTGGAATCGCCATAGGCAACATTATATCTGATCCCCGTCCTGTACTAGTCAACACCGGCAGCAATGCGAGGATCGTAGTAGCAGTAGTCATCATAGCCGGCCTTACTCTTCTCAATCCACCTTCGACAACAGCGTCTCTGATTTCTGAAATGTTTTGAGGTGTATTCTTCTTAAAACTGTCTTTTAGAAATGTAGCAACCAATACACCATCATCCGTGGCTATGCCAAATAAAGCCAGGAATCCTACCCATACTGCTACACTCAAGTTTATATTGTGAATCTGGAACAGATCTCGCATATTGGTACCAAACATGGTAAAATCCATGAACCATTCGGTATTATACAATCCGATCATTATGAATCCTCCGGCAAATGCAACAAATACACCTGAGAACACCATTAGAGAAATGGTCACGGATTTGAATTGCAAGTACAAAATCACAAATATCAAAGCCAGGGCAATGGGTACAACAAGTCCAAGTCGCTTGTTCGCTCTTACTTGTTGTTCGTAATTTCCTGCAAAATCATAATTGATACCGGCAGGAATTTCAAGTTCACCGCTATCTCTCAAATCTTGAAAGTGTCTCTGAGAATTGTTGACCACATCGACTTCTGCATATCCATCTTCTTTATCAAACAATACATATCCTACCAGAAAACCATCTTCACTTTTGATGGCCTGAGGTCCCTGCTCATATTTAATATCCACGAATTCACCCAACGACACCTGACCATTATTTGGAGTATCCATATATATTTTATTGATGGCTCCTACATCACTTCTATAATCAAGCGGATACCTGATTCTGATAGGATACCTCTCCCTTCCCTCAACGGTAGTAGTCATGGTCATCCCTCCAATTGTAGCTTGAATTTGTCTTTGTACCGCTTCTACAGTAAGGCCATATCTTGAGATTGCATCACGCTTAATGTCAAGCAGCATGTATGGTTTCCCTACAATTCTTTCTGCAAATACAGCCGCATCCTTGACACCATCTACATCTTTAAGGTGCTTCTCAAGTTCAAGTCCTACTGCTTCAATAGTCTTTAGATCTTGTCCTCTTACTTTAATACCCATAGGTGCTCTCATTCCTGTTTGGAGCATGACAAGTCTCGTTTCGATAGGCTGTAGTTTGGGTGCAGAGGTAACTCCTGGAATTTTTGTGACCTTCACAATCTCATTCCATATATCGTCCGGAGATTGTATATGATCTCTCCATTGTCGATAATATCTTCCACTTTTATGTGGGATGAGGTTGCCGGTATCATCTCTTATATACTCCCCTTTTTCATACTTAAATCTGACTCGTTGTCCATCCTTATCGGTTTTATATTCAGACTTGTAATTAATGACATTCTCATACATCGACAATGGTGCCGGGTCCAGTGGACTTTCTACTCTTCCCGCTTTACCAACAACACTTTCTACCTCTGGAATAGCAGTTACTGCCATATCCAGCAATTTTAGGTTTTTATTGTTTTCTGCTACTCCTGAGTGCGGCATCGATGTAGGCATGAGTAGGAAGGAACCTTCATTGAGTGAGGGCATGAATTCTTGACCCGTTTCCTGAAAAACTTGAAAACCTGAATAAAGAATAAATCCAACCACCAAGAGAAATAGAATTTTGATCTTGAGAAGAAATCGCAGAATTTGTTCATAAAAGTGAATGACCAACCAGAAAAAAGCAAGCAATAGAGCCACAATTAAAATAACGAAAAAGCTATTCGTAAATAAAGACTTATTCACTCCTAATGGCATCCATTCCTTAGTAAGGAAAACAGCAATAATGAATGCATAGACTATATTCGAAAAAATCTTAAAAAGTCTTGTTCTACCAGGAAAATATCGATCCACTGCTCCCTGTAATAATGCAACTCCGCTTATTACTGTGATGATTAGGATCATTAAGTGTCCTGTAATAAAAAAGCCCACAATAGAACCAACAAATGCCAAACCACTTAATCCTAATCCCAATTTTTTGCGATC
>JARGNR010000068.1:13351-31809 GCA_029212405.1 Saprospiraceae bacterium
ATAGTAATCAAAATTTCAAGTGTCAGTGCTTCTTCGAGAGTTCCAATCGTTTCATTGATCAACTGGGTGCGATCATAGAAAGGAACAACTGTAACTTGTGATTCAGTACCATCGGCCAATATTTTAGTAGGTAGTCCAGGGCCTATTTCTTGAATCTTCTGCTTGACATTATTGATTACTTCCAGTGGATTGGCTCCATATCGAGCTACCACCACACCTCCTACCGCATCTGCTCCGGACTTATCCAATATACCTCTTCTTGTTTCAGGTCCTAGATAGACTTTGGCTATGTCGCCGATAGTTATTGCTGTTCCATTTACTGATTTTACAACGCTATTTTCTATATCAGATATCGACTTGACGTATCCAAGTCCTCGTACAAAATATTCTGCCCTGTTGATCTCAATAGTTTGTGCACCTATATCCAAATTACTCCCTTTGATAGCCTTCATTACTTGGGCAAGAGATATATTTTTGGCTTTCATTGCAGTAGGATCTACATCTACTCGATATTCTTTTACAAATCCACCGATAGATGCCACTTCCGATACACCTTCTGCTGCCACTAATCCATATTTCACATAGAAATCTTGAATTGATCTCAAATCCTGAGGATTCCATCCACCTGTGGGATTTCCTTCTTTGTCTCTACCTTCGAGTGTATAACAATAAATCTGACCCAGTGCTGTAGCATCAGGTCCGAGAGTGGGTGATACTCCATCCGGCAGTAAATTAGCAGGCAATGAATTCAGTTTTTCCAAAATCCGACTCCTACTCCAATAAAACTCTACATCTTCATCGAAAATCAGGTAAATGCTGGAGAAGCCAAACATGCTGTTGCTTCTGACACTTTTTACACCTGGTATTCCTAGGAGTGATGATGTCAACGGATAGGTGATCTGATCTTCTACATCCTGGGGTGACCTACCCATCCATTTGGTAAAGACAATCTGTTGGTTTTCACCAATATCAGGAATGGCATCTACAGATACTGAATCTCTAGGTAGCCAATTGACACCAAAATCAAAAGGAGCAACAACAACTCCCCATCCAATGAAAAGGACTAGAAGCAACCAGGTGATGAGTTTATTCTCTAAAAAGAATTTTACAATATGTTTCAAGATATTTCAATTAACGATTCGCAATGAGTCTATTAACAGTTTTGTCACAGACCAATTGATAGATAATACTAGCTATGTAGAATCATTACAAGTGAATTGATATCACTTATCATTATTCAAATAGAAGTATGTTGTTAATTGAAATTTTAAATTAAAAACCTTTCCAACAGGACATAGATATCCCTAGATGGCAAATTGACTTGGTTTTCGAGGAATGTAGATTTTACAATTTTGGGGAGAGAAACACCATTCAAGGTCAAAACAAAAGATGCGATAAAATCAACTTGAAAATCTGTAAGTTTAATATCCGGAGATACATTATAATCTGTATCTAGATCTTCCACTACAATTGTTTCGTTCGTACAACATTTTGAATCATCACTTTTTTCTTCAACCTGCATTTCTGCGTGTCGAGGGCATATCTTTTTTGCTTGATGGCAAGCTGAAGCTTCACCAATCAAACTAAATGATTTCAGATTACCCTTACAATAATGAAAATCCACAGAGAATCCAACTGATGAGAAGAGCATCATAAATGCCAATATTAAAGCCGTAATTCTATGTATTCTTTTGTGTCTCATTTAAATCTTGATACAAAGATACATAAATGCTTAATACATTTTGTTGATTAATTTTGACAATATGTTGAACTTTTCTTGAAATATCCTGAATACAATGTTGATTGATAGTAGTTTAAATATGATAAAATTGACGAGAAATAAAATGCAACTGTCTTCGCAAATATTCGATTTGAGCGTATAATCAAATAGAGCAACTATACAGAAAATGTATTAGATATTTGGGTTGGATTTGATTTCGATTATGTTTCTATTTCAGATGATAGTTTTAAAGATGTTCGATTAACCAAAGAATACTGGAGACGATTTATTGATGAAATGAAATCTCCTGTCTACATTGATAAATTGAAAGGATTAAGCAAAGATCACCTGTTTTATTATCAGAAAAATCAGATTATTAAGAAAGATGAATTTATTTCAAATCATATCTCTAATTAAATGGTTTAATAGCAAAAGTATTTTGCTTTTCTAAGTCAAGTTTTGTACTTTTATTATAAGATTTATATCACAAATGACTACAATACGAATCAAAGGATTTGGGAGTTATTCGGGAGGCTATGAAGAAATAGAATCCATAAGTAGCTGGTAACCAATTTGTTTTTAAGTTAGGTTCAAATCCTGTCGTCCCGACAACTACTTTTTCATTTTCGCAGAAAATATATAATTATTAAATGGAGACAACAAGCTCGCTTGATTGTCTCTGGTTAATGATTATATGAAACCCGAAGGGTGAAAAGTATTCCCAGCGTTGGACGTAATTAGGATTCAGTGGAGCTAGATTCTGTTGTCCTGACAAACACAAAATGAAGCGAGAAGTGCAATTGTAAAGATGCTTACCTTAGTGATTTTAATCAATTTAACACAGGTGCTGTACGCAGTTTTACGTGAAATTTCGGTAGAAATACTTAATCTTTTGCAATTATTTTCAATTTTCTTATATAAATTCTAAATCATAATATCTTGTAATTGTTAAACTGTTTAAAGTAGATTTTTTGAGGATTTTTAAGCTTATTTGCAACTACAAATGTAAAGATTACACTATAAACAGACTATAAAGAAGTTTACTAAAAATATAAATGATGAACATATTGAGAAGATATATATATATACTGTTTCTATTTTTTAGTTCTATACTGACAAGTCAATCAGGACAAATAAATCTACTTGGATGTAGTTTGGAAAACAATACATCTTACATTAATGATTTAGGAAATCATACTAGGTATGAAACTTATGTAATTGATACTAATGGAATTATAGATACACTACAAGGAATTGTAATTGTTTCTGAAGATTCTATATTCTCTTGGGGAATTGAGAGTCACATTTATGGTATAAGTACTATTCAATTTTTAAAGAAGGAGGTATTGGCTAGAAATAATAATGTTCTTTCAAAAAAAGAAGAAGAATTTAGGATATCAACTACTTTTTTCGAATCTGACACTATAAATTTTGATCCTGATTTTTCATATTTAGAAAGACCCATACCAGATAGATTCGATGGTCTTATGTATCAAATTTTAAATAGCAACAAAATCATATTTGCAAATAGATCGGTTGTGTCTTTTATTAATAGAGAAGGTGGCTGGTATGGCGGTGCTAGCACTTACTATGATGATTTTTTTATTACAATGGATAATGGTACTGATGAATTAATTTCGGTGAATCGGAAGATTGAGAATGAAATAGGGGAAGAAACAATGCAAAGGAAAGACATTCTATTAATAAGAGCCAAAGGTAAGAATGTAGCTCGTGTTAAGCAATATGATACCTTCTTATCCCCAATTATTACTGTAGATTATTCTTTTGATCAAAATAAATTCCATAATCAGGTAAGTAAAGAAACATGGAATTCATACAAACAAAAATATCCTGAAATCATTGATTTATATCTTGATGGCCAAGGAGTTGCGATATATAAAAATAAAATTCGATTATTGAATTCTAATAAGGAATATAAATCAGATTTTGAAGATATTACTCCTGTTTCATATATAACCTTAACAGATAAGGAAGCAAAATTACTGAAATCTTTAATTTACAATAAGTAGAAACAGGCTATATCATAAAGAAATATTACTACAAGTCTTTGATTAAGGCAGGAAGAAGACGAAGTTTGGAGCATTTTATTCCTTCAAAGCTGAAATTATTAACTTGCATTTGACTTGGTACTTCTAGTGGTCAATGAGTAAATTAATTACTCTATAAACAAGCATCAAATTACTATATTTGATAATCTTATAATGCATCATGAAAGGCAATATTTGCCAAATGGAAAGATTTGGCAAATCATATCTGATAAAGACATAGATTCAATAGCTTTATCACGATTATGTAAATATGATATTTTTTGACCCAAAAAGTTTGTAAAGGATAATCACATCAATTAGAGTTATAATTAAAGATGGATAGATAAGGAGAATTGAATCTTTAGAATATATATGAACTAAATCGGTTCATGATTAAGAGCAAAAATATCTTTCAATTTATGTGTTCTTCACGAAATAAACCCAAACACAATTTAAGCCGAATAACTCTCTTTATAGATTTTTCTATTTGATTTTTAAAATCGATGGAATTCCGCATTTCACTTTTTAAAGATTGAATAAGTTCTTTAGGGTTTTGAGGCATAAGTACAAGATCAGCACCAGCTTTTAGTGCATTTATATCTGCATCTTTAAATTGAGTCACTCCTTTCATGTTCATAGCATCGGTAATGATAATCCCTTTAAATCCTAGTTCCGTTCTGAGTAAATTGGTAACTACTTTTTTTGAGATGGAAGAGGGTTTACCGTTTGTATTAAATTCACCATTTTCTATAGCTATATGTCCTATCATTATTGATATTACATTATTTTGAATGTTACTTTTAAAGATGTCTATTTCTTTTTTTATGTTAGGTATGGAAACTAAATTTTTATGACTATCACCTTTAGCTGATCCATGACCTGGAAAATGTTTAGCTGTAGCTACTATACCATTCACTTGATGTTCTGATATAAATGCATTTGATTTTTTGATGACATCTTCAAGATCTTTCCCATACGATCTGTGATTGATTACGGAGACATTGTTTGAGATATCAGATACTGGAGCATAATTTTGATGGATTCCTAAGGAAGACAGAATA
The DNA here is from genome assembly GCA_029212405.1 of Saprospiraceae bacterium. GTDB lineage: Bacteria > Bacteroidota > Bacteroidia > Chitinophagales > Saprospiraceae > CAJXUU01. Next base: position 18,181 of record JARGNR010000068.1, read on the forward strand.
TTAGCTATTTCCATAGAAATATCCATTGCCTCTGTTGCATTTTTAGTAGTTACAGTTTTGTTGAAATTTTGTGTTAAATCGGTGACTCTGGAATTGATTAGTGAAGGCTCGGCATCTAAGCTAAATAATAAGGGCCACCTAGACATTTGCTGAAGATGATTTGTTTTTTGAGATAGTTTGGTGTTCTTGCCTAGAAAAACTGCGCCCCCAATTAATTTAGTTTTTACTTGCTCCTCTAATTCTTTGAAATTATTGGTCCCTGCTCCTGTAGATGATATTATGAGTTGACTGAGCCGATCATTTTCTGACATCAATATGAATATTGAATCACTAGATAATTCCAGAGCTTTATTTGAAGAAAAGTAGTCATCCAAAGTAAATAAGGATATGGATTCTTTTAATGGTAATCGAATTTCTTTATCTCCTCTACAATGAACAAAAAGAATACACATTATCAAGAATAAATATAAATTTCTATTTATATAGATCGAGGCCATAATTGATATTTTGATCTTGGTGCGCTTTTATATATCCCTTAAAATCTGATCGAACATGATCGACTAGCAAGTTTTTATTTTTACTATTGAAGACTTTTTCTACATCTTTTAGGACAGATTGATCATTCAATTTTTTCATAAAGTATTTTACATTCCTCCAATAAGTGCGAAAATTGTATTTACCACTATACCTATAGACAGCAGAAGCGTATTCTGAATTCAGCCCCTTAATTTTTGGATATTTATAGTCAGCAAGCATTCTTCCCACTGCATCAATATTTAGAATTGGATGAAATCGATCATCGTATTCGATTAACTTTTTTCTGTCGTACTTTTGATTTTTTATGAGCTTCCTCAGTTGAACCCCAAGCTTTTTATCTTTTAGCTTTTTAGAATTTTTATAAATTTTCAACCCAAAGTCACTTGCAACGGAAGGTTGCATATGACAAAGACCCAGACCACCGTCATTTTGTCCGTTTGGAAGAAGGTCTGCTCCTCCTGTCTCATGCATGATCATCGCCAAAATAATGTTTTTAGGCAAGTTGTATTTTTCTTCTACTTTATGAGAAATATTTTGAAATCGTAAAGTTCTTAGAATTTTACCGTACAGCTTTTCTTTTTTGGTAGAACCCGTTACACCATATTTATTCACCTTTCCAATCATTTTTAAATTATGAAAAATAGGCTCTTTGATTACTTGTTCATATGATAAGTGTAACGGTTTGATCTTATAGGAAGATCGTATTAATGAATAGGAAGAAAATAGAATAGTGAGAAGTAGTAAGCCAATTAAAGAAATTCGCAATCTCATAATTTTTTATTTTAATTTTAACGTGTCTAAAGATGATTATATTACCTATAAGCTTATATGAAAATTGACCTAAGCTTATTTTTTTTATACTTTTAACCGTGTATTTGGTATAAATTGTGATTGTATTTCGGTTGGTATCTTTGAATACAATCTAATTTAAACCGAATATAAAAGAAACTCTTTATTGGTGACTTGAGGGTATGATATCATTCTGTTTTTATACATCTTTTAAATCCATAACATATCCATCAACGAGAACATCATTTAAGTTCTCAATTTTGTATTCATCACCTTGTACCAGAATTTTGAAAATGTTGTTACTAACTTTTGAATTTTGAACACTTTCATATATATCAAATAGATTACCTTTTGATTTAAGTACCGCAGCATCTTGTTCTTGAACAATATAATCAAAATTGATGATGTCGTACTCGCTAGGGGATTTTTTATTCGTTATAGCAATCAATGAATAATAATGAAGGGCCATCTCAAATAAATTTTTCTTAACGAATGATAAATCATCATTTCTTAATGACTTATAATATTTTTCCTTTGCATTTTTCCAATAGTTGGAAAAGTTTTCATTTGTTTTCTCTATTCGAGTGATGTATTCTTCTTTAATTTTTAACTTTCCATTCAAGGATGTTATTTCCTCTTTTTGATCATTGTTTGTTTTAATATATGTGTTTTTAATTTGATTTAGAGATTCAATAGGGCTTAGATTAGTCCCTTCCAAAGATTGGATGACAATCTTGGTGAAATCCAATGCAGAGGGAACATCATTGAAATTAGCAGTATTTATTTTTTTAAGTAGATCATCTTTAAGCATAAAAACTGAATCAGATTTGCTTAAATATTCTTTAATTGATTTGATAGTTGAATTATTAATCTTAAAATTTTCTAGCAGTGTATATAAGTGGAGTACGACGTCATCTTTTTTATTTTTATTTAATGCTGAGATGGTGGATAAGATGTTATTTCTATAAGCTTCTAATTTGATGATTGTCTTTTCTTTATTGTCTAAATCTTTACTTAAATTTTCTATAGACTTGTTAAGCTCCTTCTCATTTATTTGGGCTAATTTGACTTCTAATTCGGATATTTGGTCATTTTTCTCTTCTATTCTCTTATTATATTTATTTAATAATTCTTGCTTGATACCATTTTCAATTTCTGATGAGTCGGTTATTTCTTCATCTTCTGACTCTTCACGAGGTTCTTCTTTTTGATCTTTTGTAACATCAACTTGTTCGTCTGTTAAATCTTGAGAATCATCTGACGATTTATTGGTAACATTTACTTGTTTCATTTCTTTTGGTGAAAAAGTTTCTTTGATTTTGCCACCAACAAGTATAAAGCCAGTTCTAAACAAGTAAATACCAAATAATGTAATTAACCCGAATAAAATAAATTGAGACAACCTAATAAGAGAATTATCTTCTTTTGATATAAAATATTGATAACCTAAAATGCTATCATATTTAAGTTCCATATATTTTCTCTTATTATACAAGGCATTAGCTGCCATTGTTAAATTAGTAAACGTACTGTCTCTTTTTTTTGTTTGTAAAAGACTTAATGCATTTTTTGTTATCTGAAATGAATCAAACTTTTCACTAACAAGGTATTTATTGACGATATTATTCACATCCTCATAGGAGGTTGTATCATAAAAAGAGATTCTTTTCCCCTTAATAGAAAACTTTATAAGGGAGTCTTTTTTTGATATGCGTAATGAATCCGTAGAATAGACTTCATATGCTTTATATGCTGAAGTGTATACATCAGATATACTCCCTTTAGTTGGCATAATTACTATTGACTCTTGATCATACGGTACAGATTTCTGTTTTTCCAAAGGAATAACCGTGAAGATTTTGTAGGTCTGAAACGCCATTAATACCCATACGATAATATATATTATCTTAATCCTAGAAATTGCCATATGCTTCTTTTTTGATTAATAATATCATCTGCAGTTGCTGTTTTTGGAGGAGTTATTATGACTTCTCCAGTAAAGGGGAAGTTAGACAATTCGTAGAAAGTAAGTTTCTCTTTAGTCATTTCAGTCTCTTTCCTCTCATCCAAATTGGCAGGATATTTCTTTTCTTTCGTTGTATACATAAACTGTTTTCCTATAATTTTTATTCTTGCATCACTTTCCGAAATACCAATACTTTTTGGAAAACTAAATTTTCTATGATTTATTTTAAAGCCATTCTTGGATTCAATACCGATATCAAAGAGGTCACTAAGTTTAAAGTCAAATTTTTTATCTATGCTTACTGAATTTGCTTTTGAATAGACTGGAGTGTGTATTATGTTTAAGTTTTCTGAGAGGTTCATTCTTCCATCAAATACCCTGACAACAGTGGTTTTCGGTAATGGATGTTTTACAATCTCTGGATAATACTTTTTTAAAAAATACCAAGTTCTAGATTCAGGTATTTGCTTTTTAAGTTGTTTTTCAAATGATTGGAATAGTATCTCACTTTTAAATGACCTCCCCATTAAGTAAATGCTTCTAAAATTTGAAATCGTTAAACCCAAATCAGCAAGCATTTCAACTATACTATCACACATTGCTTTGGATAACTTGTCAGCATATGATTTAAAATGTTTTTTTAAGGGTTTTAATTTGCTTCTTTTTACATTTAAGGATTTAAATATATTTTCTGTCAGCTCATCAATTTTATCCGAATCTTCTCTAACTGATGCTTCTAATTCTGGTATTAGTTGTGCAGATGGATTATCCAAATTTCTTTTTATAATTTCAGCTGCAAGCATCAATTGCATTGATCCTAATTTATCAGGATTTAGTTGCATGAAATTTATAATTTCTTGGTTAAGTATTGAATTGTTTGGTATTGAACTTTCTAGGATATCAAATAGCACACCAATCGTTAGTAAATTCCCAGCACCAACAAAACCACTTTTCGCAAGACTGTAGTATTTATTGTCTTTAACATGGAAAATAGAAATATCTGTTGTGCCCTTACCACAGTCAATTAATAAGTCAAAGTTTCTATCTTTTCTTACACCTTTTTTTGAGCTTTTAATTCCAATATAAGCTGCATCGCTTTCGGAAAGTGGCCGGACCTCAAAACCATGAAGATCATTATTGTTTTGGGCTACAATTTTTTGCAAGTTTCTATTTATGTCTTGGATTACATCTGAAATTTTATCTTCTGAATAAACATTTGGCAGAAGCACGTGTAATTTTAAATATTTCTTTTGTCCTTTTTGAATGTGATTTAAATTGTCGATACAAACCCAAATCATATTCATGATTGCAATTTGGTAAAACCTTTCAATTTCATACCTTCTCAGATTCTTAGTATCAACATTTTTGTCATATAACAATTTTAGACTTGGAATTAAAGTTGGAGCAGACTTATCTTCTAAGGTTATCCTTGGTGTACAAAAGTTAATTTCTTGATTTGCTGAAGGCTTATCCCAGATATTTCCTCTTGATGTAGTATTGTTCTTTTCAAAGAAAATTCTGTTTTTGTAAAATCCTTTATCAAAATCAAAAATTTGTTCAAAATTTTTGATTTTAGGATCAGTGTTGTACCATTTTTTCATTACTGGAAGTATCTCAATAGGTACCCCTTGCATTTCTGAATTTATTTGACCTCTATAAATTTGAATTGCGTCGGTACCAAAATCCAAACAATATTCATGTTTTTTACTTGTACAGTTCAGTAAAATTTCAACTTTGCCAATAGAATTTCCTCCTTTTTTGACAATGTAATCGGATTTAGAGGATACTTGTTCTGAAGGTTTTAGTAAAATTAAACCTTCTGTATAATCATATTCTGCGACGCAAGTACTTGGTGTGTGAAATGAGTATTTTCCTAATACAAACTTTATTTTATCTATAATTATCTTATGATGATCACTTGTAATTTCTTTAAGGTCTTTATAGTCTTGCAAAAAAATTCTCAAGATTTCTTCCTTCTCACTCCGATTTTTCCTTTTTAAATTTTTGAAATCTACATCAAGAATGGGAATAGATTTTTTAATACTATTTAAATCAAATTTTTTATTATTCTCTAATGCAACAATTAATTTCTCAGTAGGGAATAAGCATATTTGAGGTATTTTAATGTAATCTTTTGATTCTTCTTGTCTTATATCATAAAATGTATTTGTATCAAAATAAACTACATGGTCCTTACCATCAACATTATTACGAACATAGGAATGAATAGTAGAATCATCATTTCGCATGATTATTGATTCGCATCGATTGTCTGAAGTACCTGATTTATGTAACGTGAAAACTACCATAGGATTGAATTGAGATCATTAACTTAATACCAAAGTTAAATTTTTTCAAAGCAAAAAAAAGTACTCTATTGTTTTACTTTTAATTTTGAATAACTAAATTGAGAGTATTAACAGGTCGATCATGAATAAACTAGTCCCATTTTTATTTTTATTTGTTTTATTTCTTTTTCCTTCCTTTTTTGTTTTGGGTGCATTGCTGTGTTGTGTATTCCTATTTATTCAACTAAGGTCTGGTTTTAACTCAGATATATATACAGAATTACCATTCCTATTCTCAATTATTTTAGGTGGAATCTTAATCACTTCAAATTCCTATTTTTTTCCGAACACTGATATATTAAACAATGCTGATCACACGGTTTTGCAGCATGATGGTTGGGCTTTTAGGGAAAATATACAACTCAGTACAGCCGTTGAAAACAGTAAAGTTGATGCGCTTTTTTCCGAATATGATGGCCATTTAAGTTTACAATGTGATCGTAATGACTCCTTAATAAATTTGGAAATTCAATTCCAGAATGATTTTTTTGAACCTTTTTATTTCGAAACTTTTCAAGAAGAGACTAAGGCTTATACACTGGCCAATTTAGGCGAACAAAAAAGTATACAATTTCCATTTACGCTAGATATTAATACGATACGCCTAACCTTTTTAAGGTCAACAATAAATGATCAATATTTTGCTTTGAAGGATGAATCTGGCAAAATTTATGAAACTAACATTCCTATAGACTTGAGATATGGAATTTCATTAAATAGTATCATCTCCAGTGCCAATTACCCATTGTCACAAGAGTATTTGAATATATTGCAAGGCTCCTATTTTTTAAGAACAGTCGTGTATAAAGATACTGAATATTTGGATGATGTTGACACAAGGCCTACTTTGGTTTTATTCCCTTCAAGAGATCTATATTCCAACAGAACAAACGTGACTGCTATTTACGAGGATGGAGAAGTGACTATTGGAGATAACTTATTCAACCCGTTAGCAAGTGTTACTTCTAGTTATGCTGACAATTCTCGAATTCCTACTTTTTTTATTGGATTAAAGAGTATGGGAGGAAATCGAGGACATTTGTGGAGGGTAATGAAAGGGAAAAACAATTTTTTTAATTTAATCAATATTTTTCCTGAACGCTATAAACTGAATAGAGAGGCCAATTCGAATACAACATTTTTCATTAATACTGATGAAGAAGACATAGTTACCAAAGATTATACTGGGGGGTATACATATTTTTATAATACTTCCGCGGAATTTAGAAATCACGTAAAAGCTAATTTCAGATACAGTCCTGGACATGTCAAGAATCAACTTGTTTTTGGAGTAGTGGATAATTATGAAATTGGTTCTTCTAGCCCAATACAATTGATCCCGCAAGACTCTTTATTTCACCTTAAATCAGCGAATGAAGATATGGCTTGGGTGTTTCAATTCCATAACTTCCGCGCAAGCCATAATTTGCAGCCTTATACTATATATATTGCCTTAATCTGCCTTGGTATTTTATCCATATTTATCTTGACTTTGATACCTGCTGTTAAGCAAAATCAAAGGTTCGTATTATTTCTTGTTCTAGGATTTGGATTGTTTATGCTAGCTATCCGATTCTTTTTAATCTGGCGAATTGCAGTATTGCCACCTATTGAAGATATCAAATTAAATGAATATAACAGTTTGAGGAGTACAGCTCCATTCATGTTGAGTTTCACCTTTTGGATGGCTATTTTATCTTCTATAGGTTTGTTTATTCATTCCAAAAATAACGAAAATAGGTACGAATCATTTTTTAATATGCCTCTACTATTCTCATTGGCAGGATGCATAATGCTAACTGTAGGGATGAGGATGTTATTAGGGTTCTCAGGTTTAAGTTTATTTAATCTAATGGATATTATTGCAATTGTCCTTATTCCTTTATCTATGGCATTTATTGTAAATGACATCACACCCAATTATTGGAGAAATTTAGTGTTCAGATGGAATTGGATTGACAAATTAGATACGTGGAAGGACAAACAAGTATCAAGGTGGGATTGGCTTGACAGAACTTTGGGGAAGTCTGGTATGATACATTTCTCTATTCGTAATTTGGAAATTGAGTTCTTCATTTTTCCAATACTAGTTGCACTTTTACTTTTAATATTTTCATTTACCCCATGGAAATATGCTTACAATACTGAATTCATTCTTGCAGGAGTTTTTCTCGTAATTTATTCCTTTTATTGCGAAAGAGAAAGAGATGATTATGAATCTAGCAAAGTTGCCTTCCCTTATACTTTTAGTATAGTGTATATATTATTAAGTTTTTCATTTATGTTGGTTGATTTTGGGTACTTACCTGCTTTCGGTTTGACGGGATTGGTTTTGTTAATGATCTATCTCTATCGAAAGAAGAAGTCTAAAAGTTGGTTGATTGCACCTTTGTTATTATTTATAATAGTAATTCCATCATCTTCATTAGTGACTGAATATGTGGTAGATAAATGTTTAGGAGGTTATCTGAAAGAAAGTAAGACCAATGTATATTTTAGACAAAAAATGATGTTTGATGACATCAATGAGGTTGCTGCAAAAACAGATTTTTCTTCATCTGACAAAAAGTACTTTTTATGGGCCGCTCAGAATAAGTGGTTTATTACAAATTATATGCTACCATTTGAAGAGGCTAGTCCGCTAGGCTTCATTTTTAATGATAGGAAGCATAAGGCAAAATATCAAAACCACTCTAATAAAGGAGTTAATTTTCTTACTCAGACAAATGATATGACTGTCTTAAGATATTTAATTTCTGAACACGATGAGCTTACTATTATTTGTGTTCTTTTATTACAGCTATTGGTATTGTTTTTATTGACATTGAGATCTCGAAGTTCGAGCATTCACCATTTCATGGCATTAGCAGCTTTTCTATTTTTAGTAATTATGAGTATAATAGTTTGGATGACCATCACCAATCGATTTGTATTTTTTGGACAGGATTTTCCAATCTTCAGTATTAATGCTACGATAACACATATTGGTAATTTGCTTCTTTTAGGTTTAGTGTTTTTAACCTTTAATCAAGAAGTATTACATGGTCATACACAAGTGAAGCAATATAAATATATACCCATATTTTTGACTGTGATGATACTTTTTTCATATGGTTTAGATCAATGGAAAGGAGTCTACAATAATAAAGCTCAAGCCCAAGAAAATTTTTCTTTAAACGAAGCACTTGCACCAGCTAGGGAATATGTAAAAGAAATAAATAAAGAATATAAACGATGGCAAAGAGGCAGATGGGGCAATACCAATGGTTTTTCTGACGAACAACTTGAGCAGAAATCTCTCGAACTGTGGAATGATTATCAAAAGAGTGATCCTATTGAAATTCAACGACTTGTAAACTCCACATCTGAAAAAGATGCATTTGCTCAATCTGTATTTGAACAATTTATTGGAAGTGAAGAGAAACATGATCCACTAGGATTAATTTATCTGCAACGAAAGGAGACAACCAATAATGGGAATACATCTAGGTTGAGACTTAGGAGTAATTACTTCGACATTCCTTCTATAAATTATGATCAGAAAAATTGGTCTGGTTCTATTTACTCAGCTTTTGTTAAAGAAGGATATCTCATGACAAATCAAGGAGTACCTATTCCCATTGATTGGAACGAAGAACAAACTACAGCATTAAATGATCGATACAATAATATAGATATCCATATAATCCCTGCAGAATATCGAACTGTAAATGTACCCTTAGTCTTGATTAACGCTACGCAAAGATCTGATGCTAGTCAACAAACTACGTTTACAATTTCAGATGATATTTCAGCATTTACGCCAAAAGAGCTTGAAGTACAAGGTGATTTGACACAATCTCACATACCAGTAAAGCTCAAAGCATCTGATTATATTACGTACAAAAATTATGATGAAACCATTGACCAATATTTGATTCGACTACCTAATTCAAAATTTTTATCTAAGAATATATGGTTGAATGGAAAATCCAATAGAAAGGTATTTCCATTTTCTGGGGAGTACCTATGGCCTTACTATTTATCAAGCACCTTAACTAGTTATCATAATGGAATTGCAAAAGATTCGAGTGAAGCGACGCTAGGAAAAGATTATTATTCAACAATAGATTATTCTTTAACTAAGGATATTTTGGAAGAACTGAGTAGTAATAATAAACAGAACGCAAGGTATGGTAAAATGAGTTTGGTGATAATGGATGGCTCAGGTTCTATTAGAGTAATGGTAGACAGAGATAAAGAGTCATCTGATCCTCAACTTAACCCAAATGATTCTAAGAATTTTTTCAAAGAGTTAATACAATTTGATTTGGTAAGTAATTCTGAAATTGAAAGAAGAATTTTTGGATTGAGTCCTTTACTTGGAATGAAATTTGGCCCTGGATCTACGGTTAAACCAATCATATTTTCCACGTTGATCAGCGGGTATAATTTTAATTGGGATAATTTCTCAGTAAGTTTAAATCCCCAAACGAAAATGGTTCAAAATGAGGATTCACCGCCTGTTTTTGGATACGATAGATATGCTGGTAAAGGAGCTTCATTTTTTGAAGGAAATGATTTAAATCCTGGCGATTTCACATCTAGAAACTTTTTGAGTGAATCAAATAACTATTTTCACTCAACCCTGATTTTTGCTGGTTCATTTAATAGAGAGGATTTTGAAAATACAAATAAATTTTTGAGCGACGAAAGATTCGCAAAATCCTCGTTTTTGGTATATGGAAATAATTTGTCTAAAGAGGATAAGTTTCCTGAAATCCATATTGGCGAAAAAACACTTTATTTTAATCCTGATAATTGGCCAATTGTAGATAAAAAGTTATTCAATAAGGAAGGAAGTATAATGCATCAAGGTTTAGAAACTAATTTTGCACTGGCAGATGCATTAACAGACTTTACTGGAGAGAGATATAGATTGGAAAGACAACTATTAAAGACCAACGGTTTGGATTTAAGTTCATCTGCATCTTCAATCTGGTCGATGCCAGAAAAAGATATTTCTCACTTATTGTTGATTGATCGAGATCCAATTCTATTGAACCGTTCAGACAATATGCAAAGTTTCAATACAAATGATGGGTTAAATCAGATTACAAAAGGTGGACATCCGCTTTCGGTTACACCTTTGAAAATGACCGAAATGACTATGCGACTCTTCACCCAGAATAGGCGGTTTTCATATACTGTAGAACAGGATTTTGAGCAATCGTATAGTTTTTTTGATTTTGATAAGGATACGTATGGAAATCAAAATAAATATCTCCAGAGAATAAGAGATTTAATTTTCAATGCCATTTATATCAAAAATAATAAGACGGCACCTTCTGTCCAAATACCTGATGGGGAGGAATATCATATATACCTCAAGACAGGGACTACCGGTGACGCTGAATCGGATGAAAAACAAAAAACATTGGTTGTTATGTTAAGTAGAGATGACCTCCATAAAGGAAGTTTGACACCCGAGAGGTTACTAAACAATAAATTGGTTTGTTTATATTTTGTTTATAATAATACTAATTCAGGTTGGGAAACAATAATAGATAATCGTTCAAATGATAATTCTATAACTGATGAAATTAATAAAATAATAGAGATGACTATGAATTCACAAACCATTCAAAAATATTGGGATGAGTAAATACAAGGAGTTTTTAGTAGCTATGATACCTTTTGTTCTATGTTTTGCATATATTTTGTATAATTATCCAAGGCAATCGACAACGAATGATTTACAAATCGAAATTGACAAAGCTCTGGCTTCACAAGATTTACATAGAAATTTGGATACTACATTGTATGCGGATTACATCATAAATAGATTACAGAATACTACTGAATTTGATGTCATCCAAAATGATCAAAATTTGACTATTACTGCCAATAGAGATATTTGGTTAGATCAATTAGATTTAGGAGTACTAGCATTTAATAATTACTATGATATTGAAGGTTCAGATATAAAAGCGGAAGTAGATGGAGATATGGTTTCTGTTACATTGAAAGTTAATGAGCAGGGTGTTATTGAATATTTTCCATTAGTATTTTTTAAAAAGAATCGATAAGATCAGAAATTTTAAGAAACATGGGTGATTTTAAAAAAAAATTGGCTGAAGACCTGGTTGCACAATACATTGAAAAAAAGTTCGAACCTAAAATAAAGAATAAGGAGAAGTCGATTGAGGAGGTGTATAATGCACTGGAGCAAAGATTGCCCTCAAAATTCTACAAAGATTTCATGCGGTTTCAATTATTTGCTTTTAGCAAATATGCTAGACTTCATATTAAAGTGCTAGGTTGGATAGGTGGTGCATTATTATTATTATTCATTGTTTTCTCTTTTTATGATAATTTTTATGAGTGGTGTTTTGCTCCACCATTGAAAGATGAGAAAATGCGCGTTATTGCAATGGATAGAGATGATATGATAAGTTTTTATTCTGAAGATTGTAATTCAGATTCAATCGTTGGTCAAATTGAATTTGGTACACAAATAGAAGTAGGTGATTTTGGGTGTGATGGGAAGACAGGCTTTTACCTTTCAAAACTTTTCTCGTCAGATAAAAGGACAATGAACACAAATTTTCTTGCGGAAGAATGCAGGTATCAGCTCTATATGAGTATTTTTTCAAATTTGCGAATAAAAGATGGATACAGGACTGATCCATGGTATAGAGATGCGCTCTTAGATTACTTTGTAACGCATAATTATGTAGGTTCCAATACAAATGGTGAATTGAAAAACTGCATTAAATTTAATAGAATTTCTAATTCAGGAGGGGTATGGGATATAATTGATGCAAATTTTACACGTGGTGATACGTTATTTGTTGGTATGCATTGGGGAAGATTTTTAGATGAAGAACCATTTCGTAATCAAGTCACAGGTAATTCAGGATCTCAGGCAAGAAATACTGCATTTATAATTAAAAATATTACTACAAAAGAAAGAAGATTATTAATTTCTGAAGTAAATCCGCAGTCTATTCCTTACACTGGAAAAATCGAGAAAGTTTTTAAACTTCCTGAGAAATTAGAAGGTTTTGGCATGAGTCGAAGATCATCAGAAAATGGAGACAATAGCGTTTTGGATACAATTACTTTTTACAACCTAAATTCTACCCCCAATTATGCGGAATATTATTATTCAAAAACTGAAGACTGTCTAATGAAAATCAAGCCTACGAGTTCCATTGATTTTCCTGATAGAATTGCTTCATTTAGGGAATGAGATTTGGTTATACTTTATGCATGTTGAATAATGTGTAAATAATAGATTTTACCTCAAATGATTAAAATACTTGATAGAGTAGCAGTAATAATATTTGGTTTATTAAGTGTTGTTTTTACAATAGGATTCTTTGAGTTGAATATTATGAAAAACATAATTAATATGCCAAACTTTATCTTTATAGGTATAGTATGTTTTTTAATTTGTAACCAGATCACTACACCTTTTATAGCAGTGAATCTTAAACGATATAAGGTTTCAGTACATGAAAGTATACACATCATGGTTGCATTATTATTTGGCAAACAAATAATAGAATCTAGAACAAGCCACAATAATGGAGGCTATATCAAACACCAGGGCGGTTTGAATTTTTCTGGGGTAGGTCTACTGATTAGTTTGGCACCTTATTTTGTTTCTTATTTGGTGTGGATATTCATAGGATTAAAATTTATCATAGTTGCTTCTCTATCTAATTATGTGTTTTTTTGCATTGGATTTGTTTGGGCCTTTCACCTACTTACATTTTATGAACAATTAATAGGGTACTATTTTAGAAATGGGCTTCATCAGCCAGATATAGTCGGAAGTAAATACTATTCAAAATATTCGGCCTACATATTTATCTTCCTTATGAATGTGCTCATAAATAGTATAATTATTTTAATATTGGCAGGTAATGAATCCTTTGTTGATGAATTTGTTTTATATCCATTACAATTACTATGGTAGATTCAATTACTTATCTGCAATTA
>JARGNR010000069.1:0-1635 GCA_029212405.1 Saprospiraceae bacterium
AGATTCGAACTCGCGACCCCGACCTTGGCAAGGTCGTGCTCTACCAGCTGAGCTACTTTCGCGTTGTGTTAAAAGAACGTACTTTTTTATAAAGCGATGCAAATATAATAGAATCTAAACTTCTAACAAGTCTATAGTAAATTTATTTTCATTCTTTTCAACAACTATGATCAAAGCTTCCAAAATTAGGAGTGCTTAACCATATATTCTTTATAGTCTACTACACTTTGATTAATTATTTCCCATGCCATTTCTCTATTTTGAAATTTTTCAACTTCAACTTCCTTGTGTTCCAATTTTTTGTAATCCTCAAAAAATGCTTTTAATTCTCTAAGAGCATGTGGTGGAAGTTCTTCAATATCTTCAATATGGCTCACACTCATATCATCGGGAGATACTGCTATAATTTTATCATCTGCCTCTCCACCATCAATCATGCGCATAACTCCTATTACTTTCGCTCTCATGATGCACATTGGCATAACATTTACTTGTGTCAATACTAATATATCTAGAGGGTCATGATCATCACAATATGTTTGAGGAATAAATCCATAGTTGTATGGATAGTAAACAGAAGAATAAAGGACTCTATCCAACCTAAGGAAACCAGTGTCTTTGTCCAATTCGTATTTCGTTTTACTACCTTTTGGAATCTCAATAATGGCTTGAACAATTGCTGGGGCATCATCTCCTATATCTACTTTGTGCCATGGATTTGGATTACTCATCTTCTTATCTTTTTTATGTAATAGTCTTTATTAAAATCTTTATACTACCAGTTTATAAAATGGGGGTGCAAAAGTAAGATATAATAACTCATAAAGAATAGAAATGTTGTCAATTCTATATTAGATATAATTTGTCAAAATCACCTGTAATTCTGACTTTAGGCGAGAAAGAATGATTTAATATTTCCCCTTCCAAGAAATGCAAAATCATCTAACCCATACATATATCAAACAACTCAAATATTCCGTATAGAAAAATAAAAATATTCTAAAAAACTTGTGTGTTTGACACCAAACAAGGGATTATATTTGCCTCAATGACAAAAAACAAAACCACTTTTGCCGAATTACTTCTCAATTGGCATTCTCATATTGATAGAAATCTGCCATGGAAAGAAACTAGAGATCCATATAAAATTTGGTTATCAGAAATTATAATGCAACAAACTAGAGTTGCTCAAGGAACACCTTACTATTTAAAATTTATCGATGCATTTCCAACAATTGTAGATCTTGCCAATGCCAGTGAAAACCATGTCATGAAGCTTTGGCAGGGACTTGGATATTATAGTCGAGCTCGAAACCTTCATTTTACAGCAAAAACCGTTCGTGATCAATATGAAGGAGTTTTTCCAGAAAAATACGAAGACATACTTTCATTAAAAGGTATCGGGAAATATACGGCAGCTGCCATATCAAGTTTTGCTTATGGAGGAGTTTACCCAGTAGTTGATGGCAATGTAATTCGATTAATCTCGCGGTATTTTGGAATCACCGATGCTGTTGACACCAATTCAACCTTGAAAACAATAAATCAACATGCACAAAAACTCATTCTTGGAAGTAATCCTGCCGATTTCAATCAAGCTATTATGGATTTTGGAGCATTGATTTGCAGTCCAAA
>JARGNR010000069.1:1645-31639 GCA_029212405.1 Saprospiraceae bacterium
TTAATTCAGATTGCATTGCCTTTGCGAAGAACATCATTGAAGTGGTTCCCTATAAATCAAAAAAAATAAAGAAAAGAAATCGATATTTCCATTATCTACAAATCATCGATACCGATCAATCGATACTTCTGAATCATAGAACAAACAATGATATTTGGCAATCTTTATATGATTTTCCGTGTATTGAAAATGAAAGTGATGCTTTATTGAATGAAAATGAATTACAAAATCATGTAAATGGACTCATAGGACAAACTAAAATGTCTGTGAAATTTCCTAGTAAAATACATAAACATATCCTATCCCATCAAACGATTTATGGAATATTTTACATCATTTCAATTCCTATAAAATTCCCAAAACTAATAGCTTTCAAAGCTGTGAATACTAAAAACTTTGAACAGTATGCAATGCCTGTATTATTAACAAATCACATTTCTGAGCAAAATGAATGGACGTTATTCTAACGAACTACTTTTTTCTATACAAATCATTTAACCCCACTCCTTGCAGGATAAGTGGAATTGATTTTTCAATTCTTGTCAATACAGTAGCTTCTCTTTTTGCCATTAAAATATACTCTTTGTATTCATTTTGTTTCGCCTCACTTAATTTTTCGAATGCTATCATACCACTTTCACCCAATGCCTTTTGTAAAGACTCAGGCATTTCGAGTTGACGTTTTTTTCGTTCTGGCTTAACCTCCTTACCGGCTTTATGATTTTCAATAGATTCTTTAAGATAATACGCAACAATATTTAAATCAATTTCTTCAACACTCGAAAACCTCATTTGGCGCATAGCCTTTGTTTTTCCTTCTTGTGCATTGGACAAAAGACGATCTGGGTCAGATAAAAATACCCCTTGAAAAAACCAAAGACCAAAGTGATTTTTAAATCCAGAAAGCCCGACAATATTCTTCCCATCCATTGTATAAGTAGGCATAGCCCATTTAAAATCCTCTTTGAACCCTATTTCATTCAACTTGTCTCGCAATTTATCCATACCCTCCTTCCATTGTTCCTGTTTATTAAAATAGGCTTCTAGTTTTTCTCTCTTATCCATTGTTGCTAATGTTATTTACAATTAAAGCTAGGTATTTTTTCCTTCTTTCAGAATATATGTTTCAAACACTCTCCCATTCTAAAAAGCTTAAATAAAAAAAGCGAAGCACTGTGTGAATGCTTCGCTCTTTATGTATATGTACAATCTGTTATACTTAGACAGTACCGAACTTTTTAGCTCTGTATTCAGCACTTAAGATCTCGTTTCTTCGAGCAACAGATGGTTTAGTAAAATTCTTTCTGTTTCGAAGTTCTTTGATGATTTTGGTTGAGTTCACTTTTCTTTTGTATCTCTTCAACGCTCTCTCTATAGATTCCTCTTCCTTTACGTTAATTATAAGCATGATTAAAAGTTTTTATTTTTTTTGCGCCGCAAAAGTATTAAAATAAATACCATATATGCAAGTATTTTTATTCAAAAAAATCAATTTAACCTACAATCATACCATGTTATACTACTCATTATCCTCATATTTTGAATGTACGTTTTATATTTAGGCCTCTGCCAAATAGCAATGCATTCGTATATTTTATACTTTCAATTCCGTCTTTAGTTACTCCGAAGGAATCATTTTTATAGAATGTACTATAGCCAACTTTAGAATCGTTACCTCAATATGAAAATTTTTTCTTCAATTCTTCATGTCATTATATTTATCATTCTTTCTGTTGTGACACAGATTGGTGGACTTATTTGGGTTATTTCAGTCTATTTTAGTGCCAGCATACCTGCACCTCAAAGAAAATATGCTAAATTTTTCACCTTTCCTACCTTCTATCTTATAGCTACATTTTTGATTGTTCCTTTAATTGCTCCTCATTTTGGTAGGACTCCCCTACCGAAATCGAAATCATCAAAATTAGCTCCTCATTCTTATTGGACCATTATCCTAAATCGACATTATGTGACCCACACACTCAAAAATGAACTGCACACAATCGCTTCACAATATGAAAGTCAGTTCCCACAACTCAAAACGATTTATCTAGATGCAAACTTTCCTTTTTGGGATGGGTTCCCTCTTCTTCCTCACCTCAGTCATAATGATGGAAAAAAAATCGATCTTTCCTTCATTTATGAAACCAATGGTGCTGTTACTAATTCAAAACCATCCAGAAGCGGATATGGTCATTATGAATCTCCAAAACCAGGTGAATATAATCAACCATCGATTTGCCTTCGTAGTGGATACTGGCAATATGATTTCCCTAAATACCTTACATTAGGTGTAAAACCCAACTTTAACTTTGAATCAGGAAAAACAAAAAAATTAATTCAGCTTATCCTATCGAGAAAAAATACGCATAAAGTTTTCCTGGAACCTCATTTATCCAATAGACTTGGCTTGAAACACAAGAAATTAAGATTCCATGGATGTAGAGCAGTCCGACATGACGATCATATTCATTATCAAGTAAAATAATTTCTTTATTGCCCAGCTTCAATGATTTTTACGCATGATGTCGCATTGAACTTTAAATCTCAAAAAGGAAATCAAAAACATTTCTTTTTTTATATATTTAGATAAATATTACATCAACCAATGAATATTTCACGATCCATCCTACTCTACATAAGCGTGTTATGCCTACATACATCAATAGGGACTACACAATCTATAGTAATTAATGAATTTATGTCTGATAATGAATCTGTTATCTCAGATGAGGATGGAGACTTCACTGATTGGTTAGAGTTGTATAACCCCTCCTCACAGACCATAAATCTATTGGGGTATCACATTACCGATGATAAAGACGATCTTAAAAAATGGACATTCCCAAGCATTACTATTGCACCAAAAGAGTATTTAATTGTGTTTGCATCAGGGAAAGATAAAGTCAGTGGAAATCAATTGCATACCAATTTTAAAATATCCAATGATGGGGAAAAATTAATTCTCAGCAATTCACTGGAAATTGTGATCGATGAGATTTCAAAAATAGCGCTAGAAGAAGATATTTCCTATGGAAGACTTCCAGATGGTTCTAGCAATTTAGTTCCACTTTCTATTCCTACTCCAAACACTACCAATGACATAGAGGATGTATTGCAATTTTCTCATGAAAAAGGCTTTTATGCTTCTCCTTTCAATTTAACGATTGCTTCTTCTCTCAATCAAGATATATTTTACACAACAAATGGGTCTGAACCTACCCCCAACGATCTTTTATACACAACTCCAATCTCATTATCAGATAAATCATCTGAACCGAATATAATTAGTGAAATTCCAACCACTCCACCCCAAGATTTAATTTCTAACCCTGCTTGGCAATCTCCTGGTTATCTGGTAGATAAAGCTCATATATTACGATTTGCATCATATAAAAACGGTATAAAAAATAGCCCAACCTACTCCAAAACGTATCTTATAAAAGAAGATGTCCATCAAAAGTATGACCTTCCTGTCATTTCTCTTTTAACCGATCCAGAAAATTTTTTTGATCCAGAACATGGCATCTATATTCCTGGAAATAGTTATGATTCGGAAAATCCAGAATGGACAGGTAATTACTTCATTGATGAGATAGAATCTGAGCGTCCTATTCACATTACCTATTTTGAAAATGATGGAACAATAGGCTTTAGTCAAGATTGTGGGGCTCGAATACATGGAGGCAAAACAAGACACGCTTCTCAAAAATCATTAAAACTATATGCCCGTAAAGGATATGGAGAAAAGTATTTCAAATATCCATTAATGCCACAAAACGGAGTCAACAAATACAAACGATTTCTCCTTCAAACTACCATGGCTGCATGGGGCGGTGAAACTGTAATTAAAGATATTCTTGCGCACGATATCGCACGAGATTTGGATTTTGAAAAAATGGATCATCAGCCCGTGGTTGTATTCCTGAATGGGGAATATTGGGGCATCCATCATATCAGAGATCGAATAGATGAAGAGTATTTATCCTATACTACTGGATTGGACTTGGACTCATTAGAAGTTGATCGAATTGGCAACACCCATTTTAGAGCATTGACCAACTATTTCAAAGAACATCTACCTATTGATGATGAGGAATTGGATTATATAGCTACTCAAATGGAAATCCCTGCTTTTATTGATTATCAAATAGCAGAAATGTTTCTTAAAAATTATGATTGGCCAGCAAATAATTCTATGCATTGGAGACCCAAAAAATCCAATGGAAAATGGAGATGGATCTTTTTTGATATCGACGGTGGATTCAATGATTATGAATACAATATGTTTGAACATAATACGAATATAGATTCTACTATATCATGGCCCAATGACCCAAGATCAACGTTTTATTTCAGAACTCTAATTGAAAATGAAACGTTTGCAAACTTATTTCTTGATAGATATAAATCATTATTAGAAAATGAATTTCAATCTTCGAAAACCAAAGAAAAATTACTGAAACTTATTGATCAATATGAATTTGAAATGCCCAATCACATCAAACGATGGCATTTTCCTTCTTCGATGAATACTTGGCTGACTGATATACAAGAGGACTTGGTTGAGTTTCTTGAAAAAAGACCTTGTGTAGTGGTTGAAAACATCAAATCATTTTTTGATTTAAATGAATTCAATGTTGTATGTAAAGATACTTCGGGTTCAAATGTTACCATCTTTGAACCCAACCTTTTAAAAGCAATGCCCAATCCAAATAATGGAACCTTCTACCTCAAAAATGAAAATCCAGTTTCATTTCATTTTGATTATCTACTCTTTAATTCCATAGGTCAACAAATTGCCATTGGTACTGATATTAGAATCGCAGAAAATGGAAATCATACCATTTCACTTGACAACCCCTCAAATGGATACTATTTCTTAAAAATAATGAATCATATAAAATCCATTACCATACCTATTTCTATTGTTCGGTGAATCATTCTATTAGAGCAATCCTACTCTATCGGTTTGTCTAATCTTACTTTCCACTAGTATATTTCTCTTCACTAATTCGAAAAACTTGAAATTTTCAAGCATCTTTGGTTTAATCATAAACATAAAAATAATTCCCTATGGACATCGCTGCTAAAATCATAATAGGGATTGTAGCCCTATTTCATATTTACTTTTTATGGTTGGAAATGTTTGCTTGGACAACAACAGGTAGAAAAGTATTCAGGTCTCTCCCATCTGATATGTTTGAAAAAACAAAGGCAATGGCAGCCAATCAAGGATTGTACAATGGTTTCTTAGCCGCTGGACTTATTTGGACATTTTTTATTTCAGACCCACAATGGAGCAAAAACATTGCTCTCTTTTTTCTCGGGTGCGTTTTAGTAGCTGGATTGTATGGAGCATATAGTGTATCAAAGAGAATATTTTATGTCCAGGGTGTTCCGGCCTTGCTCGGAATCCTTCTTCTTCTCCTTTCCAATTAAACCGAATTATTGATCTACTGAAATGGCATTTAACATCGTACTTTTTGAGCCAGAAATCCCAAATAATACGGGTAATATCGGCCGACTAAGCCTTGCATCTGGCTGTAAACTTCATTTGGTAAAACCTTTTGGATTTGACATTTCTGACAAAAGAGTAAAACGTGCAGGGCTAGACTACTGGAAACATGTTGACTTGTATGTGTATGAATGTATTGAGGACTTTTTCGAGCAGCATCAAAACAAACCCATGGCGTTTTTTTCAGCAAAAGCCGAAAAATTACATTGGGAGTTACCTTATGAAAAAGACTTATTTCTCATCTTTGGAAAAGAATCAACGGGGCTTCCTCCCAAAGTCATTAAACAATACACTGCTGACCTTTACAAAATCCCATTATTTAGCCCGCATATCAGAAGCTTGAATCTTTCCAATGCGGTTGGCATCATAGTTTATCAAGGATTATATCAAATCAAATAGTCATTCCCACTTAAAGTCCCAAATGGGTTCAGCTCCTAATAAATGTTCAACAAAATAATTCCATCTTTTTTTAATAAAATACTTTCTGAAATCACCTGTATACCCATGCCTTTGACTAGGTAGAATCAACAAGTCAAACTCTTTATCTGCTCTGACCAAAGCTTCCGCTAGTTTGAATGTTGCAGATGGGTTGACATTGTCATCCAAGGCTCCATGGACAAGGAGTAATTTACCCTTTAAATTGCCTGCCATAGTAATATTTGAAACCTCATTATATTTTTCATCAACAGGCCATCCCATATACATCTCCGGCCACCAAGCTTTCTCCATCCTGAAATCATGGTCCGCACTACTCGCCACACTAACTTTATATACATCTGGAAAAGCCAAAACAGCATGTCCTGCATCATACCCTCCTGCAGAATGGCCAAATATCCCTACCCTGTTTGAATCGACCCATGGTCTCGTCTTAGCCAAATATTCAATCGCCAATACGTGATCCTCAAGATTTTCACCCATATTTTTATACGAATAATTATGAAATTCCTTAGATCTACCATATGTGCCTAAACCATCTACCATCATCACCACAAAGCCTAACTCTGCTAATGCCTGATTATTAAATGTTCTTGAAAAAGATGTCGGAAAGACCTGGGTGTGTGGTCCTGTATAACTATGATCAATTATGGGATATTTTTTAGCAGGGTCAAAATTTGTAGGTTTCCATAATGCTCCATACAATGTTGTTTTATTGTCCTTTCCTGTAAATTCAAAAACTTCTGGAGGAGTCCATCCATTGGCAATTGCAAAATCAACGTTGGCTTCATTTAAACGAGCAAGGATTTGACCATCTTTTGCACTCCGTAAAACTGATTTGGTGGGCGTCTGGACATCCGACATATTATCAACAAAACATTTCCAATCATGAGAATAATTAATTGAATGATTCAATGGTTCAGGAGTCAATAATTGAACATCACCTCCATGAATAGAAACTTGATACAGCATTCTATAATATGGATTTACACCTTTTTCTTTCCCAGAAGCAGAAAAATATACCATCCCTTCTTCTTCATCCATATGTACAAGTTCATGAACAAAATAATCTCCTTTGGTCAGTGGAGAAGTTGTTTTTTCTTCGATGTCATACACATAAATTTGTCTCCATCCACTTCGTTCAGACAAAAACAATAATTTTCCAAATTCATCCCATGGTCGAAAATAAAAATTATCAATATTGGTGGTGCTGGTTTCCTCAATTATCGTTGTCACCGTTTCATTCATCAAGTCTAACTGTTTTATATACTCCTTTTGATACCCTCTTTCTGGATATCGAGCATAGGCTTGACCTGTATTCTCGGACCAATAAACTGATACCCCATTAATGTGTGTCTGAGTGGGAAGGTCAAAACTAACTTCTTGCTTACGATCAATATTAAATAAAGCTGGACGTATCATGACCATTGTACTATCTCCTGGAGAGCCCCTGTAATAAGACAATAATTCAGGTCTATATAAATGATCTTTGCTCCAATCCAATAAATACATTTTATCTGCATTTCTAGTATCCCATTGATGAGTAAATAACCATTTTGAATCAGGAGACCAACTCACCGTAAAGTTTTCAGGCCTATCCCCATTCTCTCCTTCCATTTTATCAAACCATCCATATCTATTTGCGTATTCGTTATCTTTCTCTCCGTCAAACGAAAGCTGAAATTCTTCATTGGTAGAAACGGATTTTATAAAAATATTGTAATCTCTGCTAAATGCCACCCAATTACTATCTGGTGATAGTTCTTTCAATCGATTATCTTCAATTTCAGCAGATTCCTCTTCTTTATTTATACTGTAAGATTTTGTATCCAACAAATAGGACTTCCCTTCAAAATCAAATTTATATTGATTCATTCCCATCTTTTGGATAGCATATATTCCAATCGTATTTTCTAGTATTTCTTTTTCAAAATAAACAGACAACGTATTGGCCAATTTTTTATGATCGAATAAATCCCTTACTTCATATGAATCAAAATCAACCGTCCGATATTTTTTACCCCAATTCGAATATTCAAAAAAATACAATCCTGCCTCCTCTTCAAACCAAAAGGTAGTTGGATTTAAATTGTATGCAGTTTTGTCATAGTAATTGGCATGTGTAAAACTAATAGCTCTTTCATAGTCTTTAATTGAAATGGATTGACCATCCATTCCCAACTTCAGAATGAAAAAAAAAGCAACCATTAAATATCTCATATGCATTATTTATTCTATTGAACACTCAAAAGTTGAAATATACTGATTTCAAAAGATATTCTTTTCTTGAACTTGACTATCCCACAATAATCAAGGAAAACAACGCAAATTTTATACATCTGAATCACATACTTTGATAATTTACGAACTGAAAAGATTTTTTTTATTGGATGTGCACCAATTTTTATACCTTGATTTTCAATGAACAAAACCTCTCTATAAAACCATTTGAAAATAGTATGCTCTATCATTGATTAATAATAATGTAACGTACTTTTTCAATTCATCACCTAAACCAAATCGTCTTGTATGAAATATTTATCGTCAATTTTTTTGAGCTTTTTTCTTTGTCATTTCACGTTGTCGCTCTCCTCTCAAAATGAATCACAAAACACTTTGCTTTGGAAAATTGAAGGTCCAAATTTAAATCACCCTTCTTATCTCTTTGGGTCGATGCATGTCAGTGATAAAAGGGTATTTAATTTTAGTGATTCCGTTTTCATTGCCATGGAGTCGTGTGATGCTTTTGCATTGGAGGTGCATCCTGATTCAGTCATCCTAGAAGTCCTTAACTCTTTGCATGAAAACTTTGATGAATCATATTACGAAGACTTGCTTTCGGATGAAGAGCTAGCAAGATTTAAAAAGAAATTTAAAGATATAAATGGATATGACTTTGAAGATTTGGACAATAAAAATCCACTTTCTGTAAAAGACATGCTGGAGCCAAATTTTGATAAAGAGGACGACAAAGAAACATTTGTTGATGGCTATTTATATGCCGTTGCAAAAATGTTGAAAAAAGAGATTTCGGGATTGGAGGACTACAAAGATCAAATTGCTCAAATCAGAGGAGTCTCTAAAGAAGAACAACGAGCTATAATCATGGGTACGGTCGATTACCCTGAAGAATTGGCTAGAGATAAAATTGAAGAAATGATTTCTATTTATGCAACTGGAGACCTTGATAAAATAGAAATGTTTCTAAATGACACTGAATACAACGATTCTCTAATGATTCTTCGAAATGAAGTCATGACGAATAGTATTGTAGAGACCTTAAAATCTAAAACCCTTTTTTCAACGGTAGGTGCAGCTCATTTAATTGGCAAAGGAAGTGTTGTTCAAATGCTCAAGGATCGCGGATATAAGGTCCGTCCCGTAAAGGCAATTTTCACAGGACTAGCAGAACAATATGTTCCCGATATAATGAAAATGGAATGGAAAACCTATACAGACACAAGTGCAGGGTTTGAAGTGATGTTGCCAGGAACTCCGAATCAGTCCTCAAATGAGTTCATGGAGATGACTATGTACATGGATCTTGGTTCTCAAAGTGTTTATGCTTTTATGCATCGAGACATTAGACATGAGGCTACCACTTTTACAACGGAAGAAATGATTGATGAATTAATTACAAATATGAGTGATAATAATTCGAACATAGTTTCTCAAAAAACAATTGAAACAAATCATGGCCCAAAAACTGAGTTACTCATAAAACAAGATGATAAAGGATATTTCAAAGCACAAATTTCAAAAGTTAATGGATTCATTTACATTTTCTTCTACTGGGGTTCCGAGGAGCAAATGAATTCTCCAGCTCCAAATAAATTCTTTAATTCCGTTCGATATATTACCCCAAAAAAACCAAAACTAAAAAGTGGCTGGTTCACTTATACAGATACACTTAATGCATTTTCTGTTCGTTTTCCATCTGAACCCCAGAAAACAATACAGGAACATGAAAACCCTTTAAAACCAGAGGGAGAGAAATACAAGATTCATGTACTTTATGCTGTAGACATGGCTAATTCAACCAATTATATCATCGCATATAATGATATGCCGCTTGAAACATATATGGAGAATTCTGAAGAAGGATTCAATTCTCTAATTAATGATCTAAATGCAGGAGGAAACACAGTCTCTGAATTGGATACCATAGAAAAAAATGGAATTCCAGGTAGAGCATTTAACTGTAAAATTCAAGGTCAATTTTTAAGTAAGCTTCAGATCTTTCAAAGAGGTAATCGAACATATAAAGTGTTGAAGCAAAATCTAAAACAAGACAAAGTAACCTTTATAGAAGATAATTTCTTTGAATCATTTCAAATGTTGCCCTACGTTGCTGCTAATTATGTTCCAAGATCAAATGAATTTGAGCAAGAATCATTTCTAGATTTCGAAAACGCTTCCATAAACCGAACAGATAGTATAGACTTTACTTCCTTTTTTGATGAATCATATACTTCCTATTCAAGAAATTCAGCTACCGGAGCCATGCATCAAATTGAAATGCATAGGTTGAGTGACTATTTTAAAATTGAAAACCTTGACTCTTTTTATTTAACATTTGAAGACAACTTGGTTACCTGGCAAGATACGTTGTTGTACTCCCAAATTTTCAATAAAAATGATAGAAGAAAAATTGAAATTAAATTAAGTTTTATAGGCAGCAATGTGATTTCAAGGTACCAATTTTGGATACACAATAACATATTCTATTCTGCTGGGATAAGTGGAGAAAAAAAGGACATAAACAGCGAATCAGCAGATCTCTTTTTTAACTCTTTTCATGACAACGATGGAGGTCAACTTTTCGATTATTACGCTTCCAAAGGAGCGAAAGTCATCGAAGCTCTAGGATCAAAGAACACGGAAATTCGTGATAAAGCTAAAGCAGCACTTCAGTTTTATTACATTTTTGAAGAAAGTGAAATTCCATTTATATTAAAAGGTTTAAAAAAGACCTATGAAGATGATACATTAGCATCTGGCATAAAATGCAGCTTGATTAATGAACTTGTTTCACTTCATTCTGATGAAGTTACAAATCAGTTGATTGACATCTATACGGATAAATCTTCCACTCCTGTAATAAAAGAAGCAATACTTACAGCTTTAATTGGCATCAATAGTCCTATAAGTATGGAAGCGTATACCAATTTCTTATTTAATAATCAACTGGAAAAAATTGAGGCCCCATGGTCAATTATGCATCCTTTCACAGACTCTTTGACGTTTTTTAAAACACATATTAAGGATCTCATTACGCTTTATCGCAGAAACGACCATTTCAAGAATTCAATTTTAGCTTTATTCAATACTGTTCTAATGGCAGAAAAAGAGAATATTCAATCTTTAATTGAACCTCACTTCAGTGATTTGACAGCTACAGCCATGGACGAATTAAATGATTACATTGAAAATAAAAAAACAAACCCAGAAGAATATAATTACAATCCAAATCTGAGAAATTACTTGTCCATCATGAATCAAATAAGAGGGCAATCTTTAACTGATGAATACACCTTACTTTTTGCACAACAAGATACCTTCTCATATTCTAAGGCTCTAGCGATGAAGACAAGGATATATAATGAGTTGACCATTGATAAAAACAAACGGGACGAATTACTCGAAGATCTTGACTTTAGAGGATTGTTAATGGAAGCATATATAGCTATCGATCAATTAGATCAGGTGCCTGAAAAATATACATCATTGGAAGAAATTGGCAAAATGAGGGTGTATGACTATCTATATGAAGAAGAGTTTTTTAACCCCGAGGAACTCTCATTATTTGAAGAAATCAGTCACAAAAACAAAGACTATTTAGTATTTAAATTTAACTATCCCTCCACCGATGAATCGTACTTATGTGCATTTGGTCCACTCAACCCCCAAAGCATAAAAGCTACATATCAAGCATCCAATGTGTATTCTGATTATACCATAGAAGACAAAGATTGGGATATTAATATTCGTAAACTAATTGAATCTAAAACCGAGAATTAATGCTTCACTGATTTACGATGACCAAAATTTACGCGCTTCAACTTCTAGCCGAAACTTGAATACAACTTCTTTTAACAATTGGAAGAGAAATGAGAGGCTTCTATAGCATCGGTCTCATGAAAAAAAAGCATACTAGAAATTTAATTTTCAGTTTGTTACTAAATTCATATCTTGACATTCATTATTTATGAAAAAAATAAAATGAAAATCAAACATACTTCTAGAAGAGATTTTATTAAGAAAGCAGGGGCAACTGTTGGTGGTTTTATGATTGTCCCAAGGTTTGTTCTTGGAGGTGCAGGGTACATTGCACCAAGTGATCAAATCAGAATTGCTACTGTAGGAGCAGGAGGAAAAGGGTATTCAGACACATGGAGAGCAGCAGGCTTAAAAGAAGCAAAAGGTACTCCTACTGAACGTATTGTGGCATTGTGTGATGTCGATTTTAAATCTGCAGAACGTTCATTCAATCTCTTTCCAGACGCTAAGCGATACAAAGATTACCGTAAAATGCTAGCTGAAATGGATGACGAAATTGATGCTGTAATTGTTTCAACTCCAGATCACATGCACGCCAGTGTCGGAATGGATGCAATATCAAGAGGTAAACATGTCTATATACAGAAACCTTTGGCCCATGATGTATATGAAGCACGGATGCTTACAGAGGCTGCACAAAAATATAATGTAACCACCCAGATGGGCAACCAAGGAAGTTCATCGGATGATATTCGAAGAATTTGTGAATGGATAGATGCTGGGATTATTGGTGAAATAACACAAGTGCATGCATGGACCAATCGACCAGTTTGGGAACAAGCCATGTATAGACCAACAGAAGAAGTAGCCATTCCTGATGACTTGGACTGGAATTTATGGCTAGGAAATGCACCAGAACGCCCCTATCATCCAACCTATCACCCATTTGGATGGAGAGGATGGTGGGATTTCGGCACTGGAGCTTTAGGTGATATGGCATGTCATATTATCGACCCAGCTGTTCGAGCATTAAAGTTAAATTATCCTACCCATGTGCAAGCTTTTGCACCTTTCAAAGTGCGAAATTGGAATAGAGTCAACTCTTTTGAATCACCTCCTTTGGCTACCATCGTACATTATGACTTTGGAGCAAGAGGAGAGATGGGGCCTGTTCGATTGAGTTGGTATGATGGAGGAATGATGCCTCCTAGACCAGCAGAACTGGCAGACAATGAACCCATGGGAAATTGGGATGGAGGAGTAATATTTGAAGGAACAGAAGGTAAAATCATGTGTGATTGTTATGCTGCAAACCCACGTTTATTACCGAGTTCAAAAATGAATAATTTTCAAGAGCCGAAACCTAGTCTTACTCGAGTAAAAGAAGAAAATCATCAACAAAATTGGATTGCAGCCATTAGAGGTGAAGAAGAGGCAAGCTCTACTTTTGATTATGCAGGTCCACTATCTGAAATCGTGTTAATGGGCAATCTAGCAATTCGATCGTTGTATGCACAAGAAGAAAGAGAAGACAATGGCAATAAATATATGGCATATACAGGAACTGGAATTCGATTGGCGTGGGATGGTGAAAATATGAAAATCACAAATTATGACCAAGCCAACCAATTTGTGAAACGAGACTACAGAAGTGGATTTGAATTGAAAATGTAATTTTAAATGAATGGAATTTGCAGTTTACACCATATCAGTTAGAGGTTTTATCTCAAAAGTCTATGAAATCTATAAGGATGACCAATTGGTGTATCGAGTAAAAAAGCCCTCTTTTTTTAAATTTAGAGTATTCAATTTTACAGATAGATCAGGAAATCAAGTTCTGAAAGTGAAAAGATATTCCTCATTCTTCAAATATAAATTTGTTTTCTCCAATGCAAATAAATCAATCGCTACCTTTGAAAAGGAAGGGTTGGAAAATTTTTACAGATCGACCAGTATTTATGGCCACCACACTGTTCACGGAGATTTTTTCAATAGCGAGTATACAGTTTTTGATGAAGAAGATGAAATTGCCAAAATATCGAGAAAAAGACTTCGATCAGATAACAAGTATGGTATAGCCATCATTAAAGGGAACAATGAACTCTATATTTTGGCTATGGTCATTGCAATATCTATAGTCAATTCACTTCGAAGAAAAAAAGGATGATAGAAAGAGAAGTTTAATGTGATAGACCCGTATTCTTTGAAAAGTAAAAACGATAGATTATTAACTCTAAAATTTCACACTATTCTGTAAATATTTTAACAATAATCATGGATTATTACCGCAAGAAAATGTATCTTTGCACTCTTATTTGATAAAAAAGAGCGATTTGAGCCTTATGGTAAAAGAAAAAATCGCAATAAAGAACTGAAAATTACTTAGTTATGAAAAAAGATATCCACCCAAAGCAATATAGAAAAGTAATCTTTAAGGATTTCTCTTGTGACGTTTCTTTTATGTCAAGCTCATGTGCAGACACGAAAGATACTATAGTTTGGGAAGATGGAAATGAATATCCATTGATAAAATTAGAAATATCATCTGCATCTCATCCATTCTTTACTGGAAAAATGAAATTCGTAGATACTGCGGGTAGAATCGATAAATTTAATAAAAAATTCGCCAAGTTTGGAAATAAAATTTCCACTCCGACAGAAGAATAAAAAATATCGAAAGCCCTTCACGAAGGGCTTTTTTTTTACCCTTATTTATTTTAAACTCACTTCTATTATTAAGCAAAGATATGATCACCAATATTATATTATTTGATGATGATAATTGGGAAGGATTACTTCCTCTCACTTTTACTAGACCTATATGCGAACTTAGAGTCGGTGCTCTAACCATTCGTGAAAAATGGGAAAAACACCTCAATGCAAATGGTAGTTTTATTACTCAGGATTTCCTTTCTGAGAAATATCCAATCAACATTGAAAAGGACAATATCATTATTAACAGTACAGTATTACCCACTCCTAAGCTGCTGAAACTTGTTAAGCAATTGGGTAGCAATGAGGCGATTTTAGATGGAGATGAATTATTAGTCGCTCGTCTGACCAGAGATCAATTTGACAATTTAATTGATGACAAAGGAATAACAGAGCTAGAAGGGATTGATGTTTCCAATGACGAAAACTTGATTCGAAGGATTATACGTCCATATGATATTTTTTCACTGAATGCTATTGAGATCAAGAATGATTTTGACCTACTTACTATTGGAAGGACCTCAGCACCTATTAGTTCCACCAATACGGTAATTCATCCAGAGAATATATTCATTGAAGCGTCTGCAACAGTTGAAGGCGCAATTTTGAATGCAAAAGAAGGTCCTATATATATTGGACACAATGCGGAAATCATGGAAGGAAGCTCTGTTCGAGGTCCATTAGCGATGTGCGAAAATTCTATCATAAAGATGGGAGCTAAGGTATATGGAGCTACTACACTTGGCCCCTATTCCAAGGTCGGAGGTGAGGTAAAAAACAGTATTTTATTAGGATATTCAAATAAAGGCCATGATGGCTTTCTAGGGAATTCAGTAATTGGTGAATGGTGTAATCTTGGAGCCGACACCAATATTTCCAACCTTAAAAACAACTATGACGAAGTGAAAATTTGGTCTTATGAAGATCAAAGGTTCACAAGAACTGGACTTCAGTTCTGCGGCTTGATAATGGGAGATCATTCGAAAACTGGAATCAACACCATGTTCAATACAGGAACAGTTGTTGGTGTAAATGCCAATATTTTTGGAAGTGGTTACCCAAGAAATTATATACCTTCTTACGCTTGGGGAGGAGCGCATGGCTTCAAAACTTATCAATTGAATAAGTCAATGGAAACAGCAGAAAGAGTCATGTCAAGACGTAGTATTACCTTAACGGAGAATGACAAACATATCTTAGAACACATCTTTTTAAGCACATCCAAGCATCGTATTTGGGAAAAGGCTAAATAGTGTTCGTAGTTGTAGTACTGTCTTAAACATGCTATCGTTATCTGAATTACACAGAACATATTTTATGAATGAGACAAATTTCTTTGCATTAATGTATTTGTTATTGTTTCTTGTAGTGATAATTTTCTAATGCTTTATGAAACAAGTTTGGTGGAAGTATTTACTTTCTTTTTTCAAAGATGTACATATTGAAAGTGCAACGTCAATTTATAATGATGAATTGAATGTACTGCTAGTAAAAGGTGAATATCAGCTCGTAACGCCTGAGGCTATTTATTCCTATGGCAAAAAGTATGATAACTTCTTCAAGGCTTTTGAAAAAATTACGATTTCTGAACAAAATATCGATCAAGTTTTAGTTCTAGGATTAGGACTTGGTAGCATTCCCTATATGCTCGAAAATCATTTTAAAAGGGATTACAGCTATACATTGGTAGAAATCGATGAAGATATTATTTCACTCGCCAGTAAGTATGTACTTAACTATTTGTCTTCAGATTTGACTACCATACGAGCAGATGCTAATGTTTTTGTTCAAATTGATCAAAATCAATATGACCTTATAGCAATGGATGTTTTTGTTAGTGATTACATACCTGAAGAATTTGAAACGGAAGAGTTTCTACTTCATTTAAAAGAAAGGATAACACCGAATGGCATAATCCTTTTTAATCGGCTTTACTTTTTTGAAAAAGACAAAATCAAAACGGAGAACTATTTTAATAACACGTTCAAGAAAGTTTTCCCAAATGGAAAACATTTAGATATTAATGGAAATTGGATTCTGATGAATCAGTGAGAAATGGTGAATTAAATTCAAAAATTAATGAACCTTATCTCATGTACCATTTGTTAGGTTTAAGTAATTTGCACCCATAAAGCTTATTTTACAAAATATTGATAATCATGGCATCAAAGAGACAGGAACAAGTAGCGGAATTAATCAAAAGAAATTTTGGAGTTGTCCTCCAACAAGAAGGGTCATACATTTATGGGAATGCATTTGTTACCGTAACCCAAGTTCAAGTTACTCCAGACTTGTCCCAAGCAAAGCTTTACATCAGTGTATTTAATACTGAAAACAAACAAGAGGTACTTTTGATGCTCGAAAGAGAAACTCGAAAATTAAAACAAGCTTTAGCATATAGAATACGCAAACATGTACGCCGTATTCCTGATATCTCCATCTTTTTGGATGACACATTAGATGAAATGTATAAACTCAATGAAATATTTGACAACTTGGATTAGATTTTAAATCCAAGTAAAACATAACCAATTACCATTTTTCTACCAAAACTCGACGTGCTAAATCGGAGTCAATTTCTATTGTCTTTTGCCCTTCTTTTATAATGAGTTTAGTAGCAGTAATCTCTTTTATTGTAATGATCGTATTCGGCAATAATCCCAATTCCCACAAGTCACTGACCACTTCATCATTCTCCTGTTCTTTCAAAATCAATAGCCTATTGTTCGGCTTCTGAGAAATTAAAGATCTCAATTTTTTATTCATTTTCTTGGGTATAGGAGAACCATGAGGGTCCAATTCCGGATAACCCAATTTTGCATCTACTTCATCCAATAATTCATCCGTTAAGTGGTGCTCCAATCGATCCGCTTCGTCATGAATCTCACCTTCACTCAACCCCATTGTATTCACTTGGTAGGTTTCCCACAGTCGGTGCGCTCTAACCAACGCTTCTGCCTGAACCTTCCCTTTCGCTGTCAATGAAATAGAATTCCCACCTATAAGCACACCTTCATTTTTTAAATAAGCAAGATGAGTCTTCAACTTTGATCTTGTCAATCCTAAACGTTCCTGCAATTTTGCAAGTGTCAGTGGATCCTCTGCATGATGTTTATCGGCTTGACGAATGATATCTTCCCGTTCAATTTTCTTACGTTGATTTGTAGAACGTATCATACGCAATACAAGACCTTTCTCTGGAGAAAATAATGCTGCTGTAAAATAGAGCATAGCTGCAATTAGAACCATAGCGGGACCAGGAGGACTGTCCAAAAATATCGACATAATCAATCCTAATATCGCCGATACTAATCCTACAATTGCTGAGTATAGAATTACTCGCTTCAATTTATTTGACAACAATAATGCCGTTGAAGATGGTATTATCAAAAGTGCCACAACCAATATCACTCCCACTGTTTTTAATCCTGCTACAACAGCGAATGACAATAATAACATTAAAAAGTAGTGAACCATTTTAGTAGATATTCCCATCGTACTAGCAATAACTGGCTGAAATGTAGTGATAAATAAATATCGATAGAAGAATATTACACTTGCAATAGTATATATAGTAACAATCACCGTTAACCAAACATCTTGATTAGAGATCGCCATAATGCTCCCGATTAAAAAATCTTTCAGGTCCAGGTGAACACCTTCTGCATTATTTAACCAACTTATCCCAATAACACCTATCGCAAACATTAGGGTAAAAACTATACCGATAGCTGCATCGTTCTTTGTCTTTATATTTTGCTGAATCCATGTGATCAAAACGGCTGTCACCAATCCTGCAATAACGGATCCCATAAAAAAGCTGATTGGACTATATCCAAAGACTAGAAATGCAATAAATACACCAGGCAAGATCGCATGTGATAATGCATCTCCAATTAGTGACATATTCCTCAATACAATAAAACTGCCCAGCACTCCATACATTACCCCAATCAATGAACAGGTTATCAATGCTCGGATTGCCCAAGGTTCGCGTAATATTTCTAGTAGTTCATTCAATCCAAATCATTTTGTTATTCAAATATAAGATCATTTTTAATCAATACAAAATATATTTTTAGACGAGCTTAAAAATTATCAAATCCTCTATTAATCACTCCAATCACTCATCCATCATTAAAACAACTTTGCCTATCTTTGCATTCTATGTCAGGAATCTATATCCATATCCCTTTTTGCAAGCAAGCGTGCCATTATTGTAATTTTCATTTTTCGACTTCACTAAAATACAAAAGTGAAATGGTAGAAGCGATAATTCATGAAATTCATCTTCGAAAAGATTATTTATCCCAAAAGGAGCTGAACTCGATTTATTTTGGCGGTGGAACACCCTCCCTACTTGATGCTTCAGAATTAGAAGATATTTTTTCAGCTTTGGCCAAGGTGTATACATGGAATGATCAAACGGAGATTACATTAGAAGCAAACCCTGACGATCTATCACAAACCAATCTAAAAGGTTTAAAGTCAATAGGCATCAACAGATTGAGCATTGGGATACAATCCTTTGATCAAGATGATCTATCTTTTATGAATAGAGCCCATAATGCAAATGAAGCCGAGAATTGCTTAAAAATGGCTCAAGATGAAGGTTTTGAAAACATTACTGCGGATCTTATTTATGGAAGTCCTACTACATCCAACACTACTTGCTTGAACAATATTGACAGAATGGTATCCTTCGACATTCCACATATTTCTGCATACAATTTAACAGTAGAAGAAGGCACGGCACTGCACCACTTTGTAAAAGTTGGAAAATCTGCACCCGTAGATGATGAAAAATCCTCTGAACAATTTAATATGCTCATAGAAAGATTGACATCTAAGGGGTATGATCACTACGAAATATCAAATTTTGGAAAACCCAATCGATATGCAATTCATAACACTAATTATTGGTTAGGTGCACCCTATTTGGGAATTGGCCCTGGTGCGCATTCATTTGATGGTATCAGTACAAGGTCATGGAACATCGCACATAATCCAAAATACATCAAATCAATACAAGAAAACCAACTTCCCATAGAACATGAAGTCCTTTCCATTACCGATCGATTCAATGAATATATTTTGATCCGCTTGAGAACGAAATGGGGAATCAATTTTGATGAAGTAGAAAACAAATTTCCTCAATTTTCCGATGCCTTAAAAGGCAAACTCCACCAATACATTGAAAGAAATGATGTCATCGAAAAAGATGGATCTTACCAACTATCCAATAGTGGAAAATTATTGGCCGATCGAATATCTATGGAATTGTTTGAAGAATAATCAATCTTTGCCATACCATTCACGAATGGTGTCTTCAGAAAGCTTTCCTTGAGGAGTATAGTCTCGTTCAGGATATCCTTCATGCCCCAATCCAGCAGGAAACCATTTCCATAAAAATCCTCCTCCCCACCATTCTTCGTCCCAGAATGTTTTCAACAAACTGTTATATGCATTGGCTTGTGCTTTCTCATTGATTGACTTCTGTTTGATCCCTTTTTCTAGTTCCCAAGCCCGCCATGCACATCGGTCAATAGAAAGATATCCATACTCTGTGAAAACAATAGCTTTCTTATGTTTTTTAGAAAATTTTGCGAGCTTATTTTTAATGGGCCTCCACTTGAGGTTTAGACTATTAATGGTAGGAGTTTTTTGATCCGTCAAAGGAAAATATGCACTGATACCAATATAATCCAAATCATCCCAAATTGGTACCTTGCTATAACCGTCCCAATTTGACGAGTAAATTAATTTTCCATCATAATACGATCGTATTTCCTTGATTAAACTTCTCCAAAATTTAGTTCTCTTTTTGACCGCTATCTTATATTCTGTACCAATACAAAACAACTCCACATTGTTTTCAGCTGCCATCTTTCCATAAAAATGAACGTATTCACTATATCCCTTTTCCCACTCCAACCACTCGTCCTCCGAATCAAAATCCACATCTCCAACCCAAGAATTATGAATATATACTTGAGGCTTGAGCATCACTTTAATTTCATTTTCATGGGCCAACTTAATGCACTCTTTTATTCCTTCTTCTCGTTCTCCCCACCACTGCCTATCTAAATTGTAACGAATGGTAGGTTGATCAATTCTACTAAATCCATAAGGTACTAGTGCAATCCATTCCGTATTGACTTCTTTCAGAGCTTCCATTTCAGCTACTCCTATCTCAACAGGTGGTGCGACCATAGTGATTCCTTTCATAGGAGAGAAGGTAGATTGTCCTTGCACTATGCAGAAAAAAAAGACGATGAATATCCCTACAAACATAAATCGTATCGGAACTTGAAAATATATCTTCACTATGGATTCTGTTTTGAAAAAATTAATAACAATAAACTTGGGATTCCATGTCCAAAAACACCAGCGAGCATCGTATATAACGCAATTCTGCATAAAGGACGTTCGATATGTGCCGAAGGTAACTCTGTAAAAAAAGAATACACCAACATCAAACTAGAAAGTAAGATCAATAAAGATCCCACCCATTGTAAAACTCTAACCCATTTTTCATCAGAAAGTTTAAGATAA
This sequence comes from Saprospiraceae bacterium, assembly GCA_029212405.1. Taxonomy (GTDB): domain Bacteria; phylum Bacteroidota; class Bacteroidia; order Chitinophagales; family Saprospiraceae; genus CAJXUU01. The sequence goes on from JARGNR010000069.1 coordinate 22,866, forward strand.
CTTCCTAAAGCAATGTGTATTAAAGAACCCAGTAAGATATACAAATGTTGCATTCTCATCAGTGCTCTTGGTAAATCCTCCATGTCAACTAAATGATTGAAAGTTCTATCCATGTATTGTCCTGTCCCTAGAAAACCTAAAAACATCAGAAACCCAAAAACAAGATGAAGTTTTGCAACTCCAGACATATTATTCAATTTTATCTCTTAACCAAGGACTGACTCTATAACGTTCTTCATGATATCTATCATATAAAGCATCCAAAAAATTTACCAGCTTATCAAAACCCCACTCTTCACCCCATGCCAACAAGCCTTTGGGGTAATTTACTCCTTTTGTCATCGCAATCTCAACCGCCTCTTCAGAACAAATCCCTCGATCCACAGCATCTGCAGCTTCATTGATCAACATAGCCACTACACGTTCAACAATTTTATTTCCTAGTTCTTTATCCTTTTGAATTTCGGGCTGAACCACTCCCTCACCATAGTCATAAAAGCCTTTTCCTGTTTTTCGTCCCAAATAACCTGCATCGACCAACCTTTTTTGCACAAAAGATGGAGTATATCTTCCATCATAATAAAATGCCTTCCATACCGTTTCAGTCACTTTATAATTCACATCATGTCCAATATAATCTGTCAATGCAAAAGGTCCCATTCTAAAACCTCCCAATTCTGTTAGTGCCCAATCTATAGTTGCAGCATCCGCCCATCCTTCTTCCACAATACGAAATGCCTCCCCATAAAATGGCCGAGCTACTTTGTTCACTATAAACCCTGGCGTATCCTTAGCTAATACGGTATACTTGCCCCATGAATCAATAATATTCTGAGCTTTTTGAGCTACTTCTTCATCCGTTTGAACTGCTGGAATTATTTCAACCAACTTCATCAAGGGAGCTGGATTAAAAAAATGTATGCCTAAAAGTCTTTGTGGCTTTTCCACTGCAGAAGCAATTGAAGTAACAGCCAATGAAGAAGTGTTGGTCGCCAAAATACAGTGGTCCCCAACGATAGATTCTATCTCTACAAATACTTTTCTTTTGATCTCCAAATTCTCAACAATAGCCTCAATAACCAAATCACTTCCCTCAAATGAAGACAGAGAAGTCCCGAAATAAATCCTCCCAAAAATTTCTTTGACTTGAATATCTGTCATTCGGCCTTTTTCAACTTGCCGGTTGAGGATTTTTTGTAATTTATTTCGGGCATTTACGATCGCATCTTCATTTACATCCACCAATCGAACCTCCCATCCGTTGGTCGCTGCTACTTGTGCTATACCTGTGCCCATAGCACCTGCTCCTAATACTCCTAATACTGACATCTCTATATTTTTTGCTTCTGCAAAGGTGCTAAAATCTTCTAATTTAGATTAATATCCAATATATTGATTTGCTTTCTCGCACCAGTAATTTATATCCATCTTCAATAAAACTTCATTTTTACATGATAGATCACGAATAAACCTATATTAGCAATCCAATAAATACCCAAAAATGAGTGAGATTACTAAAAATGTAAAAAAGACAATCAATGCCTGGGCACTTTTTGATTGGGCTAATTCTGCTTATGCACTTGTAATTTCAACTGCGATTTTTCCTATTTTTTTCCTAAATAATACCGATCCCGTTATTAATATTGGTTCTTTATCATTTACCAATAGTTCTCTCTGGACATTTGCAGTTTCTATTTCTTATATCATTATTGCATTTATCACTCCGATCTTGTCTGGAATGGCCGATTACAGTGGTAAACGGCTGCATTATTTAAAGATATTCACCATTCTTGGTTCCATTTCTTGTATTGCATTATACTTCTTTGATGTCGTACCTCTTTGGTTAGGTACATCTGCTTTTATTTTGGCTACCATTGGTTTTGCTGGAGGAATTGTGTTTTATAATTCATATTTGCCGCTTATCGTTACAGAGGATCGATTTGATCGGGTCAGTGCCAAAGGGTTTGCTGCAGGATACATTGGCAGTGTCATCCTCTTGGTCTTTATATTATGGATGATTTTAGCGCCCGACACCTTTAATATTCCTGGTAGTACAGTCGAAGAACAAGGGAATAATGCCTCTGCAATTGGATTTATTTTAGTTGGGTTATGGTGGATTATTTTTGGATTCATCTCATTTAAAAATCTACCTAAGGATAATAGGTTGTTCTCGGAGGAAAATCTTTTTACTAAAGGCTTTCAGGAAATCAAATCGGTATATGGCGAGTTGAAAGATCAACCAGACTTGAAGAGGTTTTTATGGTCTTTTTTCTTTTACTCTGCTGGAGTTCAAACGATCATTTATGTAGCTACCGTATTTGCAGATATCATCTTAAATTTTGAGTCATCTGAAATGATTGCTATTGTATTGGTTTTACAATTGGTTGGAATCGTAGGAGCTTATTTATTTGCATTTGTAAGTGACAAAATCGGAAACAAGAAGGCCTTAACCATTATGATCTTGATCTGGATATTGATCTGTTTAATCGCCTACTTCTGTACAGGGAAAACGCTTTTTTACTTCTTAGCTGGTTTGGTAGGAATGGTTATGGGAGGAATCCAATCCATTAGTAGATCTACCTATTCAAAAATGCTAAATGACAAAGAAGATGATGTGACATCCTACTTTGCATTTTATGATGTGCTCTATAAAACATCAATCGTTGCTGGAACCTTAGCCTATGGTATTGTAGACAACTTAACAGGAAACTTGCGCTATTCCGTACTTTCTTTAGCTGTATTTTTTGTGATTGGTCTTTACTTACTAAGCAAGACTAACTTTGAGAAAGCAATGGCAAATTAAGGTTGATCTTAAATTCGTTGCAGCAATATTTCATATAATATAATTCCAGATGCTACACTTACATTCAATGAATCAAAACTATCCACTTGTGGGATCTTTATGCTATCATCTGCAATCTGAATAGCCTTTTTACTAACCCCAAGATCTTCCGAGCCCAAAATAATTGCTATTGGAGTTTTTAAATCCTGCTCAGCAATTGTCTTTTCGGCTTTAATATCTGATGCATACACCGACAAACCTAACATCTGCATAGATTCCAACGCAACGGGCAAACTGTTTTCTCTACAAATAGGAATATCCAGAATAGCACCTGATGAGGCTTTGACCATTTCATCACTCACCCGAGCAGTACCTTTTGCGGGTACAACAATACCATGTGCACCAAATACCTTGGCACATCGAGCAATCGCTCCCATATTTCTCACATCTGTAATTCCGTCCAACACAATAATTAACGGCACTTTCCCTTCATCAAATAACTTAGGAATCAACGTCTCAACATTCGTATACGCTACGGGGGATATGTATGCCAATACTCCTTGATGGTTATGGCTCTTACTTAAATCATTTAACTTTCGAGAGGGTACTTTTGTTAGAGGAATATTTCTCTTTTTACACTTATTTCGAATTAATACCTCAAAATCTCCATGCAAATTACTTTGAAGGAATACTTTTTCGATTTGAAGATCATTATCCAATGCTTCCACAACTGGATTCCTTCCATAAATTGTACTACTGCTCATTATATATATTTAAAAAATACGGTGAGGCAAGATTAGTTAATAATTACAACTCTTTCTAATAAGAAGCCACCAAATAAGTCTTCAACAATAATATAATATACTCCATCAAGTAAATATGGAAGTCTGACATAATTGGTTCCTTCAAAAATTATCTTTCTATGAAGATTTTGTCCATTTACATCAACGATATTTAAGTAGGTAGATTCTTCATCTGCTCTCGGTAGCCATCTGACCGTTAATCGTTCTCTACTTACAGCAGGATTTGGATATACTAAAATCGTGGTTTCTTCACTTTTCATTCGAATCAACCGAATGTTTGAATATTTATAAGAGCCATCCAAATCTAAAATTTTTAACCGATAATAGTTCTCCCCTATAAATGGATCGCGATCTAAGTATTCATAATTATAGCCTTCAGTTGCGCTTCCTTCTGACTTAAGTTCTGAGATTTCCTGAAAATTTTGTCCAGAAGTACTTCGTTCTACAACAAACTTCTCAGTAGCTATTTCTTCCTCCGTCGACCAAGCAAGATGCACGTCACCATTATCATCTTTCAAAGAAAACCTAGATAAGATTACAGGTAAAGAAGCAGCAGTTTCATAAGCTCCACTATTTATCCAATCTCTAATTTTAGCTACCTCCATAGCATCCATCGGACCGTTAGATGCATTCATAGCATCTCCACAAGAGACCGCCCCGTCATTGTTAATTTTATCAAACAATAAGCTTTGAGAACTATTTCCTTTTACAATCACATCGTAGTCAGAGCAACTTGAATCCATTTCTCCATTTAGAAGACTTAAATAAGAATCATACCTCCATTCGCCAGGATCATTTCCATGACAAGAGTTACATCCATTATTATCCAATATCTGTTTTACATCAGCATAGAGAGGAACACATAATTCAGGTGCACCAAAGTTGATCCAACTTTCAATTTGACCTACATCTGATTGAGGTAAAGTATGGACCCCTTCGTTGGATTCTCCACAATCCGTGTTTACTCCTAAAATTTTCCTGAAAAAGAAACTATTGGAAGCATCACCGTGGACTATCATTTCAAACCCGCAATCACCTTTTTTTAAAAATGAATTGTAGGAGTCATAATTCCAATTGCCTTTATTATTCTGCCCCTTATGGCAAGAACCACATTGGTTTGCATCTAAAACTAGTTGAACATCAATAAAGGAGGAATGTAAAATACCATCAACATCGCAACTTTGGCCTAGTGACTGACACAAAGCAGTACATAAAGTAAGTACGGTGATTATATACTTCATCAAAACGTAAGGGCTATTTATACATAAAGCTACACGTTATCTCTCATATATCCATGTTTTTAGCTAAATCAATGAGAATCAGTAAGGCATTACACTTGCTTTTGTTCATTAACTGCTATTTTTCAAGAAATAACTTTGTTTTTCTTTCCCAAAAAACTACTTAAAATCTTTTGAATTAAAATAAAATTTGATGCAGGTTTTGACATCTTTGCACTTTAGTTCATTGTAAAACCTCATTCAACTGAAACAAAAAAATCTAATTCTGGTCATTGGTGCATTCCTATCTATATATATTATTTGGGGATCCACGTATCTTTTCAATAAGATATTAGTTGCAGAATTGCCCCCTTTTCTATTAGCTGGTATTCGTTTTGTTTCAGCAGCAATACTCATATTTCTATTTGCATTGCTCACTGGAAAGATTAAGAAAAATTCGAAGAAACAATTAATAAATAGCGCAATCGCAGGATTCTTATTTCTCACCGTAGGAAATGGGTGCGCAGTCTGGGCACTCCAATATATCGATAGTGGTTTTACTGCTTTATTAATCTCAACTCAGCCCCTGATTTTGATCTTCATGCTCTACTTTTTAGAACAGAGACCCATTCTACCTAAGTCTATTGTAGGTGTTATTTTGGGCATGGTAGGAATTTACTTATTAGTCAATCAAGAAACAATCGGGCTAACCACTGATAAAATCCAAGGTATTGGAGCTATATTTATTGCACTTTTGTGCTGGGGATATGGGAGCATCTTTGTATCAAAAGCTGATTTACCTAAAGGGTCATTTGTCAACACAGGCTATCAAATGCTGTTTGGAGGTTTGATGATGATTGTAATTAGCCTCATCCTGCAAGAGCCATTCTCCACCTTACAAGACATAAGTTCAAAGGCCATATATTCTATGCTTTATCTAGTCATTTTTGGAAGTATCATTGCCTTTACATCCTTCAATTTCTTACTTCTGACCGTATCTCCTGAAAAAGTGGCTACTTCCACTTACATCAACCCAATCGTCGCTATGTTTTTAGGATGGTGGGTATTGAATGAGATAATAAGCGTTCAATCCATTATTGCCGCAGTAATTCTACTCACTGGAGTCTATTTTATAAATAGTAGTAAGTCCAAGTCGCTTAAAGATTAGACATAATCTCCTGAAAAAGAAAAACCATTTCTCTTCCCACTTCTTTCACCTTATCCTTATAAGCTTTTTCCTCTAACTCAGTTCCATCAAATGCTTTTGGGTCTTTATACCTCAATGGTATTCGATGTTTCATTCCGATCACTACAGGGCAATTTTCATCCGCATGATCACACACCATGAGCGCAATATACCCAGACTGTGGATTCAATTCATCGTCATAGACTTTTGAAAACATCAAATGACCATCCTTTCCAATATCCTCTATGATATACCTTGGATTCTGCCCATCTTCTACCAACTTAACTGGAATATTCAGCGATTTCATCGCACTCACCATACGCTCATTAAAGGCAGTTGTTTCCATTCCTCCCGAAAAAGCTTTTATAGAGCTAAGACCAAAATAGTTGGATAAGATATTGATCCATGCCTCTCCCAACTGACTCCTTCTACTATTATGCGTACATACCACAATAATATTAACATTCTGATTGTCTTTCAACATGGAGGCAATTAACGCGGACACGTCCGATAATTCGCTCTGTCGTTCCGTTTCGATCATTCCAACCTCCGATTTCATTTGATCAATCAGTGCATTTACATGTGTATTCATTTCTTTATTATGGTTATTTTTTCAATAAATATTTCTAAAGCTGCAAAAAGTATACATCTGAAGCATTCCTTTGAATATTTTTCACTTGAAAAGCTCCTGATTCATTGGTGCAATGTTCAATAAAATCAAAGGCGGTACATGATTTGGGCAAGCCAGAAAAAATGAGTGTAAAAAATGTCTCCGAACCTGCTGGACATAAATACCAGTCTGGATAGTAGGTGATGTTCTCAATGTGAACCAGTTCGCTTTTATGCGCAGAATGCAGATCATATAAATATGTCGTGGGCCAAATTCGGATCAAAGAATCTCCAAATCCATTATCCGGAGTATGAAACAAAAAATGCAGAACAACCTGCCCCATCTCTTCTGTCTTTTCCTTGATTTCACGCAATAGTTCAGGTGAAATATCAACCTCAGGTTTTGTTATTACAGTAGCACTCATAAATGAATAGGAAACAGATTTTATTAAAAACAAAGATATAATTATGTCGCATAAATATGGATTGTGACATCTTGCACTTTCTTAAACTTACTTTTCACTATATTTCGTTTCAAATAATCAAATTCTTTTATGGATCAAAAAACAAAAAAAGTAATTTACTGGATTAGCACTGGATTAATGTGTGCCATATTTCTATTCTCAGCATCAATGTATTTCATCAAAACCGAAATGGTAAAAGGTTTTTTTGAAGCGCTGAATTATCCAACTTATTTGGTTTACCCCCTTGCTGTGGCAAAAATACTGGGCATTATCGCTGTATTAAGTGATAAATCAAAAGTCTTGAAAGAGTGGGCGTATGCAGGATTCTTTTTTGATGCGGTGTTAGCTGCTCAAGCACATATAGATGCAAATGATGGAGGCGCAATGATGTCTATCTGTGCCGCTCTATTGGTCATTATATCTAGAGTGTTTTGGAATAAATAAGCTAATTTCTCAGCTTCAATCTATGTGATAATAACCTGTTTTCAAATAGCTTCCTTCAGCAAAGGAAATGGGATGATCTACATCATGAAACGTTTTTTCTATGAGTCGATAAGAACGATCTTGAGTATCGAATCCTCTCTCAATTAATTCAAAAAATGAGTCTCTATCAATCCGACTTGAACAAGAAGCCATAACACATAAACCTCCATGGCTTGTCAATTGTATTGCTAATGCGGCCAACCTTTTGTAGGATTTTTCTGCACCGGGAATATCTGCAGTTGTTTTTGCAAATGATGGAGGATCTACAACGACAATATCAAAATATCTTTTCTCATCAATTAATTTTTGCATCCCTAGAAAAGCATCTATCACCATGATATCATGGTCGGCATCATTTTTATTAAGTGCTACATTTATTTTAGCCAATTCCAAGGCATGTTTACTGATATCAATACTCACAACTTCACTCGCTCCTCCGACTACAGCATGGGTACTAAATCCACCCGCATAAGAAAATACATCCAGCACTTTTTTCCCTTTGGCCAATTGACCCACTTTATGTCTATTGTGTCTATGGTCTAAAAAATAGCCCGTCTTGTGTCCTTTCAAAACATTTGCCTTAAATCGAACACCGTATTCTACAAACTCGATTTCTGGATCCTCCAATTCACCTACTAATAATTGTCCGTCCTCTAAACCAAAAGTTTCTACATGCTCTTTTTGCAATAGTCTTGACAAACGCAACACCACCGCTTCTGAGCTTGTGACAGCTAACAATGCCTCCAAAATGTGATGCAAATATGGAAACCAAATGGCAGAATACAATTTCACAACAGCTACATAAGTATAAACATCTATAATTAATCCTGGTAAAAAATCATTTTCTCCAAAAACAAGTCGGTATGCATTGGTCTTGGTATCAATCAGGGGCTTTCGGATTTCATAGGCGGCTTGAATTCTTGTATGAAAAAAATTGCCATCGATTGCTTCCTTTTGGGTATGAAGCACCATTTTTATACGAATTGGAGAATAAGGATCGTACAATCCTATTCCTAAATATTTGTTTTTTTTCTGATCAAAAATAATAGCTAAATCACCCGCTTTTCCTTCCTTATTAATTTTTTGAATAGAAGATTCGAATACCCATGGATGACCTTGACGAATAAAAGTCTCGGATTTTTGCTTGAGTTTCACCGCAAGCCTTTGTACAGGATCAATAACAAATGATGCAACCATTGAGGAAGATTTTTTCCAAATAAAGGAATAAAA
>JARGNR010000213.1 GCA_029212405.1 Saprospiraceae bacterium
ATACCGAGCAGTTTATAGTTGAAAGCAAGCTATCAGAAGTTCAGATCACGTTGCTGACTCCATTTCCTGGAACAGCATTGTATGCTCAACTCAAACGAGAAGGAAGATTATTAACGGATAACTACTGGGACAAATGCACCTTATTTGACGTAAATTTTATACCCCACAACTTTTCAGTGTCCGAACTGGAGACCGAATTTGAACAGTTAATGAAAACTGTCTATTCCAAAGAGCGGGTAGCAGAACGAAAAAAGCACTTCAAAAAAATAGTATTAAACCGAAGAAAAACAAATTTCTATGAATCTATTTAATACCTTACTTAAACTGTTAACCTTCAGGTTGACCCGAGAAGAAATGATGCAATTTAATCGAAAACATTTCATTGTAGGATTGGTGGGGACCTGGGTTGTCGGAATGGGTAGATATTGGGATGATAGTGGTGCCAATTGGATGCAACATCTAGGATTGGGATCGGTTATTTACATTTTTGTATTGGCCCTGTTTATTTGGGTAATCTTACTCCCGTTCAAAATAAAAGATTGGAGTTATTTTATTGTCTTGACGTTTATTGGACTCACCTCCTTCCCGGCCATCTTTTACGCAATTCCCGTAGAAAAATTTCTTTCCATCGAAACGTCAAACACGATAAATGTATGGTTTTTGGCCATTGTAGCCGCCTGGAGATTGGCCTTGCTCTATTACTTTTTAAAACACTTTACGAGATTGAGTCGGGGAAATATTATCACGGTGACCTTAATGCCCATATGCATCATCATATCCGTATTGACCTTGTTGAATCTGCATCGGGTGGTGTTTAATATTATGGGAGGAATGAGAAACCCTACACCGCATGACAGTTCTTACCTGGTCCTAATGCTACTGACAGGCGTATCGTTATTTCTATCCATCCCCCTATTGATTGCGTATGGTGTTGGAATTTATAATAAAAGAAAGGAATTGAACCTAAAAAGTAAAGAAGAGATGGCCGACAAGGAATACCAACATTAGGAATCTGGATGCGTAGGCGTCGGATAAATCATACCTGTGCCCAAATCCTAAAAGTTAATTCCCTTTTGGTCGTCATCTCGATAGCTATCGATTAGCAAAACCATCCCCTACCCCACTAAATATCCTGAATACTAATGCCCTATAACCAAATACTAATGGGCTATTGTTCCATGAGGTCGGTTTCGTGAATTTTGTATCAAAATATACGAATGATGATTAAGCATGTTTACTGTACTTTACTATTTGCATTCCTTTTCTTAAGTAACAATCTCCAAATATCGGCACAATGTGAGAATGAGACGATGTACCCTGTATTTCCTCTTATCGCTCCAACAGTGTATGATACTATTATTATTGGAAATCCAACCTATGCAGGCGATTATGCTCAGGTAAATGGTTTGATTCATGAAAAAGCATACACATTTACTTCTGACTCAATCGACGATTTCATAACAATAAGAACACTGGATAACAATGAGGTTTTGGCCTATGGAATTCAACCACTTACCTATATCGCTCAAAATAATACATCGATTACCGTACACTTCAATACCGATCAATGTGGGATCGAAAATACACCAAGAAAAACAACGGTTATTGGTGTGTTGTCTCCACTGGATACGGTCTACCGAGTAGGAGTTGGGGTGAGTGATCCTTCGGCAACTTTAGATATAAATGGTAAAATGCGACTTTCTGACGATGCTACATTTGCAAAGGAAGGCATGATGCGATATGATGAAGAGAGAAAGGAGTTTCAAGGATTTGATGGGGAACGATGGGTATCCTTGATGGCAGGTAAACCCAATTGGGGGACAGCATTGCTTCCCAGCAGAGAAAGCGATGAAACGTTGTCCACATTTCCACCCAACAGCAGTTATTATGGACACTTTGGAGAGGATATCGGTACGTTTGAAAACTATAGTATCCTCACCAATAAATATTATTTATTTGGAGGCCGAATCATCATTTATAATTTAGATGAAACTACAGGGAAAATTGCTATTCATCAAGTATTAGAGCGGCAAGATGGATTTTCTACTGCGCATAATATCGGGACTGGTGGTATTGATGTACATGACGACACATTCATTGTAGGGTGTTACAAAGAATCAGATAATCCGTTGACCACAAGTGGCTATGTGTATACGGTTGTGTTACAAGATGGAATGTGGGAAGTGAAAGACACCATCAGTAATCCTACGGAGAATCCCAATCATAAATTTGGTATAAATGTAGCCATCTATAATGACCTTGCCCTAGTAGAAAAAGAAATTGGGGAAGACTCATTGGTTATAGATGTGTTCAACAAAGTCGGTGAAAACTGGGATCATATCCACACCATACCCCAGGATTTCAGTTCTAGTGGAATCCGAAATAAATTACTTGTACATGAAGAATATTTAGTAGTAGGATACCCTGGAGCTGGTAATTCTACGCAAGGAAAAGTAGAGGTCTATTCGTACGATGCTGCCACCAATAGTGTTAATTCTATCACAACTCTTGAAGCGGAATTTCCTTCCAGTAAAGATAAATTTGGGTTTGATATAAAAATGGATCAAAATATTTTGGCTGTCAGCAACCCCTCTGATACGTTGAGTCCAAAAGGTGAAGTTCTCTTGTATCAGGTAGAACCAGACACCGTAATTTATTTGCAAACAATCAAAGAAAAGAAAAGTCAACCCTACAGCCAATTTGGTTATGCTCTGGATTTCAAAGATGATCACCTTATCATTACTGCACCTACAAACACCTTCACCGAATACCCTGATGGAAAGACATATGTCTATCAGAAATATAATAATGAATGGGAATTGGTTTCAAAATTGGGAATGGATGATGAAGAATTTTATTACCCAACTTCATATGGTTTTTCGGTAGGATATACCCCCCATTATCTCTTAGTGGGTTTACCCCATCAAGGCTTACCCAACAAAGCAGGTAGAGTGGTTGTCTATTATAAAAATTAGAAATTGAATGGTTTTAGGAATGGAATTCTTCTTACATGGTAGTGAGGCCGTTTTTATCTTTGTACGTTCATTGATTT
>JARGNR010000070.1:0-6353 GCA_029212405.1 Saprospiraceae bacterium
GTATCCTATGAATGACAATTATTATGAAACTTTTCACCTTCCATTTGAGATATATTAGATATACTTGGACTGTTAGTAACAAGCTAAAAAATTAACACACATGAATTCTAAAATCAAATCACTACAACCCAACCAATTTCTGGAATCATTTATGTGTTTTGGTTCAAAAAGAAACACCATTTTTAAAAAGGATTTCGATCTTTTCTACATTGCCAAATTAGAGGATGTGACCGAGATTTCTAAGCCTCCTGTACCTCCCGTAAAAGCAAGAACGCACACCTTGTTCTATTTGACGAGTGGTATCATTTCGATAAAAATAGGTAGTCAAGCTATAAAAATTGGCAAAAATGAATGTTTGGTTATCCCATCAGGACAAGTATTCAGTCATAGCAATGAAGACATGGAAAAAAGTGAACCGGGAAAAGGTTTTATGTGTGGATTCGATGATGATTTTTTGATAGGTAAAATTGGAAGTAGAGACTTACTGAAAACATTTGAGTTTTTATCGATTTGGGGAAATCCCGTTATCAAACCAAAAGGGGAGTCAATACGATATCTTGCTCATTCCTTAAATCGAATAAGTGATGAATATGAAGAAAATGGGTTAGAGAATAAAATCATTATCCAAGCGCATCTGATTGCTTTACTCTGCGACTTAAACAAAGACTATTTATCACTTTCAAATCACAATAATAAAACTGCAGTCCAACTTACAAACCGATTTAAAGAGTTGCTCCACCAACAGATTAAGACTACACATAAGGTGTCTGATTTTGCCACCATGTTGCATGTGAGCCCTAACCACTTAAATAAATCGATTAAACTGATTACCCAAAAGTCTCCCTCCATTTGGATACGCGAAACATTGATTAATGAATCGAAGGTCCTACTTTTTCAATCCGACCTATCTATCCAAGAAATAGCCTCAGGACTAGGAATTGAAGATCAATCGTATTTTTCACGATTATTCAAAAAACAAGAGGGCATAACTCCAGTCAAATTCAGAAAAATGATTGAATTGTCCTAATCCTAGTTTGTTTTATCCTAATTACTCCCCTCCATTCGCCTATAACTTTGCAGAATAAATTTTGAGAACGTTGAGCAATCAGTATGTCTTGACATAAGTTGATCAGACCCTAATACCAGTGAAGCTTAAACTAGATAATTTGCTCGAAATTATAAAAAAGGATTTCGAACATAAGAAATGCAATTCAACAAAAATGAATCAACAAATGATTAAAAGGCACTAGAGTTTGGGGGCCAAAAAATTTAAAAAGTCAACAAAGTATCTTTCAAATAAAATCAAATTATAAATACTAATGCTAACAAGTCTATTCAAACCATCCCATAAGTACTATGGAATTATACCCATAAAAGTATACGTTTTAAAGCTCTTTTTTGCCCTGATGTTCTTCATGGCAGGTAAAGATGCTTGGACAAAAATAATTCAACATGAGGGAACATGGCAACCTGAAGTCGCAGTAGCATGGTGTGCAATAGCCGCCTACACAACACTCTCGGGAATTGGTATTTTTCATACGCTAAGAATGCTTCCAATCATGCTGTTTATGTTCTTTTACAAAGGGCTTTGGCTCATAATTGTGGCTTATCCCTTATGGACCGATAATCAACTGGCAGGCAGTGTGTATGAGGAATGGACATTTACTTTTTTAATTCTAATCATCCCCTTTTTATTTGCCCCTTGGGGATATATTTTCAATCATTTTATTCTAGGAAAATCAAATTCATATTACAATCCATAAAATTTATTAAAAAAATCATTTTTTATGACAGAAATGAAAGCAATATGCTGCACAAAATATGGAGGCCCTGAAGTTTTAGAAATGAGTAGGATCAACAAACCAGTGCCCAATGAAGACGAAGTAGTTGTGAAAATTCATACCACTGCGGTAACCGCAAGTGATTGCGCTATTCGAGGATTAAACGTACCGGGTGGCCACGAATTTCCCATAAAACAATTCATGCGATTGGGGATGCGATTATTCCTTGGGTTTACAAAACCAAGAAACCCTGTACTCGGCTTGGTATTTTCTGGTGTGGTAGAGGCAACGGGTGAAAATATTCAGTCCTTCAAAAAAGGTGATGAAGTAGTTGGGTTTACTGGAAATAGCCGTGGCGCGTATGCCGAATATAAATGTGTATCCAATAAAGAAATTGAAGCAGGAGAAATGATTCTGAAACCCAAAAATGTAAGTCATAATGAAGCTGCCTCATTGGTCTATGGAGGAGTATTGGCTACTCATTTCATGAAAACTTCTAATATTGAAATAGGTGAAAGTGTACTCATTTACGGCGCCTCGGGTGCTATTGGGACGATAGCCCTCCAGCTCGCTAAACACTATGGAGCATATGTCACCGCAGTATGTAGTGCTAAGAACTTTGATTTAGTTGCTTCACTTGGAGCGGATAAAATGCTGGATTATACCAAAGAGGACGAATCCAATAAATTGGAACGGTACGATTTTATATTGGATGCAGTAGGGGAAAATAAAACTTCCAAATTGAAATTGGCATGTAAAAAGTCATTGACGACAAACGGGAAATATGTGTCAGTTGATGACGGTTTATTAAAGATTTACCCTGATTATTTGCCTACATTGAAGCACCTTATTGAGACAGACGGAATTCGAGCTGTTATTGACAAAGTTTACTCTTTGGAAAATATGGTAGAAGCGCATACGTATGTTGAAAAGGGACATAAAAAAGGGAATGTATTAATTGAAGTGGTATAGATAATATTTCTTAAAATCTTTTTGATTGACCATGTAAGTATGGCTATATTCGATGCTTGCTCTAGATTTTTGGAATAGAGAGCCAACTATTTATTTTATACATTGCAGCCTAAACTTCAATACCTATGGACATCATAAACCAATTTGTTGCTGACTTTGCAAGTTTTGTGTGGGGATTGCCCTTATTGATTTTGTTGGTAGGTGGTGGTTTGTATTTGTTGACGCTTAGTGGATTTTTACCATTCAAATATTTGGGACATGCCATTCAAGTATTAAGAGGTAAATACGATGATCCTGACGACCCAGGTCAAATCAATCATTTTGAAGCACTCACCACCGCACTTTCGTCGACCATAGGAATGGGAAATGTGGCAGGTGTAGCTGTAGCGATTACTCTAGGAGGCCCAGGTGCCATATTTTGGATGTGGATAAGCGGAATCATAGGCATGTCCACCAAGTTTTTTACCTGTTCGTTGGCCATTATGTATAGAGGGAAAGATAGTAGGGGAGAAGTACAAGGTGGACCTATGTATGTGATTACAGAAGGAATGGGGAAAGCATGGAAACCTTTTGCCATATTTTTCAGCATTGCCGGATTGGTGGGAGCACTTCCTGTATTCAATGTAAATCAATTGACCCAGGCGATTCGAGATATTGTTCTAGTCCCCAATGGAGTTGAGGTTGGATTTACTTCAGATCTTTTCATTGGAATTGTTTTATTTGTCATTACCTCAGTAGTAATCCTTGGAGGGATATCCAGAATTAGTAAGGCGGCTTCCAAGATGGTTCCTTTTATGGTGGTTTTGTATTTTGTTTCAGTTTTCATTATCCTTATCATCAATTTTGATCAAGTGCCCATCTATTTGAAAATGATATTTACAGAAGCATTTTCGGCCACCAAATATGGAGGAGATCCTATGTTTGGTGGTGTGGTCGGTGGCTTGATTCTTCTGGGGATTAGACGCGGTGCTTTTTCCAATGAAGCTGGAATCGGAACAGCGCCGATGGCTCATGGAGCGGCTAAGACAAGTGAACCCATTCGAGAAGGGATGGTGGCTATGCTCGGGCCTGCTATTGATACCTTGATTGTGTGTACCCTGACTGCCTTGGTGATTTTAGTGACTGGTGTTTGGGAAACAACTGCAGACAATGGTGTCAGTCTAACCGCCAATGCATTTAATAGTTCGTTGCCTGGTATAGGGAAGTATTTGCTCATGCTGTGTGTGGCTGTATTTTCTGTTTCCTCCTTGTTTTCCTATTCCTATTATGGAACCAAGTGCATGTCCTTTCTGATTGGAGCGGATAAAAAACATTACTACAATTATATCTATCTGTTTAGTATTTTGATTGCTTCTGTTACGTCCTTAGAAATCATGCTCAATCTAATTGATGGATTTTTTGCTTTAATGGCTATTCCAACTATGATGAGTACACTTATTCTTGCTCCGCGTGTGATGAAGGCTGCGAAGCAATATTTTGCTGAGTTGAAAGAAGTTGTTTAGTGGGCTCTAAATTTTTTTAGAAAGCTTATTCAGTTTTTGTTTAGATTTCCAAAATTTCAGATAAATTTTAAATTTAAAGTACAATTTTATTCTAAAAATAGCATCATTCACTGAGATTTAAAATGAATTCCTTTCCTTGGGAGAGATACAATTGGTTTGAAAGATAATTCTCTTTTCTTTTTGTGAAATTTTTTGAAAATGCAGTAATCTTTCTGTTATAAGTAATAGGATATCTTTGATTTAATTGAAAAATTGAATTTAATCTATGCTATTCCATCCCTCAGATCTTGCAGTTTATCGATTTGCCCAACTTATCCAGCAGAAAAATAAATAAATCCGTTAGTTTAGCTACCCAATTTTTCACTCAAAAAAATTCTTGACATTGAAAACCTTATCCAACAGTATTCTTTTTCTCTTTATTTTATTTACATCCATCGAATCCTATAGCCAAGGAACACGACTTTTAAGACAACCTTCCTTAAGTGATAATCATATCGCATTTGCGTATGCCGCCGACATTTGGGTGGCCAAAAGAGACGGAAGTGAAGTCAACCGAATTACCAGTACACAGGCTGTAGAAGGACTTCCACATATCTCTCCGGACGGAAAAACAATCGCTTTCACGTCCAATCGTTCAGGAAACTATGCTGTATATATTGTTCCCATTGAAGGGGGAACACCTACACAACTGACCTGGTTGCCCGGAGGGGCGAGTGTGAGAGATTGGACTCCAGATGGTTCGGCCATTTTGTTTTCATCCAGCAGAGGATCGGCGCCTTCAAGACATAATTACTTGTGGAAAGTACCTAAAACCGGAGGCCCTGCCACCAAAGTCACCGAACAATGGGGCTATGATGCAGAATATTCCCCAGATGGGACACAACTGATCCTAGATCGGGTAAGTAGATGGGATGGAGAATGGAGAATGTACCGTGGTGGACAGAATACTCCGTTGATCGTACTCAATCTGGAAGATAATTCTGAAGTGCTGATTCCAAACGAACAAACCACCGATATCCAACCTGTATGGCTCAATCAAGAGGTCTATTTTATATCCGATCGTGACGGAACGGCCAATATCTGGAAATATACAGTAGCGAGTCAATCGTTGACTCAAGTGACCAACTTCAAAGGGTCGGATGTGAAAACATTGGCCGGACATGGAGGAACCCTTATTTTTGAACGAGATGGATTACTAAAAACCCTAGATGTAGCGACCAATGGCATCACAGATATCACAATCCAAATTATCGGGGACTTCCCTTGGATGGAAACCAAGTGGGAAAATGTAAGCAATAATGCAGGATCCGTTTCCCTTTCCGCAACGGGTAAGCGTCTGGTAATGGAAGCCAGAGGTGAAATATTTACAGTTCCTGCCAAAGATGGTGCACCGAGAAACCTCACCAAGTCCTCAGGAGAAGCAGATCGAAGACCCATCTGGTCCCCCAAAGGAGATCAAATCGCCTACTTTTCGGATCAAGGGGGCAAAGGATATGGACTCATGATTCAAGATCAATCGGGGATGAAAGATGCTGAGAGAATTGATATTGGGAAATCAAAATTGGGCTGGGAACCGACATGGAGTCCGGATGGGGATAGAATTGCATTTGTCGATGATGATACCTGGATTCAGATTGTGGATCTTACGACAAAAACCATCAAAGCCATCGGACACGGAGGGAATAACCTTGATCGAGGAAATATGAACCTCGCTTGGTCGCCCGATTCAAAATGGTTGGCTTACAATATATCTGATGATAACTTCCTTAGAAAAATAATGGTGTGGAAAGTGGGTGCTGCTGAACCCGTTCGGATCACAGATGAATTTGCAGATGCTGTATTTCCTACCTGGGATAGAGATGGGAAGCACATGTATTTTGCAGCCAGTACAGACATTGGTTTGGGCTCAGGTTGGGCCAATACCAGCGCCATGCAAGCAGATCCTGAATACGCTACCTATGTGATGAATCTGACCTCGGATGAAGCCTCACCATTTGAACCAAAGAGCGATGAAGAAGAAGTAAAAAAGGAAGAAAAAGAAGAGGAAGAAGGCAAGGAAGACGACGAGGATAAAGAAGACAAGAAAAAGGAAAAAGAA
>JARGNR010000070.1:6453-31432 GCA_029212405.1 Saprospiraceae bacterium
AAAGAAGACAAGAAAAAGGAAAAAGAAAAAAAGAAAAAAGGAGATAAAGAAAAAGAGGATAAAAAGGACGACAAGAAGGGTAAGAAAGATAAAGAAGAGATGGAAGTTAAAATTGACTTCAATAACATAGCTCGTAGGATTATGCCACTACCTTTGGATGAAGGCAATTTTGTGCAATTGATTGCAGGACCGAAAGGATCTGTTTTTATTGCGGAGCGTAAGCCGGGTTCTCGGGGACTCACAATCCATAAATTTAAATTGAAGGATGGAGAAGCCAAAGAATATTTAAGTGGAGCAGGCTACTTATCTACTTCGAGCGATGGTAAAAAATTACTCTCTCGAGTGAAGGGGGCATGGACCATTATGGATGCAAATGGCGGAAGCGGAAAAGGAGGAGAAAGTGTAAAGGTCAATCTCAAAATGAAATTGGATCGTACGGAAGAGTGGAAGCAGATATTCGAAGAAACCTGGAGGTATGAAAAAGACTACTTCTATGATCCTAATTTGCACGGAAGAGACTGGGACGTTGTCTACGAAAGATATGCACCTTTGATTCCTCATGTAAAACACAGGGCTGATTTGAATTACATCTTGGATCAGATCAATGGAGAACTTTCTGTAGGGCATAGTTTTGTGGGTGGAGGTGACTTTCCGAAGGTGGACAATAGCAACATGGGACTTTTAGGGGCCGATTTGATTGTGGATCAAGGCAGATGGAAAATTGATCGCATCTATACAACAGAAGCATGGAATCCTGGTCTTTCTGGACCGTTGGATCGACCAGGCACAAAAATTAAGAATGGATATTATTTGGTGGGAGTCAATGGAGTAGAGCTCACTTCATCCGACAATCCCTATCAACATTTTGATGGAACAGCAAATCAACAGACCATTATTCATGTGAATGACAAACCTTCCTTTGATGATTCTTGGCAAGAAACGATCGAACCTATACGGTCTGACAATGGCTTGAGAACACGAGCTTGGGTAGAGGACAATAGGCGATTGGTAGACTCATTGTCAGATGGAAAATTGGCCTATATCTGGGTGCCGAATACGAGTGGTAGAGGGATCGTTTCCTTCAACCGATATTTCTTTGCCCAACAAGATAAATTAGGAGCTGTGATTGACGAAAGATTCAACGGAGGAGGATTATTAGATGATTATATGGTGGATAATATGACCCGAAAAATAAGAGCGGCTATAACCAATGAAGTTCCAA
The DNA here is from genome assembly GCA_029212405.1 of Saprospiraceae bacterium. GTDB lineage: Bacteria > Bacteroidota > Bacteroidia > Chitinophagales > Saprospiraceae > CAJXUU01. The sequence continues at coordinate 7,676 of JARGNR010000070.1, forward strand.
ACGGAGCTCCGATGAAGTTGCCTGCTGGTATCTTAGGGCCAAAGGCGCTTTTGATCAACGAGATGGCTGGATCAGGTGGAGACTTTTTCCCATGGGTTTTCCGTCAGCAAAATGCAGGCCCACTTATTGGAAGTACGACATGGGGAGGATTGGTGAAGTCATCTACGCACTATCTAATGATTGACGGGGGACGTGTAACGTGTCCTGACAATGCTATCTTTGATCCAGTGAATAATGAATGGGTAGGGGAAAATAAAGGAATTGCGCCAGATATTTTTGTGCGACAAGATGCCAAATCTTTGGATGAAGGAAGAGATCCACAGTTGGAAAGAGCTGTAATGGAAGTGCTCAAGGCAGTTGAAAAAGAAGGGGCACAGACCATAAAGGCACCTCCGTTTTCAAAGCCAGCTACAGGAGGTAAGTAATTTTTTGATTACTACTAGTACGTAAAGTGTAAATCAAATTTGTCCAAATAGAATTGGGCCTACTACATATATAAAATAGTACTTCTGTGCAGGCTCCTGAAAATGGTGAAGCGCAGAAGTACTATTATCGATAAATAATTATAATGTTAAAACGAATTGCATTTTTTGTAATCATGCTCCTCTTTCTTGGATGTCAATCAGAGCAATACAAGGATGTAGGAGATATACCATTTGATGTAGATAAAGATGATTCCTCGTTTCTTATTTGCAATGAAAGCAATATCAAGCAGTATTATGTCAGGTATTCATCCGATATTCCTCCCAACTATGAAGGAGAGAAAAGAGGCATGGAAAAAGAAATTTTGGGACAGTATCAAAGTCTAGAAATGGCAGAGCAGAATGGATACATTACCATACGGTTTATAGTCAATTGTAAGGGAGCATCAGGGAGATTCAGAATAGAAGAAATGGATTTTAATCTTATGCCTTACAAATTTGATGCGTCCATTTCAAAACAACTCATGCAGATTGTGAAAGGACTAAAGGGGTGGATTCCAAGGAAGCGAGGGGATACTGCCTATGATTATTATCAACACTTGGTTTTTAAAATTGAAAATGGGCAAATAAGTAAGATTTTACCATGAATAGAAGGATTGTATTTCTTTGGCTAATGTTCATAAGTTGTGGAATGTATGCGCAACCCAACTGCGAAATTCTAAAAGATGATGAACATTGTTATACCTCATGTAAGACGGCATGGAGGGCCATTAAATACAAGCAGGGATCGTTTAAATCACAACAGTTATTTGATAAGTCCATTGGATTGTGTCCTGGATTTAGTTATTCCTACAGAGAAAAAGCGGTGCCTTTTCTTAAAAGAGGTCAATATGTCGAATGGAAAAGATTGATTGATAAAGCGGTTGCGATATCTCCGTCTGAAAATTTGGGATATAGAGGATGGTGCAGATTGCAATTTCTTAGAGATTATAAAGGTGCAATTGCCGATATTGAAGAATTGATGCGGATCTCGAATTATGACATCGGTCATTGCCAAACAGGAGACTATCACCTGGAAATTGCATTAGCCTTGTGCTATAAAGAAATTGGAGAGTTGGAGAAAGCTAAAGAGCTCTTGGAGAACAGGATTCAGTCAGAAAATTACTCTTTTGATCTCTATGATTATTACCATCTGGGCATTATTGAATTTGAATTGGGGAACATTCCACAGGCCATCGCAGCCTTTCATCAACAAATTGAAAATAACGAGATAGCAGAACCCTATTTTTATCTTGCATTGGTGCATAAACAAATGAATGAATTTGATGATTATAGATCCTTTTTGAATAAATCTGAAGAATTGTATCGTCAGGGGAATACCATGTTTGATAATTATGCGGAGAATTTGGATAAAATTTTCCTTCAGGATATTTTAGATGAAAAGTCTACCGTTACATATAAAAGGTAAATGTTTATGCAATTATTCATAGATAGATAAAAGGAATCTTTTAAGTAAGATAATTAGACTTTTTTTTGTCTTGAATCGTTACATAGTATATTTAACCGTTTATAGATTTAACCATGAAAAATCTAGTAATTCTCTTTCTGCTCAGTAGTTCATTTTTTGCATCAGCCCATCCTGGGATTTCCATCGTTCAAAACAGCAAAGGAGTCATCTATTATACAGATTTGGTTCATGTATGGAAAATTGATCCCAGCGGATCGCATACTATTGCTGTGAAGGATGTACATACGCATGAATTATTCTTAGATGAGGAAGATAATCTGTACGGAGAGCACAGTTGGTACGAAGGAGAAGCGACCGATAAATGGGGATATTTAATTTGGCGATTAAGGACAAATGGGCAACTGGAAAATATTGTTCCTCCCACAGAAGGCTTTCCTGACAACAATCAGTTGGTCAGAGATGCAAGCCATAATCAGTATTGGGCAAAAAAAATCGTGAATCATGAAGTATTGATGCAAACTTCTATCTCAGGAGAAGATACTCAATTTATCCAACATAAATTTAAAGACATTCGCTGGATTTGTGCACCCAAGGATAAAGACTTTTTGCTGGTAGTGGATCATTTAATTTTGAAGCAAGTGAATTCAGATGGTACAATTAAAACTTTATCCAGTAATTTAAAAGAAGGAGGTTCCATATTCAATAAAGTTCGTGATATGCATTATCTGATGGGGGCTTGGACCGATACCAAACAAAATGTATACGTAGCTGTTTATGGAGATCGAAAAATTAAAAAAATAACTAATGATGGTAAAGTAACCACAGTATTGAAATCTCCTAGAGGATGGTCTCCTTCAGGAGGTTTTTTCGATGATGAAAATAGTTTGTGGGTACTAGAATATTCAAATCGCAACAAGGCCCGAGTTCGAAAGATCTGTGAAAGTGGAGAGACAGAAATCTATCAACAGTCGTAAATTCAAAAAGGGATATGAAGTCATGTTGCGATGATTGTTAAAGGTAGACTGAACATAAACTTTATAAGTAGACTTTAATACTGAGGAAATCATTTTAATTTGTGCCCTAGTTTATGGAAAAAATAAAAACCTATCAAGAAGTAGTTCCTTCCAACAATGCGGTTTCATTTGAAATCAAGCGGATGGAAGAAATCTATGAATTGATGAAAGGAAAGCCAGATGATCCTCATCGCCATGACTATTACATCGTATTGATTGTGAAAAAAGCGAAAGGCAAACACATTATTGATTTTAATGAATTTGACTTGAGTGGGAATCAGTTGTACTTTGTAAGCCCTGGACAAGTCCATCAAATTATTGAAGAAGAACAGTCTTTTGGGTATGCCATTACCTTTTCTCAACAGTTTTTAGCTTTCAATTACATTGAAGAATCTTTTGTGAAAAGCCTTTTTTTATTTCAAGAAAATGGGTTTTCTCCTCCTTTAGAAATGGATGAGGAAAGTATGCAGCAGGCTTCTGAGATGGCTGAAAAAATGTTGGCCAAAAATGCAGAAAATGGAAAGTGGAAGTATGAAGGCCTAGGGGCATGGCTCAAATTGTTATTAATTCTTGCACACGAATCTTGTAATTTGTTCCCAGAGAAACATACTCAAATTATACAAGCAGGCAATGTATTGCTGAAAGAATTTAAGGACTTACTCGACGAAAAATATAGTACTTGGCATAAAGTAGGGGAGTACGCTTCCGCACTCAATGTAAGTGCAGATTACTTAAGTGCTTCCATCAATAATTTGACAGGTAAGACAGTGAAGGGCCACATACAAAATCGTATTTTACTGGCAGCAAAACGCATGTTACTCTTTTCAGATTTTACCAATAAAGAAATTGCCTACGAATTGGGATTCAGCGAACCTGCAAATTTCAGTCAATTCTTCAAAAAAATGGTAAAGCAATCACCGACTTCCTTCCAGAAAGAATACTCCTCCTAGTGAAAATGACGCGTAGTATTTGATCAAAAATCGGATTTTCATAAGTTTTCCAGCTATTTTCATATTTCATACCCCTCTTCCATGATTTAACTTTGTGGTATTATTAAAACACAAAAAGAGAAAGAACATGGATCGGAAAAAATTTATCAAAAATTCATTGTTGGGAGTAGTCGGATTGGCTGCAGGTTCAAAAGCATTGAAGGCTGAAAAATCTAAAACATCTGAATCCACGTTCGACAAATTAATGGATCAAGTAGGATTCAATCATTTACCAAATAAAGAAATAAAAACTATGAAATCAGTATTGCATAAAGCAGATTCAAGAGGAAACGCAAATCATGGGTGGTTGAATAGTAAACACTCATTCAGCTTTGCCAATTATCACAATCCAGAACGTATGAACTTTGGCGTACTAAGAGTGCTCAATGATGATGTGGTAGCTCCGGCAAGAGGGTTTGGAAGACATCCTCATGATAATATGGAAATCATCTCCATTCCATTGGAAGGGGACTTGGAACACAAAGACAGTATGGGCAATACAACAGTGATCAAGGAAGGGGATGTTCAGGTAATGAGTGCAGGCACCGGAGTATTTCACAGTGAATACAATAAAAATGGAGATAGAGATGTGAAATTTTTGCAGATATGGATGTTTCCAAATCAACGCAACGTGACTCCTCGATACGATCAGATTTCTTTAGATTCTATCAAAAAAGAAAATGAATTGTATCAAGTGTTATCTCCTAATACGAATGACGAAGGAGTATGGGTACACCAAAATGCCTGGTTTCATTTAGGGGACTTGAACAAAGGTAAGACAGTAGGATATTCCTTAAAATCAACAAATAACGGAGTCTATGTTTTTGTTTTGGAAGGGGATGTAACCGTAGAGGGTCAAGCATTAAATAAAAGAGATGGTTTTGGTGTCTGGGATACCAGTACAATTCAGATTACTGCAGATAGTGAAGCTAAAGTGTTATTGATGGATGTGCCGATGTCAATGTCATAAAGACTCATGTTGGACAATGGATATACAATTCTATTGACATAAAAAAATTACGTGCAATCTTAAGTTTGTAGAAAACGATCATTATCAAGATGTAAACATTGGACTGAGATAGCAGAGTTATTGATATGTGTTTGAAGTTGCAAACTTCAAACTTCGAAGGACTGGGGTAAAGTGAATTTACAATTTTAGTGACGTTAAAAAAATACCAATGAGTGATTATAATGTTAAATTAGAAATAGATGGAAATAAAGGAAGAGCGTTTGTGGCTAGTGATACAGGTACTACCTTGGCAGAAATGACATTTTCGATTTCCGGAAATGCGATGTGGATTATAGATCATACTATGGTGGGAGATAGTTTGCGTGGGAAAGGAATAGGTCGTAAAATGTTAGATGTCATTGTTGCAGAAGCAAGAATAAAAGGAATTAAAATTTTACCTCTTTGTCCATATGCTAAAAGTGTTTTTGATAAAGACAAGAGTCTTGAAGACGTTTTGAGATAAGAAGACCCTATGATGTTTTAGCCCTCGCTATCTTAAGTTTGTACCGTAAGAACATTATTAAAGTATAGTTGAAGATATTAGATAGCGAAGTTGTTGATAAGTGTTTGAAGTTGCAAACTTCAAACTTCGAACTTGGAGTTTGTACCGTAAGAACATTATTAAAGTATAGTTCAAGGTATTAGATAGTGAAGTTGTTGATAAGTGTTTGAAGTTGCAAACTTCAAACTTCGAAGTTTTAGACTTGGGATAGCGAAGTCATTGATAAGTGTTTGAAGTTGCAAACTTCAAACTTCGAAGCGGTTGAAGATTTTGGATAGGGGAGTTGTTTGATAAGTGTTTGAAGTTGCAAACTTCAAACTTCGAAGATTGATTTAAATTTCTTTGCTATGTTGCTTAGGACATCAGAGACGGAATTTTAGTATCTAGAACTTCATTAACAGTTTAAAAATAGAAGTTGTAGTAGTTATCTTTTCAGGTTTTATAAATTGAGTTGATTCGTATATGATAATGGTTGCTTAGTCAATAGTTTTCTTTAGTAAGATAATGGAATAGCATATTGGGCATGAAAATTATTTTAAATCAATTGAGAAGGATGAAAAAGTTGAAAGTATTGTATATAAAGTGTTTAGTTTTGGCATGTTTGTTTGGATTAGCATCTTGTAATGCAGTAGAAAATTCTTCAAGTTCACCAAAAAGGAAAAAACTATTTTTAGGAACGAAACAGTTTATTTGGGTGGATTCCAGCAGGGTCGATCCTGACTATGGTGGGTTCAGAATGGTAAATACCCAGGTTTGGTATCCATCGCCTAATGTTTCGGAGAAATCCGAGCGTGCATCTTATTATTATGAAATTGATAAAGCTGCCAAAGAATTGCCTTATTGGTCAGATGCAGATGTACAACTTGCTCAATCTGTTATGACAAATTCTTTTTTCGATAGGCCACTTTTAGAAGGAGTGCAACGATTTCCACTGATATTGTTTTCACCGGGCCTAGGATGCAATTTGAGTCAATATACCTTTTATGCAGAGTATCTTGCCAATCAAGGGTATCTAGTTATGGGAATTAATCATCTACATGAAAGTGAGTATGTATTAAGTAATGAAAATCGAGTGTATCCCAGCAATCAAGCATTTCACGATAGTTTGAAAACTTTAAAAATACCAGAAGAAATAACTGCTGATGCATATCGAATGGAAAAAGGGAAGCGTCATAAAGTGTTGGCTGAGGATATGATTTTTAGTTTGAATCAACTTATTCATGTTCCATTTTTCAAGAATCGGATCAATGTTGAGAATGTGGGCACTTTTGGACATTCAATTGGAGGTGCTGCAGCTGTATATGCTAGTATATTGGATAATAGAATTCAATCGGTAATTGATCTTGATGGTACTCCACCGGGTATAGCTTTAAATAAAGGGATAGATGTGAAATTTTTATTTTTGGAGGATTTAACAGATTATAAGAACCACCAAGGATATGCAAAAATGCATCAACGGAGGAGTGATTTTTGTGCATTAAATCGTAAAGATTCTTGGCGAATCTTGATTGGAGAATCGAATCATAATAGCTTTTTAGATACCAATTACTTTCTTGCTGAAAATGAAGAGTCCAAAAAGAAAAGTTTACAATTTTTAACCCAATCTGCTCAATACATGAGTGGCTTTTATAAAGCGCAATTTTATGGTATCCCATTCCCTGTAAAACCATCAGAATCCGATTCGCTTGAGATCATTCACTTTAAAAAATGAGGGGAGTAGAATGGTCTCGGAGCGGTTGTTGATAGGTGTTTGAAGTTGCAAACTTCAAACTTCGAAGTATAGTTGAAGGTATTAGATAGCGGAGTTATTGATAAGTATTTGAAGTTGCAAACTTCAAACTTCGAAGATATGTATGAATTTCTTTGCTATTCTAACAGGAAAATCGGTGCTCTAAAATTAAACAGGCGATAAAATTAAGGGTACATTTTATCGCCTGATAGTAAGTATAATGTGAGTGTAAAGGGGTTACATTTTTGTAGAGTAAGGATACGCTTTGCCAATACTCATACCTTGTTGGACATGCACATTTGGTAATGCAGTTATTTGAACATTTGAACTGCGTTCAAAGCACATGACAAAATCAGACCCACCAAATTTGAAGTAGCCCAATTCTTCCCCTTTTCGCAAGGTCACTCCTTCTTCAGCCGTAATATTGATCGAAGAAACCTGTGCCATTCCCATCGGTAGACAGGCAACTAAACCAATTGGAGATTCAATCACAATCAAACCTCTAGTTTGGAAAAATTGATAACCCGTTCCATCTTGAGCAGATAAGTGATTCCGCACATTTCCTTCTGGATCAATAATTTTATCTACTTCAATGCCTAAGTAGGCTTGACCATGGATTACTTTAGTTTCTAATACTTTTCCTTGTACTGGACTGTTCCATCTATGATAATCGGTAGAATTTAAGAAACTGTGCATAAAAATGCCTCCTTTGAATCGATCGGCATATTTACTATCCTTCAATAATTCTTCAATCGAATAGGTAAATATTTTACTTTGAATGACAACACCTTGTTTTGTCTCTTGCTGAAGGTGAATGTTTGAGTTTTGACCTATTTGCCACCAACCTACTAATGTACAGTCCGCTTGAGATACAATAACACTGTTATCACAAGGCGCTGCAATCGGTCGCATGCCTGGTTTTGTGTGACGAGCAAAGAACTCATTAAAGGTAAGATAGCCACTAGGCGGCGCCATATATTCATCCCAGTTGAACCAAGGATCATCTTTAAACGTTTCTACTTCTGCTGCGGATTCTGGTGTATCCAAATAGGCACCCCATGCATCGGCGCATTTAACGATCCATTTTGAAAGAGGGGAAAGATCTTCAGGGGCTGTTGGAGAGCCAGGAGTGATGGGTGTTTGATGTTGATACACTGAAGGGTATTGCATGAAAAAATAAAATGCCACCAAATGATCATATACCAATCTCGAATCTTCTTGTGACTCTTTTGGGGTCCAATGAATGAATCCATCTAAATAATCATAGTAGTCTTCCAAGGAAGATATCCAACCAATTATTGGTAAGTCTAATTTTTTGTTTGCTCTAATGGCTTTTCTGAAATCAGCTTCCCATTTGTTTTTTTTAATTAATCGAATCAACTCATTAGTAATAGGGGTGTGTTTGGGTTTTGACTTGCCCTTTTTCATAGGTTTTGTTTTTTGAGGTGTAAAATAGAAGGAGTAATCTTTTGCTTCCGAATGACTTCGTAAACGCATAGGATTACTCTTTCTTTATAAATGTAAAATTAAATCCATTCATTAGTTTTTAATAGAGTAGAAATACTCAATGAATGGATACTTATTTGTACTTAAATGAAAATTACATGTGTTCCATCGCCTTGCCCTCTTTCATAGAAATCGCCTACCGTCAGGACACCATCTAAATCTTCAATTAAATCTTTTTCTTCTAAGTCAAACATATCCATTGCTAATTTACAAGCCCAAAGCTTTGTTCCTGAAGCACTCAATATCTCTAAGAACTCTCCAATAGGCGGAATGTCTAACTTTTCAATTTTGTTTTTCATCATCTTTGTTGCCACTGCTTCCATGCCTGGTAATCCACCTAACATAGTAGGAATGTGCATGCCAGGGTTTCCTACGGTTGCCACGTGCAAATGATCGAGTTTATCTTTTTGGATCGATTCTAATCCAAAGAATGTAAAAAATATTTCAGATTCTATTCCTTCCATTCTAGCACCATTGGCCAGAATAAAACATGCATAAACGTTATCCAGCGTAGCTTTCGACAGGATAAGCATCATCTTCCTTATTTTTTTTGTATTATTTTCCATTATCTACGTTTTATGATTTTTTAAATACAACTTACAGGTTTCGGAATACCTGCAATTCTACTGGCCTTCTTAAGAGGGCCATTTGGGAAAAGGGTATAAAACTCTTTTATGGTCACTACACCACTCTTGCCTATTTTACGAATGGTCAATGGGACTTCATTTCTACACTGTTCTTGTAAATAGTCGATTACTTGCCAGTGCTTATCACCCATTTCAATTCCTTCTTCTTGGGCTATTGCCGATCCCACCTCTTTATTCCATTGGTCAAGCTGTGTCATATATCCTTGATCATTACACATGACACATATGCCACCATATATTCTCTCTGTCATTTTTTGATTTATGTTTAGTTTAAAAAAAAATTATGCTGTTATTGTCTCTTCTTCTAAATTTTTTCCTTGGGTATCCATAGCTGCAGATACAAATGGAATGTGTCTTCCTTTGATGAGCATATTCCAATAAATCCATCGGAATGCTAACTTGCCCAAGTGATTCATATGGGTTTCCTTGAGCAGCTTTAAAGGACCTACACCCGGTAATGGGAATGTACCTGTGACGGGTTCATGTGTATAATTAAAATCTATTAATAATGCTTTGCCATGACCTGTCTCAATGAAACAATTGGAGTGTCCATCAAATATGGCCTTCAATTCTTGCCCATTGATAAATCGTTGTATATTTTCGGTGAGTATTTCTGCTTCGAAATGCGCAACAGAACCAGCTTTAGAAGCAGGTATATTTGTGGCATCCCCAATAACAAAAATATTATCCTTAATCTTCGACTGTAAGGTCGCTTTATCGGTAGGGATAAAATTCAAATCATCTCCCATATTGGATCGTTCTACCATGGAATCGCCCATGTTAGTAGGGACAGTAACCAATAGATCATATTCTACTTCTTTTTCACCGTAATCAATGATCTTATTATTTTCAGTATCGACACGCTCAATGTTGAAGTTTGAAACAATGTTGATATTTTTTTCTGTCAATAAGTGCCCCAACTCTCTTGCCGCTACAGGTTTGGTAAATGCACCATCCATTGGAGTGACAAAGGTGATGTCTACCTTGTCACGCATCCCTTTATTTATGAAAAATGAATCCGCTAAAAATGCAAACTCTAAAGGAGCTACAGGACATTTGATAGGCATTTCACAAATATGAACCACCAATTTTCCCCCTTTCCATTCTCTCAATTTATCCCTCAGGTTTTTTGCACCTTCAAAGCTGTAGAAATCAAATATCGATTTTTGCCATTCTTTACCTAACATTCCCTCAATTTCATCTGGTGCAATGTGTGTTCCAGTAGCAACAATGAGTACATCATAAGGAAGAGCGTTTCCATTTTCTAAATGGACAAGGTTGGCATCTTTTTCAATACGATCAATTTTTGATTTTATTAACGATGCCTCGGAAGGAATAAATTTATCTATTGACTTTTTAACCTGTTTGGGTTTGTATATATCAAAAGGAAGGAATAAGAATCCAGGCTGGTAGTAATGGGTTTCTTCCTTATCCACAATTGTAATTTTCCATTCATTTTTGGGAAGTTTTTTTGTGAGAAGGTTGGCCATCATTGTACCTGCTGTACCTGCGCCAAGTATGACTAAATTTTTCATTGATTAGTATTTTTTCTAGGTGAGTAAATATAGAAGGAACGTACTTGTCTAAGGGTGATCTTGGTCACCTATGAATTTGATATATATCATCTAAAAAACTATTCGGAATGAACATATTAAAGGTCTTGAGTTTCATTTTTCGAATAGGATTTTCTTTTTTAGCTCAATGCAATTCTTGTAGATAATGGATGAAAATTCTACATTGAGGTGTTGAATGTTCAATGATTGAATTTATAGGCCATATTAATAGACTTTTCTATCATTAAACTTGAAGTCTCAAACCAAAATTTGGAGAAATAAACCTTAATATGAATACTAGAAAAGAAATTGATTTATTAGGTGAAGTTGAGATTAACGATGAACTCTATTATGGGGTGCATACGCAAAGAGCGTTGAATAATTTTAATATATCAAATTCAAAGATAAGTGAGTATCCTATTTTTATTAGAGGATTGGTGCTTACCAAAAAGGCATGTGCAGCAGCCAACGCTTCTATTGGAACTATCCCAAAAGAAAAGACAGAAATGATCATGGCAGCATGCGATGAGCTGTTGGAAAATATGGAAAAATATCTTCCATTTTTTCCACTGGATGTATTTCAAGGAGGGGCAGGCACTTCCGTAAATATGAATGTCAATGAAGTGATCGCCAATGTCGGACTTGAAATGCACGGATTTAACAAAGGAGAATATCATATTCTTCATCCCAATGACCATGTGAATAAGTGTCAATCCACCAATGATGCCTATCCGACAAGTTTTCGAGTTGCCTTATTCTTTTATATGAACCAACTCATAGAATATATTGAGGAACTTTCATCAGAGTTGGATGCTAAAGCGGTAGAGTTTACCGATATATTGAAAATGGGACGCACACAATTGCAAGATGCTGTGCCGATGTCTATGGGGGATGAGTTTGGAGCTTGGGCCACCAATTTAAAAGAAGAGATTAAAAACTTACGATACAATCGAGATCTGATTTTGGAAGTAAATTTGGGCGCTACTGCTATTGGTACAGGTGTAAATGCTCCAAGAGAATTTGCTCAGATAGCCATCGATTATTTGAGTGCTTTTGCAAAGGCATCATTTATTAAAGCACCTAACTTAATCGAAGCCACATCAGATTGTGGGGCCTATGTTATGATTTCTGGTGCATTAAAACGAACATCTGTAAAGTTATCTAAGATTTGTAATGACCTACGTTTGCTCTCTTCTGGACCGAGATGTGGAATCAATGAAATCAACCTCCCGGAAATGCAAGCAGGATCATCCATTATGCCAGCGAAAGTAAATCCAGTTATCCCTGAAGTGGTGAATCAAGTATGTTTTAAAGTCATTGGCAATGACATAGCAATTTCATTTGCTGCAGAGGGAGGACAATTACAATTAAATGTCATGGAGCCAGTGATCGCCCAATGCCTTTTTGAATCCATAGAGTTGATGTCGAATGCCTGCCAAACGTTATCTGAAAAATGTATTCAAGGCATTACAGCAAATAAAGAGCACACGGAAGATATGGTATACAACTCTGTAGGATTAATTACTTTTCTCAATCCATACATTGGACACCATATGGGAGATGTCATAGGTCAGGAGGCGATAAAAACAGGTAAGACAATTAAAACGTTGATATTAGAGAAGGGTTTGTTGTCTGAAGATGAACTTAGGTCCATTCTTAAAAAAGAGAACTTGATGCACCCTAAGTACTACCACAATAACAAAGATTGAATATATAAACCAATAGATCAATAATTGCAAAACTATGCACCAAAGAAGAAATAGACTTTTGTTTTTCATTTTGTTAGCAGTATTCTTCAATTCCGCAATGGTATCCGCTCAAATTCAAATTGTTTTGAAGTTGGATGGACTACCAAAAGACTACTCATCTTCTGTCGGAATTCGTGGAAATGTAGCTCCTTTGGATTGGAATTCCTCCAAACCTTTAAGCAAAGCGGGAGATAGCTATTCCATTGTATTGGACTTTGAAGAAGGTACAGAATTAGTAGAATTCAAATTTGTATTGTATGAAGATGATTCAAAACCACATTGGGAGAATATTGAGAATAGAAGTTTGGATTTGAGTAAAACTACAAGTAAAATATCAATACATACTTGGAATGTGGATCAAGTTGTTGATATGCATAGTATTGAAAGATTAAAACCGGAACAATTACAAGCAGATTTTGAGTTGCTGAAAACGATGATTTTAAAAGTTCATCCTGGTACATTTCGATATAATAGTCAGGAGGAAATAAATTGGGCCTTGAAAGATGCAGAAAATCACTTTAAATATGAATTATCACACGGTGAAGCATACAGTGTAATTTCAAGATTGATGGCTCAACTTCAATGCGATCATACAAAAGCTGGTTTTAATAATCAAAATAGGTTGATTAATTCAATTATCCATTACCAGAGGGATAAGGTTCCGTTTACATTTAAATGGGTTAACGATGAAATGGTGGTTATCAAAAATGCTTCTGAAAATTATCTCCTAAAGAAAGGAACCATTATTACCTCCATAAATGGAATCACTACCGATCAGATTAAATCTCAAATGGTTGATTATATAGGTGCAGATGGAGGGACCGATTTGAATCGGTTGTATAAAATGGAAGTGCAAGGCTATGATTTTAGATACTATGCATTTGACATATTTTTCCCTTTACTTTTTAATGTTCCGTCTTCTTCAATTGATTTGACTATTAAAGAAATCGACAAAAGTGAAATCACAAATACAAGTGTAGAGGCACAATCAAGAGAAGAGCGGGCTTCAATACTTAAAAAGAGATATTCAGACTTTCCAGTTTCTAGAGACGATATGTGGGATTTTGAAGTGATTGAAAACCAGATTGGGATGCTGACAATTAACTCATTTGGTTTGAATGGATGGAAGGCAATGACAATTGACTATAAGCAATTTTTATCCGATGCGTTTAAAGAATTAGAGGAGAATGATATACGACATTTGATCATTGATATCCGTGAAAATACAGGAGGATCGGATGAAATGGCTGAGGAGTTGTTTGGCTATTTGACCGATAGGGAATATCAAATTCAAAGAGAGGGGAGAAGTCGATATGTAGATTTTCCTGAGGAACTGAAACCACATATCAAGACATGGGGAGATACACCGTGGTTTTATAATCTGAATCCTAAGAAGAAAGAAGCCGTGGATGGGTATTACATTTTTGAAGAAGGCAGAAAGAAAAAGAAGAAAGCAAATAAAAAGTTGTATCAAGGAAGTATTTATTTATTGACCAGTGCAGCCAATACTTCATTGGCTTTCTATACTGCCCAGCGTTTCAAATCTCAAAAATTAGGATTGCTTATTGGGCAAGAGACTGGAGGAAATCTCAACGACATCAATGGAGGTCAAATATTATTTTTTACGCTTCCAAACTCTACGATTGAAATAGATTGTCCAGTTATGGGAGGATTTTCTTTAGAACCTCAACCCAATACAGGAGTGCAACCTGATGTTAAAATTGACTATGCATTGAATGACATTATCAAAGGAAGAGATTTGGAGTTTGAGCATGTTTTGAGCTTGGTTTTAAATGGAAGGAAATAAGGTAGATAATGGGAAGAATTAAGACGGTGAATTGCATGCAAGCTATAGAAAAGGTAGATGATGAGGATGAAAAATATCGAAATTCGGATTAGGACGAATTAAAAAAGGTTTAAATAGAATAAAGTTAGAAATGCAATGAAAAGATCAATAGATATCACATTAAAACAATATGCTATGAAAATTATAATTTCATTTGTACTTCTATTGTTATTATTTCAACATGGAATAGGACAGAATCAAGATAGTCTACAGACTCGTTTTCTTTTGGGGTCATTTCATTTTACTTCCTATGCAGGGAGTGACGAGAATGGAGATTATAAATGGAGCCCAGGGCTGGCGATAGAATATCGTGAAATCGTAGATGAGTTGGATGATAAGTTGGATTTGACAATTGGAATTTCAGTGGAATCTATTCCTCTTAAAACTACTTTTGGTAAATCTGATTTTTTTGCAGAAACTGTCTTCAATTTTACCGTACCCATTGGACTCTATTATACTATTCCCAGTGGGTTTTATGGAGGGGTATCTGCAAGTATGGATATTCCATTTTTAAGTAAAAATCACAGTAGATTTGGCTTAGATGAATATCAAAATACAGAATTAAACTTTAGGTTTTTAAATATAAATATTAGTGCAGGGGTTAATTTGGGAAAGAGAATTATTTTTGATAATCGGTTCTATTTGATAGAGGTTCATTATAAATCTGTCGCCTTATTTGGGGCCAAGACAAACGATTATTGGTTATATACAGAAGATAGAGGGCCCCATTATTTTGGATTAAAATTAGGGGTAGGAATCTAATCATATTTTATCAAAAAAAGAATATTATATTCAAAAGGAGGCTCTGCTAATGCAAGGCCTCCTTTTGAATATAAACGATTAAATTTCTTAGCGCTCAATAATAATACGTGTAGTATTTACTGAAGCAGTTTCTTTATTCACAATATTAATCAAGTACATTCCATTAGAAAAATTACTCAAGTCTATGGAAGTTGAGTTGCCAAAAGTAGCCAGTTTTCTACCCATTAGATCATACAGATCAACAGAAATGTTTTGGTCTTCTAAGTTTGAAATGGATATAGGACCAGAAGTAGGATTTGGATAAATCTGGACAGATTCCAATGTGTTTTCTGATGTACTAGTTGTACCTTCTTGACAAACGATATTGACCAAAAAGTCAGTTGTATAATTAATGTTAGTAGTTATTTCTGGAAGTGAGGCAAAGTAACTTACATGGCCATCACTATTTTCAATTGTCTTTAATTGATTTACCACACCCAAACTATCGCCAACCAATTGACAACTCTTGCTTCCTTCCATATAAATAATAGGGAAATCAAATACTTTGGCAAAGCCTCCTGCATATGGTACGACACCATCCATGTCATCGTGAATACTCACAAACGGAGGATCTTCTGCATCAATCCATGAAGCATCATTCAGTCCTCCTGAAAAGTTTACAATTCCTTGAACTGCAGATGAATATTGAAAGTTGTCACTTGAATTTCCTTCCAGGCCTCCATTTTCATCAATTATCATTCGAATATTATCTGGTAAATTATCGGAGTCATCCAAGACGGCAGTATGGAAAGCAGTAATGCCACCAGCAGATACTCCTCCCACAAATACTAAGTCAGTATCAATTCTAAATTTATTTTCGGTCGCGGCATCTTCACGCATATAACGGATAGATGCTTTCATATCTGATACCGTTTTTATCACCACTTCAGTCATTTGTTCTGCATTCGGAAGAGGGAGCAATGGACCATCGTATAATCTGTAGTCAATGGCCACAGCTACGTACCCTTTTCTAGCGTACGATTCACATAAAAAACTTACATCCTCCTTACTTCCACCAATAAAACTCCCGCCAAAAGCTAGAATGATAACAGGTCTTTCTTCTAAATCATCTCCTACGGGTTCGTAGACATCTAAAAACAATTCTTTAAAATTTCCAAAAATCGTTTCACCTTCTCCAAATTTAAGGTTGGAGGTTAATTGTACAACCGCAAAAATATCATCGACGTATCGATTGGAATCGTCACAACCTATATTTTGTGCCTGCAGATTGAAGGAAATAGAAATAGTAAATAAGTAGAGTATAATTTTTTTCATATGCTTAGTTTTTATGTCCAACACTTTTAATAGAATAAGGTTTTAATTTAATTATTAGACTTTTTGAAGAGCATCCACATATTTCATTGTGAATTCATCCATCTTTTTCCGACGATATTGCATTACCCATCGTGGATGAGGGAGTGGTACGATTTCATCAAAGAAAGAATATTCTTCATTGAGTTTTTTGAGAAATTTAAAATTGAGACCATTGCCAAGACAAAAAGCAACATCTGTATGCATTCCAAAATTTATTTGATCTTGAATTCCTGCCACAATACGAGATTTTACACTATTAAATAGAACTTTATCATCATAATAATTACAATTGATTCCGTTTTTGAGAAACCCTAAAGGGCAAACAGAGTTGATATAGAATTTTTTATAAAAAGTTTCAATGCCTCCATAGGCTTCAATGAAATGATAGACAAAAATAGCAGAGAGTTCATTCTTTTTAGGGAAATCATTCTTAATGAGACAATCTTCTTCAATAATTTTGGGATCAGTAAAAGGAACACCAGTAACACCCGCTCCATGTCTTCCAGGATTGATACCCATTAGAAAATGTCTGGTCTCGTTATCATTGAAATATTTGTGATAAAATTCAGAAAAGATTTTGACAGTTTCCTTATTCCCAAACGGATCTATGAGATCAAATCCTTTTGCAATTTTCCAATTGCGATCCATTTCAGTATAAAAGTTTATCACTTTTTCAGCAAAGGTCATTTTGTTGTTCTTTCTAGTTGACGTAAATATATTACTTTGTGTGACAAATTAATCAAAGCAATTCTAGTGAAGCTATTCCGTAAAGTTAGACAGGGATTATTAGAGAACAATAGGGTAACAAAATACATAGTGTATGCAATAGGTGAAATAATCCTAGTTGTCGTAGGCATCTTGATCGCGGTTACTATCAATAATGCAAATGAAGCAGTAAAAACGGAACGGGTGGAGACCCAAACCCTAATTGAAATAAAAACAAGTCTCCAAAAAAACCTAGATGAAGTGCTAAAAATGAAAAAAGCACATGGTGAACAAATTGAAATCTTTGATCGACTATTGAAACATCTGAAGGCGAATCATCCCTATCATGACAGCTTGGATATGTACTTTGGAAGATTTTATAATTATTATACTCCACTCTTTGATTATGCTCCCTACGAAACCTTAAAATCCAGAGGAGTAGAGCTGATTCAAAATGATACGGTTAAAAACGAAATAATAAACGTCTATGAAAAAGTAATTTATAGAATCACGGATGGATTAGGAAAGTTTGAAGATGAAAATAATGCAGGATTGATAATGCCTTTCTTTGCGAAGCACTTCGAAATATACAATGCCATTCCTAGTAAAGTACGACCAAATGATTACCAAGCATTGAAAGGTAAAAATGAATATAAAAACATCTTATCGATCTTAAAAGCAGTCAGAACTTTTGGAGTCCATATATGCGGTACATCAAAAGAACAAATTCAAAAAACCATTGATTTAATCTCCATTGAAATAGAGCAAAGACAAGATTAGTCGCTTGTTTTATTCAGAAAAAGTCCCTTTCTAATCATTTGGTATAGTTGTTGTATTAAATATTTTTATAATATGTTATTCGCTGTATTGGTGAATTAAATATATTATATAAATAAATAATATAACATTGAGAATCCTTCTTTCTATATTGGTTTCCTTTCTGTTTGTTGGCATATCGAATGCGAATGACGGAGGCAGTATGGCTATAGTTGTTGATGCTGGTGAACCCCAGACTTTATGTTTTGGAGAGACGCTAAATTTAGATGACTTGGGTGCTTCCATATCTGGGGATGTTTCAGATGGGATGTGGTTTACAATGGGAGATGGACTCTTTTTGCCTGGAAATGGGATGTCAGGTGTTTTTTCTTTAACCGATCAATATCAACCTGGTCCTGAAGATTTAGGGAACGGAGGGTTTACACTTATTTTAGTGAGTGATGACCCCGATGGCAGTGGACCCATGGTAGAGGTTTCAGATCAAGTGTCTATTACATTTATGAATGCCCCTGCATTGGTTTGTAACAGCAGCATTAATATTTCACTGGCAGAAGCATGCGAACAAGAAGTAGATGTTTTTATGTTATTGGCAAATCCTGCGGAACCCTATGATAAATATCTGATTGAATTATTTGACGAACAGGGTGAATCTATCCCTAATAATCTATTGACCGTTGATCATTTAGGAATGGATGTAACATTTACAGTGGGACACTCTTGCACTAATAGTACATGCAGTGGAGAAATAGAAGTCAGTGATAATATTCCTCCGTTTTTAAATTGTTTTCAAACAGAAGCCGATTGTGAATATGGAGTTGATCCAGAAGTAGTGGGCCTACCTATTCCATTTTATGCAACTGCCACCTCCACTGGTGCGTATTCTTATTCTGTAGAAAATCTAGATGCCTGTGGAATGGTAATCCTTACCTATCAAGATACTGAGGTAGAAATGACCTGTGCCAGTACTGGATATGTCAAAGAAATAACCAGAGCGTGGTTTGCAGAGGATGAAACTGGAAATAGTTCTTCTTGTACTCAAATCATATTAGTCAATCCTCTTCCATTATCTGCAGTTATGTCGCCTCCTGATTACGATGGAACAGATGAGTTGCCATTGAGTTGTGATGGAGATTGGGAAGCTTTGGATAATGGATATCCATCTCCTGAATCAACGGGAATGCCCTCATTTCCTGATTGTGGGAATATTGATGCTACGTATTCAGATGTAGAGTTTGAAGAATGTGGAGCTGGATTTAAAGTGGTAAGACAATGGTTTGTGATCGATTGGTGTACGAGTGAAAGCTTCAATGAAAATCAAATAATTAAAATATTAGATAAAACGGGACCTGTCTTTGATTGTCCTGAAGACCTTACCTTATCCACACAACCTTATGATTGCATCAGTAAGTCATTTGATTTGATGTTTGTGGATAGTGTGTACGACTGCTCAGCGTATGATACAAGTTTTAGAGTATTAACATTAGATACGGTGGACGTAACAGATTTATATATTAATTCAAACAATGTCCTGAGTGGCTTGCCATTAGGGGAGCATTACCTTTTGTATGTCGCAACTGATGTTTGTGGCAATGCTTCTCAATGTACTACTTTGGTTACCGTGATTGATGATACAGCGCCATTTGCAGTGTGTGATGGATATACGCAAATTGCCTTAGGAAGTAATGGTGTTGCTGAGCTATTTGCCACCAGTATTGATGATGAAAGTTTTGACAATTGTGGGTCGATCACCATGGAGATAGCGAAAATGACCGATGAGTGTGGTTGGGGCCTGGACTTTGGACCTAAAGCACATTTTTGTTGTTCAGAAGTTGGCGATACTGTATTGGTTGCATTCCGAGTTACTGATGAAGTAGGGTTGAGTAATACGTGTATGGTTTCTGTTTTTATTGAAGACAAATTGCCTCCCTCCATTTTATGTCCAACTAATATTACGATAGATTGTGATTTTGATTACGATTCTGATGATCTCAGTGTTTTTGGTTCTGTCGTTGAGGGAGAAACAAATACAGAACCGATAATTATTCAAGGCATCGTGTATGGAGAAGATGGTTATTTTGAAGACAATTGTGAAGCTACGGTGGAAGAAGATGTGGTTTTTGACTTAGAATGTGGAGCAGGAACAATTACCAGAACGTTTACGGCAACCGATCTTTACGGTCAATCAGCTTCTTGTGTTCAAACCATTACGATTATTACAACAAATCCATTTTTAGAGAGCGATATCAATTGGCCCAATAACTTTGAGATGAATGGCTGCGATACGATTCAAGCTGATCCTCTTACAACGGGAGAGCCAACATGGGATGAGAATAAATGTGCATTGGTAGCCTCAACATATGAAGATCAAATTTTTTACATCTCAGGTGGAGCGTGTATAAAAATATTAAGAGAATGGACCGTAATTGACTGGTGTCAATATGATAGTGGTTCTACCACTGCTGGCATTTGGACTTACTTACAAGAAATCAAGTTAAAAAATAATATAGCACCTGAATTTGTTTCTTGTGCAGATCAAGATATTTGTTCGTACGATGAGGATTGTACCTCGGAATTAATCACATTTACAGCATTTGTAAATGATGATTGTACTGATTCATTAAACCTGTTGTATCTCTGGAATTTGGATTATGATGATGATGGAATTATGGATGAATCGGGGCAAGGTGTTCAGTTTGAGAGAACTGTATTATTTGGGACACATAGAGTATTTTGGACAGTAGAGGATGGCTGTGGAAATTCAACTACTTGTGACTATGCAGTGACGGTAAGAGATTGTAAAAATCCTACACCGTATTGCAATTCATCCATAACGACGACCATCATGCCGAGTGCAGGAATGATCCAAATTTGGGCACAAGACTATGATTATGGAAGTTATGATAATTGTACTGCACAAGAAGATTTGATCTTTTCATTTTCGCAAAATATTAATGATGATAATAGAGTCATCGTATGTGAAGATATTGAAAATGGAGTAGCGCAACTTTTTACATTAGAGCTGTGGGTGACCGATGAATATGGAAACCAAGAACGATGTGAAGTTAGTTTTATCGTTCAGGACAATGCAGATGCATGCCCGAATGGGACAATTAAAGGAAAGATAGCGGGTAGAGTAAGAACACAGCGAGATAAAAATATTCCTGAAGTAGAGCTGGAGTATACAGTTTCTATTGATACATTTTCAGGAATGGAAATGACGGATGAGCAGGGTGAGTTTACACTAGAACAAACTCCAGAATTCCTTAAATATGTGTTTAGTCCGAGTTATGAAACAAGCCCTAACGCTGGGGTAAGTACTCTGGATTTGGTAATGATGCAACAGCACATTCTCGGTATAAAAGAATTTAATAATCCATATGATATCATTGCATCTGATGTGAATGATAATGATAAGGTAAGTAGTTCTGATTTGTTAACGATGCGGAAAATGATTTTAGGTATTATTGCTGAATGGCCCAAAGAGATCGAAAATTGGGTTTTTGTAGATTCCGCATTTGTTTTTGATGACGAAACATATCCATTTAATTATCCAGATTCTATTGTTATCGAAAACTTGTTGGACACCGCAGAACACGTGAATTTTGTGGCAGTAAAGATGGGGGATGTAAATGGATCCTATAAACCTGGATTAAGTGGAAAAGGAGATGACATAGAGACTCGTACAAATGGGTATGCAGTAATGGACATGAATGGACAAGCTCATGGAGATGGCTCTTGGACCTATACATTAAGAGTGAACGAAGAAGATGATATTGACGGACTACAGTTTAGTATGTATGTTCCGGAGGGAAGTGAAATTAAATCCAACTACATTGCAGAAGGAGAATATGTGATTACTAATAATGAGGTGAAGGTATCATGGGTCAACACGCATTCAGTATCAATCACCAATGAAGCATTTTTAGAGATACACACGCCTAAAGAAATAAATATTCATTTTTCCAATGGTTTGTCGCCAGAAGTATATATCAATCTTGTTCCTGTAGATATAGTAATTGACTATACTGAAAAAGAGCAAAACGAATTGCAACCTGCGATTACAAATTCCATTCATGCTTTAGAGAATCCATTTTATGAGGATTTGCGATTGAATGTTGCGGAGTCCTATAACACGTTGGAAATAGAGATATTTGATGTGTCTGGTGCACGTATATATCAAGATCAACGCTCAAATGGTCCACAATCCATCCAGATTTCAAGTACAAATTTTAAATTGAGTGGTATGTATTTTATTCGAGCGATCATCGATGGGGTGCATCATACTATGAAAGTTGTCCGCAGATAGGCCAATTCAGTTTGTATGGTTTTCCCAGTAATACTTATCTTGTATTTCATTTAGTCACAAGGATCTAGTCAAGAGAACATCGATACAAAATGAGATCAATTTTAGTATTTATTGGATGCAGTTTTTTTGCGATCTCCATCTGGGGGCAAAATCTCATTAGAAATGGTTCATTTGAAGAAGTAGTCTGCCCGGATAATACAATTGCTAGCTTTTACGAATCAGAGCATTGGAATGCTACAGGTGCGGATGCCTATTGGATGCATTATTCATGTGAAATTGATCCTTCTGATACTCAGTCGATTATCGCGATAAATTCGAATATTGTCCCTTATGTAGGATCTGGATATATATCCTTGGAAGGAGTGATTTTCAAAAACGGAATGGTCATTTCAGAAGGGGTTTCACAGCAGCTGTTAAAACCATTAAATGAAGGTTCGTTTTATTATTTCGAAGTGGGAAGTTTGAAATATGATGTCGAAAATCCATTTGAAATTATACCAGAGGAATGTTCATTATTTCCTGATCGCGGTCTTGAATTGAGGTTGGATCATCAACATATTATGTTCGATCTAGATTCTGAGACGGTTAATTTTGAACCAATAGTCCATGGATTTGAAACCACTTCAAAATTAATTGTGGATGACATTCATATCGATGACACTCCTTCTTCAGCATATAATTGGGTTAATTATTGGACGTGTTTTGAGGCAGAAGAAGCATTTGATCATTTGGCCATTACGGGACCCAATAAGTTGATGACTGAATTAAATAATTGTATGGAAGAGGGCTTAGAAGGAATTCAGCATCTATCAGGATATGCCATTGATTACATTCAACTTCATGAAATTCCTGAAAAATTAGATACCGTACTCTTCTTGTGCAATGGAGGGGTAGACTTTCAACTTGAATCTTTGCTCACTGGACCATTTGTAGACAAAGCTATTATAGGCTGGGAAGATGGTGTTTCGGGGGCAAATAGAAGTTTTTCAGAAGCGGGAGAATTTCTCCTTACCTTGGAATTGGATTGTACTCAGGTTCAAATTTCTGTTAACGTAATAGATGAAAATTGTGATGTGAAAGTTGTTGTGCCCAATGTTTTTGCACTATCAGAATCCGGTGCCAATTCCCAAATCAAACCAATATTGATCAGTGATTTTGTAATTGAAGCGTACACCTGGAGTATTTATGATAGATGGGGCAATTTGATGTTTAGTACAGAAAATGTAGAAGATTTCTGGGATGGAACGGTCAATGGTAAGCCTGTCCAACAAGGGGTATATATCTGGAAATTGAATTACTCTATAAACAATGAAGCAGTCAAAGAATATGCCTTTGGAACCATTACCTTATTGCGGTAAGTTCGGGATATTCAGTACTACCGAATATCCCCAATTTCATTAGGACTAGAGGCCTTACACCTGA